>JBBPZQ010000147.1:0-15064 GCA_038198935.1 Anaerolineae bacterium
ATTCTAGTGAACTCACGCAAAATACTCCCTTAAACAAGGAGCCGTGCCGTGAGTCAAGCCAAGCCGAGTCAACAGTATTTGGAGCAACTGCGCAAGCGTTATGCTAAGGCCAACAGGAAAGCGCGCAGCAAAATTTTAGATCAGTTGGTCGCAACGAGTGGCTATCATCGTAAGCACGCCATTGCCTTGTTGCGGGGTAAGCGACGTTGGCGCGAGGGCCAGCAACCGATTCGTCGCCAGCGGCGCGGTATTTATACGGATGAAGACAAGCGCGCGGTGCTCTGGCTGGCGGAGCTGTTTGACCAGATTGGCTCCGAGCGGCTGCGTGTCGCCTTGAATACTGAACTGGCCGACTTGTGGCGACACGAGCAGTTGCCGGTCAGTCGCGCCTGTTATGAACGGTTGCAACGGATCAGCCCGTCCACGATGGATCGCCTACGCCGCAGCGAGCGGCGCGTGGTGGCCCGCACGCGGGGCGGTACGAAGCCGGGTGCATTGCTGAAGTCGCAAATTCCCATTCGCACGTTTGCCGAGTGGGATGATAAACGTCCCGGTTTTATGGAGGCCGACTTGATTCAACAGGATGGCGGTAATGCCAGCGTTTTTTTCGCCTGTACACTAACCATGAGCGACGTCGGGAGCGGCTGGACCGAATTACGCGCCGTGCTGACGAAAGCTCAGATGCATGTGTTTACGGCGCTCAAATACATTCGCGCCGCGCTGCCGTTTCTGCTGCGGGGCATTGATTCCGATAATGGCGCCGAATTCATCAACGCTCAACTCTGGCGTTACTGTGAGCAGGAACAGATCACTTTCACGCGCGGACGCGTTGGCCGCAAGAATGACAATCCCTACGTTGAGCAGAAAAATTGGTCGGTCGCGCGGCGCTTAGTCGGTTACAATCGGTACGACACGCAGAAACAAGTGGATCAACTCAACGCGCTCTACGAGGTTTATCGCTTGTACACTAATCATTTCTTACCCATCACCAAATTAATCCGCAAAGTGCGTGAGGAGAGTCGTGTCAAGCGCATCTTCGATGCACCGCAGACGCCTTATCAACGGGTGCTGGATTCACCACACGTCAGCGCCGCAGAGAAAGCTCAGTTGAAAGCTGTTCATGCCAAACTGGCTGTCGTCACACTCAAGCAGCGCATTGACCAAATGCTTGTACGCATCCCCGCCAGCAAGCTTGAGTAACATTTTCTCATGAGGTGACGATCTCATTTCGGTAACATTTTCTCGTGACGCTACTCGGGGCATTTTCAATGTGCCGTCTTTGCTGAACAATCACCAGATGTTTTCCGCAGTCAGTCTTCGACGGAATGAGTATGGTGCAATCCATTCAACGCGCGCTCTCGATTCTCGAAATTCTGGCCGAGGGTCGTCAGGATGTGAGCCTTGGCGAAATCAGTAAGCGCTCTCAACTGCATCCCAGCACGGCGCACCGTATTGTGAAAACGCTCGTGGCGTCCGGTTTCGTTCAGCAGAATAGCGATAATAGCAAGTATAGGTTGGGTCCTGTGATGCTACGGATGGCCGGTGCAGCGCGAGCTTCGAGTCAACTGGTGCGCGTTGCTCATCCATGGCTGCAACAATTGGCTCACGAAACCGGTGAAACCATCAATTTGAGCGCATTGGATGGCGAGTTTGGTGTCATCTTGGATCGAATCGAACCGGCCAATCCACTGCGCTACACGATCAACATTGGCACGCGCATCCCCTTGCACGCAACGGCGGCCGGTAAGGTCCTGTTGGCGGCGCTGCCCCTAGCCGGGGTCAAGCGCATCGTCGCTGCGAATGGCTTGCCCGCGCTGACCCCGCACACGATCACCAGCCTATCGAAGCTCACTCACGAACTGGCGAAGGTCCGGCGAACCGGCGTGGCGTATGATTTTGAAGAGCGTGACCTAGATGTACGCTGTATAGCGACTGCCGTGCGCGATGACATGGACACTGTGATTGCGGCCATCAATATCGCAGGACCGAGTAACCGCATGAGCAAGACACGCCTGCAGAAGTTAGCGCCACTGCTTATCCATTCGGCACGAGCGATCTCAGAAGCGCTGGGCAATTGCTCTAAACACAACGCGAGTCCGCATGAGCGGGTTCGAAGCTGAACCCATAGCACCGCTCAAGTACACTGCGGCGTTGCCGCTCGGCACCGTCGCGCGCGCGGCATACGAACAACTGCGCGACGATCTGCTCATGCGATTACGCGCGGCAATGCCCGTGGACGGCGTGCTGCTCGCGCTGCACGGCGCGATGGTCGCCGAGGGCTACCTCGATTGCGAGGGCGACATCTTGCAGCGCGTGCGCGCTCTCGTCGGACGCGCGTGCCCCATCGTCAGCGCGCTCGACATGCATGGCAACTTGAGCGAGGCGATGCTGGACGCTGCCGATGCGCTCGTCGCCTTTGATCAGAACCCGCACCTCGACACGTTCGAGCGCGGCGTCGAAGCCGCCAATATCATGCACCGCATGGTGGGCGGGGGGTTGCGCACGGCACGCGCGCTGGCGCGACCACGCTTGCTGCTCAGTGCGCTGACGACGTGGACGGAGAAGCCGCCGCTCAGCGCGGTGTACGAACGCGCAAAAGAGATGGAACAAGATGCGCGCGTGGTGAACGTCGGCGTGATGGGCGGCTTTGCGTATGCCGACACGCCGTTCAGTGGCATGTGCGTGACGGTGCCGACCGACGGCGATGGGGCGGTGGCACAGCGGCTGGCGAACGAATTGTGTGATGTGGCGTGGGCGTATCGCGACAGCGCGCGGCATGCGGGTGTGGGTATTGACGAATGGAACGCGCGCGCAAGTTGCTGGCGCGCGCAGCAGAGGCGGACTGGCGCAGCAGCGCGCTCGCGGATGTGCAACTGCTCGCGCCGATCCCGCGGCCGCCGAAGGTGCTCGCGCTCGCGGGCACCTTTCAGGAGCACATCCAAGAGGCTGGTCATGCGGCGGTGAACAAAGCGCGCGTCACGCCGCGCCCGTTCATCATGCCCTCGACGGTCATCGTAGGGCCGAATCAACCCGTGCTCCTGCCGCGCGCCTCGCAGACGATTGACTGGGAGTTAGAGTTGCTGATCGTCATCGGGCGCGCGGGGAAACACATCTCCGTCGCCGATGCGATGGCACACGTCGCGGGCTATTCCATTTTCAACGACATCTCGGCGCGCGCACGCTCAACATCGCCAAGGGGCGCCACGAGCGCAATGGCGATGCACATGGCGGGCACACCGGTCAGTACACTGGCCAGTGTGCACTGCGCGGCGGCAACCGAAAACTTCATCGCGCTGGAACACCACTTTACCGACGTGCCATTCTAGAACGATTTCGTCACCGACGTGCCGAAGCCGCTCATTCAAGCTGGCTACATCCGCGTGCCCGACGCGCCGGGCTTGGGCTTTGCCATCAACGCGGATGCGATCCGTGCGCACCTGCTGCCCGACGAAGGCGGCTGCTTTGAGCCGACCTCAGACTGGGATGTCGAGCGCAGTTGGGATCGCTTGTGGTCATAGGGGCTGCCATGAAAATTACCAAAGTCAAATCCATTCGCACGGCGCCCGACGGCATCACGCTTGTCGTGGTGAAAGTCGAAACTGATCAGGCGGGGCTGTATGGTCTCGGCTGTGCCACGTTTACGCAACGTCCAACATTGGTGGCGAAAGCCGTGGACGAATACCTCGATCCATTGCTGCACGGGCGCGACCCGCGCAACAGTGACGACCTATGGCACATGATGATGGTCAATGCGTACTGGCGCAATGGGCCCGTGCTGAACAACGCGATTGGCGGCGTGGATATGGCGCTATGGGATATCAAAGGCAAGCTGGCGAACATGCCGGTCTACGACCTGCTCGGCGGCAAGTGCCGCGAAGCCGCGCTGGTCTATCGTCACGCCGACGGACGCGAGCCGCAGGAAGTGCTGGACAATGTAATCAAGTACCGCGAGGACGGCGCGCTGGCAGTGCGCTGTCAGATAGGCGGCTACGGCGGACGCGTTCAGGACACTCGAGAGGCGACGGCAGTGCCGAGCAATGCTGCGCCGCAAGCGACGCACCGCATGAGATTGATGGATCGGCTCAACAGCAACTTCCCCGGCGCATACTACGACCCCGACAAGTATGCGCGCGCCATTCCGGAGTTGTTCGACTACGTGCGCTCGCACATCGGCTTTGACCTGCTGCTGCTGCACGACATTCACGAGCGGCTCGCGCCGATCGATGCGATCCGCTTGGCGAAAGCGCTCGAACCGTATCGGCTCTTCTTCCTTGAAGACCCGCTCGCGCCAGAGCAAATCGAGTGGTTTCGTCACCTGCGCCAGCAGTGCGCCACGCCGATTGCGATGGGCGAACTGCATACTCATCCGCTCGAATGGCGGCCGCTGATCGCCGAGCAACTGATTGATTTCATCCGCTCGCACGTGTCGGCGCTGGGTGGCTTGACGCCAGCGCGCAAGTTGGCATCACTGTGCGAGGCGTTCGGCGTGCGCACGGCTTGGCACGGGCCGGGTGATGTCTCGCCGATTGGACACACCGCGAATTTGCATCTCGACCTCGCCTGTCACAACTTCGGCATCCAGGAAGTCATCCGTTTTGGCGACGCGCTGTACGAAGTGTTTCCCGGTACGCCGGAATTACATGATGGGTATCTGTGGCCGAACGAGCGACCTGGTTTCGGCGTGGACCTCGATGAAGCGAAAGCGGCCCAATACCCGATCACTATCAAACCGATTGAATGGACGCAGACCCGCTGGTCCGACGGGACTCTGTGGACGCCGTAACGACCAAACGACTGGTTGAGAATAATCGGGCGGGGCAGGTCGTCGGGAACGGCACAAAAGATCGTCGCCTTTACGTCGCTCGTGCTACTGGCGCTCGTCATCCTGTTCCCAATCTATTACATGCTGAGGGACACGCCAAGCCAGTTTCCTAATCACGATTTTTAGCAGTGTGGAGTACGCCGCGATAACTCCTGTTAAAATGGCGAGGAACGTTGATTACGTCGTAGCATCACGTCTGCTAAAACAATGGATTCGGAGCGCATGACGAGGTAGGAGCGCGGATTGAGTTGCATACCACACGTGGTGCGCTGTTTGTATTCCAAACGTCCACAGCAATATGGCTAAGTAGCGTTCAGGCAGCCGTATCATCATCGTTGCGCTCTTTTCTGCTATCATCGCCAACCCTCTGCCGTTGATTTCAGATTCCACTGTCTTCGGCATTGCCCCACTCGCCTTCATCCGCTCGTCCTCCGCTATGTGTGGCTCAAGCTTACCGCTGATTTATCCCCGAATAGATCGGCCGATCTCTGCTCGAATCTGAATGAGTTTGCCGAGATATTTTAGTGGGTTGGCGAGCGCGTAGGTTATTACGCCTCCTGTCAGCCGCACAGTTCGCCTTTTTTCAAACTAGCACGCCCCGTTGTCAAATCGCTCTGAGTGCGCGAGATGCAGGGATAAGCAGTTATGTGGTCAGCGCATGACGAGATTCGAGGCGATGCGCTCGACGTTGGCAGGTGGCTGAGGGCGTGGTAGAATCACATCAGTCAACGTGATGGGGTCGGATGTGATGATGATGTAGGCGAGTGGATTGACTTGGATACTTGACGACGAACCACGCATCTGATTCGCCTCGAAATTCGCCCCGTTCTGGCTGGAGATTCCGTGATTGATTTCAACTTAAGCGACGAGCAGCGCGCGCTGCGCGAGTTGGCGCACGACTTCGCGCGCAATGAGATGCGCCCCGTCGCACCCGCACACGACCGCACGGGCGAGTTCCCGTGGCAGGTCGTGAAGAAAGCGCACGCGCTCGGCCTCATGAACCTGACCGTGCCCGAACAATTCGGCGGCGGCGGGCTGAAGCAGTTCGACGATTGCCTCGTGACCGAGGAACTGGCGTGGGGCTGCGCGGGCATGTGCACCTCGCTGATGGGCAATACGCTCGGCGCGCTGCCCATTAGCATCGGCGGCAGCGACGAGCAGAAGCAGAAGTTTCTCGGCATGTTGACGGACGAGCCGACGCTGATCGCCTTCAACCTGACCGAGCCGCAGTCGGGTTCGGATGCGGCCAACATGAAAGTGACCGCGCGCAAGGTCGGCGACGAGTACGTGCTGAACGGTACGAAGCAGTTCATCACCAACGGCGGCGTCGCACGACTGCACAGTGTCTTCGCGCAGAGCGACGCGAGCAAAGGCACCGACGGCATCAACGCGTTCGTCGTGCCCGCCGACACGCCGGGCGTGTGCGCGGGCCAAGAGGAAGACAAGATGGGCCAGCGCGCGTCCAACACGACTCAGGTTATCTATCAGGATGCGGTCGTGCCTGCGGCGAATCGGCTCGGCGGCGAGGGCGACGGTTTCAAAATTGCGATGAAGACGCTCGACCAATCGCGCGCGGGCATCGGCGCACTGTCAGTCGGGCTGGCGCGCGCGGCGATGGAAGCGGCGATTGAGTACGCGAAAGAACGGAAGGCGTTCAATCAGCCCATCACCAACTTCCAGATGGTACAGGCGATGCTCGCCGACATGGCAATCAAAATCGAGACGGCGCGGCTCATCACGTGGAAGGCGGCGTGGATGGTGGACAACGGCATGAGGGCCTCGCTCGAATCCGCCATCGCCAAGTGTTTCGCGTCCGACACGGCGATGCAGGTCACGACCGATGCGGTACAGATTTTCGGCGGCTACGGCTACATGCGCGACTATCCGGTCGAGAAATATATGCGCGATGCGAAGTTGATTCAGATTTATGAGGGCACGAATCAGATTCAGCGGGTGGTGATTGCACGACAACTTCTCAGATAAAATGAACCGCGAAGCCGCGAAGAGCGCGAAGATTTTGGTTAACCCAGTTGCAGCATCCTGAGCGGCATTGATACTGCGCCGTCGAAGGATGCGGTCGAATAGAAGTACGCAACGACTGTCATTGCGAGGCGCGCACTTTGCCGCCGAAGCAATCTCATTAGGCATCATTCGTTGAGAGATTGCTTCGCTGCGCTCGCAATGGCACTATCACTCGACTCATTTCAACTCGCAACGCGCTCATTCACAACCCTTCGCGTTCTGCGCGCTCCTTAGACTATGCTCAGGACAAGCTTCGCGGTAAAATAAATTCACTATGAAAATTCTCGTCTTCATCAAACAAGTCCCCGACACGGCTGCGCCGCTGTTCGTCAAGGACAACCAGATTGACGCGTCGAAGATTGACAAATACGCGGCGTCGCCTTACGACGAATACGCGCTGGAGCAGGCGCTGCAAATCAAAGACAAAGATGCCAGCACCAAGATCACGCTCGTCACGATGGGGCCCACGCGCGTGCGCGAGACGATCATGCAGGGCTTGGCGATGGGCGCGGACGACGCGCTCATCATCAAAGCCGACGATGCGAGCGAGATGGACGGACTTGCCGTCGCGCACGTGCTCGCCGCCGCCGCCAAGAAGATCGGCTACGACCTCATCTTTACAGGCATCAAGGGCGTGGATGACGACCAAGGCTGGGTCGGCATCGCGCTGGGCGAACTGCTCGGCTTGCCCAGCGTCAGTGGTGCGCGCTCGACACAGCTTCAAGGTACTACTGCGCGCGTCACGCGCGATGTCGAGGGCGGCAAAGAGACGCTCGAAGTCGCACTGCCCGCGCTCATCACATCGTCACAGGCGACCGAGCCGCGCTACCCGACGCTCAAGGGCATTATGAGCGCGAAGAAGAAGCAGGTGCTCGAATGGGATGTGCCCTCGCTCGGAGTGGACAGCAGCATCATGCAGCCGCGCGTGCAGATGGTGAAACTCGACATGCCGCCGGCGCGTCAATCGGGCCGCCTCCTGCAAGGCGAGCCGCAGGCACAGGTGAAAGAGTTGGTGCGGCTGTTGAGAGAGCAAGCGAAAGTGATCTAGCTGGCTGGTTTGATAGTTGGGTAGATAGTTATCCAACCAGCCAACCAACAAACTATCCAACTCGCAGGAGCATATGTCCAACAACATTCTCGTCGTCGCCGAACAAGCCGACGGAAAATTTAAGAGCATCACCCACCAACTGCTCGGCGAGGCGTCACGTGTCGCGCAGCAGATGGGTGGCATCGTCGAAGCAGTCGTGATGGGCCAAGGTGTGAAGGACAGCGCGTCGCAGCTCGGCGCGTTCGGCGCGCGCAAGGTGTACGTCGCGGACGACGCAGCGCTCGCGCGCTTTGATGGCAGTGTGTATGCGCCGACGCTGATCGAATTGGTGAAGCGCATTCAGCCGAAGATGGTTTTCCTCGGCGCGACGCCGCTGGGCTTGGCGCTCGCGCCGCGCCTGGCGACCCACTTGCAGTCCGCGCTTACGAGCGATATCACCGGCTTTGCCGTGAGCGACGGCAGCGTGCGCGTGACGCGGCCGGTGTATGCGGGGCGCGCGATGGCCGTGTACGAGCCAAAGACGTTCCCGTTGATCGCGACGCTGCGCCAGAATGCATTCGCACCCGCGACTTCGGGCGACGGCGCGCAATGTGATATAGAGACGCTCGCGGTCACGGCGACGCAGCCGAAAACCAAAGTCGTCGAGACGAGCAAGAGCGCGTCGGGCAAGGTTGAGCTGAACGAAGCGCCCGTCGTCGTGTCCGGTGGTCGCGGCTTGCAGGGTCCAGAGAATTTCCATTTGGTCGAGGAACTCGCGTCCGCGCTCGGCGGTGCGGCAGGCGCCACACGTGCGGTGGTGGACGCAGGCTGGCGTCCGTACGCGGAGCAAGTGGGTCAAACGGGCAAGACCGTCTCGCCGACGTTGTACGTCGCGGCGGGCGTGTCGGGTGCGATGCAGCATTTGGTCGGCATGAAAACGTCGAAGGTCATCGTCGCCATCAACAAAGACCCCGATGCGCCAATTTTTAAGGTTGCCGATTACGGCATCGTCGGCGACGCGCTCAAGATTCTGCCGCTGTTGACCGATGAGATTCGGAAGTTGAAGGAACAGGGATAGTTTTGCGGTTTGCAATTTGCGATTTCAAATTCCTCAACAGATTGTCATTCTGAGCGCGGAACGCGCGAAGAATCTCTGAGGCGACAGTTGAAAACGGATGTGCTCATGCACTCCCTTAGCATCGAGTTGAGTGCATGACTACATCCTGTTTGAGATACATCTCAGAGATTCTTCGCTACGCCCAGAATGACAGTTAGTGAATAGAGTTGAAATCGCAATTCGCAATTCGCCACTCGCAACATGCTTCGCACCTCGCACGGCAACATCGCCACCTATGCGTTCGCTTCACTGCACGACCCTCGCCTAGTGCACGCCATCTTCGCGCGACACGGCGGCGTCAGTCCCGCGCCGTGGCATTCGCTCAACCTGAGCACTTCTACCGGTGATTCGCAAGACAACGTGAACGAAAACTATCGGCGCGTGTACTCGACCCTCGGCTACACGCCGCGCGATGCGATCATCTCGCGACAGGTGCACGGCAACACGGTGGCAACCGTCGGACGAGCGCAGGGCGGCACGCGCCTGCCCGACTGTGACGCGCTCATCACGAATGAGCCTGGCGTGGTGTTGTTGCAGCGGCACGCCGACTGCCCGCCAATATTTCTGTTCGATCCCAAGCGGCGCGCGATTGGCGTGGCACACGCCGGCTGGCGCGGCACGCTGGCAAACATCGCGGGCGAGATGGCGCATGCGGTGGGCGACGCGTACGGCTCGCAGCCGCCCGACTTGATCGCGGCGATTGGGCCGGGTATCGGCGCGTGCTGCTATCACGTCGGCGAGGATGTGCAGCGCGCGTTTGCAACACAGCACGAGCATGCGCGCGAGTGGCTACACGCAAACGGCGATGGCAAAGTGTATCTCGACTTGGTGGCTGCCAATCGCGCAATGCTGCGCGCGGCCGGCGTGCGCGCAATCGAGAGCGCGGACGTGTGCACGGCTTGCCACGTGCACGACTTCTACTCGGCGCGCGCGGAGCAGCGCATGAACGGCTGCTTCGGGGCAGCGATTGCGCTCCGCGCGTGAGGGCAGACAGCAGCCGTTGGATGAAATGAGTATCGCCGAAAATGTCGAGCGCTTGCACGAGCAGATCGCGGACGCGGCGGCGCGTGTGGGACGACAGCCGAGCGACATCACGCTAGTCGCCGTGACGAAGACGTTGCCCGTCGAGGTCGTGCTGGAAGGATACGCGGCGGGGCTGCGCGACTTCGGCGAGAACCGCGTGCAAGAAGCAGAGACAAAGATCGGCACCGCATCATTGCAGACACCCGAAGCGCGCTGGCATCTGATTGGCCACTTGCAGACGAACAAGGTCAAGAGCGCGGTCGGCAGCTTCGACTTCATTCACAGCGTGGACTCACTGAAGTTGGCGCGCGAGATCAGTAAGCGCTACGGCGAATTGCACGGTCACGCGAAGCGCATGCCGATTCTGATCGAGGTCAACGTCGGCGAAGAAGAATCGAAAGCGGGCTATCGCCTGAGCGACGCGGACACGCTCTGGCGCGAGACCGAGCAGATTGCCGCGCTGCCGAGCGTCGAACTGCAAGGGCTGATGACGATCGCGCCATACTCGCCTCACGCGGAGAATGCACGAGCGTGCTTTGCCAAGCTGCGTGAGTTGCGCGAGGAGTTGGGACGGCGACTTGGACGCACGCTGCCGCATCTCTCGATGGGCATGAGCGGCGACTTCGCGGTGGCGATTGCCGAAGGCGCGACGCTGGTGCGCATCGGCACCGCGATTTTTGGAGAGCGGACCAAAGCATGAACTGCGAAGGCGTGACGAACGCGAAGCAATGCCCGCTGCTCTGTCATTGCGAGGCTCGTACTTTGCGCCGAAGCAATCTCCCTCATGTGGCCGGGAGATTGCTTCGCTTCGCAATGACGGATAGGCGGGCACACCGTTCGTCAGGGGAAGTGAAATTCTGATGTTCATCATCCGCGAGATTGTGTCGTACTTGTTCCTTGCGCTGGAACTGCTCATCATCGCGCGCGTGCTGCTGGATCTGTTGCAGCCGCAAAATCCATATGGCAACCTGCCGCGTCGTGGCTATGGTCGCAGTTACAACGCGCCGCGCAATCCGCTGGTGAATCTGGTGTACGTTATCACCGACCCGATGCTCGCGCCGCTGCGCCGCGTGATTCCGCCGCTCGGTATGTTCGACATCACGCCGATGGTCGCCATCATCATCGTCGGCATCATTCAGCGCTTGGTGCTGTCGGTGCTGCCGCTGTGAAACAGCAGACGGCAGAGGGCGGAAGGCAGACGGTGGCCAAGAACCTTCAGCCGTCCACGGTCCACCGTCCACCGTCAATGGCGTTTGCCGTCAAGGTCGTGCCGCGCGCGCGGGCTAATGCGATTGAAGGCTGGCAGCAGGATACGTTGAAAGTTCGGCTGCGGCGTTTCATCAATGCCGGGCCGCCCGTCGAGGGCAAAGCCAACGCCGCATTGATTGCGCTGTTGGCAGATGCGCTCGCAGTTGGCAATAGACAAATTGAAATCATCAGCGCTCAGACTGCGCGGACGAAACTCGTGCGCATAAATGGTCTGACGGCTGAACAAGTAAAGATGCGATTGAGGTCTCTGACAGAGTGAATGCTGATCGGGTGAATGGATTTCCTCACCCGCTCACCCGTTCACCCGCTCACCGCACTTCAGTCGCCCAAAGGAATAATTGCAAATGGTAGAACCTCATCGTCCCTTCGGCGGCCAAGATGTCGCCGTGTTCATTGACTTTGAAAATATTTATATCTCCGTGCTGGCGGAGTACGACGTGAACCCAGACTTCGAAGCCATCATCGAGAAGGCTGAAGAGTACGGGCGCGTGTCGGTCGCGCAAGCGTACGCCGACTGGACACCGTACTCGCATTACATCAACGCGCTGCACGCATACGAGATTGACCCGATCTATGTGCCCGCCTATCACTACGGTGAAGGCGGCAAGCAAAAAGGCGGCGCGATCAAAAACAGCGTTGACATGTTCCTGTGCATCAACGCGATGAAGATGCTGTACAGTCACCTGAACATTCAGACGTTCGTGTTGATCACGGGTGACCGTGACTTCGTGCCGCTCGTCAAAACGATCCGTGAGTTCGGCAAGCGCTGCGTCGTGATCGGCGTGGCGGGCGCAGCGTCGTCGCATCTGGCGCAAGCCGCCGACGAGTTCTTCTTCTATCACCAGATCACCGACAACCTCAAGCCGCCCGAAAAAGAAAAGGTGAAAGTGCGCGAGCCGTATGAGACACTGGTCGAAGCAGTGAAAGTTGCGCGGCAGCGCGGCTACGTCGCCACGCTCGCATCGCTCAAATTGCTGATGACCGAGTTGATGGGCGAGTTCGATCAGACGCGCTACAAAGACAATCGCGGCAGACCGCTGCAAAAATTCAAGGACTTCGTCAAAGAGGCAGAGCGGCGCGGCAAGGTCAAGTTGTTCTCGACGGGCACGATCAACGAAATCTTCTTGCCGAACGAAGACCCGAAGAAGTTGAGCCGCTTCGCCGAAGAAGTGCTGCCGACGGAGCCGACGCTTGAAGCGGCGGACGAGACCGAAGCGGAAGAACAAGCCGAAGCCGAATTGGAGCTGACGCCTGAGCAGTGGAAGATGTTTGCGCAAGCGATGTCGCAAGTCGAAGGCGCTGCGCCATTCGTGCGTGTCTTCGACGTGGTGCGCGGCTTGCGCAATCAGGGCTTGATTGATCTGTCCAACCGCGAAGTCAAGACGATGATCATCAAAGCCATTCACATGAACCTGCTCACGCGCAGCAATCGCGGACGCGGGCGGCGCACGCTGTATCAACTGACGAACGATCCGAATATCCTCGGTCAGTATATGGATGTGTCGCGCACCATGACGGCAGAGGAGCGCAAGGTTGAGCGCACCAGCAGCGAAGCGGCCAGCGCGGACGTGCCAGCCGCAACCGGCGAGAGCCAAGATGCATCCCTGCCTACGCTGGATGCTGCCCCGTCCGACGTCGAATCAGCACTCGGCGAATCCGCCGCCTATGAATTGATTGATGCGACGGCGGGTGTGGATTCGCGCTTTGCGAGTGAGGACGTGATTACGAGTCAGCCGATGTTGATAGACACAGAAGCTCAGGTGTCCGAGCCATCGCAAACGGATTTTGTGGCGCATATCGAAGGCACGTCGGACGAGATGGTATCCTTGCCGGCTGAAGCGGCGGCGGAACCGCCTACGCCGAAGCGAACGTCGCGCGCGAGACCGTCGCGCAAGGCAGCAGCCAGTGACGAAGGCGCGAGCAGCGACTCGAGCGAGACCGATACGGGTGAGAGCGAAGCGACTCCCATTCAACAGGAGCGAGGCGAGGTCGTTCAACCCGTTGAAGAGCAGTCACACATTTAGGATGCAGCATTTGTTTGCGGGTCGAAAACAAATGACCGACGTTCCTTGCATTACATGAACACCGACCCCGTTCCGCAGCCGACCATGCCAACGGCGCAGCAGACTTGGGGCTTGCTCGACGTTCTGCTCGTCGCGGTGCCGCTGCTCGCGCTGACCTTCTTCGCTCAGGTGAACGGCACGAGCGAAGCGCGCCCGACGCGCCCGATCAATCCGTTGTACAGTGCGCTGTTCCTCAGCGCCATTGAAGCGGCGCTGATCCTGCCCGTGTGGCTGCTGGCCATTTTGAAGTCGCACGGCAGTTGGCGCGCGATTGGCTTCCGCTCGTTCGATGCGGCGAAAGGATGGGCGCTGCCGTTTGTGTATTTAGTCGTCGCGTTCGTGGTCAGTGGGCTGTGGGGTCTCGTCTTGCAAGCGCTGCATCTGCCGACGCAGCAGGAGATCGCGCCGCTGTTCGGCGGCAGCCCGCTTGCGCTGGTGCTCGGCTACGTCGCTGCCGCCGTCGTCGCGCCGATTGCCGAAGAGACAGTCTTTCGCGGCTTCGTGATCGGTGGCTTGCGCCGCCGTTTTGGGCTGAGCGGGGCGGTGATCCTCAGCGCCGTCTTTTTTGCGCTGCTCCATCCACCGCTCACGATCTTTCCGGTCATCTTCGCGCTGGGTTTACTGCTCGGCTTGCTATTCGCGCAGACCGGCTCGCTGTACCCCGGCATGTTCATGCACGCGATGTTCAACACGATTGGCTACATCGCGCAGGTCGCACTGACGAACAACAGCGCGCGCTGAGCGCACCGCGCACAAAAACAAATGGGGCGTGTCATTGACACGCCCCGACTTTTTCATTGCTGCATGATGGACTTCAACGCACGACGAGCGGCAGGTACGTGCTGCCCCCAGTATTGAGTGCGCCCCAGAATCCGCCCGTAAGCGTGTAGCCCCCACCACTCAATGTCCCGGCGTCGGGCTGGCCAATCGTACCGCCGAGCGAGTACGCGCCGCCAGTGGCGAACGTCACGCCGCCACCGTCAATGCTGTTCCACGTTAGGTCGTACGTGCCGCCCGTCTGTGCGACGGTAGGCATGGCGCGCAATGCGAGCACCAATGCGATGACGACGATCAGGATGAACAGAATTCGTTTCATGCTATCTCCTTAGCGCAGCATCACGAGCATCTCGACGACGCCCGTGCCATTATCCAACATTCCGAGTGATTTGCCAAGTACCGTGCCGGGTGCAGGATTCGCAGGCGCGCGCATCGCATGACCGGGGGTGGACGACGCGACGAGCAGATCGCCAGGCTGAATCGCGCCGTTCTCGTCGGTCACTTTTACCGGCACACGACCAACCAGCGCGAGCAAGGGCCGCTCGTCGCGGCGCACACCGCTGTCGTTGTCGTCGAGGTCGTTGTTGTTCATGGTGATCGCCGGCTGCGTTGAGACGACGCCCGCGACGCGCGGCGAGTTGGGAGTGCGCGCGAGACGATAATGCGCTGGCTGATCGGGATCAATCTCCACCACGTCGGCGGGCTGCAACAACTCCGCGCTGTCAATGCGCTCTGCCACGTCCGCGCCGACGCCGGTGTTGAAACAACCACTGCCTAACCCGCAGTTGTAGCTGCCGTCGGCAACTAAGTACAACCAACAAAGTCTTGACGGATTGAAGTACACTGGGAGGCATGCAAGCAATCCACGTGCCTCCGTTGAATGAACAGCAGCGTCGAGAGCTCGATGAACTCTATCGCAAGAGCAAAGACCCGAGACTGCGCAC
>JBBPZQ010000148.1:0-79469 GCA_038198935.1 Anaerolineae bacterium
ACGCCTGATAACCGTGCCGCTCTGCGTCAAATGGTTGATCGTGGTTTTGCGCGACTGCGCCATCGCCGCGATCTCCTGCTTGGATTCTTCCATCAAGCAGGTTTAGTTGTTAAGCAACTTTGGTGAAAAGGAATAATGCCGGACGCAACGCGGCAAAGGGCGATGCGCTTGCCAAGAAAGTGTACGACAATTCGGATCATTTTCTGCACCCATCAGGGCCAAAGGGCGTGTTCAGTCAGGTCAGCCCGTACAGCGTCGGCATCATGGGCTACTCAAAGAATCAGGCGGCTGCGAAAGAATTTTTGACGTGGTTCATGCAGCCTGAGCAGTACACCGAGTGGCTGGAAACTGGCGGCGGCTACTTGCAGTCAACCTTCAAGAAAGCAGAAGAACTGAAAGCGTTCAGTGCCGAGCCGAGGATGAAGCCGTACAAAGACTTGCTCACGAGCGGCAGCATCAAATGGGTTGGTTGGCCGGGTCCGCTCACCGCTGCGTCCTTTAGCGCGTACACCAACTACGTCATCGTTGACATGTACGCGAAGGCGTGCGGCGGCGAGCTCGCGCCGAAAGACGCCGCCAAATGGGCTGCGAACGAATTGAAGAAGTATTACAAGTAGCCGATGGCAGATAGCCGATGGCGAATGGACAACAAGCAATGAGCCATCCGCCATTGGCACTGGGCTAGATTGGACGAGCCATGGCCGTCAGTGAAAAGTTAGCCGTCGAGCAGGTCGGAACGCGCGGCATCGTCGTCCCGTACCATCTGACGCGCGCGGGCGCGGTGCGCGCGTTCTTCGACCGCGAGGATGTGCTCGGCTACGTGCTGCTCGTGCCCGTGCTGTTGATCCTCGGCGTGCTGGTCGCGTATCCGTTCTTGTTCGGCGTGTGGCTCGCGCTGACCGATAGCACCATCGTCAAGGCAGGTCACTTCATCGGGCTGGAGAACTTTCGCCAGCTGCTCGAAGATGCAACGTTCCGTCAAGCCGCGACGAACTCGTTCGTTTATACGGGCGTAACGACCGTCTTCAAACTTGTGCTCGGCTTGGCGATGGCGCTCATTCTCAACATTCCCTTTCGGGGCAACCGGATCGTGCGTGCGACGACGCTGCTGCCTTGGATTATCCCCACGGTGTTGAGCACACTCGCGTGGAAGTGGATGTTTGACGGCACGTTCAGCGTCATCAACTATGTCTTGGCGGGCGTTGGCGTCAAAGGACCGCTGTGGCTCAGTCAATGGCCTTGGCCGATGATCTCGATCATGATCGTGAATATCTGGCGCGGCATGCCATTCTATGGCGTGAGTTTTCTGGCCGGCATGCAGACGATTCCGCAGGAACTCTATGAGGCCGCGACGATTGACGGCGCGTCGTCGTGGCAGCGCTTCACGCGTATCACGCTGCCGCTGCTGCGCCACGTCATCACTATTGTGCTGCTGCTCTCGACGATTTTGACGTTCGCCGATTTTCAAATCGTCTACGCGCTCACTGGCGGTGGCCCCGCGAACCAGACGCAGCTTTTCGCGACATACTCGTTCCAGGTTGGGTTACGCGGTTTGCAGATTGGACTCGGTGCGGCCATCTCGCTGTTCATGTTCCCAGTGCTCGCAATTATCGTCTTCCTGACGCTGTGGACGCTGCGCAAGAGCGATTAGTGAACCGTGAACCGTAGTAGAGACGACCCGTCGGGTCGTCTCTACTGGAGATTTTATGTTCGCCCAAGTTCGACACTTTCCTGTGCTGAAGCGCGCTGCCATTGTCTATGTGCCGGTCGCCGCGCTCTTGTTGATCACACTGTTCCCGTTCTACTGGATGGCGATCACGGCGTTCAAGCCGAACGACGAATTCTACAATACGACTATTAGTCCGTTTGTCATTCTGCATCCGACGCTCGACCATTTCATTATTCTGTTCACCAAGACGCATTACCCCGAATGGCTGCGCAACACGATGGTCGTTGCGATTGTCTCGACGGCTGTCTCGGTCGTGGCGTCCACCATGGCCGGCTATTCGCTCGGTCGTCTGCGCTATCGTGGCGCGAACTGGCTCGGTTGGGCGATTTTCGTCACGTATCTTGTGCCGCCGACCTTATTGTTTCTGCCGCTGGCGGAAGTGATTTCAAACTTCAACCTGTTCGGTTGGGAACCGCCCTTGATGAATTCGATCTGGGCGCTGATCGTTACCTACCCCACGTTTCTCGTTCCCTTCGGCACCTGGCTGTTGATTGGCTACTTCAAATCTATTCCGCACGAACTCGAAGAGAGCGCGCTCGTGGACGGCGCGACGCGTTTGCAGGCGATGCTGCGCATCACCGTGCCACTCGCGCTGCCGGGACTGCTCTCCGTCGCAATCTTCTCGTTCACGCTGTCCTGGAACGAGTTCATCTACGCGCTCGTGTTTTTATCCGATGTGACGACGAAGACCGTGCCCGTGGGCGTCATATCCGAATTCATTGCCGGCGATCAATACTTCTGGGCTGAGTTGATGGCTGGCGCGCTGATGGGTTCCGTGCCTGTCGCAATCATTTACTCGTTCTTCGTCGAATACTTTGTCGCGGGCTTGACGGCCGGCGCGGTCAAAGGATAGTCCAATGATTCAAATCTTTCTGTTCTTCGCGCTCCTCATCGCACTGCTCGCCGTGACGTTCGCGCTTCAGAACACTATCGTCGTCACCGTCTCGTTTCTGGTTTGGAGTTTCACCGGCTCGCTCGCGCTGATCTTGTTCCTCGCGCTCGCGACGGGCGCGCTGATCGGCTGGCTGGTCACGATGCCGTCGGTGTTGCGCGGTCAGATAAAAGCCGTGAGCCACCGACGCAAACTCTCTGCACTGGAACGCACGGTGGAGGACTACGAGCAATCGGACGACGAATCTCAGAAGCCGACCAGCGCGCCGCCGACGGCGGTGTTACCTGACTCGAACCCGCCACCTCCGCCAGGGAAACTATAAGGAGCATTCGTGCAAGCATATCGCGTCGCCGTCATCCCCGGCGACGGCATCGGCAACGAAGTGATCCCCGTTGGGGTCAAAGTGCTGGAAGCGACAGCGGAAGTCCACGGTGGCTTCCGCTTTGACTTTCAGTGGTTCGACTGGTCGTGCCAATATTATCTTCAACACGGCAAGATGATGCCCGACGATGGGCTGAAGATTTTGCGTGACTACGACGCACTCTACCTCGGCGCGGTCGGCATGCCTGCGCTCGTGCCCGATCACGTTTCGCTGTGGGGCTTGCTCATGCCCATCCGCAAGCAGTTCGAGCAATACATCAACTTGCGGCCATGCCAACTGCTGCCCGGCGTCAAAGGACCGCTGCGTGAGCGTGGACCAGAAGATATTGACTTCGTGTGCGTACGTGAAAACTCGGAGGGCGAATATTCCAATGTCGGCGGACGCGTGCACGTCGGCACGCCACACGAGGTCGCGTTGCAGACCAATGTGTTCTCGCGTTTCGCCGTCGAGCGCGTGATTCGCTATGCGTTTGAATTGGCGCGCGAGCGCGAACGCACAAACGCAAAGTTGCGCGCGCGTCCGCCGAAGGTGACGAGCGCGACCAAATCGAATGCCTCTCCGTACACGATGGTATTCTGGGATGAAGTGTTCGCGCAAGTCGCGAGCGAGTATTCCGATGTGCAATCTGAGAAGTGGCACATTGACGCGCTCGCCGCCCGCTTCGTCACGCATCCACACACGCTCGATGTAGTCGTCGCGTCGAACTTGTTCGCCGACATCCTGACCGATCTCGGCGGTGCACTGCAAGGCTCGCTCGGCATGCCCGCCAGCGCGAACATTAACCCTGAGCGCAAGTACCCGTCGCTGTTCGAGCCGGTGCACGGCTCCGCGCCCGACATTCACGGCAAGCAGATCGCGAACCCGATAGCGACGGTCTGGGCCGGCGCAATGATGCTGGACTTTCTCGGTCGCGCCGAGGCGGGCAAGCGCGTGCGCGATGCGGTGCGCGTCATCGCTGCCGATGGTCGCTGCCTCACGCCCGATCTCGGCGGCCATGCGACGACGAATGAAGTCGGCGATGCCATTGTCACGCAGATTCGCACACACGAGTAGAGGGTCACGTCATCAGCTTGCAGAAGGAGACGACCATGCCAGACGACACGAGTTCGGTCAGCGGTACAGCCAGTGCGTCCGAATCGCAACAGTTCGGAGCAATCGCCGGCAAGTTGCAGCCAACGGGCATCAATCTGATCTCGCGCGATTGGGAACCCGTCGAGCTGGACATTATTGACGCGGGCGTTGCGCGCTTCATCGAGGTGCTCGGCAGTGCGCTCGCCCTCAAAGCCGCAACGGGCGGCGTGCGCGTCGAGCGTACGGCGCAGGGTGGCGGACTTACGTACGGCTTTTGGATTCTGCCGTGGTGGAAGCGCATCGTGCTTGGCGATCCCGAATTTCATCAAGACCCGCCGTGGCGTGGCCAAGTCGCCGTCGTGCACGAACTCGCACATGCGTGGGACGCGCAGTCCGCGCCGATCTATGATCGCATCTTCAATCGGCACGGCAGCATCGTCAAAGGGATGAGCGCGTTCGTCGGCGACGAACCCGGCCCGACCTGCTATGGCGGCTTGATGGGACCCGACTGTAAGTTCGCGCGCAACCCCGCCGAAGAATGGGCAGAGAGCGTCTCGTCGTATGTGTTTCCCGAATACATCGAATTCCTGCGCGCCAATTTGCCCGCCGAAAAAGATGCCGGCTTGCGCGACAAGCACAAGCAGTATGTCGAGATGCAGATCGAGCGATTGAGACAAGCCACGACGTAGCATACAATGTACACGACGAATCAGCTCATCGCTGAAGTGGTGCTTCTGTCGCCACGTCCACTGATATTGCTTTGCATTGGCGCACTGTTGCTCGCTTTTACTATTGCCAGTGTATTCGTCTTCAGCCGCGAGAAGGGTGAGAATTACGTCACACTTCAAGGAAAGGCAGCGGCGCAGACGAGTGGCAGAGATCCGTGTAATAATCTGAAGGAGTGGTTAGCGAGCGCAAAGCGAAGGCGATACGGAACTGGTACGCACCATACAGCAGGCTCAAAAAATTCTGGGCTGCCGTAACATTCGGAAACGCGGCCAGGGAGGCGCCGAGATGGCTTGGTATGCGGCTCATGCAATCATGCTCGTCAATTTCAAAGATGGCAATCAAGCTAAGTATCCGTTTTGGGAGAACGTTATTCTCGTCGAAGCACCAACGGAAGACGAGGCAATGCGTCTAGCGGATGCACGCGCGCGACTAGATGAAGGCGATAGTCGTGGCACCCTGACGTGGGAGGGACGGCCCGCCTGCTGGCAGTTTGCTGGCGTTCGCAAACTCATTGCTTGCGAGGACCCAGACGAGCAGCCGAGTAGTGGCACGGAGATAACTTATCTCGAAATGGAAATCACGAATGACGCTACGTTCACGAGATTCCTGAGTGGCGAACCCGTCATGGTGCAATACGGCTAATGTGATCCGCGCTGTGATTGTGTGCCTCGGCTAGGGAGGACAGATGAGTAGCATCTCGCGCACGCGCACGCTGGACGAGATGGCAGAGTTTTGGGATAGGCACGACGCAACCGACTTTGATGCGGTGACGCACGAAGCGGACGTGGAGTTTGATATTACGTCCCGCCGGCATTACATCGCGATTGATCCCGACGTGATGGCTCGCTTACGTGAAGCCGCATTCACACGCGGCGTAAGAGTCGAGAGTTTGGCGAAATTGTGGCTGCAAAAACGTGTGCTCAGGCAAGCCGCATGAATGGAGAAAACAGCTCATGAGTGAGTCACTCAACATCCGCAGCGCGCCCCTCACGCAAGGGCGCAATCGCGCCGCCGCGCGCGCACACTTCAAAGCCGTCGGCTATACCGACGCAGACCTCGCGCGCCCGCTGATCGGCATTGCGAATACGTGGATCGAAACGATGCCGTGCAATTATCATCTGCGCGAGTTGGCGGCGCGTGTGAAAGACGGCGTGCGCGCGGCCGGCGGCACGCCGATGGAGTTCAACACTGTCGCCGTGAGCGATGCGATCACGATGGGCAGCGAGGGCATGAAGGCGTCGCTCGTCAGCCGCGACCTGATCGCCGACTCGATGGAGTTGATGGCGCGCGCGTACATGTTCGATGCGATGGTCACCGTCGTCGGCTGCGATAAGACGATTCCGGCCGGCGCGATGGCGCTCGCGCGCTTGAACATTCCGGGTGTACTGCTCTACGGCGGCTCGATCATGCCCGGCATTTATCGGGGACACGAGATCACGATCCGTCACGTCTATGAAGCGATTGGCATGCACGCAGCGGGCAAGATCAGCGACGAGGAGTTGAAAGAAATCGAGAATGTCGCGTGCCCCGGGCCGGGGGCGTGCGGTGGCCAATACACGGCAAACACGATGGCAACCGCGATGGAGTTCATCGGACTGGCGCCGATGGGCACGGCTTCAGTTCCTGCGGTTGATCCGCGCAAAGCCGAGGTCGCGTATCGCTGCGGCGAGTTGGTGATGGATGTGCTGGCGCGCGATCTCAAGCCGCGCGACATCCTCACGCGCGCTGCCTTCGAGAACGCGATCGCCAGCGTAATGACGACGGGCGGCTCGACCAACGCCGTGCTGCACCTGCTCGCGCTCGCGCGTGAAGCGGGTGTGCCGCTCACGATTGACGATTTCGATCGCATCAGCGCACGAACGCCGATCTACGCCGACCTGATGCCGGGCGGCCACTACACCGCCGTCGAAGTGCATCGCGCGGGCGGCATGGGCGTGATCGCCAATCGCTTGCTTGAGGCAAACGTCATTGACGGCGTCGCGCTCACCGTGACGGGCCGCACGCTCGCGCAAGAAGCGCGCGAGGTGCTAGAGACACCCGGCCAGCACGTCGTCAAGCCAGTATCGGCTCCAATCAAATCGTCGGGTGGTCTGCGCATCTTGCGGGGCAACCTCGCGCCCGAAGGTGCGGTCGCCAAGGTCGTCGGGCACGAGCGCAATACGCATCGCGGGCCCGCGCGTGTGTTCAACTGCGAAGAAGAGGCGATGGCAGCGGTGACTGGTCAGCAGATACACGAGGGCGATGTCGTCGTGATTCGCTACGAAGGACCTGGCGGAGGACCGGGCATGAGAGAGATGCTGGGCGTGACGGCGGCAATTGTCGGCGTCGGCTTGCACGACTCGGTCGCGCTCATTACCGACGGACGCTTCAGCGGTGCGACGCACGGCTTCATGATCGCGCACGTCGCGCCCGAAGCCGCACGCGGTGGTCCCCTCGCGCTCGTGCGCGAAGGCGACACGATCGCGATTGATCTCGACGCGCGCACAATGAACATGGAAGTGCCCGACTCTGAGTTGGAGACCCGTCGCGCTCAGTGGCAGCCGCCCGCACCGCATTACACGACGGGTGTGCTCGCGCGCTATGCCGCGCTCGTCGGCTCGGCAAGCGAGGGCGCGGTGCTCAGAGTGCCTGCGTGACCCGTGCTGAGACTATTCATCCCTCGCCTTACCCAGATGTCAACGCCGTACTGCCACGGCGCGATCGTCTCGAAGCCGATTGCCGCGCGCTGGGTTTTGCAGCACGTTAGCCAACGCTGGGCAGACTTGATCGAGCACGCGCTCGCGTGGCGCGACGGTGCCGCATTTGATGATTTGAATGGCACGCTCGCGTTCATTCGCTTCGCGGTCGAGCGAAGTCGGCAACAGAGGGCATTGATGGAGAAACCATATGAGCAACGCTTCGTCGCCGAGTGACGTTGACAAGGAACTACAAGGCTGGCTCAAGGCGGCATACGATTTGAGTGGCTGAAGGCACAGGTTTTCATATCAGCGTGCTGTTTGGAATTATGCGCAATTGCATGTAGAATGCTCACTCAGTTTGTTAGTACGTTGGAGGGTGCGATAGAAATGCGCAAACGAGCGTTGGTCGGATTAGCTGCACTGCTTGCCTTGCTCGTCTTCAGTGGCATGGCAGACGATGTATTCGCCGCGGTGATATATGGGACGGCGAACACGGGTTACGACATTTCGTATCCGCAATGCGGCAATGCGTATCCTGCCGCTCCATTCGGCTTCGGCATCGTCGGCGTGACGCACGGTCACGCGTTCACCAAGAATGAATGTCTGGCGAGTGAGTTTGCGTGGGCGCAACAAGGCACGAGCGCTGCGCCATCGCTGTATATGAACATCAACTACGCGATTGGCACGACAGCCTCGAATGGGAACACTGGTCCCGCAGGCACGTGCGCCAGAGGTGATAAAGCCTGCATCGCGTACAACTATGGCTATAACGCTGCCTTGGATGCATTCAATTACGCGACGAGTCAGAGTGTTAGCGCGCAGAATTGGTGGCTTGATGTCGAGACGTCCAACTCGTGGAACGCGAAGACTGACCTCAACGATCGTGTCATTCAGGGCGCAATAGATTTGCTGGTCAGTAAGAGCCTAACCGTCGGTGTCTACTCGACCAAAAGTCAGTGGACCACTATCGCAGGCAGTACATGGAAGCCATTACTACCGAATGGCGCGAGTCTGCCGAACTGGGTTGCGACCAACGCTTCAAACAGCGCTGCCGCATCAACCTACTGTTCAGCCACATACGCGTTCGGCGGTGGCACAGTCTGGCTCGTCCAGTATGCGAGCGGTGGCTTCGATGCGAACTATTCGTGCTGAAAAAACTGACGGGCCTGCGAGACCCGTCAATTTTTCTTTTGTAACGCCTCTCTCCATTTCCGCACCCGCTCCGCGATCTCCTGCTCGTGCCCCTGATCGCTCGGCTCGTAAAACTGCTTGCCGATGATTGCGTCGGGCAAGTAGGTCTGTGCGACGTGATGTCCCTCGTAGTCGTGCGGATACTTGTAGTCTTTGCCGTGACCTAAACCTTTTGCATCGCGGCTGGCGTCTTGCAGGTGCGTCGGCACCTGCGTCTGACCTTCCGCTTCGACGGCTTGCAACGCCGCGCCAATTGCCAGCACCGAATTGCTCTTCGGCGCAGTCGCCAAGTACAGCGTCGCCTCCGCCAAGTTGAGCTGCGCTTCGGGCAAGCCTACGAATTGCAGCGCATGTGCGGCTGCTACCGCGACGACGAGCGCCATCGGATCAGCCAACCCCACATCCTCTGACGCATGAATCACGATGCGGCGCGCGATGAACTCCGGGTCTTCACCCGCGTACAACATCTTCGCTAACCAATACAATGCCGCGTCAGGGTCGCTGCCGCGAATCGCCTTGATGAACGCCGAGATGGTGTCGTAGTGTTCGTCGCCGCCTTTGTCATAGCGAATCGCGCGCCGCTGAATGGACTCTTGCGCCGCGTCGAGATCAATGTGTGCCACACCGTGCTGGTCAGGCGGCGTGGACTCGACCGCTAACTCCAGTGCGTTGAGCGCAGTGCGCGCGTCGCCGCCCGAAACGTGCGCGAGATGTTGCAGCGCCTCGTCCGCGATCTCGATGTCCCGAGCGCCGTAACCATGTTCTGGATTGCGCAGCGCGCGCCGCAGCAATTCAATCGTCTGCGCTTCGGTCAGCGGTTGCAACTGAAAGATGCGCGAGCGTGACAGCAACGGGCCCACCACTTCAAAGTATGGATTCTCGGTCGTCGCGCCGATCAAGATCACCGTGCCGTTCTCGACGTGCGGCAAGAGCGCGTCTTGCTGTGCTTTGTTAAAGCGATGAATTTCGTCCACCAGCAGAATCGTGCGCTTGCCTTCCATCTTCAAGCGCTCGCGCGCTTCGGCGACCACGCGGCGGATGTCCGCAACTCCGGCTAGCACTGCGCTCAAAATTTCAAAGTGCGCCTTTGACGAGTTGGCAATCGCCATCGCCAATGTAGTCTTGCCGGTGCCCGGCGGTCCCCACAAGATAATGGACGCGAATAGCCGATCGGCTTCAATCGCGCGGCGCAGCAATTTGCCGGGCCCGATGATGTGTGCCTGTCCAATGATCTCGTCAATGTTGTGCGGTCTCATACGCGCGGCGAGCGGCGCGTCCTTCGCCAGGCGCGCTTCGAGCGATTGGTCGAACAAATCGGGTTCGGGTCTTTTGGCACGCGGTGTTTTGTGTGGCATACGGCATCCTCCGACAAAAGGGTAGGGGCGCAGCACGCTGCGCCCCTACGAAACGCCCAATGCACATGAATGTTCAACGACCGTACAACCACACGACCACTTGCGGCGTGACGTTCGCCTCGACCCACGCGGCGACGAGCAGCAGCGGCAGCACGACAAAGATGAATGCGCGCATGAAGTCGGCGAGCGCGGCGAGCAGGCTTTCGCCGGCCGTCAGGTCGGCGCGCGGCGAGATGAGCGATGCGCCCATTTGCAGCGCAAGCGCAGTAGCAAGGATCGCGGCGGGCAGTTCGAGCACGCCATGCGGTGCGATGAACGCAAATAGAAATTGCAGCGGACTCGCGCCTGTCAGCCACACCTCGCCCGCGAAGAAGCCGATAATCGCCATCGGGATGATGAGTAGGATCAGCGCGAGCGAGCCGAACGAGAACACGCCGAGCAGCCCGGCCGCTGCGAGCGAGCGCACGTTGTTGACGAAAATGGCGCGCGTGCTGAACTGAGGAAGCAAGCCGAGCGCGGGTGCGTTGTGTAGGTTGCGCCGAAAGTCGTCGCCCGAAAAGTTGTTGAGCGCGATGAAATCAGGCGGCAGGCGATACAGCATCGCGTACAGCCAGCCGAGCACGCCGCCAGCCACCAGCACGAGCATCGTCACGACGAGCGCGCCGCGATTGCGTGCGAGCAGCGCGCGCAGGTCGGCGTGATAAAACTGCACGACCGAGAAACGTCCGCGTCCTTCGGTGAGAAAGTTCCAGAACGCGCGCAGCAGCCCGCGCGCATTCAATTCGTCGTTCTCGCGCGCGAGGATTTCTTCGCGATTGAATAATTGAATGCCCATGCGCCCGACGATCAGGTTTGCCACAATCAACCCCGCCATGATGTGCCACAGCAGATCCGAGCGATTGTTGAGCAGCAGCACACTCTCGATTTGCACGAGAAGCGTCGTTGGAACAATGATGAACGATGCGAGCAGGTTGGCTGCGCGAATGCTCGTCGTGTGTGACGACACGACTACTGCGCCTGCGACCATCAACAAGGCTTCGAGTCCGGTCAGCAGCCCGACCTGCACGACCATCCAAGTCGGCACGTCAATTCGCCGCACCAGATGGATGCCGACGATGAACATCGCCATCCCCACATACGACGCGATCAGCGGCAGCGCGATGGACGAGAGCAGCTTGCCCAGATACAACTCGAAGTCGCTGATCGGCATGGCGAGCAGCGGCTCCAGGCTGTTGCGTTCCTTCTCACCGACGAACGCTTCGAGCGCAATCACGAGCGAGAACGAGATCGGGAAGAAGCCCACGATCATGATCGAGAACGGGATGACGGTGATGAACAGCGCGGACTCGTCGAAGTTGTGCGCGTAGTCGAACACGAGCTGCGAGACGGCGATCATCAGCCACGGAAACGCCAGCGTGAGCAACGCGATGGGCATAAGGATACGCCAATCGCGCAGGCTGTCTCGCAGCTCGCGGCGCGTGATGATCAGGGCGTTCGATAGCATAGCAATCCTGACGATGGACGGCCGGCGACACACGGCACTTGAACCGTCGTCCACCGTCCGCCGTCACTGTTCGACAATCTTCAAATACACGTCTTCCAGACTGCGCTCGACTTCGCTGAGAGTCACGACTTGTCGGCCGAGTTCGCTGAGGCGCGCGAGCAGCGCAGGATTGTCCATTTCGGGCCGGGTCGTGCGATAGCGGAACCAGTTCGCGCCTGTTTCAACAATGTCGAGCTGAGTTCCTATTCGAGCCGACAAACCATTTAACAAACCCACTAACCTGACCTCCATCATCGGCTCGCCCAGCAACTCGCGCTTCAGTTCTTGTGCTGTGCCTTGCGCGATGATTTCGCCGCGCCGAATGATGGCGATGCGGTCAGCCAGTTGCTCTGCTTCATTCAAGTTGTGCGTGCAGAGCAGGACAGTACGCCCCTGCGCGCGTAAATCGCTGATCGTGTTGCGCACCTGCTTCGCGCTGTGCGGGTCCATCGCGGAGGTCGGCTCGTCGAGGAAGAGGATGCGCGGCTCATGTAGCATCGCGCGCGCGATGGCGGCCTTCTGCTTCATGCCTTTGGAGTATGTGCCTAGTCTGCGTTGACGCGCGTCGAACAATCCGAAGCGTGTGAGCAGCGCTTCGCTGCGCTGCTTACACAGCCTCTTGTCCATGTGCTGCAACTCGCCGAAGAACGCTAGATACTCCAGCGCATTCATGCGTTGATACAAGCCCGGTACTTCGGTCAGCAGCCCGATTGTGTGGCGTACCTGCTGCGCGTCGCGCACCACTTCGAAGCCGCCCACACGCGCCGCGCCGCTCGTCGGCTTGAGGATGGAGGCGAGCATGCGCACTGTCGTAGTCTTGCCGGCACCATTGGGACCGAGCAGCGCGAGAATTTCACCCTCGCCCATGCGCAGCGTCACATCGCGCACGGCGGTGAAATCGCCAAAACGTTTGCAGAGGTGTTCGGCTTCAACCAGCATAGGCTTGTTGGGTCATTATAGCACGCGCGTTAGAAAAACGTAGGGGCGAAGCATGGTCTAAAGACCACGTTGCTTCGCCCCTACATACTGGCGCAGATTAATCAAATGACAATAGCGATTACGTTCGGTGCGCGCGCGATTGCCGCCACACGTACCACAGTCGCTGCATCGCAGTCAATGTGGCCAGAGCGGCGATCACGCCGTTGGCTAGTGTGAGCCGGCCTGTCAGCAAGCCAAGCACGATCACGACCATGCGCTCGAAGCGCGTGAACCATCCTTCTTTGCATGGGATACCAATGCTGTCCGCGCGCGCGCGTGTGTAGGAGACGAGCAGCGAGCCGCAAATGGCCCAATACACAAACGCGAGATCGAGCAGCGAACCTGTGCGGCTCAACGTGAGCGCCATGCCAAAGAACAGCGCGACCTCCGCCCAGCGGTCAAGCGTCGAATCGAGGAAGCCGCCGAACGCGCTCGTCTGATTCGTCGCGTGCGCCACCGCGCCGTCGAGCGCATCGAGCAGCAGACTCACGATGAGCAGCACGCCAGCGAGTTGCAAATAGCCGAGCGCGATCAACACTGCGTTAAAGACGACGGCGACGAAGCCGACGACGGTAAAAAAATTGGGCGAGAGTCCCGTCTTGCCCAATGTCGTGCCAATCGCGCGCATGAGGTTTGAGGTCAGCGCGCGCAGGCGTTCACTCAGCATGTGTGTGCTCTCATATCTTCAACATCTGCCTGAACTCTTGCCGTGTTGTCGGAAACTTCACGTACTCCTTTTCGCGTGGATGCAGTCGCCGCTCGCCGATGCATTGCTCGTAGAGGTCGAGCGTGCGCTGCGCAACGCGCTGCCACGAGTAGTGTTGCGCAGTCTCGCGCCCGCATTGCGCGAGCCGCGCGCGCGCCATGTCGTCGCGCAGCACGCGCACGAGCGCGTTGGCTATCGCGCGCTCATCCATCGGCGGCACGAGCAGTCCCTCGCGGCCGTGCGTGACGACATGATGATAGCCCGCGATGTTCGACGCGACAATCGGCGTGCCAGCCGCCATCGCTTCGAGCAGCACCAAGCCGAACGACTCGAAGCCGGTGGACGGCGCGCAGAAGACGTGTGCGGCGCGATAGTAGCGCGGCAACTCGTCGCCGGATACGTAGCCGACGAACTTCACGTCGCGGATGCCGTGCTCGCGCACGTAGCGCACGTACTGTTCCTTGTCCTCTTTTTCGTATGCGCCGACGACGATGAGCCGCGCGTTCGGAACTTGCGCTTTGACGTGCGGGAATGCGCGCAAGAGATAGGCGAAGCCTTTGCGTTTCTCGAGGCGGCCGACAAACAGAATGTTTAACTTGCCGTCACAAAATTTTTCAATCGGCTGCACGTCGGGACTGCCGAACTTTTCGACGTCAATGCCGTTCGGGATGACGTGATATTCGGTGGGAAAGTAGCGCGTAATGTAGGGCAGGACGGCAGGCGAGACGACCGTGCGTGCGTCGAGGCGATGCATCAAGCGGCGCAGAATGACTTTTGTGTAATCGTAGCCGACATACGAATCGCGGTAGGCATGAAACGTGCCGATGGTCACGCCCTGCGTATGGCGCAAGACGAAAATGGGCAGCGTTGGCACGAGCGGTTCGTGTATGTGCACGACATCGAACTGTTCTTCTTTCAAAATGCGCTTCACGTTGCGATAGACGTTCAGGCTGAGCGTGATGCGCGCCGTCGAGCCACTGATACCGACGGGCACAACATGGTCGCTTACCACGATCACGTTATCGGCGAGCGCAGACTCGTCGGAGGCGGGCGCCAGAATCTTGACTGAGTGCCCCATCTCACGAAACGCTTTGTCCAATCCGAGAATGTGCGTGCGCACGCCGCCGGCGACGGAAAGATCGTATGGGGAGACGAGAGCAATTTTCATAGGAATGCAGATTTCAGATTTCAGAATTCATCGTCCGCAAATCTGAAATCTTAAATGGTTATTGCCACAGCGGATAGAATGCCATCCATTGGCCGGGTCGCTCGCGAATGATGTGCTCGAAAACGCAATAGAGGTTTTCCATGTTCGCGCGCACGTCGCAGTCGAAGTTGCCCGTGCGCTGTAACTCGATCGGCGGTAGGACGCGTACTTCAAACCGACCATCCTGTTCACGCCAGCCGTAGGAAGGCAGCAACGCCGCGCCGGTGCGCATCGCCAAGCGCACGGGTCCATCGGGTAAGCGAGCGGGTGCGCCGAAGAAATCAATCGCCACGCCGCTATGCGTCACGTCGCGGTCGCAGGCGATACCGACGACGCAGTTCTGTTTGAGGCGGCGCATGATTTTCAGCGGCTCGTCCACCGGCACCATCTCCATGCCTTGACTCTCGCGCAGTCGGCGTATGAGATTGAAAACGCGCGCGTCGCGCATCTTTTCGACAAGCACGATGAACTTCCATTGCGGAAACAGGAGCGGCACTTGCAGCAGCACTTCGGTATTGCCATAATGCAATGTGGCCAGCAACACGCCCTTGCCTTGCGCGATACCATCGCCGATATGCTCGAGTCCTGCAATCGTCATGCGCCGCCGAATCTCTGCTTGCGGAAACGCGGGCAGGTGGAACAGTTCGTAGTAGCCCCACATTAAATTGCGATAGGACTCGCGCACTGCGCGCCGCACGCAGCCGTCGCTCGCCTGCGCGCCGATCACTCGCTGCACGTTGCGCGTGATCGTCTGGCGCATCATGCCGCCGCGCAAATAGGCGAGCCACGCTATCACACTGAACAGCGGATAGCCAATCGCCTCGTGCGTGTAATACAACAACCATGCACTGAGGCGATAGAGAACGTAGATCACGCGCGCATACTCGGATGGAGTGCGGAGTCTAACTTGCCTGCATGCCGAACGTTGACGTTTCGGTTGCTTCGAGCGGCGTTACGCTGGCGGGCCAGATCGGGCGGAAGATATACCACTGCTCCGGATGCTGCGCGATGAACTTCTCCATGTTAGCCGCCATTTGCTGCGTGACTTGCTGCACGAATTGATCGCGATCGATCTTGCGGTCAACATGCATTGTGGGGAAGACGTGGCCATGAATCTGGCCGTCGGCGCTGATGACGGCGTAGCCTTGAATGATCGGCGCGCCCGTGCGGTGCGCGAGCAAAGCGGGTGCGGCCGGAAAGTGCGCGGTCTCACCGAAGAACTTTACGGGCACGCCTTTATGATCGTAGCGGATGCCCAGATCGAGAAAAAAGCCGACGAACTCGTTGTCGCGCAATGACTTGAGCAGCGTGCGCGCCGCTTGCTTGTACGGAATCAGCCGTACGTTATGGCGCGCACGATTTGTCACGAGCCAGTCGTAAATCTGTTGTGACTTCAGCACTTCAGCGGCGAGCGTCATGCGCGCAAACTGCTTGGCGATCTGCACGCCAGCCAATTCCATGTTGCCGAAATGTGCCGAGACGAAGATGGCGCCTTTGCCGCCCTCCATCGCCTGTGTGAGCTCGTCGGTGTCGTGCAGTACGACCCGCTGATTCAGCTCGGCGTCGCTGATGTAGGGGAAGCGCATCACCTCTAGGAGGTAGCGACAAAAGTTTCGGAACGCCTGCTTCGCCACTTGTTTCACTTCGGGATCCGAGATCGGCTTGTTCATCACCTGCGAGAAATTCGCGTACGCATCATGACGCGAGCGAGGCATCAGCCAATACATGACGCGCGAGATGCCGTCGGTGATGCCATAAGCGATGCGCCGCGGGGTATGCCCCGCGAGGAAACTGGCGAGCCGCCACATGTAATAAACAATTGTCATCATAGCGAGTGAACGGATAGACGGCGAACGGCTGAACGCGCGTATTACTCGATCACCTATTCACCCAGTCACCCATTCCCTGTATCTCCTTCAATAATTTTCTACCATGCGCAGCGTGCCGCGTCAATCACCACGACTGTGGAGTTGAGCGAGTCCCACACTTCGCGTTTCAGTTCGACGTTGAGTGGCACGTTGCCGAAGGTCGTGACTTCCGAGCGGACGAAACACCACTTGTGGTCTTTGAGACACGGCACGATGATTGGCAGTCATCACTTTGCCTTGGTGGACGAGAGACGACGGATGGCGGAAGGTGGACGATGAAATGAGTTTGCCATCTGCCGTCTGCCTTCTGGTGTCATGTTCAACAGTCCAGCAAACTGCTGTTGATAGAAAGCCAACCGTTCTCGGTTCAATGAGCAGAACGCCTGTCGTCCTGCGCGGCGCATCTGCACGAGGTCTATGCGCTGCAAGTCGCGCAGATGCCACGAGACGAGCGGCTGGCTCATGCTCAAGCGATCGGCTAACTCGCCGACGCTCAACTCGCCGCGCGCGCTCGCCAACTGCTCGACGATGCGCAGGCGCGACGCGCTGGTGAGGGCGCGGAAAAATTTGGTGAGGTCTTTCACGGAGGAAAACATATAAAGCGCGGCTTATATTTACAAGAGAATAGCGCAGGTGTCAAGATGGTGTGAACGGGGAACGGGGTGGAGCGTACTCAAGTAGACAGGTAGACAGGTAGAAGGTACAGAGGTAGACAAGTAGACAGGTAGACAAGCGGACAGACATCTGCCTCGCTGTGTACCTGCGTACGTGTGTACCTGTCTGCCAGTCTGCCCGTTCACGGTTTACTATTCACTATGAGAACCGGCTCAGGTCTGAACAAGTCTTGTTCGCGCACACGGATCAACTCACGCACGGAACCCTCGCCGTTTTCGTAGCGCGCGCCGCGCACCAACACGACGGGCCTGCCTTCGCCGCTCTGACCCATCAGCAGCGAGGCGCCAGCCGCAATCTCGTCGGCAGGGGAGATGATCGTGTGTAGCAGCGTGAAGCCGAATAAGTCAACCTCGCCGCGCGCATCGCGCAGCGCCTTCATGCCGGCGACGCCGATGGTCACACCGCACACGCCGTTGCGGAAGGGGCGACCGTGTGTATCAATAATGAGCACCGCCACGTCGGCGCCTGACAATTGTTTCAACTCAGCGCACAGTCGCCGCGCCGACGCATCGGGGTCGCGCGGCAAGAGGCTGACGACGATCTCGCCGTCTTCTGGCTCGATGTTCGAGCGATCAATGCCGGCGTTCGCGCAGATGAAGCCTGTGCGCTGCTCGACGATCAGCATGCCTTTGCGAACTTTCAAAACTTCATTCGACTCTTGCAAGATCAATTCATCGAGGCGTGGATCGTGTTCGGTGATTGCGGCGATTTCGATCGCGCGCGCCGATGGAATCACATCGAGCAGCCGCACCAGCCGCCCCTCGCATTTGCTCACAACTTTCTGCGCGAACACTACCACGTCGCAATCCTGTAAGACGACGCCTGCCGCACCCATGCGCTCGAAAACAACACGCGCGAGGTCGTCGTGGGGCTGGATGAGTGGGATGTTGGGGATAGCGGTAAAGCTGACTTGTTCCATTTTCAGATTTCATTCATCAGATTTCAATTCGCATCTTTCAATCTGCAATTTGAAATCTGAAAGCTGAAATCATAGCCCAGTGATGCGGATGCCCGCGCCTTTGATTTTGTGCTTGATGTTGACGGTGATGAGTACGGCTGTGAGTGTCTCGACCGCGACGGCGTTGGCGAGCACGCCAGCGTCAATGGCGCGGATGCCGATGTGGGCGATTAGCGCGATGACCTGATCGCGAGTCGTGCGATCAGCGCCGCACACCAACACGTCCGATTCAATCGGCGCGTGGCTGTCGAGGTTATCGGGCGAGATGTTTTGAAACGCGGCGACAACCTTCGTGCGCTCGCCCAAGAATTGCTGTATCTCTGCTGTGATCGAACCTTCGGCAGGAACTTTGGCGCGGCTCTTGCGCTCTGGGTCGAGCGCAGACGCCATACTTATGACGATCTTGCCTTGTGCGGCTTCGCGGATGTCGGCGAGGACCGGCGTCATGCCTTCGTAGGGGACCGAGACGATCACGACGTCGCCGTTCGCGGTTGCGTCGTAGTTGCTCATGCCGACGATGGTGCTGATGCCGGTCATTGCGTTTAGTTCATCGGCTCTGACCTGCGCGCGCGTCGCATCGCGCGAGCCAATAATCACGTCCACGCCCGCTCTGGCGAATCGTTTGGCGAGTGCTGTACCCTGTTTACCTGTGCCGCCGATGATTGCGAGTTTCATGCAAATCCTGAGATTTAGAGATAACGAGATTGGCAGATTGGCGCGCGTAAGTATAAAGACAAACCAACCAACCAACAAACCAATCAACGAACTATTTTGAATCGCCCATCCATTTTCAGTACAATGAGCGAACAGAATTTCTGGAGGCGGCGATGTCCGAACGAGCGGCGCTGTACCTGCAAGACAAGCATGACATCCGCGACGGCATGGAGTACGTGACGTATGCGGAGGCGCGCGGCTTCGAGGCAGTGTGGCAAGCCGAGTCGCGGCTCGTGCGCGATGCAATCGTGCCGATGGCGGCGTTCGCGGCGGTAACGTCGCGCATCAAAGTCGGCAGCGGCGTCATCAACAACTGGACGCGCAACATCGGCTTGCTCGCGGCGACGTTTCTCACGCTCGACGACCTCGCGCCCAATCGCATCATCTGCGGCATCGGCGCGTGGTGGGATCCGCTCGCGCGCAACGTCGGCGTCGAACGCAAGAAGCCGCTCAAGGCGATGCGCGAAACGATTGAGGTGATGAAGCGTTTGCTGCGCATGGAGCGCGTCACTTTTCACGGCGAGTTCCACAACGTCGAGGGCATCGAGTTGGACGTGGTGCATGGACGGCGCGAGCCGCGTAACGTGCCGATCTACATCGGCGCGACGGGCGACGCGATGATGGAACTGGCCGGCGAGATTGCGGACGGCGTGGTGCTAAACTATTGCGTGCCGCCAGATTACAATGACAATGCGCTGGCTCGCATCGCGGCGGGCGCACACAAAGCAGGCCGCACGCTCGCCGACATTGATCGTCCGCAGTTGATTGTGTGCTCGGTGGATCGCGATCATCATGCGGCGGTGCAAGCGTCAAAAGGGTTGCTGACGCAATATCTCGCGCAGCAACCACACATCGCGCAGGCGAGCGGCACCAGTCCGGCGATCGTGAAGCAAATTCAGAGCATTCTCGGTTGGCCCGCGACGAAGGAACAAATTCACGACGCGATGCGCTTCGTGCCCGACGACCTGATTGAGCGCATCACCGCAAGCGGCACGCCCGACGAAGTGCGCGCGAAAGTCGAGCAGTACCAGCTGCACGGCTGTACCTGTCCGATTCTGTATCCGCTCGGTGATGACGTGAAGTTGATGATTGATACATTCGCGCAATCATGAAGCGCCAACAATCAACGAGCGCGAACAATTTTGATTTGCGTGTTGTGCTGGAATGCGAATCTAGAAAGGCACTCTGATGAACAGTCAACGTTTCAGCAACATGGTGGCCGTTCTCATCGCGCTGGTCACGGTGGTCGGCGCGATCATTGCGTGGCGTGTGGCCGTGGCGTCGAGCGACGCGGGCAGCGCGGACACGACAGGATTGCTAGCGGCGGTAGATAAAGAGGACGCCACAACAGAAGCGACGATTACCGCGACCGGACACCAGACCGCCTACGCCGCGTTTTTGCGCGACGACTCATTGGCAAACGCGATGTATGCGTTAGGCGGCGAGCTCACCACAGCCGCCGACGCACTGGAGGCAGCCGCCAATCGCACACTTGACTACATCCCGCGCGCGTACATAGATCGTAAATTAAACCTCAACGTACAACGCGACATCGGCGAGAACCTCGCAGAGTCCACCGTAAACAAGGATATCAATGCGCAGCCGCATTTCGCGGCGGCCGATGCCGCGCGTGGTAAGGCGCAGTTGCTATTATTTGTGCTGATTTGGTTGGGCATCGCGCTGCTGCTGCTGACGCTCGCGGATGCAATTCGCAATCCGCTGCGCTATTTGTTTCTGCTGGGCGGACTCGGCATCTTGGCGCTCGGCACGCTTGCGGCGGCGCTCATCGAAGCCATCGGCAGTCATGCGTGAACTCAACAGACCTCACGGGTCTCGAAGACCTGTGAGGTCTGCACTTCTCGACCGGGATTGAACGCACATGAGAAATGAATCGGTGGTGATTGCTGGCGAAGTCGAGACGCAATGGGATGAGCGTTCGCCAGAGGAACGTTCTAGGCGCTGGCTGGCGGTGCTTATTGCATTCGTCACGTTGCTGGTCGGGATTACGACGTTCTTGCAGGCGGACGCGTCGGCGCGCAGTGCGCGGCTCAATCGCGCGGCGCAGCAGGACGCGATTGCCTCGACGGGCTTGCGCGCGCGTGGGCAAGAACAGTATGCGTTCTCAGAATACGTCGCGGCGCGCGAATACGATGACTTGCGCTCGCAGGCGCAGCGCCTCACGACGGCGGGCGCTAAGGCACAGGCTGCCGCATACATTACGGCGTCCGAAGAATTGACGCGACTCACGCCATTGCTTGGTCCCGATTATGCGAAGCCACGCGCGTCCGACGGCTGGCGCTTGCCCGACTTCACGCGCTATGAAGTGAATACGTGGGTCATCAGCGCGACGATGCTCAGTCAGCAGCGCGAAGCATCGGCGAATGAAGCGAACGCGTGGGATGGCAAAAGCAACAACTACATCGCGGCGATTGCGATCTTCGCGGTCGTGCTCTTCTTGTTTGGCTTGGCTTCGACGCTTGGAGGCGTGATCCGCTGGATGTTTGTGTCGCTCGGCATTGTGCTCACGTTTATCTCGATGTTGTGGGTGGTGGGCACGGCGGCGCTGCCCGTGAAGCACGCACCTGCCCGTGCATTTGAGCGCTACGCGCAAGGCGAGGGCGCGCTGTGGCAAGCGCAAAACATGGACGCGGTGCAGCGCTTCAGTGAAGCGCTCGCGATTGATTCGACTTACGCCAATGCGTACAGCGAACGCGGCTACGCGCACTTGAAAGAAGACCCGCCAAAGGTTGACGAAGCCATCAAAGATTTTCAAGCCGCGCTGAACAATGGCAGCGACAAATATCAGGTGTACTGGAATCTCGGGTGGGCGTATTACCTCGCGGGCAATTACGAGAAGTCTATTCCGTACAGCGTGAAGGCGCTGGACGTGAACACGAAGGTGTGCGGGCCCGCGTTCAATATCGCCGTCGCGTATCTGGCGGCAGGCAATGCGAAGGCGACGGACAAAGCGTACCACGATACCATCGCGCGCTGCGAAAAAATCATGAACGACGCATTGAAAGAAGGACTCGCAGCGCCCGTCTCAGTGTGGACTTCGATGCAAGGCGCGGTCAACGACATCGAAGACTTGATGTGCCAAGCGGAGCAGAAGTATTGCTATCCCAATCGCGACAAGCCGAGCATGACGCGCGTCAATAAAGACGCGATGGTGGCGATGGCGGAGACGTATCGCAAGCGTGTGAAGGAAGCGTTGACCGCGCTCGAATTCGCGCAGACCTCGCAGGTCAAGCCGGGCGGCGCGCAGGTGGAGCCGCTGCGCTTCGGCAGCAAGTTCTACGATGCAGACAACAAATTTCAATCGTACATCGTGCGCGACGTATTTCCCGACGACCGCCGCGATATCTACGCGCTGTTCAATTACACGGGTCTAAACAAGGATGTACACACGATTTGGAAAGTGTTCTACCACGGCAGAGAAGAAACCGGGATGCGTTATGACGAGCCTTGGGCGCTCGACCCCGACGGCAACGCCGAGAAGAAACTAAACTATCGTTTCATCCTAAAACCCGGCCACTACGACGTGGAGTTGTACGGCAACGGCGAACTGCTCTCGACAGGCTCGTTGGACATTGGCGAGGATACGCCTTTGCCCGTGACGTTGCCGAGCAATGCGCGGCCGAGCGCGAACGTAAGTGTAGGCAACCTCAGCTTCGCCGACGATTTTGTGAACAACCATCAGGGCTGGTGGACGGGCACCATCAATCGCGACGACGAAGGACGCATTGAAGACAATGCGTATGTCGTCAAGACAACGCTGCCCGATTCACGCTGGCGCGTGACGTGCGAGTATTGCGGCGGCCAGCAAGACGTTTACTATGAAGCAAACACTCGCTATCGAAGCGGGCCCACCAATTGGGGCTATGGCTTGTCGGTGCGCGCCGATGCCGCGATGCGGAGCATGTACCTGTTCGTGATGAATGGTGACGGTCAGTTCGCCATCGGTAAACTGCTGAACGGCACGTACAGCAGCCTGTCGGATTGGGCGACGAGCAGCGCGATTCGCAAGCAAGGCGAAAACCGCTTGGGCATTCTCGCGCGCGGCACGTCGCTGGAGTTCTTCATCAACGGCCAATCGGTGAAGCGACTGAGCGATTCGTCGTTGAGCAAAGGCTACTTCGGTTTCAGTGTCGAGCGCACCGACCTTGAAGTTTCGTTCTCACAAGTGCGCGTGTGGCAAGTGAAATAGGCGGTTGACGACAGACGGCGGACGGCTGATGCGCTGAAGCCGACTGTCGTCATTGGTCTGCCGTCGAGGTAAGCATGTTACGCGAACTCACCGCTTACTATCGTCCGAAAGATTTGGGCGAGGCGCTGTCGCTGTTCGCTGGGACGAACGTCGTTGCGCTCGCGGGCGGCACCGAATTGCTTGCTCGTAAGGACGCGACCATCAAGGCCGTTGTGGATTTGCAAGACCTCGGACTTGACTATGTGAGCGCCGAAGACAATGGCTTGCATATTGGCGCGATGACGCGACTGCAAACGCTCGTCACGCATCAGCTCACGCGCGAGTTCGCGGGCGGCCTCATCGCGCGCTGCGCCGAGCAGTCCGCGCAATTCACCGAGCGATGCAGCGCGACACTCGGCGGCACGGTCGCCGCTGCGTCAGCCAATCACGATCTGTTGCTCGCACTGCTCGTGTGCGACGCGCACGCCAACTTCATTTCGCAACGACCTGAGCAAGCCCGTCTCATTGTATTGTCAGAGTTCCTGAACGCGGAGCGTGCATCAATGCCGAAAGGCCTACTGCTAACTGAGGTTGTGCTCCCCGCACAACCGAGCGGCGCGCGCTATGCGTTCGAGCGCGTGAGCCGCACGCCGCGCGACCGCGCCATTGTGAACGTCGCGATGCGCGCGGCGCTGGATGGTGATGTGGTGCGCGATGTACGCGTTGCCGTCGGCGCTGTCGCCGCGCATCCAATTCGGCTTGGCGCAATGGAGCAGTTGCTTGATGGACGACGTATTGACGAACAACTGCCAGCGCCATCCGAGTTGCTGCGCGACCTCACCCCGCCGAACGATCACATTGCATCGAGCGAGTATCGGCGCGCGATGGTGGGCGTGCTACTGCGGCGCTGTGTACGGGAGTTGAGCCAATGAGAGCACGGGCACAGGTCCTGCTCAACAAAGAGGGAAAGATCGCGATGGTCGAGATGCGTCATCCGAGCGGGGGCAGTTTCTGGGCGCTGCCGGGCGGACACATTGAAGACGGCGAGACGCCTGAGCAGGCAGCCGTTCGTGAGATGCGCGAAGAGACAGGATTGGACGTCCACATCACCGATTTGTTGTGGGCAGAGGAAACACAAGGCAACTACGCCATGCACTACACCTTTGTCGCCGAGTTGATTGGCGGCGAATTGATCGTCGGTACCGAACCGGAATTTAACCCCGATCCGGCCACTCCGTTTCAAATCATCAATGTGCGTTGGCGTCCGCTGGTTGCTGCTGAGAACTTTTCTGCATACGATCATCACTACTTCGACAAATATCAAGAGCGCTATGCCATTTCACTGTGGAGGCGCGACCATGCTTGACCTCGTGATTCGCGGCGGCAAAATTCTGGACGGCACGGGAGCGCCCGCGCGCGACGGCGATGTGTGCATTCGCGGCGAGCGTGTCGCTTATATCGGCGAGCGGCATGGCGAAGCGGCGGCGCGCATTCTCGACGTGGACGGATTGACAATTGCGCCGGGCTTCATTGACGTGCACTCCCATTACGACGGGCTCCTGCTTGCGCCGACGCCCGATGCGTCGGCAGTCGGCCAAGGCGTCACGACGGTCATCATCGGCAACTGCGGCTTTACGCTCGCGCCGATCAATCCGCCACATCGAGATTTGCTCATTACTCAGGCCAGCGCAATCGTCGGCGGAAACGAAGTCTCATGGGCGTGGCAGTCGTTCGCTGATTACCTGAACACCCTTGAAGCCGCGCAACCTCCGATCAACGTTGGCGCGCTCGTGGGTCATAACGCCGTGCGCGTCGCGGCGATGGGCTTCGAGATGCGGCAGGCGCGCAGCGGCGAACTCGATGCCATGCGCGCATATGTGCGCGAAGCGATGCAGGCGGGCGCGCTCGGACTCTCGACGGGACTGGTCTATCCGCCCGGCACCTTCGCAGCGACCGATGAAATCGTCGCACTCGCGCGCGAGGTGAAACCGTTTGGCGGCATCTACACGAGCCACATTCGCAACGAAGCCAATCGTTTGATCGAAGCGATAGACGAAGCGATTCACATCGGTGAAGAGGCTCAACTGCCCGTGCAAATTTCGCATTGCAAAGCGGCAGGCTCGACCAATTGGGGCAAGGGCGCGGCGCTGGTGCAAACCATTCGCGATGCGCGCGCACGCGGACTCGACGTGAGCGGCGATCAATATCCGTACACGGCAGGCAGCACGATGTTGAGCACGCTGCTGCCACCGTGGGCACACGAAGGCGGCGTGCCTGAGACGCTGAAACGATTGAGGTCCGAGGAAATGCGCACCCGCATGCGGCACGACATGGAGCACGACATGGGCGACTGGTGGAATCCCGCGAAGAACACGACGTGGGACAAGATTTTAATTGCCTCGTCGCCACTGATGCCCGACAGCGAAGGCAAGACGCTGGCACAACTCGCGCGCGAACGCGAGCGCGATCCATACACAACGCTGTTCGAGTATCTCGAACGAACGAACTGCCAAGTGCTTATGGTCATCTTTCTGATGAGTGAAGACGACGTGCGTATCATCATGCGCGACGAGCAGATCATGGTCGGCACCGACGCACTCGCGACGGGCAGCAGGCCCCACCCACGCGCCTACGGCACCTATCCGCGCATCCTCGGCAAGTACGTGCGCGCAGAGCATGTGCTGGACTTGCCCGAAGCGATCCGAAAAATGACGACAATGCCCGCGAAGAAGTTCGGCGTGAAGGATCGTGGCGTCATCCGCGAAGGCGCATACGCCGACCTCGTCATCTTCGATCCGAAGAGCGTCAGCGACGTCGCAACTTATGATGACCCGATTCGATTCCCAAACGGGATGCCGTACGTGATCGTCAACGGCGCGTTCGGCGTCGAGGATGGACGGGTGACGGGCGCGCGAGTGGGGAGGGTGTTGAGGAGGCTGTGATGGATATGCAGATTACGATCCCTGATTATGTTGCGACGAAACTGCGCGCGCAACACATCGCGCCCGATGTAATTGAGCAGCATGTGGTCGAGACATTGCGCGCGTTGGTGGATGATCCTTCTCAGGCGAAAGAAGCGCAGCGACATGCGGACGAGGCGGCGCTGCAAGCGAAGTTCGACGAAGAGACGCGCAAAATTGTCGCGATTCTCAAGCAAGCCAATCCCGGCAAGATCATTCGCTTCGGTTCGGCGGCGCGCGGCGACTTGCGCTGGAAGAGCGATCTGGATTTGTGTGTGGTGATGGATAAACCCGAAGGCACGCCTCGCTTTGAGATGGGGAGCGACCTCCGCGAACTTTTGCGAGAGCAGCATTATTGCTATGAGGTGCCGTTGGAGTTTCATCCCTACACAAGAGCAGAATTTGAACGTCTCCGCCAAAACGATGGCGTGATGCTTAAAGAGATCCTCAAGGGCGAAGTGCTCTATGAGCGAGAGTAATGCCCAAGAGCTTGCGCGCATCTGGTTGCAGTCCGCGCAAGATAGTTTGCGCACAGCAGACATCGCACAGCGTGAAGGATTGTTTGCGAATGCGGTATTCAACGCACGGCAAGCGGCGGAGAAAGCGTTAAAGGCATACCTGTTGTTTCACACACGCGAGTTTCCATACACACATGACCTTGCCTACGAGAGAGGCTTAGGCGAGAAATGCGATGCTGAGTTCACCGTACCAGCGACTGCTTGCGGCAGGTTGACCGAAGTCTACACTGAGCCTCGCTATCCCGAAACGATCATCAGCTTGAATGCGTATACTGGACTTATAGCAGCAGAAGCGACGCAACTCGCGCGGCAAGTTTTGGAGTTCATAGCGCCACGAATGACATGAGACGTGACAACGGACGCAGCAACGACTATACGAACGTTCGAGCGTGTGTCAGTTCGTCCGTTGCCTTGTCCGATGTCACCGCAACCAACCATAGGGAGGCACATCATGGAGAAGTGGGAGTATCTGTTTGTCACTGCGAACTTGGATGGTGTGCATTGGAAGGTGTGGGCTGTAGACGGCAGCCCAATTAGCAATTGGCGGCAAGACAAGAATCTGGCTCAGTATGCAAATCAACTGGGTGCGGAAGGCTGGGAGTTAGTCACTGCCATCAATACCGGGGACGATGAGCCGGACTTTCGCCTAATTTTCAAACGTCCCAAGCCCTAACACGATTGGAATAATTGATATGTACATCCAACTAACCATCAACCAACAAACCAACGAACTCGAAACGACACCGGCGAAAGATTTCTCGCCGCGTTGCGTCGCCACGCCTACTTCGGTGTGAAGCACGGCTGCGAGGATGGCTCGTGTACGAGTGTTAACGTGTGAGGCTATTATGCACCCACAGTATCCGTTTCCGGGTATGGATCCGTATCTAGAAACGCCTGACATCTGGCCCGATTTCCATGATGCGTTAGCAGGGGCGATTCGCGCTGAACTAAACGCCCACTTGCCCGAGCCATATTACGCTCGCCTGCAAATGCGACCTGAGATGGGCGTCATCCTTGAGGCAGGGACGAAACGTTGGATCGTGCCCGATGTGGTCGTGATGCGCCCACCAAGACGCGCGCCTCAGCGTGGCGTCGTTGTGGTATTAGAGTCGCCACGCACGATGCTTTCAGAAGGCGTGGAGGTGCGCGTCCATACTGATCCGATCCGCCATCAATTCGTCGAGATTCGCGATGCGGCGCGCGGGCACAAATTGATCACGTTGATAGAGATTGTAAGCCCATCCAACAAAAAGCCCGGCACTGATCGCCGCGCGTATGAAACGAAGCAGCGCGAAGTGCTGGACAGTGACGCGCACTTGATTGAGTTGGACTTGCAGCGCTCTGGGCGACGATTATTGCCGTATCCAGAACTGGCCGCGGCGGTGGACACGTTGGCTTGCGACTATTTGATTCTGCTCAATCGCGCTGAACTGCGACAAGATACATGGATGGATTACGTTTTGTATCCAGTAGATGTGCGCGAGTCGCTGCCGACGATTCCTGTGCCACTAACAGGTGATGATCCCGACGTGCCATTGGACATTCAGTATGTCGTGCAGAAATGTTATCTCGAAGGCCCATACGTGCGCGCGCTCGATTACGATCAACCGCCAGAGCCGCCGCTCGACGCGGGCGATGCCGTATGGCTCGACGCGGTGCTGCGCGAAGCGGGACTGAAGACTGCCCTATGAATATTCAACTAACCATCAACCAACAACCCTACGACCTTGATACCATCCCTAACGACACACTCCTCTCCCTCCTCCGTCGCCACGCCTACTTCGGCGTGAAGCACGGCTGCGAGGATGGGACGTGTGGCGCGTGCCTCGTGCTGGTAGACGGCAAGCCCGTCAACTCGTGCGTGACGCTTGCGGCGCAGGTCGTCGGGCAGAGCATCACGACCATCGAAGGACTCGGCGGCGAGCAACAGCGCGGCTACAAAGGCAGCGCGCCATTGCACCCACTGCAAAACGCGTTCGTCGAGACGGGGGCAATCCAGTGCGGTTACTGCACGCCCGGACTGATCCTCGCGGCGAAGGCGCTGCTCGACCAGAATCCGAATCCATCTGAAGATGAAGTGCGCGAAGCCATGTCGGGTGTGCTGTGCCGCTGTACGGGATACAAGAAGCCGGTGCAGGCGGTGATGCAGGTCGTTGACGGAGAACGGAGGACGGAGGACGGTGGACAAGGCATTCCATTCAACGCCGTGTTTGGCAAACCCGAACCCTTTGCGCCAGAGCCGCCGTCTCCCGTCATCGGTCCGTCGTCGTCCGTCGCCACTCAGGTTATCATGCCCACGATGGTCGTTGCGCCGACGATCCCCGACACGAAAGTCGTCGGCAAGCCGGAGAAGAAGGTGGATGCGCTGAAGTTGGTGCAGGGCAAGCCCGCCTTCAGCGACGACATCGAGTTGCGTGGGATGCTGCACGCCAAAGTGTTGTGGTCGCCCGTCGCGCACGCGCTCATCAAACATATTGATGTGAGCGCGGCGCGCGCGCTGCCCGGCGTCGCTGCGGTGCTGACCTATCAGGACATCCCGCGCGTGGTCTATTCGACGGCTGGACAATCCGATCCGATTCCGGGTCCGCTCGATATGTTCTCGCTCGATCACAAAGTGCGCTACGTCGGCGACCGCGTAGCGTTCGTCGCTGCCGAGACGCCGGAGATCGCCGAGCGCGCGCTCGAACTGATCGAGGTCGAATACGAAGAACTGCCCGCCATCCTCGATTCACGCGACGCGATGCGCGACGGCGCGGTGTTGATCCACGACGAGCCTGAGTACGTGAAGTTCGATCACAGCGACCCGCAAAAAAATCTGGCGGCTGCGATTCGCATTGACATTGGCAACGTGGACGATGGCTTCAAGCAAGCCGACAGAATTTTCGAGGGCGAGTATCTCGTGCCGAAGGTACAGCAGGTGAGCATCGAGCCGCATATCGTCGTGACGTGGTTCGATGAAGATGATCGTCTCGTGATTCGCACGTCAACCCAAGTGCCGTTCCATGTGCGGCGCATCCTCTCGCCAGTGTTGGGCTTGTCCGCAAAACGCATCCGCGTGATCAAGCCGCGCATCGGCGGCGGCTTCGGCGGCAAGCAGGAAGTGATGATCGAAGACGTCGCCGCTCACCTGACGATTGCGACGGGGCGGCCGGTGCGATTCGAGTACACGCGCGAAGAAGAATTTGTGAACGCGCGCTCGCGCCATCCAATGCGTATCAAAATGAAAACGGGCGTGACGAACGATGGGCGCATCATCGCCAACGAGATGTACGCGCTGTCCGATACGGGGGCGTACGGCTGCCACGCGCTAACGGTCACGGGCAATACGGGGCACAAGAGCATGGCGCTGTACAACGCGCCGCACATCCGCTTCTACGCCGACATCGTGTACACGAACACGCCGCCCGCCGGTGCGTTTCGCGGCTACGGCGTACCGCAAGGCGCGTTCGCAGTGGACGTACACATCGAGCGCATCGCACGCGAGATGGGCTTCGACCCGATCGAGTTTCGTTTGCAGAACGCGGTCAAGCCCGGCGACGAGCATCCGTTTAGCCGCGTGTGGAGCGAAGGGCGCGAGCCGGTGCCCGAAATTATCAAAACGTGCGGGCTGGCGGAGTGTGTGGCGCGCGGGGCGGAGGCGATTGGGTGGCGACGGACGACGGAAGACGGACGACGGTCAGTTGGGACTCAGGACTCAGGACTCAGGACTCAGGACTACCATATCGTTGATGGCAAGCCTCATCTCCGCCGCGGTCTAGGCATGGCGACGGTGATGCAGGGCACCGCGATTCCGTATCTCGATATGGGCGCGGCGTCCATTAAGATAAATGACGACGGCTCGTTCAACGTACTCGTCGGCGCGACCGACCTCGGCACAGGTTCGGACACGGTGCTCGCGCAGATGGCGGCGGAAGTGTTGGGCATCACGCTCGACGATATCATCATGTATTCGTCAGACACCGACTTCACGCCGTTCGACAAAGGCGCATACGCGAGCAGCACGACGTACATCAGCGGCGCGGCGGTGGTGAAGGCGGCGCAGCAAGTCGCGGAGCAGATTCGAGAGGTGGCGGCGAGGATGCTGACGAAGGACGGAGGACGAACGACGAAAGAAAACGTTGGTTATTCATCATCCGTCATTCGTCCGCAAGATATTGTCTTACGCGACCGACGCGCATTCGCCCCTGACGGTCGCTCGGTCACGCTCGAAGCCGTCGCGCTGGAGTCATTGCATCATTCGCAGCAGACGCAGATCATGGCTGTGGCATCATACGTCTCGCCCGAATCGCCGCCGCCGTTCGCGGCGCAATTCGCCGAGGTGCTGGTGGATACCGAAACGGGCGAGGTGCGCGTCGAGAAGTTGGTGATGGCGGTGGACTCGGGTGTGATCGTCAATCCCGTCACGGCATCGGGACAAATCGAGGGCGGCATGACGCAGGCGCTCGGCTACGCGGTGTGCGAGGAGATGACCTACGACGCGCGCGGCAACGCGCTGCAACGAAATCTCACCGACTACAAGATCTTTGCCGCGAACGAGATGCCGCAACTCGAAACGATCTTCGTCGAGACGTACGAGCCGTCGCACCCGTTCGGCGTCAAAGCCGTCGCGGAGATTCCGATGGACGGCGTCGCGCCCGCGGTGGCGAACGCGGTGTATAATGCAGTCGGCGTGTGGATGACGCAGATACCGATGACGCCCGAAAGAGTGTGGTCAGCATTCGAACAGAGATCAGAGGGAGCGGATTGAATGCCTCGTGTTCAGATTACGGTAGCGCGCGTGGTCGGCTGGTGCTTCGCACTGCTGATCGGTATGGCGCTTGTATTCGCCACATCCATGAGGCCACCGTGGCCGTTGAACGTCACGCCACGAGTGGCGGCCACTGAAACCCCTAGTGTATGGGATGCTGAGGCACGCACACTGAACGGGGCAGTGTCCCAAATTGTTTGTAATGTGAATGAACGGGGTTGTAGCCCAGCCGCGCCGAGCGTTGACACGAGACAGATAGCACTGCCGCCTTACTGCCCGGCAGATGTACCCACAAACGGCTACACGGCTCACAACGGTGTTGAAACCACAACGTCGTCCGCTGATCCATCCACCATCGCCAGCAATGTTCAGCCTGCCGCGCCGAGCGAAGCAATCGCAGCGACTCCATCTGAGCCTCCGTCTTCATCGGTCAAGGTCGCACTGCTTCGTAACGCTGACGTAGTGACGCGCATCAACACCACCCAGAAGGTCATCGCGTTCACGTTCGACTTCGACATGACGCCGACCATGCTCGACCGTTTGCGCACGGGACGAGTCAAAGCGTGGTATGACCCCGAAGTTTTGAAAGTGCTTGAAACCGAGCGTGTGCCATCCACGATTTTTGTAGCGGGCTTGGCAGCCGTCGCTTATCCTGATCTGCTTTATTCGCTCGCGCAGAATCCACTGTATGAAATCGGCAATCACTCGAATCGGCACTTCGCGTTTGCGCCGCGCTGCTACACACTGCCCAGTATTGCCGACCGTGAGGACAAGGATGAGGTGGACGCCGCGCAGCAGAACATCCGAAAGGCGGCCGAAGTCACGCCACAATATTTCCGGTTCCCCGGTGGCTGCTACGAATCGAAGGATGTCGAAATCATCACGCAAATGGGCTTGACCATTGTGCAGTGGGATGTAGTCTCAAGCGATGCGTTCAATCCGAACTGGGCGGTGATCATGCGCCGCGTGATCGCGCAAGCGCGCCCCGGCTCGATCGTGCTTTTCCATCTCGGCGGGCCCAACGCGCCACAAACGGCCAACGCGCTCAAAGTGCTGATTCCATTTTTCAAAGAGCAAGGTTACACGTTTGTGACAATCAGCCAATTGCTCCAATTACAATCGTGATGTAGCCTGTGAGGCAGCGCGCGCCCGCCCTGACGAACGCCGAAAATGACGCGGCCAGCGTGTGTCTGACGCAGATACCGATGAGATCCGAGCGGGTGTGGCGGGCACTGCACGCACAGTAGGTGTTATGTCTGCTCGACCGAAAGCGCAAGCCCCGACGCATTCGCCATTGCGTCGGGGCTCATTGCTTGTGCTACAGGTGTTCGCGTGTTGTTAACCTTGTTGGATGACCGCCAGTACGTCTGCCAATGACGCGCTGCCAGTTGTTCTGTCGCTGCCATCAAGCTCAACGATGTTGCCCCGCTGCTCGCGGATCATGATTTGACCGCCGGCCGCAATCGTGTGCGCTTCGCCAGTGCGTCGTGTGATGGTTAAAGGGCTGGTGAGGGCGTAAACTTTCTTCGGCTCGAGTGTCTGTGTGGCTTGCGCGTCGCCCGTTGGAATCGGCGGGGGTTGGTCTTGCTCCGCTTGCTCAACTCGCGTCGGCGGTTCCACCGTTGGGTTGACGTTCAACGGCGTTGCGTTTGGCGCGTTCAGGTCCTGCTGAACTACGTCGTTGAATTGTTCGATCTGATTGTCTGGAATTGGCTCTGCCTCCCGCTGTGATTTCGCACCGGGATATGGAAAGCCCATTACGCGCTCAAATTGCATGAGATCAACCCAGCTTACCGTCCCGCCCATCACCACCTCGCCCCAGACGGCGTCAAACACGCCCGTTGCCCCCACCTTGGTGCCGGGGCGTGTCATGCTCCCGCCCTTCAAGCCTACGTAGTCGTTGATCGCGTATTCTTGGATCACTCTAGCCTGTAAAGCTTCTCTGGCGCGCCGCGCGAGTGTGGGCCGCATCTTGTCTTTGCGCTTGTCGAGCCGCTTTTGTGACTTCTTCGTGACATGCTTCACGTCAATGGTCTTGCCTTTGCTATTCTGTTTCGGCGAGAGGCCCGTGAAGCGCGAACTCTGATCGCCCAGTTCGGCTTTCTGATAGATTCGCTTGTACATCAGAGCGGGCATCGTCCACCCGAGTGCGTTGCTCGTCGCGCCGATCGACAATCCGACGGACTTGAGCGTCTTCACCACGAAGTCGGTACAGTTGTAGCGAAAGACGTTGTACGGGTGATTGCGGTGTCCGTTGATAAAGTTCAGCAGCATAATCGCCTTCGTCGAATCGGTGATGGCGAACCCTTTCGCGCCGCGCTCGCTACCTGCAAAATGCGCTTGCTCCGGTTCTACGAGATGACCCGGCAGGTTGGCGAATAGCTGCTTGGCCAGTGTTTTGGGAGCCACGGCCCCGCCCGTGACGGTTGGATAGAATCCAACAGTGGTCTTTCCCTTGCTGTCCAACTCACCGCGCGTCGTACCAGACATCACACTTGTCACGATGTCGCCTTCGGGCGCATTATCTTCCATGGCTTGCAACTTGGGGAAATTGGGCCCGAGCTCAATTTCCAACCATGAATGTCCCGTGCCGCCGCCCAAGATTTCGGATAATGGAGCATTGCCGCGCGTCTTAGTGCCGGTCTTGACGGCGGCTCTAACGATGAAATACGTGCCACTCGCTGGCTTGCCCGATTCCCCGTACTGTTGATTGGCTTTGTCAAGTGGTTTGTCTTTCTTTTTCTTGCCAAAGGCGCGTTGGATGGTTGCCGTGTGCTGACCACGCGCAGGCGACCCTACGCCACTGCGCTTGCCATAGTGTTCTGCAAAATGACCGGCTTCGCGCTCGTACGAATCGCCTGCCGCGCCGACGCGCAGTTTGGTCTGCGCATGATTATTCTTCGCGCCGCCCTTCGACTGCGCTGCGCTCCGCTCAGGACTGCCGCCTTGCTGTGCCACGCGCGTCAGTTCGTGCGCGAGCAACTTGTCGCCACTCGGCGTGTTCGGCTGATACGCGCCCTTGCTAAAGAAGATGTCGCGGCCGAGCGTGGACGCGCGCGCACTCAACGAGCGATTGAGCGAGTTCGCCTTCGCGTCGGTATGCACCCTAACGCCGCTGAAGTCTGTGCCGAGCGCGTGCCCCATCCGTGTGCCGACATTGGCATCCAGCGCCTGACCTGCGCTGCGCGCTGAGGCGATGTCGCGCTGCACCGTCGCATCCACGTCGGCGCCAGCCTCGACGACAACAGCGCGGCGTTCCACCATGCGCTGCACGGCTTGATTGCCAATCGTGCGCTGCAAATGTGCGAGGTCGGCGGCGTGAAGCGAGTCTGCTACTCGCCGCAAAGGCGGAATCACGCTCGAAGGCTGCACGCTGGCTTTTCGAGTTGCAGGGCTGTTCGGTTTAGATCGTTCAGTCGTCGCAATAGTTCGATTCGGCATGGAACTATACTTTCTCGCTACACGCGCACAATCAAGTGCAAGAGCTGAACAGAATCGAGCGGGCGACACGAGGGTGTGTCGAAGTTTGCTCCCTATCATGCGCCTCGGCTAATGCTCTGCAAGCGTCGGCGAGCGAAACTCTGTTATTGTTGGTAATTTTGCAGAAGTATATCAGTCGCCTGTGCCCCCGTCAACTCGGCGCGCCATTGACGCGCAAAGGACATGCGTTGTATGATGCGAGGCGTGGACATGCGAGTGAGATAACCCAATGCGCACCATCATCCTCATTACGCCGTTCTTCAGCGACTTCGCCGTGCGCGCGCTCGCGTCGGCGGGCCACATGCCCGACGTGCGACTCGGCGTGATCAGCCAGGAGCCGCAAGAGGCGCTCACGTCAGATGTGCGCGCGAAGATCGCGGCACACTGGCGCATTGACAACGCGCTCGACGCTGAGCAGCTCGTGTGGGCGGCGCAACAACTCGCGCGCCAACTGGGCACCCCTGAGCGAATGTTCGGTCCCGCCGAGCAGGTGCAAGTGCCGGTCGCGGAAGCGCGCGAACGGTTGGGCATCGTCGGCATGAGCGCGCAGACGGCTCGCAACTTCCGCGACAAGGCGCGCATGAAAGATGTGCTGCGCGCCGCAGGTCTGCCGTGCGCGCGTCATCGGCTCGTGTCGAGCGATGATGACGCGTGGCAGTTCGCCAATAAAATTGGTTATCCGCTCATCGTCAAGCCGCCCGAAGGTGCCGCGGCACAATCCACGTTCCGTGTTGACGATACAGCCGCATTGCGTGATGTGTTAGAGCAAGTTGCGCCCACGCCGAATCGCACTGTGTTAATGGAAGAGTTCATCACGGGTGACGAGCACTCGTTCGATACGTTTTCACTGCACGGTCAGCATCTCTTTCATTCAATCACACATTACCTGCCGTCGCCGCTCGACGTGCTGCGCAATGCGTGGATGCAATGGAGCGTGCTGCTGCCGCGCGAGATTGACGACGCGCAATACGACGACATCCGCGCCGTGGCGTTTCGCGCGCTCGACACGCTTGGCATGACGACAGGCTTGAGTCATCTCGAATGGTTTCGGCGGCGCGATGGCAGTCTGGCCATCTCGGAAGTCGGCGCCCGACCGCCCGGCGCGCAGATCACGACGCTGATTGCACGCGCGAACGACTTCGACGCGCTCGGCGCGTGGCTGCGCCTGATGATCTTCGATGAGTTCACGCCGCCGCAGCGCCGCTTCGCCGTCGGCTGTGCATACTTGCGAGGGCAGGGTGGCGGCCGCGTGCGCGCGGTGCACGGACTCGAACACGTGCAGCAAGAGTTCGGTTACCTGATCACGGATGTGAAATTGCCGCAAATGGGCCAGCCGCCGGCCACGACTTATGAAGGTGAAGGTTACGTCGTGGTGCGCCATGCGGAAACAGATGTCGTGCGCCGCGCGTTGCAACAGATAGTCTCGACCGTGCGCGTGGAGCTGGGGTGAAAAAGTTGTCACCTCGATGAGTGCCTCAACCACTGACGTCAGCACTACGATGTCGGACTGGTATCAGGAGTCATTGCATGGAACTCTGGGAATACTGCGTCGTGTATGGCGGCTGGCAGCAGGAGACGTGGGTGTACTTCTTGCGCGACGACGAGCCGTCGGGCTACATCGCCGAGCATCACACACCCGATGAGCAAAGCACGTTCAAGCGGGTCGCGTCGCTTGGCAAGCAAGGTTGGGAAGCGTTCAACGTGCAGCCGAAGTTTGGCGGCGCGACTGATGGGACCAAGTGCACCTTCTCGCACAACATTTGGTTTCTGCGACGACGCACGCACAGTGAACAGTCAACGGTGAACGGTTCTATGAACACAAGTAGATAAGTACACAGGTAGCGCGATTACGTAGATACCTGTGTACCTGTGTACCTGTTACCCGTTCCGCGTTCCGCGCTACCCGTGATTTTTCTCGTACTTCATGGTAAGATATTTGCGTTGCAATTTTGTGCGGAGGCATTTGCATGAAGGCATCTGAATTTCGTCGGCTGCGCGTGCCGCTCATCTTGTTGGGCTTCATCACATTCGCGTTATTCGTCAGCGGCACGATGGCGCGCAATCAGGATGACCCGCCACACGCGGCGCTGGCGCGTTTGCAGACGCACGCGAATGGCGAGTTGGTCGCGCACTTCAACGCGCGCACCAATGTGCCTGATTTTGTTCACAGCACGAACAGCAAGGGCCGCATACCGTACACACCGAACGCTGCCGAGCACGGCAATCCGTCCGCCATCGCGCGCGGCTTCCTCGACGAAAATCGCGATCTATTCCAACTCACCAGCGTTGCAGACAACCTCACACTGCTGCGCGTCGAGCCCGATGCGCAGCTTGGCTACGCGCACGTGCGCATGTCTCAGACGTATCACGGCATTCCCGTCTTCGGAAAACAATTGATCGTGCACATTGATAAGAGCGAACAGATTGTCGCGGTGAACGGCGATTACCTGCCAGCCATCAACGTCGCCACGAAGCCGACGATCAGCAAAGAAGACGCCGAGCGCGTTGCGCTGCAAGATTTGATGGATCAACAATTGGTCGAGTACGAACGCAACACGGTCAGCACCGAAGTCTTGCGCGAGCAAACCCAATTGATGGTGTACGTGGACGAGAAGGACAAAGCGACCTTAACGTGGAACGTCATCATCATGACCGACTCACCCTTGGGTCAATGGACGTACTTCGTGAACGCAGGTCGGCCCGCCATTGTGCACGCATTCGACAGCGTGGAACACATCAAGCAGCGCAAGACGTATACAGCCAACAACACGACGAGCATTCCCGGCCGCCTGCTGATTGACGAAGGGCAGCGCTCGAACACGGACACCGTCGCGCAAGCCGCACAAGACAATGCCGGTAAGACCTACGATTATTATCTCAACACGTTCAAGCGCGACAGCATTGATGGCAACGGTATGACCATCGTCTCGACCGTGCATTACGGCAGCAGTGCGGAGGATTCGCAGAACGCGGCGTGGATTTCGCAGAAGCAGCAGATGGTTTATGGCGACGGCGGACGCATCTTCCAGCCGCTCGCGCTCGGTCTCGACGTGGCGGCCCACGAGCTCACGCATGGCGTTACCGATTCGACGGCACAACTTATATATCAAGGGCAGTCGGGCGCGCTCAACGAGTCGTACTCTGACGTTTTCGGTGCGATGGTGGACCGCTCGAACTGGCTGATCGGCGAGACGGTCATCAAGTCGCCGCCGTTCCCGGTGCCATATCTGCGCAACATGGAAGACCCGTCGTCGGGCGGACGCTATGATGCGAGCAACCCGTTGCAGAGTGTCGGTCAGCCGTCCAACATGCGCGAGTATGCAAACCTGCCGTTCACGCGCAAAGCCGACAACGGCGGCGTGCACGTCAACAGCGGCATCCCGAACCGCGTGGCATTCTTGATCGCGCAAGCGATTGGGCGCGAGAAGACGGAACAGATTTACTACCGCACCCTCACGCAAATCCTTTCGCCCTCCTCGGATTTCCTCGCCGCCGCGCAGGGGACGATGCAAGCCGCACAAGATTTGTACGGCGCGGCTGAAGTGAGCGCGGTCAGCAGTGCGTGGCAGCAGGTTGGCTTGGACGTGGGCGGCAACTCGCCGCAGAATAATCCCACGCCGCCCGGCCGCACGCCAAGCCCGACACCGTCCAAGGGCAAGACGCAGCCCACACCACCGCCGCAAACGCAAGGGGGCTGCACGAACATCATCGCCAACGGCGGCTTTGAGAGCACCGGCGGCTGGGTCGAGGTCACCTCAAACTCTTCGATCATTGATTCCGAACTGCCTCATGCGGGCCAGCGAAGCGCGTGGCTTGGGGGCCAAGATAAGGAGGGTTTGCAGTACATCTATCAGGACGTGAACATTCCGGCGAACGCCAACAGCGTGAAGCTGAATTACTGGCGCTTGATTCACGAAGAGAAAAAGAAAACCAATCAGCAGGTTGACGACGCGAAGTTCTGGACTGTGCTCGCGCGCACCAATGGCGACGTGCTGCAGACGGTGGAGCAATTCGTCTCCAGTCAAGGCGACGACAACTGGGTGCAGAGCAGTTTCGACATCTCGCAGTTCGCGGGCAAGACGGTGCGGGTCGCATACATTGCGTCGAACCCTCAGAATAACATCAGCAGCTACTTCGTGGACGACGTAGAATTGCTCTCCTGCACGTCGGGTCAACCGCAGGACACGCCGCCGACGTCGGGCAACAACGTCTTCGTGACCGGCATCATCAAGAATGCCGACACGGGGCGCGGCATCGAAGGCGGCCAGTTCATCATCCTGAAGGAAGGGTTGAGCGCTACGGACGCTGCTGCTGACGACAATGTGAGCGATGATGAAGTACTGACGTTCGGCGTATCGGATGCGAAAGGCATCTATCAAACGAACGACGCGATAGCGGCGGGCAAGACCTATAGCGTCATCGTGATCGCGCAAGGCTACCGTCCCATCGTCGCCGACGACGCGTTAAAGATTCCGGCCAGCCAGCCGAATCCGTTCAAGATAAACGCGACGATGCGATCGAATCGGTAAAGGCGATGGCGGACGATGGACGGCAGACGGCAGACGTGCCGATGCCGTCCACGATCCACCGTCTGCCAAAAAACTTATCTCATCTTCAAGGATTTGCCGTATGACCGAAACCACTCTGCGCTGCTGCATTTGCGGCGAGCCTGCCAATCCGAAAAACATTCTGGCAGGGCGCGCGTACTGTGATCAGCACTTTGCAATGGTGAACAAGCCTCACTTGGGTTTCTGGCGCGCCGGTGTTCTGCAGATCGTGCTGATGGGCGTGTTCAGCGTGGTGGTTGCCATCATCGCCGACAACCTGCCACAACTCGACCAGACGGCGCTGATCGTCGTCGGACTGTTTCTGGCAATCGTGCCCTCGGTGTGGTGGCTCACATACTTCTACCGTGAGGATCAACTCGAGCCTGAGCCGAAGACGAAAATTGCTCTGGTGTTCTTCCTCGCGCTGCTGCTCACCTACACCGTCGGACTGCCACTGAGCGACAACGTCTTTCACTATCAGCAGTGGAGCGGCATTAACAGGACGACCTCACTGCTGGCGCACATTTTGATCGTCGGCTTCACATTCATGGCGATTACGTACTTCGCGGTGCGCGCGATTGTTTACGCGACGGAAGAATTCGACGAGCGCATGGATGGCGTCGTCTATGGAACGACGGCTGGGCTTGGCGTGGCGACGCTGCTCAACTTCAACCATGTGTTGGGCAATCAAGGTGTCGCGCTGGGACCCGGTGTGATCCACGTGGTGACCACAGCACTCGCGCAAGCATCGTTTGGCGGCTTGCTCGGCTACTTCATGGCGCAAGCGAAGTTCCAGCATAAGCCGATCTGGTGGGTGCCCGCAGGCTTGACAGTGACGGCGGTGCTCAACGGCCTGTTCATCTGGCTAATCAACGAAGTGAGCGCAACGGGATTGACGGTTGATCCGTGGCGCTCGCTCATCGCCGGCCTGCTCATTGCGCTGGCTACATTTGGCGTGCTGATCGCACTGATGCGCCGTGCAAATCTTTCCGAGCTGGCGACGGGTGCTGCTTCCTAAAGGAGACTCATGACAACGGCTGCTCAAGTTCCACAGACTCATCCATTTCGAACGCTGCCCAAAGACGTCGGCGTGGCGCTTGTCGTGCTCGCCGCGCTCGCCATCGCGCTGCTGCTGCGTTCGACTGTCGAAGGACGCACGACCACGTTCCAAGACAAGACCTCGCCGTTTGCGATTGCGTATCCTGCCACGTGGAGCAACGTGGCGGCGAATAAAAACTTGCTACTGGATGTCGAAAACCCGAACGGGTCGGGCGCGTTCAAGACCACGCTCGAAGTGGATGTGCGCGGTCTCGATACGTCCAGCCCACCGACCTTGCAGCAGTTGGTGGATCGGCGCGTGCAGGAGAACAGCCTACTAACCGCTCATCATTTGATTTCGACGCGCGAGGACACGGTCGGTGGCGCGAAGGCGCAGCGGCTCGAATATGCCTATGTCGTGCAGCCGATTGACCAAGCGCGTCGCGCGTCGCTGCCTGTCGTCGTCCACGCGGTGGATTACGTTGTCGTGACAAAGGACAACGTGTTTTACATCAAGCTCGCCGCACCGGAAGAAGACTGGAACGACGCGAGCGCGAAATTGAACCAAATCATCAGGACGGTGAAAGTACAATGACGACCCCCGGACAAAAACGCCGCGTGTTTGATCGCGAGCAAAAGGCGAAACTGGATCGGCAACAAGCCGAGGGACTCGACGTGCCGCACGGCGGCGAGCACGATTCAAAACTGGAAGCTGTAGATCAGAAGATCGAAGATCGTCACGGCGATAAGAGCGCACCACCTCCGCCCGAAACGCTTGACTCGTTGGAGCTGCCCAAGGGGGCGCTGATCGCGTTCCGCAAGAGCGGCGGCCTGCGCTTCAGCTCGCACCACCTCGTCGTGTACCCTGACGGGCGCGTGACACACGAAGGCGGCGACACGGCGAAGACTGCGCTCGAGTCGCGCGCACGCCGAAAGCTGAACGATGCGCAGATTGTAAGAATGCGCAAGCTGTTGGATCAGGCGAACTTCTGGAATATGCCGCCGACGGTCGGCAAACAAAGCCCGGATGCATTCGCGTATGAGCTGGTCGCGCGCATCGGAAACAAACACCATCAGTCGGAGATGTTCGACGGCAGCGTCCCCGATTCCATGCAGCCGCTCATCGAGCAGATGAACAAACTGATGCCGAGCGATGAGGAGTAAACGACTGCCTGCCGAGTCGTTACGAACGCCAAGAGAAATTCTTGGCGTTCTTCGCGTGGTGCTCTTTCAAGTGAGCCGTCATTCGCAAGCGCTTTTGCGAGTTCATTTGCAAACATGCTACAATGCCGGCGTGATTAGCCGCGCTAATGATCCTGGAGAAACGGAGAGAGGATATGGGACGACAAGCAGCGATGAAAATGCAAGGCACGGGCGGTGAGTTGATGGTGGCGCAGGCGAAAGCCGCCGGCGTGCGCTATCTGTTCACCAACCCCGGCTCCGCCGAAGCCGCGTTCTTCGACGCGCTGGTGGATACGCCAGAGATTCAGCTCATCATGGGCTTGCACGAGGGCGTCGTCATCGGCATGGCCGACGGTTACTACAAGGTGAGCGGCGATGCGCCGTTCGTCAACGTGCACACCATCGGCGGTACGGGCCAGATGGCGGGCCAACTCTACAACGCCAACCGCGACGGCACGCCCATGGTCGTAACGGCGGGCATGCCCGACAACGAATACTTCACCGACCTCGTTGGGTTAGCTGCCTCGCCGGGCTTCAATCAAAAAGAAGTCAATCGGCAGTTCACCAAGATGAGTTGGGAGATTCGCAATCCGCAGGCGATCCCGCTCGCGGTGCGCCGCGCGTTCAAAGTGGCGACCACGCCGCCGACCGCACCCACGTATGTCGCGTTCGCGTCATATGCGCTCGAAGCGCACGACGTGGAGGGCACGATTTATCCACGCGACCAGTTCACGATTGACGAGAACCCGCATCCCGATCCCGATGCGATTGACGAACTGGCTGAAATGCTGCTCGCGTGCAAGCAGCCCGTGCTGTTTCTCGGCGACGAAGTGTGGCGCAGCGGCGCGCAGCAAGATGTACTCGAACTGGCAGAGTGGCTCGGCGCGGCGGTGACGACGGGCAGCGATGCGCACCGCAATTTTCCGTCGCATCATCCGTATTACTTCGAGCGTTATCGCGAGTCACGCCTGCCCGAAAACGCCGACCTGTTCCTCTCGCTGGGCGGCAAGGCATACGGCGGTTGGGGCGAGAAGGAATCGGAAGCGAGTTGGCCAGTGCTTGACAAGATGGTGGCGATTGGCACCAACCTTGACCACATGGGCCGCAACTATCCGCTTGACCTCACGCTTGTGTCCAACGTGAAACTCGCCACGCGCGCGCTGCTGGATACGTTGCAGAGCAATGGGCACGATGCGAAAATGGAAACCATTCGCTCCGCACGGCATGAAGATTTGTCCACGCGCACGTCGGCGCGACAGGCACAGCACGAAGCGCGACTGAAACAAAACTTTAGTAGCACGCCGATTCATCCGGTGCGGCTCAGTTACGAATGCGAGCGCACGCTGGAAGCCGGCACGATCTTCGTCAACGAGCACTTCACCGGCGACCTTTCGCCGATCAAGTTCGGATTCCGTCAGTCCGAAGGCGAGAAGGTGTGGGTCGGCACATCGGGCGCATCGCTCGGTTGGGGCATCGGCGCGGCGATTGGCGCGAAGTTGGCGCAGCCGAACACGCCGGTCGTGTTGAGCATCGGCGACGGCTCGGTCATGTACAGCGCGTCCGCGTTTTGGACGATGGTGCGTTACGGCATCCCCGTGTTCACGATTGTGTGGAATGATCAGAACTATCAGACCGTGCGCGGCGCATTCCATCGTTTGGGTGGCTCGGCGGCCAAGACGGGCAAATATCCGGGCATGTATCTCGGCGACCCCGATATTGACTTCACGATGCTCGCCAAGAGTCAAGGTGTCAGCGGCGACGTTGTGACTGAACCCGACGCGCTCGCGGCTGCGATCAAACGCGGCATGGATGCGACCAAAGGCGGCGAGCCGTACCTGCTCGACGTACGCATCTCGCGTTTCGGCGGCGGCGCAGACAGCACGTGGCATCAGAAGTTCAATTTGGCAACGGCAATCAAATAGCGACGGTAGACGGTGGACGGTTGATTGCGGTCTGCCGTCTGCCGTCAGTTCATTGAGGATTCCTGCATGACGACTACTTCTAATCTGAAGCACACACAATTATTTTCGGACGCAGCCAACGAGCGCGTGAACACGCTGGGGCAGCGGCGCTGGGGCGGCGGCTCGGCGACGATGCCGATTAAGTACACGTTCGAGGGCGGCTTTCCAGACCCCAGCACCTTTCCGATGGAAGCATTGTCCGACGTGACGCGCCGCGTGCTGATGACTGATCGCACCGCATTGAATTACGATTTCGTCGGCTACGGCGGGATGCGAAAAGTCGTCATCGAATTGGAGCGTCCGCACGGCGGCAACGCGCCGAAGGATGAAAATATTCTGATTACCGCCGGCGCGAGCCAAGCCCTACAACTCGTTTATTCGGCGTTCATCAATCCCGACGACACGGTGCTGCTCGAAGAGAGTTCGTACATCGCACAGCAGATTCGCATGTGGAAGCCGAACGTCACGGTCGTGCCGATGGATGACGACGGCGCGTGCGTGGACGAACTGCGGCAGACGCTCGAATCACTCGCGAGCAAGAACATCACGCCAAAGTTCTTCTACGTCGTCGCCGATTTCAACAATCCACTCGGCATGAGCTATTCACTCGAACGGCGCAAACAGATTCTCGATCTCGCCTACGAATTCGGCTTTATGATCGTCGAAGATGATCCGTATGGGCGCATCCGCTTCAAGGGCGAGTACGTGCCGAGTTTCTATTCGCTCGACTCGACGGGCCAGCACGTCATTCGCCTCGGTACCGTCTCGAAGATTCTCGGTGCGGGCATGAGAATCGGCTGGGCGATTGCCGCGCCCGACGTGCTGAACGCGCTGCGGCAGTTCAAGCAGGACGGCGGCACGAATCCGTTCGCGCAGCGCGTGACCGCTGAATTTTTGAAAGACAACCTGTGGTCGCACATCAAAGTGGTGACCGAGTCGTACCATCGTAAGCGCGACTGGATGCTTGACGCGATGACGCGCCACTGCGGCGACCTGTCGTCGTGGAACGTGCCTGACGGCGGCATCTTTTTGTGGGTGCGTACGCACGACGACGTGGACGACGCGAAGATGCTGCAGCGCGCGCTCGAAGAAGGCGTCGCCTATCGACCCGGCTTCGCCTTCAGCAGTAACGGCGGCGGCAAAAAGTTCTTGCGGCTCGCTTACTCGTTTCAGGATCAGGACAGCATCGAGGAGGGCATCAAGCGACTCGGACGCGCGATGCACTCGGCGGCGGATTGAGCCATACTCTTTCAACGGATATATAACGGATAAGCGGATGGGACATTTGCCATCCGCTTATCCGTTTTCATATCCGCTGGTCATTTTGCTGTGCTATAATCGCTGACAAGCCACAACGAACGAGCATCAGCCATGCCACGCCCGAAAATTTTCATCAGTTACAGCCACAAAGACGAGCGGGAAGTCGAAGAACTTGTCAGCCATCTCAGCGTGCTGCAAAACGCGGCAGGACTGGTCGAGGTGTGGAACGACCAGCGTATCCGCGCGGGCGCGGATTGGAAATCCGAAATTGAGCAAGCCATGTCGGAAGCGAGTGTCGCGATCTTGCTCATCAGCCGAAACTTTCTCAATTCGGATTTTATTCTCAATAACGAAGTCCCTAAATTGCTAAAACGCCGTGCGGCTGAAGGCTTGACCGTGTTTCCCGTTCTGGCGAAGCCTTGTCTGTGGGAAGAAGTGCCTTGGCTGGCTGCGATGAATGTGCGTCCAAAAGACAACCGAGCGGTGTGGCGCGCGGGGGGACGTTACGCGGACGATGAACTTACGCGCATCGCGCGCGAAGTGGTCCAGATTGTGCGGGCGACTGAATGCCAGCAGCAAGCCGCGACAACGGACACCGCAACGGACAATCGGACGGTTGGCATCAATATGGATGGCGGCGCACGCGTTGAGGCGCGCGATGTGACCGGGCGCGACCACATCACCAATATCTATTACAACACGCCGCCGCCCAGCGCGCCAACGCCCGCCGCAGAGTCGCGGACGACCACGCCCAAAAACGAGTTAACGCTCACCCTCGCGCCGAACGTCACGCTCGAACTGGTGCGCGTGCCTGCGGGCGAGTTCGTGATGGGAAGTGACACGGCAAAAGACAATGCCGCTTACGACGACGAACTGCCTCCGCACAAGGTTTATCTGGATGAATACCTGATTGGCAAGTATCCTGTGACCGTCGCACAGTTTGATGCGTTTGTGAAGGCGAAGAACTATCAGACGACGGCAGAGCAAAAAGGCAGTTCGTGGGCAGATAGCGAGGGGAAAGAGGTCAAGGGCGCGGACTGGCGAAACCCGCGCGGTTCCAAAAGCGATGTCGCGCAAAAACAAAATCATCCCGTCACGCACATCAGTTGGAATGATGCGGTAGCCTTCTGCCAATGGGCGAGCGAAGTGTCGCACGGTAAAGCGGTGTTGCCAAGCGAAGCCGAATGGGAGAAGGCTGCGCGCGGCACGGATGGGCGCATCTGGCCATGGGACAGTACACCTGGACCGAATCACAAACTGTGCAACTTCAATATGAACGTCGGCGACACGACGCCGTCGGCCGATACAGTCCAGAGGGCGACAGCCCTTGCGGTTGTGCAGATATGGCGGGCAATGTGTGGGAGTGGACAAGCAGCCTGTTTAAGTCGTATCCTTATCGTGCCGACGATTGGCACGAGGATATTGATGCGCAGGGTTTGCGCGTGTGGCGCGGCGGCGCGTTCAACGACGCTCAGAGGCGCGTGCGGTGTGCCTTCCGCCTCGGGTACGGCAGCACCCTCGGCCACATTGTCAATCTCGGTTTCCGCGTGGTCGCGTCTCCCATCTGAAAACTAGACCTGTGAGGTTTTGGAAACCTCACAGGTCTACGCTACCGATGACTAACCCAAACTCTCACCACCCCGACCAAATCGCGCTTGACGTGAAGCAGCGGCTGATTCAAATCACTTGGGACGATGGGCACGTCAGCCAGTACGATTTCGATTACTTGCGGAAGATTTGTCCGTGCGCGGGGTGTCGGCCGTGGGTGCATGGCGTCGGCGAGCGCGGGGTCGCGCCCGACAGCGTGAAGAATGCGCGCGGCGACATTCGCGGACCCGAAGACTTGTCGCTCGTCGGCGCGTACGCGCTCAACATTCGCTTCGCGGATGGGCACAACACGGGGATTTACACGTGGCAGTACTTGCGCTCGCTGTGTCCGTGCGAGGAACATGCGGGGCGAGAAGCGGGTGAAGGGCTGAAGGGGTGAAGGGGTGAACGGTCATGGGTCAACGGTTTGCACAACACCGTCCACCGTTCACCGTTCACTGTTCACTGCATCACTCCCACTGCAAAATATCGGGCCGCTTGATATCGTCCACTTCAATGGTGGGCCAGTCGCCGACTTGGGTGATGATCTCCGTGCCACCGTCGGTGAGCAGAATTGTATCCTCTGACTTTGTGCCCGTGATGCTCGGATTCCACGCGAAGGCTTGATTGCCAAGGATGCGCTCGTGGGAGTTCGGCGTCGCGACGATCTCGCGCGGCTCATAGCCAGCCAGCCCGCCTTGATGGTGCAGTTGCCATTCGTCGGCGAATCCCTGCGCTGCATACGCATCCATGCCCGCGTGGAATACCTCGCCGAGCGTCGCGCCGCGCCGTGTCGCGTGCATGAACGCCGCATCCACGGCGGCGCACGCGTCAGCCTTGTGGCGCACATCGTCAGAAATTCTGCTCAGATGAACGAGGCGCGTCGCGGACGCAACCAGTCCCCAACGCCGTCCACACATGATCAGCATCGCGTAGCGTTCGAGCTTCTTGTCAGTCGGCAGTGGATGACGAAACTTGAAGATGCGCTCGTCGCTGGCGACGAGCACGACAATCGGTGTGACATCGTTCGCGTAGGCTTGTGCGACTATCAAACTCGCAATCTGATTCTCGCTCATGCCCGCCTGCACGGCGCGCGCCGCACGCTGCACCGCATCACCCGTCGCCGCGCCGACGATGCGATAGCGTTCCACTTCGCGCGTGTCGAACTGATGGCGCAGCGGCGCGATCTCATTTGCCAAGTTGAGCGCGTCGAGGTGGGGTGAGTCTGCGCCGAGTCTGCCGCGCGCAACTTTGTTCACCAGCGGCGCGCGCCCTTCGTGCCACTGCCCCGTAATAAACTCCCATCCATCCAATTCTTCTTCCTGCTGCAAGCGCGGCGTCTCGACGTTGTCGGCGATCACGTACTGATTGTCAGTCGTCACCAACAGCGACGCCGCGCCGAAGTCGGTGGCGAGGTTGATGGACGACGCTGCGCCATCGCTGAGCCACGCGAAGTTCGCGGAACGATTGAACAGCAGCGAGTCCACCTTATGCGCCTGCATCAGGTCGCGCACGCGCGAAAGTTTACGCGTGTTCATCGTGGGTGGCCGATTCGCCGACGCTCTCCGCTTCGTGCGCGTGCGCCTCGCTTGTCCGCGCAGCATATTCTTCTTCGGAGAAGCGCGCCATATTATCCAGATTCTCGCGCATCTTGAACATCTTGACGACCATGAAATTCACCAGCGGTTTCTTGATGAGGCGCGGGATTTTTGCGTGCATTACGAAATGGTAGTGAAACTCCGTCGCGCGCCCTTCGTCCACTGGCACCAACTGATAGGTGTGCGTCATCGTGACGCCTTTCATGCTCGGGTCTTCTGATTGCGCGGTGAAGTAATCGAAGGGTCGCCAGTCGAGGATCGTCTCGGTGGATTCGCCTTTGCCATGTGCGCAGTGATTGCGCGCCCCGACACCCGTCCGACCTTTGACACGGTCGCCGATGCGCCATTCGAGCGGCGTGACCGCGCACACATTCCGCTTGTTCGGATCGTTGATCCACGTCCACACGATGGCCGCTGGCGCATTGATCTTTTTCGCCGCCACAAAATCGGCGTCCTTCGCCTCGAGGAACACGCGCCGCGCTTCGATCAACGACTTGTAGCGTTCAGCCAGATTGAATGAGTGCGTCTGCACGTCGCCGAGGTGCTCGTAGTTTTCGCTTTGCACGTGCGCGTCGTCGAGTGGGATGCCCATGTGCTGCAACGCTTCTTGCGTGAAGAGCGCGTAAGCATGCCAACCTGTCGCCTCGGCGACGTGATTCTTGAGCAGCCGATGCACGAGGTTCACGTCCGAGCCAACCAGTTCGGCGATGCCCATGATGCTTTGTCGAATGTAATCGCCGTGATGCACGATGAATTTCAGATCGAGCAACGGAATGTTGCGGCAGGCGTTACAGGTGCAGGTCGTGCGGCGATTCATGTTCGTCACACGGTCTTTGAACGCGACGTATGTCGCCTCGACGAGTTCGAGGATCGTCTCGCTGCGCGGCACCTTGTGCTCCGACACGTAGGCGAACACCGCATCGCCTTCGAGCTTCGAGAGCGTGAGCAATGTCGTCAACTGTGTGACCAGCACTTCGAGCAGTTCGGTCAAAATCTCCTGGGAGTGTTCCAGTTCGGTCTTGGCCACGTACGACGTGTAGCCTGAGATATCGGCGATCACCAGATACCCATGCTGCATTCCGCTTTCGCTCATAGCTCGCTCACTTTCTAAATGCAATACGACACAGCAACCATTCTGTGCTGAAGTGTACGCAGTGATTCGGACAGCGCATCTCACGCATGCGTTAGATTTGCGTCAGAAAACGTGGACGTGCACAGGGTGCGATTCCGTTGCAGTATAGATGAAACCATTCAGCGTCGCAAAGTTGCCGCAAACCGATGAAGTATAATGAACACGAGGCGAGGTCTGCATGAGCGAAGAGCGAAAATTGTTGGCGCATGACATGGTTGGTTATCCGATTTACGTTCACGATGTTGTCTTCGACGGCGAGCGTCCGTGGCGCGTGCAATATCTCAACGACGACGGCACGCTCCATACGGTGGACGCGCACGCGTGGGAAATCGTCGCGGGTCCGCTCGACCCGCAGCAGGTGGTGCGCGTGCGCTCCGAGCGCATTGACAACTACCAATACATGCAGTCGGTGTGGCGACAGTGCCAGATCATGAAAGAGTTCATGGAAGACTGAGATGAATAACATCGTTGACGACCTGCGCGGCCGCATCGCCGGCGAAGTGCGCTTCGATCAGATTTCGCGCGCGCTATATGCGACGGATGCGAGCATGTACGAGATTGAGCCGATGGGCGTCGTGATTCCGAAGAGTGCGGACGACATTCAAGCGGTGATCGAGTTGGGGCGGCAGTACAAAACGCCGCTGCTCATGCGCGGCGGCGGTACGAGTTTGTCCGGGCAAACGGTCGGCGAAGCGATTGTGCTGGACTGCTCGAAGTATGTCAATCAAATTCTCGAAGTCAACGTCGAAGAGCGCTGGGTACGCGTGCAGCCGGGTGTCGTGCTCGACCATCTGAACAATTACTTGCAGCCGCACGGCTTGTGGTTTGGGCCCGATGTGTCGCCGAGCAGCCGCGCGACCATCGGCGGCATGATGGGCAACAATTCGGCGGGCATGCGCTCGATTATCTACGGCAAGACGATTGAGCACATCATCTCGCAGAACGTGATTCTATCGGACGGCACTCGAACCGTGTTCGAGCCGCTAGACGACAATGTGTTCGCAGCCAAGACTCGCCTCGACACGCTCGAAGGCAGCATCTATCGGGAGGTCGAGCGCATCGTCACTACGAACCGCACCGAAGTGGACGCGCGCTTTCCGAAGGTGATGCGGCGGGTCGGCGGCTACAACCTCGACGCGTGGAGCAATGGCGGCATCCGCAACCTCGCGCACATGGCGATTGGCTCCGAAGGCACACTCGTCGCCGTCACCGAAGCGAAGCTGCGTCTCGTGCCGCGCCCAAAGCAGACCGCGCTCACGGTCGTGCACTACGACGACATTTTCTCCGCGCTCGATTCGCTGGTCGCCATCATCGAATGCAATCCTACGTCGGTCGAATTGATTGACCGCCTCGTGCTCGACATGACCCGCCGCAGTGCGGAGTTCAGCCGCAAGTTGACGTTTGTTGAGGGCGATCCGGGTGCGCTGCTCCTCGTCGAATTCTTCGGCGAGTCGGACGACAAGTTGCGTGCCCAGCAAGACAACCTCGAAGCACGCTTGCGGCGCGGCGGCTATGGCCGCGCGTTTGTGCACCTGCGCGACAAACAAGCCATTGCCAACTGCATCACGATTCGCAAGCAGGGCCAGGGATTGCTCAACGCGATCAAAGGCGATGAGCGACCGATTGCGTTCGTCGAGGACACGTCCGTTTCCGTGCACAAGGTCGCCGACTACATCCGCAACTTCGCGCAGATTCTGGCTGAGAACGGCACGAGTGGCGCGTTCTATGCGCACGCTTCGGTTGGACTGCTGCACGTGCGTCCACTCATCAATTTGAAAACGGCGGAAGGCATTGCGCGCATGAGGAATATCGCCGAGCAGGTGAGCGACCTCGTACTGGAGTACGGCGGCTCGTATAGCGGTGAGCACGGCGACGGCTTGGTGCGCTCGTGCTTCAACGAAAAGATGTTTGGTCCTCAGTTGTATCAGGCATTCCGCGAGTTGAAGACCGCCTTCGACCCGCACAAACTGATGAACCCCGGCAAGATCGTGGACGCGCCTTCGATGACGGAGAACTTGCGTTATGGATCGGACTATCACGTCAACGAATTCAAAACCATTTTCAGTTACGCCAATGACGGCGGAACTTTCGCGCGCGGGATTGAAGCGTGTAACGGCATGGGCGAGTGCCGAAAAGTCGGCGAAGGCACGATGTGTCCGTCGTTTCACGCCACGCGCGACGAGATGCACTCGACGCGCGGACGCGCCAATGCGCTTCGCCTCTGGATGTCGGGGCACGTCAAGTCGGGCGCGCTCGCCGACGAGCAGGCGTATCAAGTTTTGGATTTGTGTCTAGAGTGCAAGGCGTGCAAAGCCGAGTGTTCGTCGAATGTGGATATGGCGAAGTACAAGTACGAGTTCTTGCACGAGTATCATCGGCGACACGGTACGTCGCTGCGCGCGAGACTGTTCGGCAACATCGCCCCGCTCTCTCGTATCGGCTCTTGGTTCGCGCCGCTCTCGAACTGGTCGCTCATGCTGCCGCCAACCAAATGGCTGATGAGCAAACTCGGCATCGCGCCGCAGCGCAACCTGCCGCCGTTTGTGAGGACAACGTTTGATAGTTGGTTTGTTGGTTCGTTGGCTAAAAAACCAATCAACAAATCAACGAACCAACAAACAGTTTTGCTTTTCGTTGACACCTTCATGAACTACAACTACCCGCAAATCGGTATCGCGGCCATGAAGGTCTTGCGCGCGACGGGATGTGACGTGCTCGCGCCGAAGCGGCCGTGTTGTGGGCGGCCCTACATCTCGAAAGGCTTGCTTGAGGAAGCGCGTGCACTCGCAAAGCAGAATGTCAAACTGCTCGCGCCGTACGCGCGTCAGGGCATTCCGATTGTCGGCACCGAGCCGTCGTGTCTGCTGATGCTGCGCGACGAGTATCTCGATCTGCTGCCCGACGACGAGGACGCGCAGGTGGTCGCGTCGAAAGCATTGATGATGGAAGAGTTCTTGCCGACGCTGCGCGAGAAATTGCAGTTTTCGGACGTGAAACGCGATGTGCTTATTCACGGTCACTGCCATCAGAAGGCGACGCTGGGCATGGCACCGCTCACGAACGCGCTGAAGATGGTAAAGGGCTTCAACGTGATCGAGAGCGGCGCAGGTTGCTGCGGTATGGCGGGGTCGTTCGGCTTCGAGTCGGAACACTATGACGTTTCGATGAAAGTCGGCGAGGACAGACTGTTTCCCAAAGTGCGCGCGCAGTCATCCGACTGCGAGATTGCCGTGAGCGGCGTCTCGTGCCGCCAGCAAATCGAGCACGGCACGGGACGCAAGCCAAGACATTGGATCGAGGTGTTGGCGGACGCGTTGGCAAGTGGGTGAGTTCACAGATAGGCACATAGGGGAGTATCCATCCACCTCATCTCCGCAGAATCATTGCGAATCACTCGTGGCGAGGACTTAAACTGTTTTTGAAGCAGGTCTTGTCTTTTTCATGCAGCAATGTTTAAGGAATGCTGCGCGCCCATTGACACCCTACACCTCGCCATTTATAATTTCAAACGGAGTTGGATGAGCAATCTCATTTCGGTCGACGACGCACTCGCACGCATTCTCGCTCACATTGAGCCGCTGGAGGCGGAGCGCGTGCCATTGCTCGACGCGCTCGACCGCGTGCTGACCGAAGATGTGATCGCCGACTCGAACATTCCGCCCTTTGACAATTCGGCGATGGATGGCTATGCCGTCGTCGCCGCCGACACACAATCGCCGCCGGTCACCTTGCGCGTGATTGGCGAGATCGCCGCCGGTGCGACATGCAGCGATATATGCGTGACGAGCGGAAGCGCAATCCGCATCATGACCGGTGCGCCCATGCCCGCAGGCGCGGATGCCGTCGTGCGCTTCGAGCAGACGAGCGAGTCGGATCATGTAGGGGCGCACGGCCGTGCGCCCCTACGACGCGATTCGGTTGACGTGTTCACCACGATTTGCGCAGGTGACAATGTGCGGCGCGCAGGCGAGGACGTGTCGTGCGGTGCCGTGGTGCTGCACGCCGGCGCACTGATGCGCCCGCAAGAGATTGGCATGTGCGCCGCATTGGGCCACTCTCGCGTGAACGTGCATCGCAAGCCGCGCGTGGCGATTCTGGCAACTGGCGACGAACTGGTCGGCGTGGACGAGCCAATCGGGGCGGGCAAGATTCGCAACGTCAACGAGTGGACGATTGCGGCGCTGGTGCTGCGCTATGGCGGGCTGCCGCTCTGTCTCGGCATTGCGCGCGACACCATCGAGCACCTCAAAACGAAAGTCGAAGAAGGATTGGCGCTGCGGCCGGATCTGATGCTCACATCGGCGGGCGTATCGGTCGGCGACTTCGACATCGTGAAGGATGTGCTCGCGTCCGAGGGGCGCATGGAGTTCTGGTCCGTCGCCATCAAGCCGGGCAAGCCGATGGCGTTCGGGCACATCAACGCTGTGCCGCTGATTGGATTGCCGGGCAATCCCGTCGCCGCGATGGTGTCGTTCGAGCAGTTCGTGCGGCCCGCATTGCTCAAGATGGCGGGACATCGCAACTGGCGCAAGCCGACCGTCACCGCCATCGCCGATGAAGCCATCGAAAACAGCGGACGCCGCAACTACGTGCGCGCCGTCGTCAGGCGCTGCGCTGGGGAGTATCGCGTACGCACCAGCGGCGAACAAGGCTCAGGCGTGCTGACCTCGATGGTGCGCGCAAATGGATTGCTCATCGTGCCCGAAGGTATAAGTCACATTCACGTCGGCGATCATGTCGAAGTGCAAATCTTGGATTGGATGTTCGAGATGTGAGACTGGAGACTGAGTCTAAAGCCTCCCGTCTCAAATCTCCAGTTTCGATTCTGAGGTTGCCATGACGCGCATTGTTTGTCACTACGAAACTTGCCTATTCAATCGTGAACAAATTTGCACGTCGCCCAAGATCGAGTACGACCCGGATCAAGGGTGTCTCACCGCGCAAGATCGCACCGAGTTTGTCGGCGTGCTCGACGACGAGGACGAATGGGACGACGAGGAAGAAGCCACCTTCTTGCACGAAGATGAGGAGGCAGTCCTCGACGACGACCTCGACGACGACGACGAGGATTTTCTTGCCGATGGCGAGCTTGAAGAAGTCGTAGATGACGAAGACTTATAAGCGAGCAATCGCTCAGTCATCCAACCGCCCCCAACGAGCGGTTTCATTTGTGTGGTGGTGACGAGCTGCGCGGTTTCACAGGCTTCACACGTCTAGGTTCAGGAGTGTTGATGAATAATCCAATTGTCGAGCGGTACGTAGCTGACAATCCACTCTCGCGCAAGTTGGCGGAGCGTGCGCAAGGTGTATTGCCCGGCGGTATCGCTCACGACATTCGACAACAGGATCCATTTCCGTTTTACGTCACGCGGGCAGTGGGCGCGCGCAAGTGGGACGCCGATGGGCATGAGTTGATTGACTATGGCATGGGGCACGGCGCGCTGATCCTCGGTCACGCTCACGCGCAAGTCAATCGCGCCGTCGCCGAGCAACTGCGCGACGGTACCCACTTCAGCGCCGGGCATCCATTAGAAATTGCGTGGGCGGAGCGCATCATCAAACTTGTGCCGTCGGCGGAACTGGTGCGCTTCGTGTCTTCGGGCACCGAAGCCACGATGATGGCGATGCGACTCGCCCGCGCATTCACCGGGCGCGATGTCATCCTGCGATTCGAGGGCCATTTCCATGGCTGGCACGATTACGCCAGCGTCGGCATGACACCGGTCACGGCGAACCAATTGCCCGGCATTCCAGAGACCGTGCGCGGCTCGATGTTGTCCGTGCCGCAAGATTTGAATCTCGTCGAGCAACAGTTGAAGGCGGGCAGCGTGGCGGGCGTGATCCTCGAACCGACGGGCGCATCGTATGCGACCGTCCCGCTCGCGATTGAATTCCTGAAAGGCTTGCGTGACTTGTGCACGCAGCACGACACCTTGCTGATCTTCGATGAGGTCGTCGCGGGCTTTCGCTGGTCGCCCGGCGGCGTGCAGGCGAAGGTGGCTATCACGCCCGACGTGACGACGCTGGCCAAGATTGTCGCAGGCGGGCTACCGGGCGGCGCGGTCGTGGGTCGGCATGATATCATGGACCAATTACGCTTCAAAGACAAAGCGTGGAACGTCGAACACAAAGTCTTGCACAATGGCACCTTTAATGCGAACCCGCTCTCCGCTGCTGCCGCCATCACCTGTCTCGACATCGTAGCCGACGGCAAGGTGCAGCAGTTCGCAGATGGGCAGGCGGCGAAGTTGCGACGCGGATTCAATCAAATGATGAATCGGCTCGAAGTCGAAGGCGCGGCGTGGGGCGACAGTTCGGTGTTCCATCTGATGCTCGGCGTGCCCGTTCCAGCACGCGGCGACGGCGACTTGCGCGATCCACAACTGCCCGCACAGACCTTAAAGAAAGGTTCTGCGCCGCAGATTGATCAAGCGTTCAACTTGGCAATGCTGCATGAAGGCGTGCACATCTTCCACAGCGGCGGCTTGCTGAGTATCGCGCACGACGACGTAGTAATCGAGGACACGCTGGCGGCGTTCGAGCGAGCGCTAGTCACGCTGCAAGAGAATAAGATTCTATAATCCATTTGCACCGCAAAGGCGCAGAGAACGCGGAGCCATTTAATGGAATTCTCTGCGCACTCTGCGCCTCTGCGGTGCATCAAAATTCGAGGCAGCACCGTTGAATAAGATTCGCGTCATTCACTATGGTCTCGGTCCGATCGGCGTCGGCGTGGCGAGACTAATCGCCAAACGCGGCGACATGCAAATTGTCGGCGCGATAGACATTGATCCCCACAAGGTCGGCAAAGATTTCGGCACGCTGCTCGACGGTCAAGCGCTTGGCGTGAGCGTGAGCCGCGACGCCGCAGCGGTGTTGAAAAAAGAAAGCGCCGACGTGGTCGTACTCACAACGTCGTCGTCGTTGAAAAAGATCGCGCCGCAGATTCGTCAGATCGTGCAGGCAGGCTTGCCGATTGTCTCGACGTGCGAAGAGTTGGCGTATCCGCGTGCGCACAACGCCGACCTCGTGAGCGAACTCGATGCGCTGGCGAAGGAGCACAACGTTGTCGTGTACGGAACGGGCGTGAATCCGGGCTACGTGATGGATGCGCTGCCGCTGATGCTGACGGCGCCATGTGCGGACGTAAAAAAAATCCGCATCGTGCGCATGCAGGATGCGAGCGTGCGTCGGCTGCCGTTCCAGCAGAAAATTGGCGCGGGTATTAGTTCTGAGGAATTTCAACAGCGCGTGGAGGACGGTTCGGTGCGGCATGTCGGATTGCGCGAGTCCATCAGCATGATCGCCGATTCGCTCGGTTGGGTGTTGAGCGATTACCGCGAGGAGATTGAACCTGTCATGGCAGTGCGCGACGTGAACACACCGTTCCTCACGGCGCGAGCAGGTTTCGTCGCTGGGGTCAATCAAGTCGGGCGCGGGTTCGTGAACGGCGAGGAACGCATCAGCTTGCAATTGGTCGCTTATGTCGGCGCGCCTGATTCACACGACACGATTGAGATCGAAGGCACGCCCAACGTCAAGTCCACGATTGTCGGCGGCTTGCACGGCGATGTGGCGACCGCCGCTATCGTTGTCAATTCGATTCCGCGCGTGATTCATGCGCCCGCCGGTCTGCTCACGCCGAACAACTTGCCGATTCCGCATTGGCGCAGCGCATGAATGCGCGACGGCGAAAGCGGGCGGGGCACAGTGCGCTGCGCCCTACGCTTTTCGCTGGGTAAGTTGCTCAGTCAACCCTTGTAGCAAATTCGCGGCGCTCTCTGATGCAACGCCATCGCTGGTGATGCGCTTCAAATTGCGCGAGGCGCGATGGCGATGCTTTTCCGCTTCCTGCTCGGCGGCGCTGCGAATTTTCGCCTCATCCAAAAGTCGCATGATCGCGCTCACGTCGTCATCATGCACTTCATCTTGTTGAAATGCGAGTCGCAATGCATCGCTTAATTCGCCGCCGCGCTCGAACGCGATCACGATTGGCAAACTTTTTTTCTTCTTCCGCAAATCGGCACCCGCGGGTTTGCCCGTCACCGTCGGATCGCCCCACAAGCCAAGGATGTCGTCGGTCATCTGATACGCGATACCCAATTCGACCCCGAACTCACGGCAGCGTTTGATCATGTGCGCATCGTCGGTCGCGATGGCCGCGCCGATGCCGGTCGCCGCGCCGAGCAGCGCCGCCGTCTTGTCCGCGATCATTTGTTTGTAATACGCAAGGGTCGCGTTTTGCAATTGCTCGCCGCGCATGTCGAGGTATTGGCCCTCGACCAACTGCACGCACGTCTCTTGAAAAATCTCCGACGCGCGCAGCACGCGCTCACTGCTCACACCGCGCGCGCGCAAACGAAGCAACTCACGCTGCGCAAGCGCGAACAGCGCATCGCCGACATTGATCGCGTGCGGCACGCCGACAAGCGTCCATAACGTCGCGCGATGGCGGCGCAGTGGATCGCCATCCTCGATGTCGTCGTGCACGAGCGAAAAGTTGTGCAGCAATTCAATGGCGGCAGCCGCCGGCAGCGCGGACGTGAACTCACCGCTCAGCATCTCACACACAAGCAGACAGAACACGGGTCGCAATCGCTTACCACTGTCGGCGTGCATCGGCTGAAACCGCTCATCTGTCCAGCCGAGTGGATAGCGCACCATCGCATGGAAATCCTGCGCGTGGGGGTTGTCACTGCCCACGGCGGCGCGCATTTCAGTTTCGAGGGCGGAGAGATAATTATCAAGGTCCAGCATGAGCGTTAACAGTGAACGGCGGTGCGGCGTCCAAAAGGATGTCTCCCTGTTCAGTGTTCAGTGTTCACTTTCCTCAACAACGGTGAGTCTCGCAGCGTATCTAGATTGAGTGCGCCGATGCAGAACATTGCGATGCGCAACTCCTCAATCGTTTGGCTGATGCGCTCGCGCACCGCGTCGGATGAAATAGTCGCAGCTTTGAGATACGGCGATGCCATGCTCGTCAGCATCGCGCCGAGTGCGAGGCACTTGGCTGCGTCGAGTCCGTCGCGCAAGCCGCCACTCGCGATGAGCGGAAGGTGTGGCGCGCCGCGCCGCGCCAGCACCATCGCGTCTGCCGTCGGGATGCCCCATTCGAGAAAGGTGGCGGCGATGTTAGCCGACCGTTCGCTCGGCGCGCGATGTCGCTCGACTTCCGTCCACGACGTGCCGCCAGCACCGGCCACGTCAATCGCACTCACGCCCGCGTCGGCAAGTTGGCGCGCGGTCTGCTCGTCCACGCCCCACGATACTTCTTTCGCGATCACCGGCACGTCGAGCGCGCGGCACACCTGCTCAATTTTTTTCAGCAGACCTTTGAAGTTGGTGTTGCCGTTCGCCTGCACCGCTTCTTGCAGCGCGTTCAAGTGCAGGATGAGCGCGTCGGCCCCGATCATCGCGACGGCGCGGCGGCACTCGTCCACGCCGTAGCCATAGTTCAACTGCACCGCGCCGAGATTGGCGAACAACAAAATGTCGGGCGCGACCCGTCGCACTTGATACGTTTCCGCCAATGCCGCATTCTCAATTGCCGCGCGCTGCGACCCGACTCCCATCGCAACGCCACAGTCCTGCGCTGCTTGTGCCAGCCGCATGTTGATCTCGCCCGTCGGACCTGCGCCGCCGGTCATCGAAGCGATCATGAGCGGCGCTTTCAATTTACGTCCGAATAAGTTCAGGCTCGTATCAATTTCGCCCTTGTCAATTTCGGGCAGGGCTTGATGCACGAAACGATATTGTTCCAAGCCCGTGCGCGTCTGCACGAACTCGACGGGCTCCTCGTTCACGATACGCACGTGATCGAGTTTTCGCTGACTGGTCATCGTAACTTTCGCTTGCGTGTGGTGTTTGTGATTGCAATGGTGGGACGCGCTCATCATACCAAAATTATTTTCTAGTCGCTAGTTGTTTGTCCATCGTTGTAAGTCATCTTTTTCCGCTTGTTCATTGACGAAAGACGCATGAGTGACGCGCCGCGCGCAACGAGCGGCAAACGATGAAGGGCTAACTACAAGCAATGAAAAACCCATGACGATTTTGGTTGACGCACCCATTTAACACTGTTATACTGTGCGGCGATTAGCGCTCGCACTTAAATCATCCATTCCGAAAGGGGACATGACGATGGCAGACGAACCGACCACTTTTGAAAGGGTCCAGAAGATCATTGTAGATCAACTGGGCGTGGACGAGGCAAAGGTCACCGAGAATGCGCGCTTCCGCGAAGACCTCGAAGCCGATTCGCTCGATCTGGTCGAACTGATCATGGCATTCGAGGAAGAATTCGGCGGCGAAATCTCCGACGACGAAGCGCAGCGGATCACGACTGTCGGCGAAGCAGTCAAATATTTAGGCGCGCACCCCGCCGATGCCTGATGCGCGTACGCCCATTGTGAACGAATCCAGAAGGGATGTCTCACGCTGAGACATCCCTCTTATTTTGTGGTGGTGCTTCAGCATGTCATCAGATGACATTCAGCCTGCGTTGCGTCACGACGTCGGCACGGTGTACGCGCAACTCGCCTTGCGTATCGAGCAGCATTTGCCGGGTTACATTGACGCCTATTTCGGACCCGCTAACTGGAAAGCGCAAGCCGAAGCCGAAGGCAAGCAGTCGCTGGACACGCTTGCCGCACAAGCACACGAACTGATGTGTGCAGCACAGCAAGCATTGTTCGATTCGCAGCGACAACGCTTTCTCGTCAAGCAGGTGAGCGCGATGCGGATGACGCTGCGCATTCTCGCCGGTGAGTCCGTGCCATTTGTGGAAGAAGTGCAAGGACTGTACGATGTCACGGCAGAGCGCGTGGACGAAGCGCAGTTCGAGAACGCACTGCGCGAGTTGGGCGAGTTGCTGCCGGGCAAGGGTGCGATCAACGAGCGACTGCGCGCGCGGCGCAAACAATTCGACGTGCCGCGCGAACGGGTGCTCGAATTGTTCCAGCTTGCGAAAGCAGAAACACGCCGGCGCAGCCGCGCGCTGTTCGCGCTGCCGAGCGACGAGGACGTTGAGATCACGCTGGTCAACGACAAGCCGTGGGGCGCATACAATTGGTATCGCGGCGGTCATCGCTCGTTGATCGAGGTCAATACCGATTCACCTGTGCAAGCCAACGGGCTTGTTGGGTTGATGGCACACGAAGGCTATCCCGGCCATCACACCGAGCACGCGGTCAAAGAGCAGTTACTGCTTGAGCAGAACGGCTGGCGCGAAGCGTGCGTGCAGCTGATCAATGCGCCGGCGTGTGTGATCGCCGAAGGAATTGCGACGAGCGCGGCGGACGTAATTTTTGCCGATGGCGAGTTTGAAGCGTGGCAGCGTGAGTATCTGTATCCACGCGCGGGCGTGCGCGACGACCTTCCGCCCGATGTGGTGCAGCGCATCCACGACATCTCGCGCCTGCTGGGCGGCGTGTCGGGCAACGCGGCACTGCTCCTGCATGTCGAAGGCAAAGCAGACGATGACGTTATCGCGTACTTGCTGCGGTATAGCAGCCGCTCAACGGACGAAGCGCAGCGTTACATTCGCTTCCTCAAGAGTCCCGTTTTCCGTTCGTACTCGTTTACGTACTCTGTCGGTCACGACTTGCTCGCGCAGTTGTTTGAGCGGCACGACAAAGTTGAAGTGTTCAAACGTGTGCTGAGTGAGCCGCTCACGCCGACTGATTTACGCGGATGGTTGTCCAACGCGTAACGCCTAATGTCCCACGCAAATGACGATTAGTCGTTGTGCATGATGACGACAGGTATTATCCTTGCGGGTGGAAAGTCACAGCGCATGGGACAGGCCAAGGCGCTGATGGTGCTCGCGGGTCGCACCCTCATTCAGCGCGTGGTGGATGCGCTTGCGCCGCTATGCGACGAGATTGTGCTCGTCACGAACGCACCCGACGTGTACGCGCACCTCGGAGTGAAAATGGTGGCTGATGTGTTCGCCGACACTGGCTCGCTCGGCGGACTGTATTCGGGTCTGAGCGCAGTGACGCACGAACCCGCGATTGCCGTCGCGTGCGACATGCCGTTTCTGAATACCGAGCTGCTTCGTTATTTGGTGAGCGTATCTGATGGTATGGATGCAGCGGTGCCGGACTTGAGCATTCCCTCAACCGCAACCGCCGTTTCTTCGACGAGCGCAGGCCAGGGTCGGCAGGCAGAAGGGAAACGGAAAGCCAAGCAACTCGACTTGCATCCGCTACACGCAGTTTATCGTCGCGCGTGTCTCGCGCCAATTGAAAGGCAATTGCGCGCTGGCGATTTGCGCATGATGGGCTTCTTTGATGACGTGCGGATGCGCTACGTCAAGCGTGACGAGGTGCTGCGCTTCGACCTGCAGTTATATTCGTTCTTCAATGCGAACACGCCCGACGAGTTGGCGCAAGCAGAGCAAATCGCCCACGAGCGCGGGGAAGGTGGATAGTTTGTTGGTTTGTTAGTGTGTTGAAGTCAGATCACGTGTTCGGAATAGGACTTTGCAATCGTTGTCCGAGCATTTTTCAAATTAACAAACCAAACAACCAAAAACTCTTATCGTGCAAAGTAGAGGATTGCCATCACTGCCATGCCCCACAACCCAGCGGTGATTAGCAAGGGACGATCTTTAATGAGCAACTCGGATGGATCACCGCCCTCGTGCTTGACGTGGATGAGGTACAAGTAGCGGAAGATGCCGTAGACCGCGAACGGGATGGTCAGCATCATCGTGTGATTCTTCGGCAAGTTCTCGGCGGTGAACGTGTACAGCGAATACGCCATCACCGTCGCAGAGGTAACCACCGCAGTCATTTCGTCGAGCAGATTCAACGTATAATCGCTCAAGGTCGTGCGATGATTGGCTGCGCCATTTTGCAGCAGCAACAGTTCGTTGCGCCGCTTGTTCAATCCCAGAAATAGCGAGCCGAGTGTCGTAACGACATATAGCCACGGCGACGGTTCGACGGTGATGACCACCGCGCCCGCCAGCACGCGCAAGACAAAGCCTGCCGAGATGGCGAACACGTCGAGGATGACGATGTGCTTGAGTGAGAACGAGTATGCGACATTGATGACGAAGTATACTAGTTCGATCAGCGCGAATAGCGGCTGCAACATATACGATGCAACGAGCGCGCCGATGAGCAGCAGTGCACCGGCGATCACGGCGACGCGCGGTGAGAGTTGACCCGACGGCAGGGGCCGCTTGCGCTTGATCGGATGCAGCCGATCCTTTTCGAGATCTGCCAGATCGTTCATCAAGTACACACAGCCAGACACAATACAGAACAGTGCAAACGCCGACGAGGCTTCGACGAGCATCCGATCCATCTCCGAGGAGAACGGTCGCCAGAATTGATTGAGCGTGAACATGAAGGGGATGAACACGGCGGCGTTTTTGCTCCATTGCTTTGGGCGCAGCGTGATGAGCAAGGCTTTGAGCGTTTGCATAGCGCACAATGATAATTGTGGTATGTTGAATCGGCAAATGGTTGATGTCGGTTTGCTGGTTTGTTAGCGGGTGGATCGTAGTTTCGTCAGCCAACGAACAGACCAGCCAACTATCCAAGTCGGATGCTAATTCGCTTCATCCTCTATGGACTCGGCGGCTGGTGCGGCGAGGTGATCTGGACGGCGGTGGGCGAGCGCGTCACGCGCCGTCAGACGGATTGGACGCTGCACGGCACGACGTACTTGTGGATGTTTCCGCTCTACGGATCGCTGGCCATTTTTTACGAGCCGCTGCACGATGCGATTCGCGACTGGAACATCCTCGCACGCGCGCTGATTTACATGCTCGGCTTCTTCACCGCAGAGTACATTGCGGGCTGGCTGTTGCGCAAACTGATCGGCGTGTGCCCGTGGGACTACTCGCGCATTACGCGGTATCATGTTCACGGCTATATCAACCCGACTTATGCACCCGTGTGGGCACTGATCGGACTTGGACTCGAACCCGTTCACGATTTTCTAGTGCGGCTCACGCCGTTGATAATGCAAGCAGTTGGTTAGTGTGCTAGTTTGATGGTTTGTTGGTTGGCTATCGGTGAAAAAACTAACCAACCCACAAACGAACAAACTTAATCGGGAGAAAACTCATGTCGGATAAATGGGCACTCATTCTCGGTTCGTCGTCGGGCTTTGGCGCAGCCAGCGCACGGGCGTTGGCGAAGGCCGGCTTCAACATTTTTGGCGTGCACCTCGACCGCAAAGCCGGGATGCCGCGCGTGCAGGAAGTGATTGACGACTGCGCAAACTGCGGCGTGCAAGTGCGCTTCTTCAACAAGAACGTCGCCAGCGATGAGAACCGCGTCGAGATCATCTGCCAGATCGCCGAGTCGCTCACGGGTGAGCCGCTTCAACCGGACGAGGGCATGTCGTTCGCCGACGCGAAATCGCATCAAGCCATTCTCAGCAAAGTTGCTGATATGCTGCGCGATCACGAGGGCGCGATTCAAGCGATGCTGCACTCGGTCGCGTTCGGCGCGCTAAATCCATTCTTTGCCGAAGATGCGAAGCAGCAGACGACGCGCGCGCAACTGGACATGACACTCGATGTGATGGCGAACAGTCTCGTCTATTGGTGCCAAGACCTTGCGCGCGTGCGGTTGCTCGGCAATGGCTCGAAGGTGTTCGCGATGACGAGCGCTGGCTCGCACCGCGTCATCGTCGGCTATGGGCCCGTCTCGGCGGCGAAAGCGGCGCTCGAATCGCACGTGCGCCAACTCGCGCTCGAGCTCGCGCCGCGCGGCGTGCGCGTAAATTGTTTTCAGGCGGGCGTGACCGATACGCCCGCGCTGCGCATGATCCCCGGCGCCGACGTGCTGAAAGAAGAAGCGATCAAACGTAATCCCGTAGGACGTTTGACCACGCCCGAAGACATCGCCAAAACTTTTGTCGCGCTGATGGACTCGAACGTGCAGTGGATCAACGGTACGGTCATCAAAGTGGATTGTGGTGAGGACAACGTCTGAAAATACCAACTCCCAAATTCCAAGACCCACCGCCGGTGATACCAACTGAGCAAAATCCGAAATGTAAAATCCAAAGACCCGATAGCAACCATGAAAGAACTGATTGTCGCTCTGTACGAATACAACGTCTGGGCAAACGAGCGGTTGTTTGAAGCGGCTGTGCAGCTCACATCCGAGCAACTGGCACGAACGTTTGCGCACAGTTTCGAGTCGGTGCATAGGACGTTCGTGCACATGCTCGGCGCGGAAAGCCTGTTGTTCGCGCGCTGGCAGGGAATTTCGCCGCGTTCATGGCCGTTCGAGCCGACAACCCTCGATGAGCTCCGCACGCAGTGGCATCAACTGGCAGCAGTGCGGCGCGCGCACTTGGATGCGCTCGAAAATGATCAATTTGGTAACATCGTCAACTATACCAGCCTGCGCGGCGTGCGCTACGAATTGCCACGCTGGCAGTTGATGCTGCAAAGCGCCAATCATTCGACGCATCACCGTGCGGAAATCGCGGCGATGCTCACCGCGATGGGTCACGCGCCCGAACATACAGAGATGCTGGGCTTCTTTTTGGAGCGCGCCAACCAGTCGTGGACTGCGGCGCGCTGATGGATGAGTGAGGAAACCACATCAGCACAAAAATTCAAAAGTCAAACTCTATGCCCTGAGTAACTAACACTTTCAGATTTTGATTTAAGAGCAGCATCCTGAGCTTGTCGAAGGATGCGGTGTGCGCGGGGCACGCATGGTTCGACAAGCTCACCATGCTTCTCTTCATCGCAAAGTGTTAGTTACTCGGCCCTATGCCCCTGTGTATATGTGGTGAATTCAGAAGGAAAGTGTTATGGCCGCGAACAACGAAATTATCCAATCGCTCTACGACTATGGCGCATGGGCGAACGAACGCCTGCTGACCGCCGCTGAATCGTTGAGCGACGAGCAGTTGAGGCAGCCATTTTCAAAAGGCTGTCGCACACTGGTCGACACGTTCACTCACATGGTCGGCGTGGACTGGGCATGGTACAGCCGCTCGCGCGGGCAGATGCCCCCGATGTCGCTGATGCGTGAGTTGACATCACTCGCGGCAGTCCGTCAGTCGTGGGCGACTTTGGTGCCCGAACGGCGCGCGTGGATTGCGTCCCTCGACGCCGATCAACTGCATCAGGCGATTACACCGAAGCGCCGTTCCGAAGACCCGGACGTGTTCGTGTGGCAAGGCTTGGTGCAGTGCGCCAATCACGGCACGCAGCATCGCGCTGAGATTGCTGCGATGTTGAGCGATCTCGAACACTCGCCGGGTGATTTGGATTTCGTGTATTATGCCTTTGGCCAGAATGCGAAGCAGAAGGGTAATGCGTAAGGCGTGATGCGTAATCCGTAGTTGATTCACGCATTACGCGTTTTGTCGGGAGACCGCATGTTACAACGCGAGAAAATCGAGCAAGCCGTCGGCATCCTGCGGGAGTTAAACGTGGATGCGTGGCTGCTGTACGCGCGCGAGACGAGTGAGATCGCCGAACCGTCGTGGGGACTCGTCGCGCCTGCGGGGGTGGTCTGGCCCGCCGCGATCATCATCACCGCGAAGGGCGAGCGCTTCGCCATTACCGGCAAGTATGATGATGCAGCCTTTCGGGAAAGCGGCTTGTATAACGACGTGCTCACATACACGCAAGGCATCGCCGAGACGTTGCGCAGCTTGCTGAGCGAACTCGATCCGAAATCCATTGGCATCAATTTCTCGAAGAGCAACGTTGCGGCTGATGGGCTGACCTACGGCATGTTCCTCCAATTGCAAGAGCATCTCGGCGGCACGCCTTATGTCGAGCGCTTGCAATCCGCCGACCCGATCATCTCGCGCGTGCGCGGACGCAAGACGGCGAGCGAGGCGCAGCGCATCCGCGCGGCTATTGACACGACGATGAACTTATTTGCCGAAGTCACACCGCTCGTTCAGGTCGGCACGAGCGAGCGCGAGCTGTATGACTTCATGCAGCGGCGCGTGCGCGAGCTCGGCTTGGGCTACGCGTGGGAACAGGCAGGCAATCCGATCGTCAATGCTGGCCCGAACTCCACAATCGGGCACGGTCCGCCCACCACGAACATTCGCATCGAGCAGGGCCAGCTCGTGCACATGGACTTTGGCATCAAGCAGGACGAATACTGTTCAGACATTCAGCGCATGTGGTACGTTAGACGCGCTGGCGAGACGCATGCGCCGATGTCCATCCAGAAAGCATTCGACGCTGTGGTGAAGACCATTGCGGAAGGTGCGAAGGTGTTGAAGCCCGGCGTCGAAGGCTGGAAAGTGGATCAGCGCGCGCGTGAAGTGATTACTAGCGAAGGCTTTCCAGAATATCAACATGCATTCGGCCACCAATTGGGCCGAACCGCGCACGACGGCTCGACGCTGCTCGGTCCGCGCTGGCAACGCTACGGCGACACGCCGTATGGTATCGTCGAAGCGGGCCAGGTATACACGCTCGAACTCGGCGTGATGACCGACGCAGGCATGGTCGCGCTCGAAGAAGACGTGATCGTGACCGAGAGTGGCTGTGAATTTCTCGAAGAGCCGCAGGTCGAGTGGTGGTTAGTGTGACGGTAGCCGACGGACGGCAGTCGGCTGAACCCTGCCGCCGCCCATCGCCCGTCGGCTGCCGTCGCATATGAAGCAGCGCCTCGATCTGCTGCTCGTCGCGCGTGGACTCAGCGAGTCGCGCGAGAAAGCGCAGCGCGTCATCATGGCGGGCGAGGTGTTCGTCAGTGGCCAGCGCGTGGATAAGGCGGGCACACCCATTGACGATGCGGCTGAGATCGAAGTGCGCGGCGCGATGCCGTACGTCTCGCGCGGTGGCTACAAACTTGCGGCGGCGCTTGATGCGTTTCAGATTGATGTGAGCGGGCGCGTGTGCGCCGACATTGGCGCAAGTACCGGTGGGTTCAGCGACGTGCTATTGCAGCGCGGCGCGTCGAAAGTGTATGCGATTGATGTCGGTTACGGTCAACTCGACTGGAAGATTCGCAAGGACTCGCGTGTCATCGTGATGGAGCGCGCCAACATCCGCTATGTAGAGTCATTGCCAGAGCCGATCCAGTTCGCGTGCATTGATGTGTCGTTCATTTCACTGAAGTTGGTGCTGCCGGTGGTGAAGCGATTGCTCGACGGCAGACGGCAGACGACAGACAGCGGACATTCGTCAACCCTTCACCGTCCGCCGTCCGCCGTTGCCGATGTCGTCGCGCTCGTCAAACCGCAATTCGAGGCGGGCAAGGGGCAAGTCGGGAAGGGTGGCGTGGTGCGCGACTCGCAAATTCATCGCTCTGTGCTCACAGAGACGTTCGATTATTGTGCGAAGACTGATTGGAGCGTGTGTGGACTGATCGCGTCGCCGATTAAAGGACCCGCGGGCAACGTGGAGTTTCTGATTCACTTAGACCCGACAGGTTTCCAAAACCCGTCAGGGCTCGCGCTGATTGAGCCCGCGCTCGAACAGGCGAGTGAACTCTGATGGCAGAAGTCGTCGTGCTCGGCGATGTGAACGTGGACATCGTGGCGCGACTGGAATCGTATCCGCCGCACGGCGGCGATGCGCAGCCGCTCGATACGCAATTGCAGCTCGGCGGCTCGTCGCTCAACACGGCGATCATGTTGAAGCGGCTCGGCATTGACGTGGCGCTGATCGCGCGCGTTGGCTGTGACGTGCTCGGCGACTTCGCCGTGACTGAGATTGCGCGCAACGGGCTCTCGACCGAATTCATCCAGCGCGACGAGACGACGACCACTGGTACCGTTTATGTCGCCATCACCCCCGACGGTGAGCGCACGTTGCTCGGCGGTGCGGGCGCGAATCGCAATCTGGCCGCGAGCGCGATTCCATTTGAGTTAATCAAAGTCGCGCGCTGGCTGCACGTCACGAGTTACAGTGTGCTCGGCGCGGCGTCGCTCGAAGCGACGATGCAAGCCGTGCGCGCTCGACATGCTTCGGTGAGTAGCGCATCACTCGACATCGGACACGCGCCGATGCGACTGGCTCCTGACGCCGTTGCACAACTCGCGCGCAAGATGGCGGTGCTGATGCCGAGCGACGATGTCGCAATCGCGCGCGAGAGTTGGCAGTGGATTCTGCGCAAGCAGGGCGCGCACGGCTGTGTGGTCGAAGACACTGATGGGCGCACCGAACACGTTCCGCCATTTAGCGTGAACGTCGTGGACAGCACAGGCGCGGGCGACGCGTTCAATGCGGGATTTATCGCGGGCCAAATGCGCGGACTGAGCGAACCCGAGAGCGCGCTGCTCGCCAACGCGTGTGGCGCAGCGGCGTGTACAGTACGTGGCGCAGGTGGAGCGTTACCCAAGCGCGAGGTCGTGATGCAACTGCTGCACGATGCTTATCCGTGCGGCTGTGAATTGGAAGCCAGTCGCATCCTGATCGCATTCCATTCTAAAATCTAAAATCAGAAACCTTTTCTCCTATGCCAAAGAAAACTCGAATGATCATGGTCGGTGCGGGCGGCATGGCGCGCTCGCACTTGCGCAAGTTGTTGTTGCAGCAAGACACGACGCGCATCGTCGCGTTGTGTGAGCCGAGCGACGCGGCGTACGCGCAGACGGCGAAATTGTTCAAGCAAGCGGGCGTGGCTGTGCCGCCGAACGAGCCTGACCTCGAAAAATTATTGAGCGAGCGCGCGGGCGCACTCGATGCGGCGTTCATCATCACGCCGCACGCCTTCCATCACGCGCAGGCGAGCATGTGCATGCAAGTGGGGCTTGACGTACTGCTCGAAAAACCGATGGTGATGAACGCCGACGAAGCGCGCTCGCTCATCCGCACGCGCGACCGCACGGGACGCTTGCTCACGGTCGCGTTCCAATCGTCGCTCAGTCCGTATGTCAATCACGCGCTGGAATTGATTCGCTCGGGCGAAGTGGGCCGCGTCGTCGCCATTCACGCGAACGTGTGGCAGAATTGGAAGAATGAGCAGCGCGGCACGTGGCGACAGAATCCGGCCATGTCGGGCGGCGGCTTCATGTTCGACACCGGCGCGCACTTGCTCAATCTCGTCGTGCGCTTCGCGGGCGAAGATTTTGCCGAGGTCGCCGCGTGGCAAGACAATCGCGGTACCGATGTGGACATCATCACGTCTGCGATTGGCCGCTTGAAGTCGGGCGTCATGGTCACAATTGGCGGCTGCGGCGAAGCGGTCGCACTCGGCGCGGACGTGAAAGTCTATTGTGAGCAGGTCACATTCCAGACCGATGTGTGGGGCGCATGGCTGAAGATGCAGATGTCTGGCGCGAAGGTGTTCCGCAAATTGACGCTGCCGAGGTCGCTCGGCGTATGGCAGCAATTTGTCGCCGTGCGACGCGGCAAAGTCGCCAACCCATCGCCGCCTGAAGTTGGCTTGCGTCTCGCGCTGCTGTGGGACGCGCTCAAGGCGAGCGCGGAGCAGGGCGGACAACCAGTAAAGATCGAATAAACTTGCAGAGACCGCAGCGCGATTAATGGAATGCTCTGCGTTCTCTGCGCCACTGTGGTGAAATATAGCCGGAGTGATTATGAAACTGGGTGTATTCAATCCACTGTTCCATAAACTGTCGCTGGAACAGACGCTTGATAAGATTGCGTCGCTCGGTCTTGACGCCATTGAGTTGCGCACGGGACCGAACTCGCTCAAAGAAATTCGCAGTGGTACGTATCCCGCGCAGCAGCAATGCGACCCTGCTGCGCTGCTGGCTGATGATGCGAAGTTGCGCGACTTTCAAAAGCAATTCGCGCAGCGCAATATCAGTATCAGCGGACTGAGCTGCCACGGCAACCCGCTGCATCCCGACAAGTCGCAGGCGCGCGCGTATCACGAAGCGTGGCGCAACAGCGTGCTGCTCGCAGAAAAGTTGGATCTGAACGTCGTGATTGTGTTCGCGGGTTGTCCCGCCGCGAATGCGCACGACACGCAGCCCAATTGGAGCATCATCGGCTGGCCCAACGAATTTGCCGAGATGCTGGACTATCAATGGAACGAGGTGTGCATCCCATACTGGCGTGCCGAAGCCGCGTTCGCGCGCGCGCACGGTGTGAACATTGCCGTCGAGATGCACCCCGGCTTTATGGTCTATAATCTGCCGACGATGCTGCGCTTGCGCGAAGCGTGCGGCGCGAACATGGGCTGCAACTTCGATCCGAGCCATCTGTTCTGGCAGCAAGCCGATCCCGTCGCGGTGATCAAAGCCCTGCGTGGCGCGATCTATCACGTGCATGCGAAAGACACGGCCTTCGACGCGCAGAACCTCGCGCGCAACGGCGTGCTCGACAACACCGAGCCAGACGCGAATCGCGCGTGGACGTTCCGTAGTGTCGGTTACGGTCACGACGCGCTCGACTGGAAGAAAATGATTTCCGCGCTACGGGTGAGCGGCTACGATCACGCCATCTCCATCGAACACGAGGACTCGTACGCATCGGTGGACGAAGGCTTGAGCAAAGCCATTACATTCTTGAAAGACATCATCTTGCGCGAGCAGCCTACGCAGGCGTGGTGGATATGATCAGCGCTGAGCGATCTCAGCACTCAGCACTCAGGACTCGACATGATTGACGGCGTGATTCTGAAAGAGCTCGTGACGCATCCCGACGAGCGCGGTTTTTTCCGCGAGATCATCCGCGTGAGCGACGACTTTTTCGGCGAAGGCTTCGGTCAGTGGTCTCACTCGAAGATGTTCCGCGACGTGATCAAGGCGTGGCACATTCACCAGCAGCAGATTGATTGGTGGTACGTGCCGATGGGCGCGATCAAGGTGGTGTTGCACGACTTGCGCCCCACGTCGCCGACCTTTCACGAGACGCAAGAGATTTTTATGGGCGAGCACTACGGCAGTACGGTGTTAAAAATTCCAACTGGCGTTGCGCATGGCTGCAAGGTGTTGAGCGGCGAAGCGCATCTGTTTTACATCACCTCGAACACGTACAATCCGCAGGATGAAGGACGCATTGCACACGACGATCCGACCATTGGCTACGATTGGCTCGCGCGCACGCCGATCACGTAGTCGAGTCAGCCCATACGCTGAACGGGGAAGCAGGTGAACTGTGCATGAATCCTGCTTCCCCGTTCCGTGTTTACGCATCTACATGTGTTAGAATACTCAATGTTATGGATCAGAACCACATTCGCAATTTCGTCATCACCGCGCATATTGATCACGGCAAGTCAACATTGTCGGATCGTTTGCTGGAGCGCACGGGCACGATTGCGCTCCGTGATATGTCCGCGCAACTGCTCGACTCGATGGACTTGGAGCGTGAGAAGGGCATCACCATTAAAGCCAAAGCCGTGCGCATGACCTATCGCGCACGCAACGGCGAAGAGTACGAGCTGAATCTGATTGATACGCCAGGCCACGTGGACTTCGGCTACGAAGTCTCGCGCGCGCTCGCCGCGTGCGAAGGCGCGGTGCTGGTGGTAGATGCGACACAAGGCATCGAGGCGCAGACGTTAGCGAATTTGTATCTCGCGCTCGAACACAACCTCACCATCATTCCGTTTATCAACAAAATTGATCTGCCATCGGCGCACGTCGAGGACGTGGCGCGTGAAGTCGAAGACTTGTTGAGCGTGCCGACCGAAGAGATCATCTGCGGCTCTGCCAAAGAAGGCAGTGGCGTTGACGAGTTGCTCGAAGCGATCGTCCAGCACGTGCCGCCGCCGTGCGGCGACGTGGACGCGCCGCTGCGCGCGCTCGTATTCGATTCGCATTACGATGCGTACAAGGGCGTAGTCGCCTACGTGCGGGTGATGGACGGCGTGGTGCGCACGGGGCAGCCGTTGCTGACGATGGCGCACAATCAAAAAATCGAGGCGCTCGAAGTTGGCACGTTCAAACCGAAGATGCTCGCGACGAACGAGTTGCAGGCGGGCGAGGTCGGCTATGTTGCAACGGGTGTGAAAGATGTAAAAGAGGTTGCCGTCGGCGATACGATCACACATGCCGCGAGTCCAGCGCGCGAGCCACTGCCCGGCTATCGTCCTGCCAAGCCGATGGTGTTCGCGGGATTGTATCCGACCAGCACTGAAGATTATCCGCTCTTGCGCGATGCGCTCGACAAGCTGCGCCTCAACGATGCGTCGCTGGTGTACGAGCCGGAATCGTCGTCGGCGCTGGGCTTCGGTTTTCGCTGCGGCTTCCTCGGACTGCTGCACATGGAGATCGTCCAGCAACGCTTAGAGCGAGAATACGATCTTAACTTGATCGCCACCGCGCCAAGCGTCGAGTATCAAGTAATGACGACCGCTGGTGATGTCGTCATCGTGGACAACCCTGCGAAGTTGCCCGACCCTGTGAACATCGAGGAAATTTCTGAGCCGTGGATGAAGATCAGTGTGTATTCGCCGAAGGAATACATCGGCACGATCATGGACTTGGTTACGACTCGGCGCGGCGAGTTCGACAAGATGGATTTCCTCGACACGTCGCGCGTGCTGCTCGCGTATCGCTTGCCGCTCTCGGAGTTGATCATTGACTTCTACGATCATCTCAAATCGCGCACGCGCGGCTACGCGTCACTTGATTACGTCTTCGATGCATATCGCACAGGCGAGTTGGTGAAACTCGATGTGCTAGTGAATGAAGAGCCAGTGGACGCGCTGTCGCTGATCGTGCACAAAGACACGGCGTATCAAAAGGGCGAGGCGCTCACGAAAAAGTTGAAGGAAGTCATCCCGCAGCAGATGTTTCCCGTGCCGATCCAAGCGGCCGTCGGCAGCAAAATTCTTGCACGCCAGACCGTGCGCGCGCTTCGCAAGAACGTGCTCGCCAAATGCTACGGCGGCGACATTTCGCGCAAGCGCAAGTTGCTCGAAAAACAGAAGGCTGGCAAGAAGCGCATGAAACTGATTGGCTCGGTCGAGCTGCCGCAGGAAGCGTTCATGGCGGTGCTAAGGTTAAACGAAGAGTAATCAAAACGGGCGCGTTTGCCACCTTCAATGTGCCATTGACCCGCTCACTTACTTGGGAAACGGTGGCAGCGTCGTCGTCGTCAGCGACGCCGCAACAAATACGAGCATTCAGGTCACTACGACCTCCGCGAATGCGAGCGGCAATAGCTCAGAGATGAGTCCGCGTCCGCTGCAATTGCTGCCGTTGCTGCGCCGCTAGCCTCATCCTGAATTGACTGCTGACGCTTCGCAATTTGTACGGTCGTCTCAGCCGTTTTCGCGGCTAGCCGAGATTCGCTTTCAAAGAAACCCCGATGCGAGCGACACGAGGGGCACCCAACCGTCGGCATGGCGGCTCCGCCGTCGCCTTTGCGCTCGTGCTGATCATGATGCTTGCGCTCATGGTCTTCCTCTTTAACTCTGTCCCCGCCGACTCACTGCCCACTGACTTCGATCTGCGTGTGCTGTTCGGCACAGCCGGCTCGACCAAGCTGCGCCCGTCGCCAAAAGAAGGGCGCGCACGCGAGGTGCCTCTGGTGCTGGACCACGTTTTATTTTTGCCACTGATGTTGCGATAGGAATCAGTTCATGCATTGGCGCGCGCGGCGCATTGCGCCTCGCGCGTTCAATGTCAACACGTGTGCCGGAATTACTGGCGTGCTGGCGCTCCTCAATCATGACATCAGCAATGGCCGCAGGGACAGTGGCAACGGTGAGGCAGTGAACATCGTGAGCGGTGTGCTGCCCGTCGCGACGGACAACTTCGTGTCGTACTTGCCACTAACTCAGACGGTGACGATTGACGCACAGTCCAAAGGGCGCGGCGTGTACATCGTGAATAGCGCATCGGCCACCATTCGAGACTTGCACATCACTAACGGCAATGCGAATAACATGGGCGGCGACGCGTCAGGTATGGATAGCGGCGGCGGTATCTATGCCTACGGCAGTGGTGTTGCCGTCAATGGCAACACCATCTTCGGCAACGCTGCGGAGGCCGGTGGCGGCGTCTATCTAAACAACATTTCCTGCTTCTTTTGCTTTAACAACGCTATTCTCACCAATACGGCGACGTTCTCTGGCGGCGGTGTGGTTCTGGTGGATAGCCCCGCTGTGGCGTTGGCGCAGAACGACATCAGCGGCAACAATGCCACCAACGCTGGCGGGGGTGTCGTGCTGCACAACAGCGGCTCGATTGTGCAAGACAACGTCATCAACCGCAACAGCGCCGGCGTCGCCGGTGGCGGCGGCATGCGGCTGGAGGGCAGCGACAACGCTACCGTGAGCGGCAACAGGTTCATCCAAAACAGCGCAGGCGTCGGTAACGCAGGCGCCGTGTTCCTCGAGCGCAGCTCCGTGACGGTCGCAGGAAATTCGATGATCAGCAACACGGCGGGCGCGGGCGGGGCGATGTACATCTTCTTCAGCAACGGCGGTACGGTCAGCGGCAACATCATGCGCGGCAACAGCTCGACGGGCGATGGCGGGGGCATCGTATTGCACAGCACCATCATCAAGTTGCTCAACAATGTCATCGTGGACAACCGCCTCACGAGCAGCACGAAAAAGGGCAGCGGTATCTTCGTGCAGCAGAGCGCGGCGCACTTGCTGCACAACACCATCGCGCGCAATACGGGCGGCGACAACAGCGGCCTCTCGTTCAGCACGCTGGTTCCCGCAGCCCCGATCGTCATGACCAACACGATCATCGTCAATCAAGGCGTCGGCATCACGACGACGGCGGGCAACACGGCAACGGTGCGCGGTGTGTTGTGGTTCGGCAACGGCACGAACACGACGGGCGCGGGGCCGATCGCCGTCACCAACGCCATCACGGGCACGCCCGCCTTTGCCGCCGACGGCTACCACATCGCGCTCGGCTCGACCGCGATTGACAATGGCATCAATGCTGGCGTGACGACTGACATTGACGGCGAGGCACGCCCGTTCGGCAGCGCGCCCGACCTTGGCGCGGACGAGTTGCTGCCAGTGCCGAACGTCGCCATCACGAAAATCGGGCCGTCGCTCATCATCTCGCCCGCTAATACGTTTGGCGGGGTGCCGTACCGTATCATCCTCACGAATGTGGGCAGCCTCAGCCTGACCAATATCGTCGTCACGGATACACTGCCGAGCGGTATGCAGGCAGACAGCACGGTAGGCGTATCGTGCAGCGCTCTACCAAGCGGGGCAAAATGCACGGTTGCCAGCCTGGGCATTGGTGCGACCAAGGTGTTCACCATCAACACGTCGGTCAATGCGCCACCCGCGTGTGGTACGCTGATGACGAATCAAGTCGTCGCCGCACCTGCTGAAGGCGACGTCAATCTCGCCGATAATACGGCGACGTCGCAGGCGACGTTCACGTGCGCGAAGGCGGATCAGACAATCACGTTCGCGCCGCTGCCCGACCGCACGCTCGCCGAGTCGCCGTTCACAGTTAGTGCTACGGCCTCGTCGGGTCTGCCGGTCACGTTCACGGCATCGCCGCCGAGTGTGTGCACGCTGTCGGGCACGACGGTGACTTTAGCAGGTCTGGGTGCGTGCACGATCACCGCGCACCAGTCGGGCGACGGCGCATTCAATCCCGCGCCCGATGTGGCCCGTGCCTTCAACGTCGTGGCAAGACTGTTCCTGCCGCTGATCGTGCGCTGATGAATTGCGGAGGGGTGAGGTACCCTTACCCCTACGTCGACCCTAACCATCTGTCTGTCATGCTGAGCGCAGCGCCGCATCTCTGCGACGTTGCGCTCAGTGCCCTCGCATCATGCCCCTTGTAGTCACAGTGTCAGAACGCAATGCCTTCTCGACTGTGGTACTTAGGGTCCGAAAAACAATAACTTCCCGATTCGCTCGCGGCGGATTGCTAAATCCGCCGCCTGCCGCTGGATGTGTCCATCCAGCGTTAGCGGAGATTATTTCTTAACGAACTCTTACAACGGTGTCCATATCGTTTTGTGCAAGAAAGTCTAGCGGAGCCATCGCGCTAGCGTGATTTCACCTTGCAGGAAGAGACGCTGGGCGAGGAGAAACACGACCAGCACAGGAGCGGCCATCATCACTGCCGCCGCCATCAGCAGGGGCCAATTGGAACGCATTACTGCCTGTAACGTCTGGATGCCGACGGGCAGCGTGAAGTTGGCTTCTGAACGCAAGTACAAGAACGGGTCAATGAAGTTGCTCCAGTAGAACACAAATGACAGCACCGCAACCGCGACGAGCGTCGGTCGCGCCAGCGGCAGCGCCACACGCGACCACACTTGCAACAGGTTCGCGCCTTCGAGTTGTGCCGACTCGATCAGATCAATCGGCACACGCGCGAAGGCGATGTAGAACATGATGACATAAAACGGACTGCTGCCCATCAGCGCCGGTGCGATCAACGCAAATAGCGTGTTGATCCACCCCAATCGTGTGTACAGGATAAAACGCGGCAACCACAGCGCAGGGGCGGGCACGAGCAGCAGCGCGATGCTCATCAGCAGCAGGGCGACGCGCACGCGTGCCGACACCTGGGTCAGCGCAAGTCCGGCCCACGAAGCGGCGATCAGCGTGAGTGGCACGGCAGCGCCGACTACGAGCACAGAGTTCCACAGATAGCGCGTCAACGGCAGCGTGTTTAACACACGCGCGTAGTTGTCCCATGCTAAAGGCAATACAAACAATTCAAACTGGATCGGCGACGGCAGATCGGTTGAGCGCAATGAATACGAGCACATCCACAACAGCGGAAACGCAAACACGAAGAGCACTGCGCCGAGAGCAAGCGATGCAAGCAGACGCCCAATCATTCGCTTGGCGGTGAGCCACGCTTTGAAACGATAGCCGGGGGCTAGCACTGTCGGATTAGATTTCATCGGCGGCGTTTCCACGCCTCAGTACGCGATACTGGAGTCCGATCAGCAGTGCGCCGACCACGTACATCACCACTGTCATCGCCGCACCGTAACCGTAGCGAAATAATCCAATTGCCTGACTCAGAATGTGATGCGGCAAGAAGTACGTTGCGTAATATGGGCCCGTCTCGGTGGTGATCAGTGCAGGCACAAACGAATCCTGAAAACTGAGCGCAGTGTCGCGGAAAGCGAGCAGCAATAGCGATGGCACCAGCAGCGGCAGCAGGATGGTGCGCAGTCGCTGCACGCGGCTTGCGCCATCAAGTGCGGCGGCTTCCAGCACTTCGTGTGGAATCATTTGCAGAGCCGCCAGCATCACGACGAAGCCCTCGCCCAACTCGAACCCTGCCATCACGACGACCGAGATGCGCGCAGTCAGTTCCGTTTGCAGCCACGGGAACGTCGGCAGCCCCAGCGTGCGCAGCGCGAGGTTGAGAGGGCCATAAGCGGGATTCAGAATCAATAGCCAGATCAGCGCATAGGCGACTTCAGGGATGATGCTGGGCAAATAGATCGTCGCGCGTGCGAGGGTGATCGCGCGGCCCGTGCGGTTCAGCGCGAGGGCGAGACTTAGCGCGCCGATGCCCCGAAATGCGACCGTGCCGAGCACAAACCACAACGAATTCAGCAGGGCGAGCTGAAAACGTGTGTCTTGAAAAAACTGAGCGTAGTTGTCGAGTCCGATCCACTGCGGCGGATTAAAGATATCGTAGTCGGTGAAACTCAACACGACGGTCAGCAGCATCGGCGCAAATACCAACACACTCACGCCGAGTAAGTACGGCGCGAGTAAGAGATAGGGTTGCAAGCGACTGCGTGATTTCCAACGCATGAATCGGATGATACTGGCGAACGCACACAGACAAAAAATGGGCGAGGGGATGCCCCTCGCCCAGCGCGCAAGTCGGAGTGAATCGGTTTACTGTGAGCCGAGGTCTTTGTTGTTCTGCGCGAATTGCGCCTCGGTGTTCTTCACGGCTGCTTGGGCGGCGGCTTCCACAGTCGCATCGCCGTAGAACGCGCGCTTGATTTCGTTGTTCACCACATTCTCAATATCAACCCACGTCGTCATGATCGGCACGCGCCGAATGTTGGGCGCCATGTCGAGATAGACTTTGTTGTTGGCGGGCGGGGCGGCTGGCGTCGGATTCAGGAACAGCGCGGACTCGGCGATGCTCTTAATCGAGGGCACCGTGCGCCCAGAGCCGACGATGATCTTTTCGCCCTCAGGGCCGTTGGCGAACTCGGTGAATGCCCACGCGGCATCTTTGTTCTTCGCGCCGCTGCTGATGCAGTAGCCATCGCTGTGCAGGATCGTCGCCGTGTTCTTGTCACTCGGAATCGGTGCGACATCCCACTCGAAGTCTTTGATGGTATTGCGCAGCTCTGGCGTGACTACGCGGCTCTGGAAGAACATCGCCAGCGTGCCCTTCTGGAAACGCGACTGCGAACTCTGCGCCGCCTCGTCTTCTTTCGACGGCACGACGTGCTCCTTCGTCTGCAACTCGACCAACCACCTGAACGCCTCAAGCGCGGGCCCCGAATCCAGCGTCAGTTTGGTCGGACGATCAGCGTTGTCCACCAAATCGCCGCCGTGCGCCCAGATAAACGGTGCGAGACGGATGACCTGTGTGGCGATGCCCGCGCCATACTGCGCAACCTTGCCATCGGTGCCTTTCTTCGTCAGCGCGCGCGCGGCGCTTAGGAAGTCGGTCCACGTCCAACCCATTTTGGGCAGCGCGACACCCGCATCGGCGAACAGTTTCTTGTTGTAATACAGTTCGAGTGAGGACAGGTTCTGTGGGATGCAGTACTGCTTGCCGCGGAACTTGAACGCGTCGAGCGCGGCGGGATAATAGTCGCTCGCCTTGACCACTGTGCTCTTGGCGAGCAAGTCGTCAATCGGTTCCAGTTGGCCTTTGATCGCAAACTGTCCGAAGCGGCGGTAGTTAATTTCGAAGATGTCGGGCGGTGTCTTCGCCGCAAAGTCGGCGGCCAGCCGCTTCAAAAAGTCGCCGCCATCGGGGATGTTGACAAGCGTCAACTTGACGTCAGGCTGTACCTTGCCGAATGCCGTCACCAACTCCTGAAAACCTTTGAGTGCGTCGGCGTCTTCGCTCACATAGAACGTAACTTCGCCGCTAAGTTTCTTGGCGCTCGTGGTAGGGCTGGTCGTGGGGCTGCTGGTCGTTGCCACTGGCGCACTGGTTGCGCTAATGGTCGGTGCTGACGTGCTCGCATTGGGCGCGCTTGTGTTGGCGGGTGCTGCCGTAGGATTCGCGCCGCAGCCAAGTACGAGTAACGTGAGTACGCCTACGATGAGTCTGAACGATAGATACTTCCATCCTTGCATGATGTCTGCTCCTTAAATGATGCGCTTGCGTGCAGACGTGTATTATGTCCGATGTCAGATGGACGGGCAAATTTGCGCGAGTAAACATCACGAGAGCCGTACCGCACGATGAGTGCCCCAATCGCCGCACCGCCGAGTGCAAATGTATCCAGCTTTGTGCCTCGCCTCTGTATCTAGATAGATGACAATGTATCCCAGTTATGACTACACTGAAAGGCAGAGGGAAATTAAACAGACAAGAGGAGGGATGTTAATGAGGACCTATTTACACAACACGGTGGCGCATCGGGGCAACAGCACGGCGGGATTGGTAATTGTCGCGCTCGTCCTGGACGGTGTCAAGTAATTTGTGTAAATGGTCTTGAGTCAGTGCGTGCTGGTTAGGGTAACGAGACTCTGCCTTCGAACACAATGGCGAATTGCTGCAAGGCGCGGTGCCAGTCACGAATGGGCATCGTCCACTTCTGGC
>JBBPZQ010000149.1:0-37631 GCA_038198935.1 Anaerolineae bacterium
AGCCACTTGCATCTGCTCCTGAAACGCCAGCAATACGGGAATATCATCAACGCGTTCGCTTCTAATACTCAATTCTGGGCTCATGCCCAGAGCTTAACCTAATCTTTCATTCTCGTCTAAAAATGAGCGAACCTTAAGATATGAGACATGCTGCCCAAAATCTTCTTTGACCGACGCTGGCAATGCGGCTACAATGGGGACGTAAAGAGTCCTGAGTTATCAATCTCAGGTCTTAGCACTCAGGACTCAGGACTTGATGAATGCGACTTACCCGACGCCAACACGATTTTCTGCGGAAGCTGCTCGACCTCTATCACGAGGCGCAGCAGCCCATTCACTACACTCGCGTCGCCGAGTCGCTCGGCGTCAATCGCTTCTCTGCATACGACATGCTCAAGTTGCTGGAGCAAAAAGGCTACGTGCGCTCCGAGTATGTGCTCAGTCCCGCACACAGCGGACCCGGTCGCTCCAGCATCGCCTTCCTGCCGACTGCGAAGGCGCGCGCGGCAGTACGGCTTTTCGGCGGGCGTGCGAGCGACAGCGCGGAGTGGCAAGCCGTGCGCGAGCGCATCCTCACGCAGCTGCGAGAGCGCGAACCAAACGATGCGCTGCTCGCCGATCTGCTCGCGCACATCTCCACGCTGAAGTCGCCGATCGAGTTCTGCGCTGAGACCGCCGCCGCGCTCGTGCTCAACCTGCACACGCTCACTAACAAAGCGCGCGGACTCAATCCGCTCAAAGCAATGCAGGCGCTCGCACCGACGGGGCACCTCAGCCTCGGCGCGCTCGCGGGTTTGAGCCTCGGCTCATCGCTTGCACAAGGACTTGATCGCGCCGCGCTGGCCCATTTGCTTTCCCTCACGCGCCGCTTCCAATCACAACTCGCCACCCTCAGCGACGAACATCTGCGCAATCTCTCCGAACTGGTGGACGACGCACTCGAAACGGTCGCCCACACCTCACTGCGCACGCGCCAACCGTAACGATGCGTAACTTGCGCACGCGCGCGGTGTTTCCATTCGCAGCGCGACAACGAGTGGTTGGAGTCTGCTGTGTCCGAGAGTGACGCGCAGTTGGTGAAGCGTGCAAAGCGCGACCCCGACGCGTTCGGCATGTTGTACGAGCGCTACGTTGATCGAATCTACTCTTACATTTACTTCCGCACCAACAACGAACAAGACGCCGAAGACCTGACAGCCAAAACGTTTTATCAGGCGCTGGCCAACGTTCGGCGCTACGACGAGCGTGGGCTGCCATTCTCGGCGTGGCTCTATCGCATCGCGCACAACCTTGTGGCGAACTGGCACCGCGATCACCAGCGCCGCCCGCAGATTTCGCTCGACGAAGTGTGGGGCATGTTGACGCGCACACGGCTGTCGCCCGACTCGGTGGCTGAGTACAATTCGGAGATGGAAGCACTGCGTGCGTGCATTCAAAAACTGCCGCCCGACCGTCAACTGCTATTGGTATTGAAGTATGGCGAAGGCAAATCCAATGTGGAAATCGGTAAGGTGTTGAATCGCAGCGAGGGCGCGATCAAGTCGCTGTTCCATCGCACGCTCGACGAGCTGCGGCGCGAGATGGAGCAGCGCGGCTACGGCGCACACTTGCTGACAGGAGCGGAAGAGTGATTCATATTGTCGTGGACAGCACCTGCGACCTGCCGACAGAATGGATTGCGCGCGATCAGATTAACGTCGTGCCGATTCATATTCAGTTCGGCACCGAGTCATACCGCGAAGGTGTTGACATCACGCAGGACGAGTTCTATCGGAAGGTCGAGTCCACGCGCATGATTCCGAAAACGTCGCAGCCATCGCCCGGCGAATTTATCGAGATGTATCGGCGTATCGCCGCCAACGGCGACGCAATTCTTTCGGTGCATGTCACCGGCAAGTTGAGCGGGACCGTTCGTTCAGCCGAGCTCGCCGCCAAAGAGTTGCAGGGCAACGTGGATGTGCGCGTATTCGATAGCCTCGGTGGCTCGGCGAGCGTGGGCTACATGGCGGTGGAGGCGCGGCGCATGGCGGACGCCGGCCAAAACGTAGATGCGATTCTAGCACGGCTTGAGCAAATTCGGCCGCGCATCAACATTTTTTTGAGTCCGCTCAACCTAAAATATTTGCAGATGAGCGGGCGCGTCAGCAACGTGCAGGCAGTCATCGGCAGCATGTTGAATCTGCTGCCCATCATCGCACTGCAAGACGGCGTGCTGCATCCGGCTGCGCGCATCCGCACGCGCGGCAAAGCGATTGACCACATGTTGGCGCTGACGAAGGAGAAAGTCGGCGATCAACCGATCAACCTCGCCATTGTGCACGCGCAGGCGAAGCCCGACGCGGATGCGCTGATGGCGCGCGCGCAGCAAATATTCAACGTGAAAGAATCTTTCGTGAATGACTTGGCCACTTCGTTGGCTGTGCATTTCGGGCCCGGTTGCTTGGGGATCGTGTCGTATGTGGTGTAAGTGCGTAGAGACGTTGCAGTGCAACGTCTCTACAGGACGGGCACACTCATGAGCAAAGCGATTGATTATCGGGCATTGTTCGATGAGGAGACGGCTGACTCGCTGCGCGCGCTCGCGCGCGAGTTGCATGATTTGCTGTCGCCGCATCCCGCGCCGCTTGATTACCGTGAGAGTCTGCGCACGAAACTGCTCGCGGCAGCGAACGACGAAAGCTTTTACGCGCATGGCTTCTCGCGGCGATTGATCTTTGCGATGAGCGTCGTCGTATCGGCGCTGATCATTGTCTTGAGCTACATTGCATGGCGCTCGCAAGCGTCGCGCGCCAACCAACTGTCGGCATAGGGGCGAGACACGCTTCGCCCCAAGATGCATTTATAATGATCGCATGTGGTTGACATTCAACCCGCGACGCTGGTCTCCGCTCGTCGTTCTGCTGCTCGGCGTTGCACTACCGTTCGCTCCCCATGTGCTACTCGGCACGCTGCCATACGAAGATGATTTAGCCAACTACTTTGTGCCTGTGATGCAGCACGTGGCCGCATCACTGCGCTCGGGCCACTTGCCATTGTGGACGAGCGACCTCTACTCCGGCTTTCCGCTGTTCGCCGACTCGGAGGCGGGCACGCTCTTTCTACTGAATTGGCTGCTCGTCATTTTCAACTCGCCGACTGGATTCCTCGCGTTACTATTCTTCTCTATCGCACTTAGTGCACTCACGCTGTATGGCTTCGCGCGTCATCTCAAGTTGGACGCGACGGCGTCCATTGTCGCAAGTTTGGTATATGCGCTCGGCGGCTTTGCGACGGGCCACCTCGTGCACATCAGCATCCTCAACGCACTCATCACACTGCCGTTGGTGTTGCTTGCGGTGGATCGTGCGTTACTCACGCACGGACGACGGCAGTTCGCATGGCTGCTGGCTGCGGGCGGCGCGCACGCGCTGCAATGGCTCGCGGGCCATGTGCAGCCGCCGATCCTGACGGCGCTGTTGGTTGGTGCATACCTGCCATTTCGATTGTGGCTGTGTCCGCTGGTGGACGCGCCGCAACGCACGCACGCACAGAGATTCATGTTAGTTGTCGCTGCGCCGCTCGTGATCGGCGTATGCGCCGTCGGGCTGGCGGCAGCGCAATGGCTGCCGACACTTGAACTGGCGCGCACTGCCGCGCGCAGCGCCAGCGAAAATTACGCGTACGCAACTTCATATAGCCTTCCGCCCTTTAACTTGATCACGCTGCTCATGCCATATTTTTTTGAAGACGTGTATGGCGGCATGCACTGGGGACTGTGGCCGGATTGGGAGACGACGATCTACGTCGGCGTGCTGCCGCTCATACTCGCCAGCGTTGCCGTCTGCGCGCGGCCCGTGCGCCGCAATCGGCAGGCGATCTTTTGGCTCGCCGTCGCGCTCGCGAGCGTGTGGCTGGCGCTGGCGGATGCCGCGCCGCTGAACTTGCATCAGACCATCTTCATGCTGCCTGCGCTCAATCTGCTGCGTGCGCCTGCGCGCTTCGTCTTGCTGACGGACTTGGCGTTGGCAATGCTAGCCGCCGACGGCGCGCACTGGCTGCTCACATGTGTGCGCGATGCAGATGTGAAACGCGCACGCATGTTAGCGCGCTCGGTCGTACTCGCTATTGCACTATTCGGCAGCGCATTGTTCGTCTTCGCGGGTTGGATTGGCGCGCATCGCGCAGAAACGATGCAGTGGCTTGACGAGCACTATCGCGCGCTGCCCAACTCAAATCTGCTGCCGTTGTCGGCGCGCATCTTCGAGTCGCTGCAATGGGCGGTGTGGCTCGGCAACCCGCGCGTGCTGATCGCGCTGCTGTTGTTGCTGGCAAGCGCGCTGTGGCTCGCGCTCACGCCGAATCGCCGCATATCGTTGCGTCTTGCGCGCGTGCTGCTGCTGCTTATCGTCAGCGTTGACCTCGGCTTGTTCGCCGCGACATTCTGGCGCGCTGTGCCGCAAGCCGCGCTCGACATCCCGGACGATCTCACCCGTCAACTGCTCGCGCGCGGTGGGGATGAGCGCGTGCTCTCGTTCCCTCAGTCCCCGACCGAGCCGAATCGTCTGCTGCGCTGGCACGTACCGGATGCAAGTGGCTATTCGTCGTTCGAGTCACAACGCGCGGCGCAGTTGCTCGCCGCACAGTTCAGCGCGAGCAATCCGCTGCTTGACCTCGCACACGTGGGTTGGCTTGTGCTGCCACCGCGATCGCGTGCTAGTGTTGTTGCAAACGAAACTGATGACGTGGACACGAGCCGTCCGCTCTTATATATTGCCACGAACACGCCGCCAGCGCAGCGCACCTTTCGCGTGAATGCTTCGGAGGCGCTGGGCAACATTCGTAGCGTCTCCGCGCTCGAACATGCGCCATCTGTGGAGCAGGGTGCGCTGGTCGCGCGCATCGCGCTGCGCGATGCGAATGGCGCGGAAAGCATCGTGCCGCTGCGCGCCGGCGTCGAGACGGCTGAATGGGCGCTCGAGCGCGACGACGTGAAAGCGATTGCACGACATCAGCCTGCGCCTATCGCGTTCAGAGTTGCAACGCATGACGATTTCAGCGCCGCATACCCGCGACTGTTTTACAGTATGACGGTTGATTTGCGCGATGCGCCAATGCGCATCAGTGAGGCACGTGTGGAGGTGTTGATATCCGGAGTGAATCTGCTGGTGTATCGCGTGCAACTCACTGCCGAAGGCTCATCCCTTGAGTTGACGCGCTTTGACGTGAGCAACTTCGAGACCGTGCGCGACGACGCACAGGCGCGCGTCATTCGCAATCGCACTGTGCTGCCGCGCGCGTGGCTCGTGCCGCAGGCGCGCGTAGAGCCGAATGCAAATCGTCTGTGGGCGCACATGCAAGCGCCTCAATTCGATCCGAGGCAAGTCGTGTGGTTGGAAGTGTTGCCGCGCAATCTGCCATCTGCGCAACCTGCTGTAACAATCGGCAGCGTGAAGGTCGAGCAATTGTCGGATGAGCGACTGCGTTTGCAGGTGAACGCCGCCGCTGATGCGTTCGTGGTATTAAGTGATTCGTGGTACGAGGGCTGGCAAGCGACTGATAATGGCGTACCGACGCCAACCTATCGCGCCGACTATTTGTATCGCGCCATAGTCGTGCGCGCGGGGCAGCACGAGATCGAGATGTGGTTCGACCCGCAGAGCGTGCGTTGGGGATTTGCGGTGAGCGCGGTGACGTTGCTTAGTGTGCTAACGTTCTGGTCGTGGAGTTGGCAGCGCGCGAGGAGGAAAGTTTAATACTGGCAGAACTTGCTCACCCACTTGCGCGGGTTGGCGATGTCGCCGGTGGGGCAGCGCAGTTGGCTGACCTGCTTGGGCATGTAGGCGGGCATGAGCCGACTCTTCACGATGCGCCGCGCCGATGTCCAATAGCCCATCGCCAGATTCGGAGCGTATGGGTCGCCGTCGGGCACGACCATTGCCGTGTCCTTGTAGATGCCGCGCTTGAGCTCATCTTTGATGATCGCGCTCTGCGTCCCCATGACCCACGTGAAGCCACCGTCGCCGAACTGTTGATCCACCAAATAGATGTTCTGATCAATACTTGGAATCGCGAGCGCGCCGCCGTTCGGACGACTCGCCAATTTTTTCATTGCGTTGATGACGAGCGTGCTGATGTCGAAATCGTATGCGATTGTCTTGCGCGCCAATTCGCCGCGCAGAAATGACAGCGCCTTGAACGCTGCCAACGGATTGGTCAAGTTCTGCTGTGCGTGCTGACTGAGCGCACGAAAGACGAACTGCTTGCGGATGTTATTTTCTTTGGTGGGATCGTACGGCGGCAGTGCTAGCCCTTTCAGATAGTTGAGCGTAAGCAGACCATCGAACTTTAGTCGCCCCTTGCTGAAGTGCGCGCCCGGATGCTGGACGCCTTGCACGTAGATTGGGTTTGTGTCTAACTCGAACGGGTTCTCCACCTCAATCGTGCCAAATACTTCGTCCACCAACTGCTTGACGACCACATCCTCGACGGCGACTTGAAAATCAATCGCGAGTCCGCTCGCACCCTCGACGGCTTCGCGCATCAAATCGAATCCGCCAATCGCATACGTCTGATCAATCTTCGATGGATTTGTGACGATGCCGCGTTTGGCAAGATAGCGTTCGATTTCGGGCGCGCGTGCATCGTGTGTGAGCGAGATTTGCGCGAAGCGGTGCGTGCGATAATCGAGCGAGAGGATCGTGATCGTGCCGATGATGTCTTTGGCGTGCGGCGGTTCGTAAGTTTCGCCGTAGCCGAACAGCAGGAAGTTGATGCGGGTCGCGTTCAATTCGGCGTCCACCCGCGTCGCGTAAGTGGAATCGCTGCGTGCACGTTCCGCGCGCCGTGCCAGTGCGGCGTCTTTGAACGGTTGAATCAACTCGTCAAACAGATTGGACTCGACGGTTTGCCTTCGGCCAACTTGCAGTGATTCTTCTTGGAATGAATGTACATCGGTCGTGATGGCTTCGGCAATCGGCGCCGATTGGGTGGCAAGCGGCTCAGCAACTTGCTGAGGACGTATCAATGTTGCCTCAGAGGAGGCGGCGAACAGCACTGCCATCACAAGGAGCGTGCGCCACAATTGTGGCGCACGCAACGCATTCACTAAATTTCTTAACATTGCGGACAACGGGAACCCTTCCGGATTTAAGGTTGTCGTACTTGATACACGCCGATTTGATAACCGCCCGCCGCGTGCGCGCGCGAGCAGTCGTGCTGCTCGACCAATTGCAAATGACTATCGCGAATCAGGTTCGGGTGCCACGCGGCGCTCGTCACGACGAAGCGCGCGTGATGCGCAAGCGCATATTGCAAAAGTCTGGGTTCGTCGCGCAGGAAATATATCACATCAGGCGTGATTAGTCCAGCCAAATCAATCAGCGGCCGTTCTTTGAGATAATAGCCAATGGCACCGACATCGTGCGCGGCGATCACGTCGTCGTGCAGAGTGTTCGCATCCAACCATTGTGCGGTCTCGACTTCGAGGCAATAGATTGCCGCCGCATCGTCCGCGCGTGCGGTCGCGCCGATGAACCAAAAGATGACGAGCAGCATGGGGAAGGTGAGCAGCCATGCGCGCGTCAGCACGCGCGTGACTGCGCCCGCAGGCAGCCGCTCGCGCAGCGGTGCCGTGCCCCAGATGCCTAAGATCATCACCGTGGGAATGACCGGCATCTCGTAGCGCGCATGTTGATAGTCAACCGGCAAGCGCAGTGCATACGCTAGCGGCAGCATCAGCCACCATGCGAAGAGAATCAGCGCAAGTGCACGTCGCTCGTGAACGGCCAGATATAGGGCGAAGATGAAGCCGGGCACGAGCAGCACCTGCGCGCCGACGAGTGTAACTGTCAGCAGATGCAGCCAATGTGCCAACAGCGATTGCTGTGCGAACAACTCGGCGTACTCGCCTTGCTTGGCATAGAACGTGTTGGGAAAGAGCGAGCCGCTCGTCGTCCAGTTGAACCACAGATAGGGAAGGAGTGGCAACGCAAACGCAAGTAGCATCGGGACAAATCGCAGCACGCCGAATGCAGCCCGGTTCGCTGTGAGCATTCCGCCCGCTTGGCTTGACGTGAATGGAGCGAAAAACACATGTGCAACAATCAGCGCGAACAGGATCACGCCTTCAGGCCGCGTGACCACGCACAAGCCCGCGATGAACCCGACGAGCCACAGCGGTTTGTGCTCAATGTACAGATCGAACATCAACAAGAGCAGCGCGACGAATAACATCGTCTCCATGCCGGAGTACGCTGCCCAGTTCAGATGCCACTCCAGCGCGACGGCGAGCGCACTGACGCTTGCGACGCGCGTATCGCCGAACAACTGACGCGAAATGCGATAGGTGAGCCATGCACACGCGAAGAGCAGCGTTGCGCCGAGCGTATAACTCCACCACTCCGGCGCGATGGGTAAGAGGAACGAGGGCGCGAGGGCGAACGTCCACAGCGGCGAGGTCGAGCCCGCGCTGGGCTGGCCCACGTTGAAGGCGAACTCGTGGCGCAGGGCGAGGTTGCGCGCGAACGTCAAATGAATCCACGCATCGTCGAGCGGGAACGTGAGCGCGTGCGTTAGTACAAACGAAATACCGAGATACAACGCGCACGAGGCGAGGCACAACGCTAGGAGGGAGGAGATCAATCGCATGACTGCCCGTCACGCGAGCGGATCGCGGCGCAGCAGACGCGCGAGCGCGAGTTTCCACGGCAGCGCGAACGCTTCGAGGAACACGCGCTGCGACAATTTGCTCTGCCCCATGCGCCGATCCACGAAGATGATCGGCACCTCCGTCGTGCGGAAGTGCAGCCGCTGCGCGCGATACTTCATCTCGACCAGGAACGCATAACCTTCCGAATGCACCCGCTCGAAATGAATTTGCTCCAGCACGCACCGCCGATAGCCGACGTAGCCCGACGTGCAGTCGCGCACGCGCAAACCCGTCGTGCGCCGCACGTACTGGTTGGCGAAGTAACTGAGGATCAGCCGACTAAGCGGCCAGTTCACGACGCTGATGCCGTTCAAGTAGCGCGAACCGATCACCACGTCATGCGTATGCAATTCGCGCAAGAAGTCCGGTAAATATTTGGGATCGTGCGAAAGGTCGCCGTCCATGCTGAAAATGTAATCCGTGCCGTTCTGAAGCGCCCAACGAAATCCCTCGATGTACGCCGTGCCCAAGCCGAGTTTGCTTGAGCGATGCAGGACGTGCACTTGCGGCGACCCGGCTGCAAACTCGTCCGCCAGTGCGCCCGTGCCGTCGGGCGAGTTGTCGTCCACGATCAGCAAGTGGAGACTGGGTCCCTGTGAGAGAATTTGCGATACGAGTGTGGGCAAGTTCTCGCGCTCGTTGTACGTCGGCGTGATGATGGTGGAAGTTGGCATCGTTTAAGCGCGCGAGAGTCCCAGGAGTGAATGTGGTACGATGTGGCGCATCAGAACGATCATCAAGAGTGCCGACGGGATGAAGACAGGCGACAAGACCATGATGCTTTGTATCGGCGGCAGTAGCGCCCACACAAGCGGATACGCGTTGAGCGCAGCCACGACATAGAATCCGGCACGCTGCTGTAGTTGCCACGCGAGCGGCAGCATGAGCAGCAGCCAATCGTAAGTGAAAATGTGGAGCGCGCTGACGAGACTGCAGCAGGTGAGCACAGACCACGCGCCCAGACTTGGCCGATTGTCTTGAGATTTACGAACGATGAACACTAGAATGATAAGTCCGCACACGATCAGAAGCAACTGCGTCCATGGAAAGCCGGGCAGCACCATCGTCGGAAAATACGTCGGCTGCGGATGCAGCAATCGCTCACGATATAGCGCCAACAAGTCTAGCAGCCAGCTTGGCTGCAGCAATGATGTTAGCACGATCAACGCAAGAAATGTGGCCAGCAGTTTCAGCAGTACGCGCTGCCGCCCCGCATACAGCAGCACGGCGAGACAGACGAACGACGTCACGTTCGGCATTGCCAACGCGAGCCACAAACCCACCGCGGCCGTGATCGGTTGGCTGCGTCGCAAGCCAACATAACTGACGAGCACGCCAAGCAGCGCGAACACAGACTACTGACCCAAGTACACCATCGCCACATTCCACGGCGCGGTCGCGAGCAGCCAAGTGTAGCGCATTTTTTTCAAGTATGCCCAGCGCACGCATGCACAGGCAAGCAAGGGCACGGCGAGCAGATCAACGCTGAAGCGAAACGCTTCGGCGATGTCCAGCGGGAACGTACTGAACGGCACGGCGAGGTAGAGAATCCAAATCGGATTGTACGGCGGACATTGTAATCCATTCGTCGTATTCGGGTAGCCGTTCACGTAGACGTTTTCGCCACGCAACAGTTAAACCGCAGAGCGATAGAAGATCACACTGACGTCGCCGAGCGACATGGAGGTGGTCAGACGCATGGCAAGTGCAATCAGCACGATGGTGCTGAGGGCTAGCGCCGCCACCAGTCCGACACGTCGAATCCAGGCAGTCATCATACAATACTCACCAATTGATAGAGTATCAGTATAATGTTGTTCGAGTTGATGGTTTCCATCCGCTTCCAGCGTTTATCGAATTCCGCCACACGCGCTTGCTGATACACTTCGTTGTGATCGAGCGCGACGACGAGCCAGAGCCGCGTGTGTCCTTGAATGCTTTGCTCGATAGTTTGTAGCGACAGTCCCGCGACCAGACCCGATCGCCCGCGCGTCGTCCCTTGCGTGTAATCGCTGTCGCCTGCGAGAAACGTGTTCGGCAATTGCGGCGCGTAATACATGAAGGCAAGCGCGGACGAATCAGACGTATGCGCGACAGCATCGCCCGGCTGAAATTGATCGAGCAGTTCGGCGGTCGCTTCGCGCATCGGCGGCTTCTGCGCGTCGGGATTGAAATAGTCGTTCGCCAACGTGACCACGCCAATCAGCAGCACGCCGACAGTCAGCGCGCGCAGGATCACGCGCTCGCGTGCATAAAGCATTGCCCACGCGATTAACGCATACAACCCCATTGAGGCCGGCAGCAGCACGCGCTCGACGAAGAGGGGCCGCACGAGCGAGACAGCGTACAGCGCGAGCAACGGTACGAGAAAGACGGACAGCGCAAACTGCACTGGGGCGCGCCACTCGCGTTGTTGGATCGCGCGCGCCGCGCCGAGCATGACGAACGCCAACAGCGTGAGCGCGATGAACAGCGCGAGTGGCACGAGCAAGGCTGGCACGGACGCGCCGAGTAAAAAAACATACGGTGTAGTCAGTAGCACGAGTGGGGACGGCGCGCCGGCCCAGAAGCCAGCCTGCACTCGCGTCGCCTGCTGCGCGAGTAGCGGAAGCCAGGGGAGAAACACGATCAGCATTAGCGCATGGGCGGCGACCAGCGCGCGCCATCGTTGTCGCAACGTGCTGCGTTGCGTGAGCGCAAACAGATCGAGTGCGAGCAGATTCAGTGCGGCGAGACTGTGCGTATAAAACGCCAGCGTCATCAGCAGCGCGAACAGCAGCCAGTCGCGCGCACGATTGCGCTGCAACGCGCGCCAGAAACACAACAGCGCGCCCAGCGTGCACAATGTCAGCAGCGCGTACATGCGCGCTTCTTGCGCGTAAAAGATGTGCAGTGGATTGAGGACGTACAGCAAAGTCGCCATCAGCGCAACACGCGCGTCGAACAGATCACTCGTGAAAGCGTAGCACACTGCAATGCTCGCGACGCCACAGAACACCGAGACGGCGCGCGCGGCCGTTTCATCGCCGCCGAATTGCAGCGCGACGTGCAGCAGCAGGTTGAACAGCGGCGGGTTCGTGTCGCCGTCAATCGTGCCCGCGATGACTTGCGCCCACTCGCGCCGCGCGATAAAGACGCTGAACAATTCGTCGAGCCACAAACTCTGCGCGCCGAGATGAAGCACGCGCAAGCCAGCGCACGCCACGACTAACGCGAGCGGGACGAGAGGCGAATGCCATAAGCGGAATGGGCGTCGCGCAGCCGTGTTCATGTTTGGCATTGAAGTCAGGATCCGAACAAGAATAACTTTCTTGACTGTCACTCTGAGCGGGGCGAAGAGTCTCTGAGACGTTTGTCGCACACGCGCGTCGTCATGCACTCCATTCGTAGCGGATTGGTTGCCTGAGTACATTCGCATTTGATGAGCGTCATAAAGATTCTTCGCTCCGCTCAGAATGACATAGTAGATCACGGATTTGAGAAGTGTAGCATCCTGAGCGGCGTTGATGATGCGCCGTCGAAGGATGCGGTCAATGAGGAACACGCATGGTTCGACGACGTTTCATCAATGTCGCTCACCATGCTTCTCTTTTTTGCGAAATCTGTGATCTACTGTGACAAGGCGGGAAGTTATTGTATTCGAACCCTTACCGCAGCGGGACGATCTGATACAACTGCACTGGCTTGTCGCGCGCATCGGTGAAGATCGCGCGCAATTGAAAGCGCGGATCGGGGACAGAGAAATCGTACAGCGTGTCCATATAGCGCGGGTGGTCAGGCTCGACGATGACGTAGCGCGCGGCGAACTGCTGTGCCGCGTGCACGAGCGCGAGCGGGTCGTCGCTTGGGATGGCGATGGCCGCGCGCTGGGTCAGATAGACGTAGGCCGGCGGCGCGATGCAAAGGACCGGACTGAGCGTGTCGCGCGTCTCACGTTGCAAAAATTTTTCGACGTCTCGATACACCGCGAAGTGTTCGTTCCAGCCCGCGTCACGCTCGTCGCCGAACACATTGGCACGATAGAATGCGAGACTGACGGCAATGGCAATCAACACGAACGCGCTTCCGAACACGCGCTCGGCCGTGGGCGCGTGCCAGGTTGTGCGCCGCTGCGCGATCCACGCAATCGCCGCGTACAAGCCGACGGGCGCGAAGACATAGAGCAATGGCAATGCGGCGACGAGTGAATGCAGAAACGTGCCGCGTGCGCCCGATAAACTAAAGATGAATGTCATCGCCGCGAACAGGGCGACGAGATAAACGAGCAATGCTTGTGCGACGGTGCGGATCCGCTCGCGCCAGATGCCGAGCAGCGCGAACGGGAAGAACACGACGAAAAGCGCGCCCACCAATGTGGCCAAGTTCAATACCAGCGCGCGCGCGATGTTCAGCGCGATTACCTGCCAACCCGCGCCGAGCCAATACTCGAATGTGAGCGACTGCTCGATCAAAAATAAATCGTTGTACTCGCGCATGAACAGCGTGCCGCCGCCGAGCAGCGGTGCGCCGAACGTCGTGAAGTTGCGCGCGAGCCACGGCAGCATCAGCAGCGCGTAGCCCAGCAGCGCCGGTGCGAGTGTGTGCGCGCCGCGCCGCTGCCACCATATCCCTGCAAATGGCGTGAACAACAGCACGCCGTCCGCGCGCGTGAGATGCGCGAGTCCGATGAGCGCGCCGCAGGCGAATGCCGCACGCGCATCTCCTACTCTGGCGGCGAGCAGCATCACGCCCGTGCCGAGCAGCGCGTAAAGCGCGAAGGCATCGCTCGCCGACCAGTACGGCAAATAGAAACTCGACGCGAGCATCAACAGCGCGGAGGTTAGCGCCCACGACGTGTTAGCAAAGAGGCGATGGCTGATCACGAACGTGAGCGGCACGAGCGTCGCCGACAACGCGAGCATCTCAAATTGTGCGACGCGATACTGCGCGCCGAACAGCCACAGCGCGGGCGCGAGCACGAATGAGGTGAGCGGCATCCAGTAAGCATTGCTCGGCTGGGGCAGGGTAGAAGGATGTGCGAGATAGTTCCACACAAAGTTTTCACTCAGTCCACCGCCGCGCGCGAGCGTCGCCGCATTCACAAAGTAATATGCCTCGTCCATGTAGCCTGGCTGTGTGAGTGGCAGTGCGAGCACGACGCGTACCACCAGCGCCAGCGCGAACAGCCCGACGACGGCGCGCGTCACTTCAACTCCATCAAACGATAACTGCCATTCTCATAAACGACGCGCATGTGGTCTCGTTCGAGTGTTGCAAGATTGCGCGCGTCGTCGGCGCTGAATTCGTCGCGGATGTTGTCGAAGGTAAAGCGCGCGCCTGTCTCGTACACAAGGACGTGTGTGAAGCCGTCGCGCTTCATTTGTTGCACGCCCGCATCGAGCGAGCCATTTGTCGCGACCAGATGCGGCAGCGCATCGAGCAGCGGGTCGGCGCGTACGGAACGCTGTGCAAGATACGAACGCGGCTCCCACATAAACTGCACGCGTGCATTGGTTGGCAATTGATTGATGGCCAACAGCGCGTCGGCGTGATCGCCCATGTCACGCGTAAGGAAATGCTCGCGTGATTCTGCTCCAATCATGTACGCGAGTGGATTCATAGCCATCACACTGACCGTCTGCGCAATGAATGTCAGCGCGAGGACGAGCGCGACGACGATGGTTGTGATGCGCCGAAGTGAGAACGATTGCAGATCGAAGCGCGACAAATTGCGTAATGCTGCGGCGAGCGGCGGAACGAGCAGCACTAGCGCCGGCAGCAACAGCCGCGTCTGCCACAGCGACGCCGAACCGATCACGCCGATCACCCAGAACGCGAACTGAATAAGAAACATGAACACGAAACGATCTACGCGCGGGCGATTGAGCGCGAGCAAAGGCGCGAGCATCAGGACCAACGGGCCCATTCGTCCATCATAAAAGTTTGCGTCGCGCACTCCGAGCGTGGCGACGATGGGCAGCGTGAGCAGCGCAAGCGGTTCGAAGCCGATACCGCTGCCGCCACGCGCGTACCACGCCGCGCGCATGGCGTCCCACTGCGTACCGCCGAAGACGAACGGATACACCGGATTTCCGGTGAATAAGAAGTTTTTAATATACCACGCCGACGCGACCAATAGGCTGAGCAAAACAAATTTGGCCACATCGCGCAACAGCTTCACATCATGCAGTGGCGGCTTGAGCGACAATGTATGGCGCGAGTCGTACAACATCATCAACACGATGCCGAGTGGCAGCACAAAACTGGTGTACTTCAATGCGAGCGCGCAGCCGCTCATCAGCGCGCTCACGACGACGTACCGCGCGTTGACGGAATCGCGCCAGCGTTGATAGGCATAGACGGCAGCCAGCGTGTAGCACGCGAGCGCGACGTCATTGTACGCCCAACTAGACAAGAGCAGCAGCATCGGCAGCGCGAGCGCGAGCAACAGCGCGTACGCAAGCGCGCCGCGCCCATAGATTTTTTGTGCGGCGAGCGCAATCAATCCCAAGGTGAGCAACCCGAACGTGAAATGGAGTAGTTGCGCCGCGATGTCGCCCTTGAGAAACATCGCCAGCAGATAGAGCGACGACATGAGCAGCGGAAAGTTTTCGTGCGGAATGATGTCGCCGCTCGGCGCGAGCCTGCCAAGTTCGAGTGCGCGCCGCGGTATCGTCAGATGATACACCAGCGCGTCCCATGCCGTCGGCGGCGCGAGGCTTGCCAGCAGCGCGAGCGCGAGACTGAGCGCGACGAAGAGCGCGACCAATGGGTGAACGCGCAGTGAACGCATCTCATTCAGATCGCGCCACAACGCGAGCAGCGCACGCTGCGGTCGCAGCAGCAGCAGACTCAGCGCGAGCGCGGCGGCGGCGATGGGCGTGAGCCATGCAAACAGACTTAGCGCAAACGTGATGAGCGCGAGCACGCCAAAGCCGAGCGGAATGCTCAACAGCCAGAACTCCGCGCGCGCACTGCCTAATGCATCCAGCGGATAGCCTAATGGATTGATGCGAAAGCCGATCACAGCGGCAGCAAGAGTGATGGCAAGTGCAACAATCACATTGAGCAGGGAGTCGGCCGCTGCCAGCCCTGAAGCTGGCTGCGTGAATGATTGCGCGGCTTGACGCAGCCGTTCCATGTCGCCGTCTTGAATCGGCTTCTGTTCTTTGACCGCGTAGAAGAGGATGAGCACGAACGCCATCCAGAGGATGAAGCACGCGCTCAACATGATTTGAAGGCGGAGGGTTGCAGCCGTGCGCGCGGAGATCACGTCGCGTACTCGTGCGCTTAGGCTCTGCTGGTGCGCCGTAATTCTGCAATAGCCCGCCACGAGATCACACCGATGCTCAATGGCAGTAGCGTCGCGTAACTTTCTAGATGTCCGCGCTTGGTTGCCAGCGAAACGCCCCACGGTAGAGCCATGAACAGGCTCATGAGCACGAGCGTTTTGAGGCGTGCGTGAGAACCGCTTTGCTGAGCGATGCCTTGCCAGATCGGAAGCAGCAACATAAGCTGGTCATGGGGTGAAGCGTGCACGACGAGCAGACACGTCAGCATGATAGCCCACATCGGCAGTTCCCCCAGCGCTTGCCAGCCGCGCAGAACCGAGCGCGCAACCGCAAGCGCGAACATCAGCAGCAGTCCGATCGAGAGTGCGGTTGAGAGCGCGGGGTTCGGCATCACAACTTGGAGCGCTGATGGGCTGAGAAAGTCGCCCGCATGCGCCGTCACATTGTTTAACATGCCGAGGGGCCAGCGAGCATCCATTGCAAATGCCCAAGCAAGCATCATACCCAGCGTGGCGCTAAACGCAAACAGCAATCGCGTGCGGCGCTGGTGGATCGCCCACAGCAGCAGGAGTGGCACCAACAGAACGACCATTTGTATCTTCACCGTCGAATACGCCAGCAGCAGTCCTGCCAGTGTGTCATGTTCGTGCCGCAGCGCCCACCACGCGCCTACCACGCATCCGAAGACCAGCATGGATAATTGTCCGTTCAATAGACTGTGTGTGGCTGGATAGAACAAGACAATCCAGAGCAGAGCGACTCCCACTGTGACTGGAGTGAGACGGAACTTGGTTTCTCGCAGCAGCAGCACACCCGAACCCAGCAACACGCTCAACAAGAATGCTAGCCAGATGGCTTCTGCCGCATCGAACGCCAGCCAGACCAGCGGCACAATCGGCAGCACGGCGTAGAGCGGATTGACGAAGACGTATTCAGGGATGAACAGGCCGTCGGATGATGATGGTATTTCGATCAGTGGGAGAATCTCGCGTGTCTCACTTGTAATCGTGGCCGAGTAAGGATCGCGCCCGTCGCGCACCAATGCACGCGTCGCGTACCAATAAACGAAATAATCTCCACTTGCATACTCGCGAGTGAAGCGGAAATAAAATGCAGCACTGAGCAGACCGAGCACGAGCGCAAGCACCAGCAACACGATGACAATGCTGGCCACTGCGCGAATGCGCTGTTGATTGGACATAACCAGAACTTTCATCATGGCATTAAGGCGTGCGCTGAAAGATAGCGGCGACACTATCCTCGTGTATCACCTGCCAGCGTGACTGCGTGCGCAGCAATTGCGCGAGCGCGCCGTCAGGTTCTACGACGACGGTCTGAACGTTATAGCGATCCAGATACGCTTGCCAGTCGCCGCGCCCCTGCCACGCACGCAGGTAATACTCATCCATGAACGCATCGCCATACACATCGGCGCGTCCGTCAATAAACACTTGATATTTCGGATACAGCCGCCAGATCAAGTAGCCGCCGAAGTTATATGAGTTCAGGATTGGTCCGCGTGCCGTCGTGTCGAGCAAATAGTTCGCCGCGCTTACCGGAAATTCTTGCAGGTATGCCGCGTCATCGCGCGCCAGCGTTGCGCCGATGCGCACGAATGCGGCGAGCGCGATCCCTGCGATCAACGTCCAGTTCAGCGCATTCAGATTGCGCGTCATGGCCCGACTCGACGGCGTGAGCCAGCGCGCGAGCACGCAGCCCCATTGGTGCGTGATGAGCGGCGCGGCGACGATGGCGAACAGCGGAATGTTGCGAATCGAGACGAGCGATTCGTAACCCAAGCCGATGATCAACAACAGTTCAGTCATGCGCGGGCGGCGGGGCGCGAGTGCGAGCGACGCCATCAGCAGCAGCCACAGCAGCGCGAATGGAATGAAGCGCACATCGTGAAAGTTCGGCGAGTGCCATTCGGCGATGTATGTCTGCATCGCGCGGCTAGTCAGTGTGAAGAGTGGATACGCCAGCAACTCCGCGCCGTTCGGGTTGAGCGCGCTGACGAGCGTCGCGCCAAGCAGCGTGAGCGCTAGTGATTTGAGCCGAAGTGGTGCCAGCGCGTTCGCGCGCAGGCGCCGTCGGGCGAGCCACTGCTCGATCAATTCGCCGAGCAGATGTGCGGCGATGATTGCTAGTCCGAGAAAGAATCCGCTGTGCACGTTCGCCCACAGCAGCATCAATGGAAAGATGGTCCACAACCAACGCGGATCGTGCCGCGCGCGGTCAAGGATGAACAGTGTGAGCGCGGCGAACAACAGGGTCAGCATCTGCGGACGCGCACCCCACGTCACCATCGAGGTCAATGCGGCCAGCAGCGTTGTGAACACGGCCAGATGCGGCCGCGCCTCGCTGAGACAATACACGACGACGAAGGTGAGCGTAATGATGACCGCGCTGGCCAGCGTGAGCGCGGCGATGCCGCCGACGCGAGAGAGTATGTACAATGCAATGTCCGCCAGCCACTCGTGTGCGACCCAGTGCGCGCCGTTCATCGTGAATGAGAACGGGTCGCTGTGCGGCACCGCGCCATGCTCGATGATCCATTCGCCGGTGCGCAGATGCCACCACAAGTCGGCGTCGAGCGACGGCTGCGCGGCAATAGTAAACAGCGCAATGAATAGGACGGCGACAAGCAAACCGCGCGGCGTCAACGTCCACGCGCGCGCGGTGAACCCTGTGCCACGCCGCAAAGCGGCGTCGGCACGCGGGTGCGTGCGGCATAGGGTGAACCGAGTGAGTGCTGCGAGCATGGGGCGATTGTATGGCGGGCGCGTAAGATTGGCAAGGGGAATGTGGTCATGGGACGTGGCCTGTGTCGGGTGTCAGGTGACACGGTGGATGGGCTTGCTTGATACCTGCCACTTCAACTTGCCAGTGCGGACAAACTGTCTGAGTGTTTCGCGATCAGTGAGACGTGACGAGAGCACGAACCAAACGAAGACGAGCAATGCGCCGAACTCGTAGAGGACAAGCGCGGGACGGCGCGTGAACAAATCTTGGTATGCTCTGCCGAAGGACTTCACATTGCCGATGTCTTTCCATTGGTGAAAGCGGAAACCACGCAGGGGGAACCAGAACGTTTCGCGGAAGAACCAGATGCGGTCGCCGACGATGTGGCTGGTGAATGCAAGAGCGTAAGCGAACCACTCGGGGCGTGTGCGCGTGAGCCAGAGCAGCGCGAGATGAACAATCGGCGTGTGCGCGAACAGCAGCCCCGCTTTCATTTCGGGGAACACAAAGACGGCGAGCGGCTTATCAATCAAATCGGGCAACAACGCCGCGAGCGTAACCTTGCGATAGTCCACGTCGGCGAACAGTGGGCAGCGATCTTGCAGCGCTTTCGTCAAGCCGAGCGCGAGGAAGGCGTGAGATTGAGGCAGCAAAGAAAACTCTCCGGTTGAGCAGCGACATGGCATTGCTACGTCTCTACGCCTGTCAAGTATTGTGTGGAGTGAGCCGCATCACAAAATTTTGCCAGAAGCCGCCGCCCATCGTGAAGCGGCGCAACAACTCGGCGCGCACCGGCAACCGCGCGATCACGCGCTGCCACTCGTCGCTCGTCAGCGCGCGAAAACAAATCGGCACGCCATATTGGAAGTGCGGCAGCGAATCAATCACCCGCGTGAGCGGTTTGCGCCACCCGCCTGCGACGTGATTCTCGCAGATCAGCACGCCGCGCGCGGAAACGCGCAACGCTTCTCGCAATACCGGAATCGGATCGGGAGTGTGATGCAGCACGAAGATGAGCAGACTGTAATCGAACGACTGATCGGGGAAGGGCAGATGCGTGCCGTCGTAGGTCATACACGGCAGTGCGCTCTGATTGTAGTTAACGACATCCACCAGCGTGAGCTGCGCGCCGGTTCTGTGCTGCAATGCTTGCGCGACCAGTCCTTTGCCCGCGCCGATTTCGAGCACGCGCTCACCGGCGGATAGATACGGCGCGAGTTCTTGCGCGATGTGGGTGGCGCGATCCATGATGCTAGTAGCCAGTAGTCAGTAGTCAGATCAAAGCTGTCTGGCTACTGGCTACTGATTACTGGCTACTTCCCCTCAGCCTCGCAATTTGGTTGTGCGCTTCGATGCGCCAGTAGCCATCCGTGCCCAGCGCGAGATATTGCTCGAAGTCGGCGATGACGTCGTCGTGGCTGCCGAAGTGGCCATACACGCGCGATAGTCCGCGATTGAGGTAGGCATTGGCATTGCGCGGGTCGAGTTCGAGCGCGCGGGTGAAGTCGCGAATCGCGCGCGCGTAATCATTCAGTTCGCGCCAGTAGATCACGCCGCGCGCATAGTACGCCTTTGCGAGCATCGGTTCCAGTTCGATGGCAAGTGTCAATTCCGACAGCGCATCTTCGTAGTTAGACTTGCTGAATGTGCTGTTACCGCGCGAGCGTTGCGCGATGCCCAACCAATAGTGCCAGCGCGCGCGCAGGCGGGTCAGTAAACTCATGCGCCGGTTATACAACTGAAGAGCAGTTGGCAAGATGCAGGATGCAGGATGCAAGATGCATAATGAGAATGATCCTGAATCTTGCATCCTGCATCTTGCATCACGCCTTCAGTCTTACAAACTTATGCTTCCCCACATTCAGCACCGCGCCGCCCTTCGGCTCGACCACGTGATCCAGGTTGGCGATCGTTTCGCCGTCGAGGCGCACCGCGTTCTGCTGAATTAGCCGCCGCGCTTCGCTCTTGCTGCTCGCCAGCCCTTCGCGCGTGATGAGCTCAACGATGTTCGTCGGCTGCGAGAGCGTGACTTCGGGCATGTCGGACGGCAGTTCGCGTTCCTGATAGACGCGCACGAAGTATTCTTCTGCTTTCTGCGCCGCCTCGTCGCCATGAAAAAGGCTGACCAGTTCGCGCGCCAACTGCATCTTCGCGTCGCGCGGATGCAGCGTGCCCGATTGCACAGCGCTTTCGATTTGCGTGATCTGCTGGGGCGGCCAGCGCGTGAGCAATTCCATCCACGAGCGCATCGCGCGATCGGGAATGCTCATCGTCTTGCCGTACATGACTTCAGGTGGCTCGTTGATGCCGACGTAGTTGCCGAGACTCTTGCCCATGCGCTGCGTGCCATCGGTGCCGACCAGAATTGGGAATGTGAGCGCGACTTGTGGCTTCTGTCCGAATGTATCCTGCAATTTACGTCCGACCATCAAATTGAACAACTGCTCCGTGCCGCCGATCTGCACATCGGTCTTCTGCGCGACGGCATCGTAACCTTGCATGAGCGCGTAGAAAAATTCGTGCAGCCAGATCGCGTCGCCATTCTTAAATCGCTTGTCGAACGACTCACGCTCCAGAAATTGCTGCACCGTGAAGTTCGATGCGATGCCGATGAGATCGCCGAAGGTCAACTTGCTCAACCAGTCGGCGTTGCGCCTGATATATGTCTTGCGCGGATCCAGCACTTTGTAAACTTGCGTGAGCCATTCTTCTTCATTCTGCTCGACATCCAGAGCGGTCTGCTGTGGACGCGCTTTGTCTTTGCCGCTTGGATCGCCGATCAAGCCCGTGAAGTTGCCGATGAGAAACGTGACCTCGTGGCCCAAGTCTTGGAATTGGCGCAGCTTGCGCATCGGGACGGTGTGACCGAGATGCAAGTCGGGTCCCGTTGGATCGAAGCCGCAATAGACGCGCAGTGGACGATCTTCGTTTAACCGGGCGCGCAATTCGCGCGCCATGACTTCGTGCGTGTGCGCGTCGCCGAAGTCCACGCCGCGCATCAAGATATTCATTTGCTCGTCAACGGGTTTCATTGTCTCCTCCGCATTAAACAAAAAACGTGGAGGTGCTCTCCACGTTTTTTGTGCAGCCGTACATCAATCTCAAGACAACGTGAAGCCACCGAGCGTGCGCGCTGCACGGGCGTCAGCGTAAACATAATAACGGATGGCTTCGTTCGCGGCCAACATGGCTGCATCATAGCATAGGCACGAGCGCGCTGTCAAAGTTTTACAGACGTTGCATGCAACGTCCCTACGGCATGTCCGTCACCGTGAAACTTGTCGGATGCTCAATCGTGAAGTCGAAGCGCACGAAGCGATGCTCGTTCGGCGCGAGCGTGAGATTCCACGTCAATTCATTTAATTCGCTTTGCTCGTTTGACTTGGGGTCGGCCGATTCGAGCTTGACTTTGATCTGCTCGTGACGCGCGACGGGAAGCTGGTCATGCAGTTCGAGGACGATCGGCTGCGTGCGTAGGTTGCGTAATTCGATTTCGTAGCCGACGCGCACGCGTCGTCGGTCGCCGATCAAGCGCTTGTCCACCTCGCGCGCCATCAACTTGCGCTCGACATACACGCGATCATCTACGCCGAGATTGAACTCAAACTCTTCGTTGGGCGCGACCAGTTTGACGGGCATGGTGCCCACAAAGTCGCCGCCGACGAACAAGTTGGCATTGCCCGCGAGCAGCAAGAAGTCACTCGTGTTGGTGATCGTCGCGCGGCGATAAGCGGACTGCACTAACTTAGGAACGCTGAGGTAATCGAGTTTCGGTTTGAGTTCGAGCGTCGTGATGTTGACTTTATGCGGCGAGCCGTCACTCGGAACCGTGACACGCTGCGGCGGCTTGAACGTGACCGCGCTGCCTTCGCCGCTGACGTGCGCTTCCTCGCTATACATACCCATTACAGGTGCGGCTTGCGTTGGGAAAGAATCGTCAGCCAGCAACTCGCTGGACAAAGGCGCGAAGGCGGCCGCACTGCGCGCCATCCTTGGCGCGGGTGCGGGCTGTGGCTGCACGTACCGATCGAGATACCAAGGGGTGAGTTCAGGGCTGATCGTCGTGAGCGCAGGGCGCGCGGTCGAGAGCGTGAGCGCCACATCGTTCCAATCTTCGCCCGTGCTGTTCGTGACCTGCGCGAGATACGACCACTGCACGCTCGGCGTGTCGCCTTCGACATTCGCGCGCACGTCGTACAGTGCCTGCCACGCCGCGCCGTTCACGATGTACGTCAAGTCCAATGTCAGGTCGCCCGCTTGCTTTACCTCGACTTCGACAGTCGTCGCGTATCGCTCGCGGGGACGCGAAGAGCGAATGCTGTTGAGGTCGTTCGTGACTTTGGCGATCTGCCGCGCCAACTCCCGCCGCTGCTGCGCGATCTCGCGCGCGCGACTCTGCGCTTGCGTCAATTGCTCTTGTGTGAACTGCAACAATGCTGTGCCTTGCTCCATCTGCGCACGGCCGAGTGCGATGCCGCGTGCCAACTGCTCTGCCGCTTGCGCTGCGAGTGTTCTGACGAAATTCAGTTGCACGTCAACGCTGGCCGCTTGATCCGCGAGCGCCGTGTCTTGATCTTGCAACTGTTCGAGTTGTTGTTCCAACGCGCGCGCGTTGCCCGACGGCGTTTCGCTGAAGTACGTGCGCCGCGTGTTCACGCCGAGCAGCACCGCATTCGCCGTGCCGCGCCCGGACGCGCGCACCGAATCGGGCACGAGCATAAGCGGCAAATCCGCGAACTCAATTTGCTGCGCGCCGACTTCTGGCGTGAGCGTGCCGCGCCGCGTCACGCGCGCTCGATCTTGAAAAACGCTGACCTCGATCACTTGTGATTGTATGGCGACCATGATTCACTCCTATAAATGCAATGTCGCAAATTCTTCGCGTCAGTGCGTGAGAACGCCTTGTTACCGCAAATTGGAATAAAGTATAATACTCGCAACCCGTTGCGACAAGGAGAATCAACGCATGGCAACTGTGCAGAACGCGCCCGCGCATCCGAAATTTGTTTGGTGGAATGGCGACCTCGTCGAGTGGGACAACGCCAACGTGCACGTCACCGAGATGGAATGGGTGGGCGTGAGTGCCATCTTCGAAGGCATCAAGGCGTATCGCAATCCAGAAGAAGATCGCGCCTTCGTCTTTCGACTGCGCGAGCACATGCGCCGCTTCGACGACTCGATGAAGTTGATGAACATGGAATGTGAATGGAGCGCGGCGCAGCTCTGTGATGCCATCATGGATGTGCTGCACGAGAATAACGTGAAGGAAGACACCTACATTCGACCGATGGCGTACTTCGGTCGTGGCGGTCGCTCGTTCCGCGCGAGAGCGGACAACGCGCCGAACATTCTCGTTCATGCTTATCCGTTCAAAACCGCGCTCAAGAGCGGCAAGGCGTTGCACGCCGGCGTAAGCTCGTGGACGCGAATCAGCGACAACGTGATGCCGCCGCGTGTCAAAGCGGTCGCCAACTATCGCAATAGCCAACTCGCGTGGAACGAAGTCGAGAAGAACGGCTACGACGAAGCCATCATCCTCAATGATCGCCACAAAGTGGCTGAGGCACCCGGCGCGTGCGTGATGCTCGTCAAGGGTGGGCGAGTCATCACGCCGCCGGTCACCAGCAGTGTGCTCGAAAGCATCACGCGCACGACGCTCTTGCAAATGTTCGGCGAGCAGTTGAACACGCCGACCGAAGAGCGCGAAGTGGATCGCACCGAGTTGTATCTGGCTGATGAAATATTCGTGTGCGGTACAGGCTCAGAAGTCACACCCGTCGTCAGCGTGGATCGCTACAAGGTCGGCGACGGCAGCATGGGGCCAATCACGGCTCGTATGGCAGACCTTTATCATGACGTGGTGCGTGGCTTAGACGCGCCGTACGACGATTGGCGAACGGCAGTGTGAAAATAGAGGATGAAGGATGAGGGCAGAAGGATGAATGACTTCTGCCTCAGCTTCATCCTTCAGGAGAATTCATGGTTTGTCCTAATTGTGGTGCAGTGCATTCACTCTCCGATAATTTCTGCCGCCGTTGCGGCTGGAACATCAGTGGCACTAACGTGCCGGCGGTAATCGAGGATAAAGAGCGCGGCATTGCGCCCTACGAAGCGGAGCGTGCCGTGGCGATTGGCAGCGTGGCGACAGTCGCCGTCGGTGCGCTGGCATGGCTGGCGAAGCGCTGGCTCGCACATAAGATGACAGATACTGCGCCACGCAACCTGCCCGCCGTCGTGAGCAAGGCACAGCCGCCCGCTAGGCGCGAGCAGTCGCAGCCCACGCGACGCACCGCAGAGTCAGAGCACATGCACGTCGAATCATATGTGTGGATTCGACGTATCACGACGTTTCGCCGCGAGCAAGACTAAAAGTCTTGAGTCCTGAGTCCTGAGTCCTGAGTGTTGGGTACTGAGTGATGGTTTTATACTCAGCAACCAACACTCAGGACTTATTACTTTTTGGAGGCGCGATGTACGGCGCACAGACCGAGTTCGGCAAATTGAAGCGCGTGTTGATGCATCGTCCGGGACGTGAGTTGGGTTGCGTAACGGATGATACGTGGCGTACTTACAGCTTTCGCCGTCCCGTTGACAAAGCAAAGTTTCAAAGCGAATATGACACGCTCACTGAATCCATTTCGGAAGCCGGCGCGGATGTTGTACTGCTGACGGATGTGTTGAAGGATGACGAAGACGCGCTCGCCTATATCGCGCGCCGTCCGAACATGTGCTACACGCGCGACCTTGCAGTGGTTATGGATAAAGGCGCAGTGCTGATGAGCATGGGCATCAAGGGTCGCAAGGGTGATCCGTGGGTGATCGGACGCGCGTTCGAGAAGTTGGGCGTGCCGATTCTCGGCGCGATTGAGCCGCCGGGCATCATCGAGGGCGGCGGCGTGCAGTTCATGGACGAGCGCACCGTGATCGTGTCGCTGTGTGATCGCTCGACGGAAGTCGGCATCAAGCATTTCTGCGAGCTGGTGCTCGGCTCGTGCGTGGAGCGCGTCGTGATGGTGATAGTGCCCAACGGGCAGATTCACATTGACGGCAGTCTGATGTTTGTTGATCGCAGACTGGCCCTGTGCCACTTGGCAAGTCTCGACTTGCAGCCATCGGTTGTATTTGAAAAGGGAAAGTCGCCGCGCTATACGTTCTTCTCAGACTTCGCGCGCGAGCACGAGGTCGAGATCATCGAGACGACGTTGGAGGAGCGGCGCGCGATGGCGATCAACTTTGTATGCACTGCTCCGCTTCAAGCAGTCGGCTGGTCGTGGGCGACACGACTGGGTGACGAGATTCGTAAGCGCGGCGGCTAGGTGTGGAGCATGGACGGCACCGAGTTGGTCAACGGCAACGGCGGTCCGCACTGCCTGACGTGTCCGATCGAGAGGCAAGGAGTCTGGTTGGTTGGTTCGTTAAGCCATCAATAAACTAACCAACCCATCCGCATCTACCGCTTCTTCCAAAACCACAGCACGAGCAATCCAAGCGAGACCCCAATACCAGCCGAACCGGTCGCGCCGCCAGCCAGTCCAAGCAGCAGCAAGTTTGAGCGTGTCGCCTCCTCGGCGCTGTCGGCGACGGCGCCGACTCGTGGTGTGGCGGTGGGGCGTCGTGTACTAATTGGCAGCGGTGTTTCGGTTTCAGTTGGCGCGGGCGACTCGGTTGCAGTCAGTGTGATGCGCGGGGGCGTGGTGGGTATCGCGGTTGCCGTTCTCGTCGGCGTGGCGCTTGCAAGTTGTGCGAGTTGCTGCGGCACGCGCGTCGGCGGCACGCGCGTGTTGGCTGGCGGTGCCGTGGCAGTGCTGGTCGGTGGCACGGGCGTCAGCGTCGCGGGTGTTACGTCGGGGTCGGGACTGAGTGCTACCGCCGTCAGCCACAAGCGATCACCGCCGCCGAATGGCGTGTTGCTCGTCGCTTCCGCGAACACCGTGATGCGACTGTTTGCCGCGCGCACACCGCGCAGCATGATGCGCGTTTGACGCAGCAAGCCCAACGACGGACTCCACAGCACGTTCGGCGAATTCGGGTCCGTGCCGCCGCTTGGGTCAATGCCGACGCGGCCCATAATCGTCGTGTTCTGCGAGACGAACCAGCCGATGCGCGCGAAGTAGCCGCTGCCCGGCGATGCACTCACTTGCTGATACACACCAGCCACCCACGGCTTCGAGTCGCGCGAGAAAATACTCTGCTCGCGTCCGCCGTTCTGCAAGTCGTCGGGATCGTACGAGTTGCCGTGATAGAAAGCGTCGAAGCCAACGTTGCCCGACACGATGAACGGATTCCACCCGCTATAGACGACTCCAAAGTTGGCGGCGCTGCCAGTCGGAATTTGGAAGCGGCAATTTTTGGTGAGCACGACGGGAGCGGCACACGGATCAGCTTCGCCTTGCGCGAAGACAAGTGTGCTGCTGGCAGCAAACGTTAAAACGATGAGTGCGATGCTGATACGTAAAGTTTTATGAAGCATGTTCACCTGTGATGGTTTGCTAGTTAGATAGTTGATTGGTTGGTTGATCGAGTTAACCATCCAACCAACCGACCAACCAACCAACAATCTACTTTCTCCGCCACAGCCATAGCGCGGCTCCGCCCAGCACGAAGGACAGCATCAGCGTGCAACCCGACGCGCCCAACAATCCAACCGTCATTGCGCTGGGACCCAGCAAGTCACCACTGTTAAATGCGAGTGACGCATCGGTCGGCGTAGAAGTCGGATGCCGCGTGGATGCGGGAACCGGCGTCGGCGAATCGCTGGGCATTGCGGTTGATGAGTTCGTGGCGACTGTGGTCGCCGTTGCACTTGTTGTTGCAGTTGCCGTCGGCGCGGCGGGCGCATTCGTCGCGGCAGCGCGCGTTGACGTTGAGGTGGCTGGAGCGCGCGTATTGACCGGTAGCGGCACGGGCGTATTGGTTGCCGCTGGCGATGTCGGCGTGAGCGTCGGTGCGGGCGTGACCGAATTATCGGGTGCGAGGATGACCGCATCAATCCACACGATGTTGCCGACGATCAGCGAGCCGTTGGCTTCGCGCTGCGAGCAGTTCGCGCTGATTCTCGCTTCGACAAAAACGGTCGCCGTCCCACCGCGCGCCGCCGCAGATATGCGATGGTGCATGCTCTTCTGAAGTTGACTATAATTGCTCCAGAGGATGTTTGCAGAGCGCGGGTCGGTGCCGCCCATCGGGTCAATGCCGATGCGGCCATCGGTCCCGGCTTGCGGACAGCGCGGCGTGAACCAGCCGACCTCGGCGCGATAGCCTTGACCCGCGGTAACGTTCGCTTGCTGATAGATGCCGGCATTCCACGTCTGGCCATCGGACCAAATGCGCTGCGCTGGACAGTCAGGCGAATCGCAGCCCGCATCGGTGAAGTCGGGCCGACCTGAGATGACGAAGGCATTCCAATTTGCGCCGATACGTCCGCCGAGCGAAATGCTGTCGAGGAAGAAACTTTTGAATTTGTCGAAGCCGCAATTTTGAATGAGGTTACCAGCGGTTGCGCACAGACCGCCATCTTGCGCGCGAGCAATCGAATTAGATGTAAAGGCGAAGCCCATGAGCAAAACTGCTACAGCAAGCACTACGCGAACTTTCATGCACCACTCCAGCGACGAACTCAATCGCGTGCGATTATACTTGAGCGCGATACGACACCCAAACATGCTGGCACTGCTGACTTGGCTGGTTATCCTATTGTGCGCCGCCGCCTGCGGCGCAGCGCCAGCGACGACGAGCACCGCAACGCAACTGGCTGCGGACCAGCCGACGTTCGTGTATGTCTATACGACGTGGTGAGGGCACTGACAAGCCATGACGCCCATCGTGGATGGGCTAGAGGATGAGTTCAGCGGGCAAGTGAAATTCGTGCGCTACGATCTCGACGACGCGACGCAAGGCAAGCAAGCGCACCTGCTTGGCGTCAACGCACATCCCGCATTCATGCTCATCAAAGCGAACGGCGATGTGAAAGCACGCTTCGCGGGCGAGATCGCGCGGGCGAAGTTAGAGGCGGCGGTTAAACAGTTACTGGTGACGGGAGATTAGGCAATCTCTGGCCTCCAGTCTCACTATTAGTGGTGCGCCACTTTGTAGATCGTCCAACTGTAGCCGAGGAAGACAGTGGTGAGCAAGCGCAGGTCGCGCGATTGCACGTGCGCGTCGCGCGGCGTGCCGAAGTCGAGGTTGAGGAAGAACAGCGTCAGGATGAACAGGATCAACGTGAACGCGATCAGCACTGCCGCGAGTTGATTGGAGTTATACTGGCTCGTCTGCTGCAAATAGACGACGTGGTGCGCGAAGGGCCCGCCGAAGCCGTGAAAGAGGATGATGCCGATCAGCGTGAAGGCATAGACCTCTTCAATGAATGGCAAGTCGAGCCACAAACCCGTCACGTAGAGCGCGAGCACACTTGCCGTCAGCACGAACACGACGGCAACGCTCGCGCGTTTCATCAATTGCGAGAGCACGATGGGTGCGAGTTGCTCATTGGAGTAGCGGAACACGAGCGGCGGCAGCAAATATGACACCAGCCACAACACAAACACGACGACGAACACAAGCGTCGCCATCGTCGGCGCGCGGTACGCCGCCGCGTCGCCGTAGATGAGCGCGAAGAGCAATGAAACGACGACGGGGTAGATCAGTCTGGTCATAGAATTTTGAACCGCGAAGGCGCGAAGAACGCGAAGCGGTGATTGGTAACTTCGCGCACTTCGCGTCTTCGCGGTATGCTTTCAATACTTTGCCAGTTTGCGCGCGGCGTCCGCAATCTTTTGTGCGTTCGGTAAGAAGAACTCTTCAAGTGGCGCAGAGTACGGCACGGGCGTGTCTGGCGCAGCGACTCGCACGATGGGCCCATCGAGGTACTCGAACGCCTGCTCCGCAATCTGCGCGACGATCTCGCCGCCGAAGCCCGCCGTGCGCGTCGCCTCGTGTGCGACGATGATCTTGCCCGTCTTGCGCGCACTCGCCAGAATTGTTTCCACGTCGAGCGGTACGAGCGTGCGCAGGTCAACGACCTCGGCATCAATATTTTCTGCTTCCAATATTGTCGCGGCTTCGAGCGCGTGCTGCACCGTCGCGCTGTACGTGATGATCGAGAGGTCGCGCCCTTCGCGCCGCACGCTGGCTTTGCCGAGTGGCACCACGTCGTCGCCGTCGAGCACGTTCTCCGTCAAGCGGCGATATAGCCACTTGTGTTCGAGATAGATCACCGGATTGTCGTCGCGGATTGCTGCTTTGAGCAAGCCCTTCGCGTCGCTCGGCGTGGATGGCGCGACGACTTTCAAGCCGGGTACGTGAGCGAACCACGCTTCGGGATTCTGCGAGTGGAATGGGCCACCATGCACGCCGCCGCCCGACGGTCCGCGTATCACCATCGGCAGCGGGATGTTGAGCCGATAGTGGAACTTTGCCGCCATGTTCACGATCTGGTCGAAGCCGCACGCGACGAAATCCATAAACTGCATCTCGACAATCGGGCGCTGACCCATCGCCGCCGCGCCGACCGCCGCGCCGACCATGCCCGACTCGGCGATGGGCATATTGATGACGCGCTCGGGCCCAAACTCGTCGAGAAACCCCTTCGTCACTTTGAACGCGCCGCCGTACTCGGCTACGTCCTCACCCATGATGAACACGCGCACGTCGCGCCGCATCTCCTCGCGCATCGCCGCGCTGATGGCTTCGAGGTAAGTCATCACTGGCATTAAGCATTCGCCTGAGTGGGGCCCGTATAGCCGCACGTCCCGACGCGCGGCGAGTTGACGACGGGCAGATACATTTCCTCGTCGTGCCCATGTTCACTCGCGTGTTCAGCGCAGAGCACACCCGTTTCATCATAACATTCCATGCACAGTTGTGCGGCTGGCTTGCCGCACTTAAAACATGGAATCAGCGGTGGCTCGTTACGCGCGAGCAATTGCACCGGAAGACTGCACACGCCTTCCTGTTCTGCAATCACCTTCAACGTGAGTTCGGTCGTGCTGCCATAATCATACTCGTGCGTGAAGGTCGTCTGCGGCGCAAGCACCTCGCCTAGCTTGCGGTTCATGCTGGCTTCGTTGATATCCCAATCGTGAATGGGTGGCCGTCCGTAATCTTGGCCCACGATGGAGAAGCGGCTCATGTGCCCGCAGCACTCCAGCCAGATGGCGCGCAGGAATTGATCGAGGTCAACCAGCGTCGCGTCGGCGCGCGCGGCGACGTGCAGCCAATATTCTTTTGCATAGCGACCCTCGACCAGCAGCCGAAAGGTGCGCGTCGGCTTTGCGCGTCGTTTGCCGATGGCCAGTTCGTCGGCGGCTTGCCGCGCTGCACACTTCGCGAGATGCGTCGCCATCGCGCGTTTGCCGAAGACGCCCTTGCAAAATTCGCATGTGCCTTTGGATGAAATGCGTGGCATAGGATGCTCCTTGTAGGATGTGAGCGCCCCTTACGCGCACCCTGTGCCACAGCGCATCGCGCTGTCGGCGCTCAGTCGCGCGCGGCACAGGCATACCCTCTCTACGAAAGGGAGAGGGAGTGCGCATGTCCCCTCTCCCTCGCAGGGAGAGGGTTAGGGTGAGGGTGGCTTCTGCGACTTCAAACATTCTCGCAAAATGGATTCCAGAACTGCATTCAGTTGCTGCTCGACCTCGCGATTCGTAAACCGAATCACGCGATACCCTTGTTCATTCAACCGCTCCGTGCGCGCGGCGTCATACTCGACTTGCTCGGCATGTGAGTCGCCGTCAATTTCGATCAGCAAGTGCGATGCCGCACAGTAGAAATCCACGATGAAGCGGTCAATCGGGTGCTGACGGCGAAACTTGAAACCGCCGATTTGTTGATTGCGCAGGCGCGACCAGAGTTTGCGCTCGGCGGGCGTTTGCGGCTGGCGCAGTTCGCGTGCGCGGGCGAGAATTTGTGGGATGTGACGGTGTCTGGATTCGTTGGTCATGTGAATTTGTGTGAGCGTCCTCACGAAACCGCCCCTCACCCCAACCCTCTCCCCGAAAGGGAGAGGGAGTACGCGCTCCTTCTCCGATTCACTCCCCTCTCCGCTGTTAGGGAGAGGGGCTGGGGGTGAGGGTAGGTCACCCCGGCGGCAACAACAAACTATCCTCAATCGCCTGCTTGTCCGTCACCACCGCCAGTCGCAAGCACTCGACCAGCAACTCGTTCGCGGCGACGTAACGGGATAGACACTCACGCTGTGTTTCTGTCAGATTCCAATCGAGTGAAATGTTACGATAATTCTGCATTACAGTACCCAAATTTGTTGCAAAGAGCGACCATTCACTTGGGCCATCACTTATGTACGGTACGAACAACTTGGTCAATACTTGTGACAGATTGCTTGAGTCCATGCTTCGGCTCATGGATATGATTTGCGAATAATAGCGTGGAAACTGAGAGCGTATGTTTTTCAACTCCTCAAAGTCCTCTCCTCTACGGCCCAATGCAAGTGCTGACAAGTAGATGTTTATGAGACCGAAATCAAGAATGAGGTCAGTAGCGAAGTCGCTTGCTTGAATCAGAAATGGATTACGAGTGTGGTCGAAGGCAACAGCACGGCCCTGAAAAAACTCGATGCAGAGGTCGTGTTTCTCAAGTAGGTCGCGGGTGAGGCTGAGGACTCCGTTACCTTGATTGCGCGCGAGCGTGAGAGCAAGGTCATGAGTGAGCATCCGGCCAGTGCTACTGCCCAGACCAAGATACAATGCTCTGACTAGGGCAGGTCTGGAAACAGCATTAACCGAGTCGGCTTTGCTCCTGGCCCATTGCAGTAATTGTTTCAGTTTTGGCTCAATCACAATGATACTGTTTTCTGCGGTCTTGAAAACAGAAAAAAATGGGTCGGCAGTGTGGAGCAGACTTGCGGTCAGTAGGACGATTTCGCGCCAGTGACTGTCGAGTATATGTTCTGGTGTAAGGAGATAAGATACTTTTTCGCTATGCGTATTATCTACAATATCTTTGGCAGTGAAATATTCTTGAAACGTTAAGTGTGCGAAAGAGTATATTCTGCGCGCGCGCTCGACCAGAATGCCGTGCTGCGCTTCGATGGCTTTCAACACCGCTTCGCCGTCCACCTCGTCGTCGGCTTTCGCGCTGGGCAGTTTGCGCATGTAATCGCTAATTAGTTTGGCGAGTTCGTCCTGCCGCACGAAGTAGTGACCCTGCGCGAACGTCTCGTAGGCGATGCGCGCAAACAGCTGGCGCTTGCGCCTCAGCGACAATTCACGATACGCTTCGTCGCGTCGGATGCCGCGCGACGCATCCCACTTTTTTAGCAGCGCCTCCAGCGCCTCCTCGTAAATCTCCACGCGCCGCTGCGGGAAGGTCAGCGTCGCATCGAACGACAGGCACAGTAGCGAGAGCAGCAGCGGGCTGCTCGCCAGTTCGCGCAAGCCGCGCTGCTCAGGCTTGGCGAAGTCGCGTAGGAACATCTCACGCTTAACCTCGCTATCCTGAAACCACTTCGTGACGAACGTCGTGATTTGCTCGTCGTTGAAATCGGCGAGTTCGACGTAAGTGAACCGCTCGAAGGTATAATCGGTGGCGGCGATGCGGCAGGTCATCAGGCATTGGCAGCGGTCATACTGCTTGCTGAAATCGCGCAGCGCCGCCGTCAACTGGTCGCGCTGCCCCTCGCCCGCACTCACCTCGTCCAAGCCGTCGAATAGCACGATGGCGTTGCCCGCGCGCAGCAACTGCTCGATGAACGCCTGCGCGTCGGGGAAGTTGCAGATTTTAAACTGACTGACGAGAAACGGCATCAGCGCCAGTCCAGAGTCCGCCCACTCTTTGAGCGAAACAAAAATCGGCACCATGTCCAGTTTGTCCTGCACCGCTTGCAGCGCGACATATTTGAGGAAGGTGGTCTTGCCCGCGCCAGGTTTGCCAAGAATGAATAAGCGCCGACTATCGGCGTGCTTCACCAACTCCAAGCCGCCGATGCGCCTGACACTATGCCCGAGTTGCTCAGGGTCGGCGCGCAGTTGCGTGATGTCGTAGCGGCGGAAAGCGGTCGGCTTGTCGAGGATGAATACGTCGGTGAAGATGCCTTCGAGCGCGACCGGCTCAGGCTTGCCGAGAATGCGAATCGTACCGTACAGTTCGGAGACTTTGTTGCGATACGCCTGAGCGGCGCTGTTCCACTGGAATTGTTTCCAGCGCTCTTTGACTTCGCCTTTGGCTCTGTCCGTGATGTCTTTGCCGTAATTGGCCCAAAACCAAGTGGCAGCCGCTGCGGTAAGGGGGTCGAGGGGCATCGTCTTGTTTCCTGTCTCAGGCGGGAGTGTCTTCATTCAGAATTACTTGCAGCGCGTCAATCAGGGTTGGAAGGTCGTCAGTGAGCGTGTCCCACACGCGATCAATGTCAATATCAAAGTACGCGTGAATCAAACGATTGCGCATCGCGACGATACTGGAGAAGGGAATTGCACGGCTCGACTCGCGAGTTATCTCGGAGACCTGAGCTGCGGCTTCGCCAATGATCTCGATGTCCTTTATCACCGCGAGCGTCAACATTCGGTTGCGATCGAGGTCGTCCCGCGTACGCCCATGCGCGAACGACAATGCTTCGCGCGCGGCGTCCAGCATGTGTTGCAAACGAATGCGATCATGCGGGTTGAGCATAGACAACCTGCGCCGTACTCAGCACCGTTTGGCGAAAATAGCGACTCAGATCGGCGGGTGTGCGTAGGTCAACTTTGCGCCCAAGCAATTGCGATAATTCCAACTCAATGCCCGACAACCGAATCAGACCGACGCGCTGACCCTGCTCGAATTCGACCAACATATCTATATCACTGTCAGTGTGGAAATCATTTCGCAAGACCGAGCCGAACAATGAGAGCTGGCGGATATGATGGCGCTGACAGAACGCGACGAGTTCGTCGCGTGGAATGGTGATGTTGGATCGAACAGCCTGCGTGAGCATTTTTCATTCCCTCGCTGCGCCCATTCTAGCACAAGCCATCGCTGGACGACAACGCGCTTGCGTATGTCTCGTATGAAAATTATAATCTCAGCCAGAGAGTGAACGGTGATTAGTCAACGGTCAACGGTTTTGACTGTTCAGCGTTCAGCGTTCACCGTTCACGGTTCACTGCTCACTGGAGGAATCATGCAAGGCGAAGTCGTCAGCATCGGCACAGAGTTGTTGCTCGGACAAATCGTGGACACGAACGCGGCGCACATCTCGCAGTTGCTGGCGAGCGTCGGCGTGAGCGTTTATTATCGCACGACGGTCGGCGACAACGTCGAGCGTGCGGCGCAAATCTTGCGCGAGGCGCACGAACGCTCGGAAATCGTGATCACGACGGGCGGCTTGGGACCGACGGTGGACGACGTGACGCGCGAAGCAGTGGCGCGTGCGACGGGCTGTGACTTGCTGCTGAATGACGAGATGCTCCAACAGATCGAGACGATGTTCACACGCTGGGGACGCAAGATGTCGCCGAGTAATCGTGTGCAGGCGATGCTTCCGAACGGCTGCACGCCGATTCCCAATCCTGTCGGCACCGCGCCCGGCTTTATCGTCGAGAAAAACAACCATGCTATGATTTCGATTCCCGGCGTGCCGCGCGAGATGATGCACTTGATGGATACGGTCGTGATGCCATATTTGCGCGAGCAGTTCGGCTTGCGCGGCGTGATCAAGAGCCGCATCTTGCGCACGGCGGGCATGGGCGAAAGCATCTTGGGCGAGCGCATCGCAGACTTAATGACGGAGCGCAACCCGACGGTCGGCACGATGGCGCACACGGGGCAGGTGGATGTGCGCATCGCCGCGAAAGCCGATTCGGAAGCCGAAGCGGACGCGCTGATCGCGGCGATGGACTCGCGCGTGCGCGAACGACTTGGCGATTGGATATTCGGTGTGGACAAAGAAACGCTGGAATCGGTTGCCACGCGCAAGTTGAAGGAGAACAATGCGAGCGTTGCCATCATCGAGACGAATACCGGCGGCATGGTCACGCAGCGCTTGACGGCTGCGCCGCATGGCATTGACGTGGTACGCGGCACATGGGTCGTCATGCGTGACGCGCTCGCGCTGCGCATGTTCGATGTGAACGGGAACGACTTGGCCAGCGCCGAAGCAGCGATGCGCGCGGCGGAGTGGGCACTGCGCACATCGGGCGCGACGTGGGCGCTGTCGGTAATGGGCACACTCGGCACGGACGAGCATCTGTACGGCGCGCGCACAGGCGAGTGCTGGATCGCGCTCGCGGGTCCCAAAGCGGTCGAGCCTGAAAAGTTTCCGTATGGCGGCGTGACAGAACAATCGCGCACGTGGATTGCGAATCGGGCACTTGACTTGCTGCGTCGTCACATCGGCTGAACAGCACACCACAAAGACACAAAGAACACAAAGAAAATCTTTGTGCGCTTCGTGTCTTCGTGGTTTGCCTCAGATCACATTCTTCTCCGCCTGCATCTCCCCTGAACGAAACCGCATCACGCTCAACTCCTGCACGTCAATACTCGTCTGCTCGCCGCAGACCATCTCGGCGATGAGTTGGCCCGTCATCGGCGAGTGCATGAAACCGTGCCCGCTGAAGCCGGCCGCTACCAGAAAGTTTTGCACCTCAGGCACGGTTCCGATAATCGGATTCGCATCTGGTGTGGTGTCGTATAGCCCGCCCCAGCCGCGCGCGATGCGTGCCTGCTCCAGCACGGGCACGCGATGAATCGCCTGCGTGATGACTTGGTCGCGCCAGTCTGCATCCCAGTGCGTTTTGAAACTCGGCGGCTCGTGTTTGTCGGTCATGCCAATCAGCATGGCCGGTCCCTCTCGCCGAAAGTAGAACGATGTGCCGAAATCAATCACCATCGGAATTGTATTTGGGAGTTTGCCGAACGGCTCGGTGATGAACACCTGTCGGCGCAGCGGCACAATCGGCAACTCGACGCCTGCCATGCGCGCGACTTCCGCCGCATAGGGACCCGCTGCATCAATCAGCCACTCACACTCGATGTGCTCGTCCGCAGTGAACACTCCGCGCACGCGGCCAGCCTGCACGTCAATGCCAGTAACTTGAACACTCGTCCGAATCTTCACGCCTCGCTTGCGCGCCGCACTCGCATAGCCGAGCGCGACGGCCGAGGGGTCGCCGAAGCCATCGGCTGAACAAAACGTCGCCGCGAGGACGTCATCCACATTTATCTGCGGCACGTGCTCCTTTGCCTGGCGCGCCGAGAGCAGCGAGACTGGCACACCATACGATTGCTGCAACGCGACGTTGCGTCGAAAGTCATCAAGGTCGTTCTCGTTGTCGAGCAGGAACAGGTAGCCGACCCAGTGAAAGTCGGCGGGTCCAACCTGCTCGTTGAACAGCATGAACTTGGCGATGCTTCCCAGTGACAACTTGATGTTGACGGCGCTTGAGAACTGATGGCGGATGCCGCCGACCGAGCGGCCCGTCGAGCCCATCGCCAGCGTGTTCTCTTTTTCGAGAAGCACGACATCGCGCACAGCCTTGTCCGCTAGATGATACGCGATGCTCGCGCCGATTGCGCCGCCGCCGATAATGATAACCTGTGGCATGATGACCCTATCCCTGTGTGTGAGTTTTCCGGTGATGCTGCACGGGGTTACAATGTTTGAGAGCGACTGCGATTCAATAGCCGAACGGCAAGCGGTTTGCAGGCACTCTTAGGTCGGCCCAAGTCATGTCAGCATTTTGAAACTTCCAGTATCGCTTCAAGCATGCGGCTACGCTCAGAATGCCGACGAGACAATGCAGAAAAAAATAATCAAGCGGGTGGAACTATGATGTTCCCCCGCTTGTGGAAATAGATCTAAGAGCCTGTTTGGAAAGTCGAACATAAGCACTACATCGCAGGTTGATGAGTCACGCGCCTGAGCATGAGACGAACCATCGCTGCATAAATGAACGATTCACTCGTCTCCGGCAAGCTTTCATAATCCTTGCTTAAGC
>JBBPZQ010000150.1:0-5414 GCA_038198935.1 Anaerolineae bacterium
AGCCAGAAGTGGACGATGCCCATTCGTGACTGGCACCGCGCCTTGCAGCAATTCGCCATTGTGTTCGAAGGCAGAGTCTCGTTACCCTAACCAGCACGCACTGACTCAAGACCATTTACACAAATTACTTGACACCGTCTTATGCGAACACAGCATCAATTTGAAACGTATCACACCTCGCTTCATCGCTGCCCTCGTTCGTTGCAACTAGTTTAGGGATGAGCCAATCAGGCTCAGTACGCATAAACCGAACACGACGTTGTGGATCGTCGCACTCGTGCTGTTCATCTACGGCGTGGTTGGCTTGCCGTATGGTTTCTTTGCATTGATCCTTTCGGCGGCACTATTGCTGCTCGGCACGACCGTGCTGCGATGACTACCCTCACTTGGCAATCGTTTCGCTGTCGCCCCGCGAACGCGCGTCCGCTGGTGATGGCGCATCGCGGCGCGTCGGACGATGCGCCGGAGAACACGCTCGCCTCGTTCGGGCTCGTGCTGGAGCAAGGGGCAGATATTCTCGAAACTGATTTGCGCTTCACGCGCGACGACGAGATCGTGCTGATGCACGATGCGACGGTCGAGCGCACGATGGACGGCGCGGGCTGCGTGAGCGAGCTGTCATTGAACGAGATCAAGCGGCTGCGAGCGAAGCAACCACCACCCCGGCTCTCCCACGCGACGAAAAGCACGCCGCAGGGGAGGGAGTCGTTCCCTTCCCCTGTTGCTGCTTTTGCAACGGGGGTGGGGCTAGGGCTTGGGGTTGCCACACTCGCCGAGTTGTTGGCGCTCACCGATGTACCCATTGCGCTTGAGTTGAAAGACGCGCGCTTCTCGAATCCGCGCGACGCGCAAAAATTGATAGACATGCTGACACAGCACAATGCGATTGAACGCTGCGTGGCGCTATCGTTCAACTTGCCGCGACTGCAATGCCTGAAGTCGCTCGCGCCGCAACTGCCCATCGGCATCATCACGCTGCGCAATCCGTTCCCGTTCTATCCGACGGAGTTTGTGGGCCCGCTGTTTCCACTTGTGTATGTGAATCCCCTGTATGCATGGATGGCGCGGCGACTGAACAAAATCGTTTGCCCGCTCGACCCGTCGCCGGAGCGCCGCATCAATTACTATCGTCGGCTCGGCGTGACGGTGCTGCTCACCAACCATCCGCGGATCACGCGCGCAGCATTGAACAAAAAAGCGTAAGGGCGAGTCGCCAGACTCGCCCTTACTTGATGGTGCGCCAATCGCGAAATTCACACTGCTTTCGTGCCGCACTCCGGACAGAACTTCGCACCCTTCAACTCCGCGCCGCAGTTGCGGCAGTTGGTCGGCGCAACCGCCACAACTGGCTGCTCGACCTTCGTGCCGCATTCGGGACAGAACTTCGCGCCCTTCGTATCGGCGCCGCAGTTGGAACATTTCACACTCGCAACAGTCGGCTGGATCATCGCCGTGCCACATTCGGGGCAGAACTTTGTGCCCGGCTTGGCCAGCGTGCCGTCCTTTGGACAGCGTGCCATGCTCGCCTGCATCTTTCTCGTCGCGTCGGCCACTTTGTCCACCGCCTTATCAAGCCCGAACGCGGCGGCGAAGCCTTTGACCATGCTCCCCGCCTGCTCTGCCTGCGCCTGCGCGATCTCATTGCGGCGCGGGCTGTCCTCATTGCAGGTGCCGCTCTGCGGATCCCAATCCGCGCCGCATACGAACAGATTGCAGGTCGGGCACACGTGGAAATTCTCTTTGACTTGCTGCCAATGCGCTTCGAGTTGCTGCGGCGTGAGGCTGTAGATGTAGCGCGGGTCTTGGCCCGTCACGTTGTCGGCGACGGCGTTGCCGACGAGTGGGATGTTGCGCAAGAATCCACCCATCGCCTGCTTGCCGATGTTCTGCGCGATCTGGCCGCCCACGTCGGGCGTGCTGCGATACTCGCGGCTGCACTTGTCACAATAGAAGATAGCATACGGTCCCACGCCATCATTGCGCACATCGTAGCGCGGCATGCGTGTTGGCATATTTTGCTCCCATTCCGGATTTGCTACGCGCCAGTGTAGCACGCGATATCAGGTGCGTCAATCAAAGGGCTCGCGCCAAGAGCGCAAAAACATGTGTGATCTTCGCAGCATTGCGCGAGTCTCGCATTTGACGCGCGTCGTGCCAGTTGTTAAAGTGTGATTCTCATGAACGCACATGACATGCTGCGCGAATCATTTGGTTTTCCCGCGTTCCGACCCGGCCAGGCTGAGGCATTGGAGCATGTGCTGGCGGGCCGCGATACGCTCGTGGTGATGCCGACGGGTTCGGGCAAGTCGCTGATCTATCAACTCGCCGCGCTGATGCGGCCGGGCACGTCGCTCGTCATCTCGCCGCTGATCGCGCTGATGAAAGACCAGATTGATTCGCTCATCAAAAGAAACATCGCCGCGACGTTCATCAACTCGACACTCGACGGTGCCGAGCAGATGCGGCGGCTGCACGCGCTGAGCGCGGGCGAATACAAGATCGTGCTTGTCGCGCCCGAACGCTTGCGCAACCGTGCATTCCGCGATGCGATGGCGCGCGTGTCGTTGAGCATGTTGGTCGTGGACGAAGCGCACTGCATGTCGCAGTGGGGTCACGACTTCCGCCCCGACTATCTGCACATCGCCGAAGCGCGCACGACGTTTCGCGCGCCGCTCACGCTCGCGCTGACGGCGACGGCGACGCCGCGCGTGCAGGACGACATCGTGCGCCTGCTCGACATCCCGAACGCCGCGCGGCTAATCACCGGTTTCAATCGGCCCAACCTCATCTTTGAAGTGGTCGCCGCGTCCGACGCGAAAGCGAAACTCAATCTCGTGCGCGAGTACGTGAACGCAGCCGACGGTGCGGGCATTATTTACACGGGCACGCGGCGCGACGCAGAAGAGGTCGCCGCGTTCGTGCGCGAGGTCGTCGGCGTCCAAGCGCGGCATTATCACGGCACACTCGACGCGAGCACACGAGCGCAAGTGCAGGATGCATTCATGGCTGGCGACTTGCCGATTGTCGTGGCGACGAATGCGTTCGGCATGGGTATTGATCGGCCCGACGTGCGCTTCGTGCTGCACTACGCGATGCCGGGCACGGTCGAGGCTTATTACCAAGAAGCGGGCCGCGCAGGACGCGATGGCTTGCCCGCGCGCGCGACGCTGCTCTACTCGCCGCAGGACTACGCGCTGCACGAGTTTTTCATCGAGAACGATGCGCCGAGCGCAGACGAACTGCAAGCCGTTCACGCATTCGCGCGGCGCAATCCGAACGCGCTCGCACTCGATGCGATTGAGCGCGCGACGGGTCTGCCGCAGCTTAAAGCGCGCGTCGCGCTCGAACAACTGGAGACGATCAATGCATTGCAGCGCGGCACGGACCAATTCAAAGTCGGCGCGTTGAACGCGCGCGCGCTGCAAGACCTTGCGCGGCAGATCGCACAGCGGCGCGAGCACAAGCGCGCGCTGCTCGACATGATGACCGTCTATGCCGAGACGGACGCCTGCCGCCGCCGCACCATCTTGAATTATTTTGGCGACCGCGGCGACGCGGACGCGCCGCTGTGCTGCGACAATTGTCTGGCGCGCATCAACGAAACGGAAACCGTCGCGCGGCCCGCGCAGACGCAAGCCGAACGCGCCGCGCTTATCGTGCTCGACACCATCGCGCATTTGGATTGGGAGATCGGCAAAGGCAAACTGACTCAAGTTTTGAAAGGCTCGTCGTCGCAGGACATGCAGCGCTACGCGCGCGTGCGCAACTACGCCAAGTTCGCGTCGCTGCGCGTGAGTGAGATCGAGTCGCTGATTGATCAACTGTTAAGTGCGGGCTACCTGCGGCAAGTCGGCGGCAATCGTCCCACGCTCAAACTCTCGCCGCGCGGCGACACGGCCCTTGCCTCGCGCACCGCGATCAATGTGCAGTTGCGTTCGGTGCAGCGGGACACCATTCAGCGCACTTTGGCGCAACGCGACGCAGGCGGCACGGTCGCGCTGACGGAGCAATTGCTCAAGCAGGGACGAACGCCCGAACAAATCGCCGCCGAGCGCGCGCTCGCCCTCGGCACGATCTACTCGCATCTCGCGCAGTTGATCGCGGACGGTCGTGTGGATGTGGACGACGTGATCGCGCGCGAAGTGCAGCAGCAAATTCGCGCCGCCATCGAAGCGGTTGGCTCGGTGCAATATCTCTCGCCGATCAAGTCGCGCCTGCCCGACGCGATTGACTACAACGTGATCCGCTGTGTGGCGAATGCGTGGGCGCGCGAACACGTTGGCGTCACACAAAAAGACAAAAGCCCCTCGGGGTGAAGGGCTTGGTGACGAGTAAATGGCTAACGGCAGGCATCAGGCGCGGGGCTGTAGCCCGAAGCGGAGCGGAGGGCGGAAGCCCCGTCACCTGCATGCCCGTGTTGGGCGGCGCAACAAGGACTGTAACCGATGTCTTCGGCCTGGGTTCTTACGATGTCCTCAACCGCTTCGGCATGACCGCTCGCACCATGACTCGCATCCTCGTTCAGGATGACTGATCGGATTTGGCTAGCGCGATGGCCTCGATGGCAACCAAAGACCCTTCCGGCCACCACTCACCCTGTACAGTTGATCGTGCGGGTGCCTTCCCCGGAAAGAATTGCGCGTAGGATTCATTCATCTCTTTGAAATACTTCCAATCGTGGAGGAACACCGTGACTTTCACCACACGGCTGAGGTCACTTCCTGCCGTCTCTAAGATCGCACTGATGTTTCGAAGAACTTGGGCTGTTTGCTCGCGAATGCCGCCTTCAACCAGGCGCCCGGTTTTAGGGTCGAGAGCCGCCTGCCCCGAAACAAAGATAAAGTCACCGGCGCGCGCGGCATGCGAATAAGGTCCGACCGATAGGGAAGCGTTTGGAGCAGAGATCACCTCAAAGTCCATTTTCTACCTCCTGGATTTTCGTCCGGGCTTGCAAAAAGTTAGGCGGTTACTGAGTTTTGAGTGACAAACTTGACACCGGTGCATGGAAACGCTCTATTGTCAGCCATTTCTAGAGCCTTTGATGTCAAGTTAACGATTCAATACTCAGTAACTCGATGTTCCATGCAGGCGCGAATGCCACGTTACGGAACCTTGGCGTCGAGCTCTGGCAACATGACCACGCTCTCTTGAGCGGTAGGCTCATTGCGCACGCCGACAAAGACCGCTGGTATTGTCTTGCTGCGATTCACCGCCACGTGGGGAACATTGGCGGGGATGAAAAGATAGTCGCCCGGATGGGCTACATCCTTTTGTTCGAGGGTATCATAGATTTTGTGTAAATGGTCATCACTCAGATAATCCGAAAGAAGGAGAATAGCGATGACCATCCGACCGGAACTGTTAGACGAACTACTGAAAGAGTATCAGAAGCCTGAAGATCTGTTGGGCGAAAC
>JBBPZQ010000151.1:0-27043 GCA_038198935.1 Anaerolineae bacterium
AGCACACGCGCCATCGCAGCCCATTCAACTTCCTGGTCAATGTGCTCTGTGGGCTGATTGCCTACTGTCATCAGCCCAAGAAGCCGTCCTTGCACTTGGCTGCTCGACCCGTGCTGCCGGCTTAAACCGAACTGACGTTACACAAATAGAATCCTCTTCCCCATGATCACACGCTAACCTCGTTTGCGCGGCAGTTCAGCTGCCGCCCCAACCTCTTATATCAACCCTACGCCAAATTCATCTTCTGCTGAAACCACGCAATCGTGCGCTGCAAGCCTTCTTCGACCGGCACCTGCGGCGCCCAGCCGAGTAATCGCTGCGCCTTGCTGATGTCGGGGCGGCGCACTTGCGGATCATCTTCGCTGCGCGCATCTTTGAACACGATGCCGGCTGGATTGTCGGTTAGCGCATTGACGAGATGCGCGAACTGCAAGATCGTCATCTCGACCGGGTTGCCGATGTTCGTCGGCTCATGCTCGTCACTCATCAGCAAGCGATGAATGCCTTCCACTAAATCATCCACGTACGTGAACGAGCGCGTCTGCTGGCCATCGCCATAGACTGTGAGCGGCTCGTGACGGATGGCTTGCCCGACGAAGTTCGGCACGACGCGCCCGTCGTCGAGCGCCATTCTCGCTCCAAAGGAATTGAAGATGCGAACGATGCGCGTGTCCACGTTGTGAAAGCGATGATACGCCATCGTCATGGCTTCGGCGAAGCGCTTCGCTTCGTCGTAGCACGCGCGGGGTCCAATGGGATTGACGTGGCCCCAATACGACTCAGGCTGTGGATGCACTTCGGGATCGCCATAGACTTCGGACGTGGACGCGAGAAAATATTTCGCGCCCTTCGCGCGCGCGAGGCCGAGTGTGTTGTGCGTGCCGAGCGAGCCAACCTTCATCGTCTGAATCGGGAACTCCATGTACGACTTCGGGCTGGCGGGCGACGCGAAGTGCATCACCACGTCCACAGGTCCGTCAATCGAAATGTATTCCGTCACGTCCTGCTGCGCGAATTGAAAACGCTCGTGATCGCGCAGATGCGCGATGTTGTCCGCGCTGCCGGTAATTAAGTTGTCGAGCGCGATGACCTCATGTCCTTCCGATAGAAAACGGTCGCATAAGTGCGAGCCGATAAAACCCGCGCCTCCGGTGATCACAATACGCATGAAAATGTCTCCTCGAACAAAGTGATGAGTGCTGAGTCCTGAGTGCTGAGATGCATTACTCGACACTCAGGACTCGGCTCTCAGGATTGCCAATGTCAGCATCAGCACAAATGCCAAGTCCACCAGAAAGAACGAGTTGTCAATCAGTCCATGTGCAAGCGCGGCAGCCATCGAAGCCATCAAGCCAAGCGTGAGCGCGCGCGCATCGCCGTCGGGCAGTGCGCGATAGCGCCGCAGCGACTCGCGCCAGAACACGACCAGCAGCGCGACGAGTAGCAGCACGCCGAGTAAACCTAAACGTGTCCAGAAGTCGAGCAAGATGTCGTGCGGATGGCTCAAGTTTGCTTCGGCGAATGCCGTCGGCAATACGTAGCGCGTGCGATATTGATATAAAAAATTGTCGAGCCCCACGCCGAAGATTGGATGATCGCGGATCATCGCCAGCGTGGACTGCCACAATTGCACGCGAATGAAACTCGTGCCTGACGTGAGATCGAACAGCGAGCGCACACGCTCCGTGCCGAGTACTGGCAGCAGACTCGCGCCGAGCACGGCCAGCACGGCGAGCGATGCGACGAACAGCCTGCGCCCGCGCAGCACACCAATCAGGATAAACGCGGCGGGCAGTGCGAGCAGCCACGCGCCTTTTGCGAATGTTAAATACAGCGCGCCGAGCATCAGCGCAAACGCCACGAAGTATAGCATACGCCAGCGCGTACCGAATAGCGCGAGGCACAGCGCGAGCGGTGCGGCGCGATCCAGAAACAGCGCGAGGTTGTTCGGCGAGAAATAGACACTGCGCACGCGCAGCACACCTTCGGCAGTGATCAAATCGCGATGCGTCACCCAATCGAACAGCCCCTTGCCCGCAACCATCGTCGCGCCGAGCAGAAACACATTGACGAGTATGCGCGCATCCATGCGCGTCGTGCGAATCAACAAATAGTACAGCGCAGGCTCAGCGAAGACGACACGAAACTCACGGTTCGCCACGCCGAAGTTCTCTGCGACGACCACGCCAAGAGCGCCAGCCATGAGCCAGAGCGCGACGACATAATCGAGTGCGGAGAGTTGCTTGAAGAAGTGAGACCAACCCGCACGCCTGCCCTCTCCTTGAAAGGGAGAGGGGGACTGAGCTCCCCTCTCCCTGAAAGGGAGAGGGGTTGGGGGCGAGGGTCGCTCACGCTTACAAAGTATCCACCTCACTCCAAAACTCACCATGCACAGCAACAGCACGATCTCGACGACCGAATACGAGCCGATGCCGAGTGACTTCGGTTGCAAGTAGAACGGGCTGGCAAGCGCGACAAGCGCGAGTCCCGCGTCAAGTCGCCACACGACCAGTACTGCGAGCAATGCGATGATTGGCCACGAGAGGGTCACGCTTGGTGAGAGATAGAGCGCTACGCCGGCGACGAATGTAAGCGTGAAGGCGATGCGAGTGATGAATGACGAGTGATGAGCGACGAGTGACGAATGACGAATGACGAGTGACGAAAGGGCATTCGTGCTTCGTCCGTCATCCGTCGTTCGTCTCAGCACCAACGCGAACACTCCGCCAACCGCTGCCCCGATCAGCGCGCCAAGCAAACGCACTCGCCCATCCTCCTCGCGCTCGTTCGAGACGGTCCAGCCGGTAATCGCCCATTGTCCCCAGCCGCCTCGCGGCACGATCTCGACGAAGTGTTCTTTGTTCGGCAGGTCACGCGCGAGCGTCACGTCATCGGTCTGCGCGAGCGGATCGAATAGCACGACGTATGCGCGAGCTTGCTCGTCGCGCGGCAGCGCGTTCGCGGGCTGACCATCAACCTTGACGAACAAGAACGCTTCGTAGTTGCCACGCCGCACCCTGAGATCGAAGCGCGTGCCGCGAAAGCCAATAGTGAGCGGCGTTGAATCATTCTGCGGAATATCTGCGCCGTCCGGCGCGACGCGCCAATTTGGCGGATAGACCGCACTCCAATCGTCGGCGGGATAACGTCCAATTGGAGCAACGCGAAAGTTACCACAACCCATGCCAACACCGAGCAATAATCGCGCGCGCCCTTCTTCATCTTGCAACGCGAAGCCAGCGCGTGGATCGTTCGCGCCAATCGGTTGCCAGCGTGCGAACATCAGTGTGCCCAACCACGCCCATTCATCCTGTGCGCGATGGATTGCAATGCCCGTGCGCATCAGTTGCGTGTTCTGCTCGTCGCCGCCGTAAGCGGGGTCACCCAAGCCCGCGATGCTCCAGCCGAACGAGGTTGCCCAGATCGCTTTGTGTGCGTCGCCGTTCGCTTCCATCACCTCGCGCAGCAAGATGACGCGCGAGAAGTTGAGCACGCTCACGTCCACGCGTCGATCGTCGGGTCCCGTCCAAAAGCCGAACGGCTCTGCGCCGACGGCATCGAAAAAATCTTTTGCGCCGGCGCGATACATCGCACGCAGATATTCTGGCTCGTTCAGATTGAGTGGGCCCGATTCGGTATTGGGCGCGAGCGCGGCACTGATGATCTTCGCATTCGGGTCCGCCGCGCGAATGTTGATCGCGCCCTCGCGCAAGAGGGTCGCGTACTCGTTAGCGTTCGCATACTTGCCCCCCCAGCCTGCGGCGATGTTCGGCTCGTCCCAAATTTGATACGCATCAATCTGCCCCTTGAATTGTTCCGTGAACGCGCGCGCGAATGCGCCGAAGGGGCGCGCATCTTTCGGCGGCGCGCTCACAGGCTGATTCGTGTCGCGCGCCCAATCGGGTGAGTCTTGCAAGACGACGAGGATGTGGATGCGGCGACCAAACGCGTCAACGAGAGGCAGATTCAGTTGGGGCCAAGTAAATTGTCCGGGCGACTTCTCGATATCGCGCCAGTGAATCGGCTGACGCAGCCAACGAATGTGCAAACAGGGCGCACCGCCGGTCAATCGCTCGCGCGCAGTCTGATCGAGTGCGGTTAAGTCCACCGTTGCGCCGACGTCGTGAGTTGCGAGATCAATTTGCGGCGGCACACCATAAACGACACCGCGCGGCAGTGTGCGTTGCTCGACGAGCCGCCCAACGCCCCAGCCGAGGAGCGCACCTACGATTGTTAGACCAATAATGAACGACAGTCGGCGAACGTTGATTGGTATGCGTCGTTGGTCAATCGCGCGCCGTCTAACGTCTGCCGTCTGTCGTCCGTCTTTCACCGCCATCGCAACTGTGTGCCCCCCCCATCGGCGGTGAGCTGCGACGACCTGTTATTGTTAATGTCCACACGGAAGAGATTGCCGTCATAAAGCGCGAGCATCCAGGTACCGTCGGGTGACCACGCGAACTGGGGGTTGCTCATGCCATGCTCGCCTTGCGCCGGGAAGACGCGCTGCTTACCGCCACCGTCCACGTTCATCACAAACAGATCATATTGATCGTCGGCGCTCTCGCGCGGATGGCGCGCCTGCGCGTATGCGATGCGCCCATGTCCGGACCAAAGTGGATTGGCAAACATACCGCTGTCGGGTGCGAGCGGCGCGGCGAACGTGCCGCTCGTGTTGATAGCCCACACGTCGAATAGCAGCGCGAGTTCTGGCTTCGGCGTGTCACGCGGTGGCGCGTGCAATGTCGCCGCAACAAAGCGCATGTCGGGCGACCAGTTCACGTCGGGTGTCCACACCCAACCTGCATTCGTTTGATAGACGGGAAATTGTTGCAGGGCATTTCGCTGGCCCGACAAGACATCAACGAATCCCAACTCGTCCGCGCTCGCATAGACGATGCGCTTGCGGTCAGGCGCGAGCGCGAACGAGACACCCCAGAAGGCATAGGCGACGTGCGTCAGCGGCGCGAGCAGCTGTTGTTTTTGTTTGGACGTGAAATCGTAACTCCACAAGTCGTTGTGCGCCTTCCAGCCCGGTGCGCCAACCGTGCGCTCGCCCGTCGAAAAAATGATTTGCGTGGCGCTCAGCCAATCCGCATATAACACATTCTCAATCGCAACAGCCGTCGCCGAATCGCCGACGATGCGCGAATCCACTTGCCACAGTGAATTAAGCGGACCCACTGCGCCGACCGCCCCGCCGACCGACGCGCGCCGCGTAAACAACACGCGACTGCCATCAGGCGACACGGCAAACGCGCGCCCGTCGAGATCACCCGTGAACGTGAGCGGACGTTTGGCGGAAGACGAGTCGCGCATCAACCACGCGTTGTTGTTACTCAGATAAAATATCACGCCCGTGATGGGCACACTCTTGAGCAAACCTTTTGCGCCGACGACGACGATCTCCTCGCGTGGAATCTCCAGTGTGTGCTGGCTGAACAGATCACGCGAGACTTCGACATCGTTCTCATGCACAATCTTGTACGTCAACTCTTCACGTCCGTTCACGCCGAGCTGTACGACGCGCGACGTGCCGTCTGGCAATGCTTCGTCACGCAGCAGTGTGCGCGGGAACGGCAGCGTGCGCTCCTCGCGCGGGAACTCCTCGCGCACGCGCGTCACCGTGATGCGGCTGCTGCGCTCGATGGGTTGATTGAGATCAGGCGTGACGCGATCCAATGGACCCAGTTGGATGTGTGCCTCGTCGAGTGCGTCCGACACGGTTGCCACCTGTGTGTTACGCTGGATTTCCCGACCATCTACGTCAATGATCACAAACTTGTCGAGCGCGCGCGACTCGCAAGCGAGGAGGAACATGATGATGAACAGAAGTCCGAGGACGCGAAGAATGTTGATTATTGAGTAGCTGTCCCACACCCGTAACCCCTCTCCCGCACGGAGAGGGGAACCATGCGCCCTCTCCTTGTGGGAGAGGGTTGCGGTGAAGGAGAGTTGTTCGCGCCAATTCATCAGCGCAATGATACACGAAAACGTAGTTAGTGACGATTTGTGCCGTGGATGCGCTCAGTTTTTGCTGATAGCACGTTTGCTGTTATAATCCTCTTTCGCAAGCATAGATTATTTAGACGTTGAGGGAAACGATGGCAGAGATTGTGTTGGCGGCCGAGCCGCGCAAGATGATTGGCAAGCAGGTGAAAACGCTGCGAAGTGCAGGCAAGGTGCCTGTCGTGCTGTATGGGCACACACGCCAGCCGCTTTCGCTCCAAGTCGCCGAGCGCGATTTGCGCAAGACGCTGAAGCAGGCCGGCGGACACCGCCTCATCACGCTGCAAATTGATGGGCAGCGCTTTATGAGCCTCGCGCGCGCCGTGCAACAGCATCCACTCACGCGCGCGATTTTGCATGCCGACTTCCAAGAAGTCGTTATGAGCGAGAAGATCTTGCTCAACGTACCGCTGCACTTCATCGGCGAGTCGCTCGCCGTGCGCACGAGTCTGGGTGTGTTGATCCGCTCGCGCGAGTCGGTGCAGATCGAGGCACTGCCGGGCGACATCATTGACTCGCTCAGCGTGGACATCAGCGTGTTGACGCAGACTGGACAAGCCATTCACGTCAGCGACCTCAAGGTGCCGGAGAAGGTGCGTGTCGTTACCGACCCAGCCGAAACCATCGCGCTGATCGTCGCTGCGAAGGAAGAGAAGATTGTTGAGCCGACGGCGGAAGAGCAGCCCGCCGAGGTCGAGGTCATCAAGAAGGAGCGCACGGCTGCCGAAGGCGAGGAAGCCGAAGAGAAGAAGTAACGGAGATTACAGCCAGCAGTCAACGGTGAACGATGTTCCTTCACGGTTGATGAATTATGGTTCACTGAAAGTGGGGAGCAATAACTCCCCACTTTTTGTTGTCATGGGAACGAGTGGTATAATCGCCACAGTTAGTGGAGGGTATTGGTAAGTGTTCAACCCGCTGAACTCGCTGCTCGGGCTGTTCTCCAACGACATCAGCATTGATCTCGGCACGGCGAACACGCTTGTGCTCGTGCGCGGCAAGGGCATCGTTATCAACGAGCCGTCAGTCGTCGCCATCGAAAAGAAAACCAAGAAGGTATTGAAGGTCGGCGCAGAAGCCAAGAAGATGGTTGGGCGCACGCCCGCCAATATCGTCGCCATCCGCCCACTGCGCGACGGCGTCATTTCCGATTTTGAAATCACCGAGCGCATGCTCGATTACTTCATCAAGAAAGTTCACGACAATGCGTTCTTCAATCTACCGCGCCCGCGCGTGGTTGTGGGCATTCCGAGCGGCGTAACGGAAGTGGAGCGCCGCGCCGTGCAGGATGCCGCGTTGAACGCCGGCGCGCGCGAAGCATTCCTGATCGAAGAGCCGATGGCGGCTGCAATTGGCGCAGGACTGCCCGTGACTGATGCGATTGGCAGCATGATTGTGGACATCGGCGGAGGCACGACCGAAGTTGCGGTGCTCTCGCTCGGCGGTATCGTCGTCTCACGCTCGCTGCGCGTTGCCGGGGACGAGATGAACGAAGACATCGTGAACTATGCGCGCCAAAAATACAATCTGCTCGTCGGCGAGCGTATGGCAGAGTCCATCAAGATGGCGATTGGCAGCGCATATCCGCTCGAAGAAGAAAAAACGATGACGCTGCGCGGGCGCAACCTCATTACCGGTCTGCCGGAGTCCATTGAAATTTCGTCCGTCGAAGTGCGTGAGGCATTGGCCGCGTCGGTGCAGACGATAGTCTCGGTCGTGCGCAGCGCGATTGACGATACGCCACCCGAACTCGTCTCGGATTTAATGGAATCTGGCATCGCGCTCGCGGGTGGCGGCTCCCTGCTGCTCGGACTTGCCGAGCGGTTGAGTGAAGAAACCAAGATTCACGTCTTCGTCGCCGACGACCCGCTGACCTGCGTGGTGCGCGGCGGCGGCGCAGTGCTGCAAGACCTCGATACCTACTCCAAAGTACTCGCCACGCCCGGCCGACGCAGCATGAACGGCTCGCGCTAAACCAGTCGCCAGTCATCAGTCGTCAGACGTCATACAAAACTGACCCATTCTGACGACTGACGACTGATGACTGACTTCTGTCCATGACCCGTCTTCGTTCTGAACCCCTCGTATTCATACTCACGTTGTCGGCGGCACTGCTGTTGCTGCTGCATCAACTGAGCGTGCTCAAGCCTGTCGAAGATTTTGGCATGTTGATGTTGTCACCCGCGCAGTCTGTGTTGACGGCGGTTTTCGGCGCCGTTGATCATGAGTTCGCGGGTTTCCGTGACGCGCAGGACTGGCGCGCGAAATACGAAGAGCGGCAAGCGCTCATTGATCAATTGCTTGTCGAGAACACTCGCCTGCGCGAAAAAGAAAAAGAGAACGAGACGCTGCGGCAGCTGCTCTCATTCAAGCAGGCGAACCCAACCTATCAGTTCCTCGCCGCCGAGGTGATCGGGCGCGACCCGAACCCGTTGCTGCGCTTTATCTTGATTGATCGCGGCGCAAACGACGGACTCGCGCGCGCCATGCCTGTCGTGACTGCGCGCGGCTTGGTCGGTCAAGTGATCGAGGTGTATCCGCACTCCGCGAAGATCATGCTGCTCACCGATCTGGCCAGTTCAGTGAACGCGGTCTCGCAAGAGACGCGCTCGGCTGGCATTATACAGGGCGACGTGAACGGCGGGCTGGTAATGCGCTTCATCGCGCAAGGCGAGAAGATCGAGAAGGGTAACGTCGTGCTGACATCAGGACTAGGCGGACGATTCCCGAAGGCACTGGTGATTGGCCAAGTGCAAGACGTACGCCAGCGCGATGTCGAGTTGCATCAGACAGCCGAAATTCGCCCATCAGTCAATTTTAACGCGCTCGACACGGTGCTCGTGATCACAAACTTCACTCCGGAAGAAAAGTGACGAGTGGCGAGTGACGGCGAACTGCGCCGTGACAAGAAAAAGCAACCTCGCACTCGTCACTCTTCACTCCTCACCCTTCACTTGACATGTCTCCGTACGCCACCATCGCCCTGCTCGGCATGATCGCCGTCGTACAATCTACGCTGCTCACGCGCGCGGATGCGAGCAGCTTGCATCCACAGCTGATGCTGCTGGTCGTGATCTCGTGGAGCTTGCTGCGTGGCTCGCGCGAAGGTGCGCTGTGGGGCTTCGTCGGCGGTATTGCGCTTGATCTGCTGTCCGGCGTGCCCCTCGGTTTAAACGCGGCACTGTTGACGCTGGCCGGCTACGGCGCGGGTTGGGGCGAGGCAAAAGTCTTTCGAACGAATCTCGCGCTGCCCGTGTTCATCATCAGCGCGATCACGATTGGCTACGTCGTGATCCAATCACTCGTGCTGCAAGCATTGGGGCATCCAATCCCATGGATTGATTTGATCGTGCGGCTGCTCGCGCCGACCCTCGTGCTGAACTTGCTGGCCAGCCCGTTAGTCTATCGTCCGCTGCGCTGGCTTAGTCAGCATACCGGGCAAGAGAAATTGCAGTGGAAGTGACGCAACGTGTTCGCTCATGAACGTTCTTCATAACCGGGTGTCGCCCTGGTTGCGCACGCTGCTCATCCTCTCGTCATTGCTGCTAGTTGGTCTGCACCCGTTCGCGTATACCTCGCTCGCCACATCGTTCGACGGTTTGCTGCATCTCTATCGTCTAGTCGAGCTCGATCACCTCATCACGCAAGGTATTTGGTTTTCGCGCTGGGCGCCCGATTTCGTTTTTGGTTTTGGTTATCCGATTTTCAATTTTTATGCACCGCTCGCGTACTACCTCACCGCGCCGCTGCACTGGCTCGGCTTCTCATTCGTGGACAGCGCGACGATTTTTTTCGTCGCGTGCACGCTCGCCGCAAGCGTCGGCATGTTCGCATTCATGCGCGCGGCATTTGCTCACGACAGCGCGGCGCTCGTCGCGGCGCTCGCCTACGCTTATGCGCCAACACACATTTACGACAACTTTTATCGCAGCGCGTGGGGTACCGTGCTCGCGTACGCCATCGTGCCAATCGCGCTCTGGGCGATGCTGCGCTGGCAGCAAGCACATCGCTGGCATTTCTTGATCGCCCTTGCGATGAGCATCGCCGCACTGATGCTCGCGCACAATGTCACCGCGCTGCTCGCGATGCCCCTGATTGTTTGCGCGGCATTTGTGTTCGGACTGAGTGAACGGTCAGCCGTGAAAAGTGAACCGTCTGCACGACACCGCACACGGCTTACTCATCGGTTATCTGTATTCACCGCTCACTCCTCACTATTTATCGTACTAGGTATTGCGCTGTCCGCATGCTTCTGGCTGCCCGCGCTGGTTGAAACACAGTTCGTGCAGACGTGGCGGCTGACCATTCCGCCGGATTTTGATTTCCGCGAGCACTTCTTGTCGCTGCTGGATTGGATCGCTTGGCCCGCGCCCGCCGAAGTGGGTCGCATCAATCCTGACCTAGTGAACACACTCGGACCTGTTCACGTTTTGCTGGCGCTTGACGGACTCATCAGCCTCGCCGCCCTGCGTGGAGTACAGCGGCGCATCACAATTTTCTTTGGGGTGGTGCTGATCGCATCGTTGTACATGACGCTGCCACAGTCGGCGTGGCTGTGGGAGCACATTTCGATTCTGCCGTCGCTGCAATTCCCGCATCGCTTTCTCACGATAAGCGCGCTGTGCGCCGCCGTGTTGAGCGCGGCATGCATCAGCGCGATACCTGTACGCTGGCAGCAGCCCGCGACGATGAGTGCGTGCGCGCTGCTCATCGTCGGCGCCATTCCGTTTTTGTATCCGCGCTCACTGCCGCCCGTCACTCCGAATCCGACTCTCGCCGACGTGCTCGCGCACGAACACGAGTCAGGCGCGCTCGGCACGACGGCGAGCGGCGAATATTTTCCGATGTGGGTGCAGTTCATTCCAAAGTCTTCGACGTTTGAAGATGCGATTGTGAACGGCGAGAACCCGCAGCGTTTCGATTCGCGCTCACTGCCTTCCGGCGGAAATGTGTTATGGCAACAGGCGAGCGCATTATCGTTCACGCTGCGCGTGCAGTCGCCGCGCGACTTTCGCGCAACGTTTCGCCAATTCTACTTTCCGGGTTGGCAAGCCTTCGTAGATGGTCAACCCGTAGCCGTCGAACCGAACGTGGGACAAGGACTCGCCACGTTCGCTGTTCCAATGGGTGAGCACACCATCGCGCTCACGTTCACCTCGACTCCGATTCGTGACTTCGCACAAATTATGTCAATTTTGGCGCTTGTATTGTGTATAGTAGTTGTGCTACTATATGTCGTACTGCGACAGCGTACTCAGCCCAATATAGCCGATGTAGCCGTCAACTTTCGTCCGTCATTGTCATATTTGCTTTTAGGCATTATTCTACTAACGTTCAAGATGACAATCGCCGACAACTTCGACACACCGCTGCGCCAGAACTTTGACGGCGCGCGTGTTCCTCAAGTAAAATACGCGCGCTTCGAGTCGCTCAGTGGCACGCTCGACTGGCTCGGCTACGATCTGCCAAATGACAGCGCACAGCCCGAGCAGACGCTTGCGCTGACGCTGTATTGGTCGGCGCAGCATACACTCAACACGGTTTATTCGTCATTCGCGCACATCGTTGACGAGCACGCGAACCTTTATGCACAAAAAGACAATTTGCATCCGGGCGGCGCACCGACGACAACTTGGCGTGCGCGGGAATACGACGTAGATCGTCACACAATCGTCATTCCGGCGGGCACGCCGCCGGGCGATTATTGGATTGAGATCGGCATGTATGATCCTCACCACGGTGCACGTTTGCTGCGCGATGATGCCAATGGGGCAGAGCCGGCCGACCGCTTCATACTCGGGCCGATACACGTTCGCAAGCCCACCCAACCCGCACCCACCAGCGCGCTTCACATTCAGCACGCACTTGCACGACAGTGGCAGAGTGGCTTGACGATGCTTGGCTACACGCTCGAACGTGAGCGCTTGCCCAGCGACGACTTCTTGCGCGTCGCGCTGTTTTGGCGTGCCGATGCAGAGATACTGCCTGCACTCGCGATGCGCATGCGACTATTGGATGCGCAGCAAAACGAAATTTCGTCACAGCACGGCGCGCCATCCAACGATCGCTATGCGACGACGCAATGGAGCGCGGGCGAATTGGTGCGCGACAATCGAGCGCTGTGGATTCCCCCCAACCTGCCCAACGGCGACTATCGCTTGCAGCTGCAAGTGGATGGCGACGGTGAGTGGATAGATCTAGGAGTTGTCAGTAAATAGTAGTCAGCATTCAGATGTATGCTTCTAACGACTGACGACTGACAACTGACGACTGGCTACTGATGAAATTCGTCATTTTCCGCGTGATCATCGTCCTCACGTTCGGCGTGATCGCGCTGCAACTGTTCAATATTCAGATCAACTCTGGCGATTTGTATAGTCGGCTCGCCGAGAAAAATCGCTTTCGTCTGATCGCCGAAGAAGCGCCGCGCGGCGTCATCTACGACCGCAACGGCGCGATCCTCGTTCGCAATACGCCAACGTATGTGATTGCGATTCTGCCGGCCGACTTGCCCGACGATAAGTTCGAGCGTGCGATCATCTACAATCGTCTCTCGCAAATTCTGCATGTGCCCGTCACGACCAAAGGTAAAGCCTCCGACACGCTGGGACCGGGACTGAAATCGCCGGAGCGCACACCCGACGACAAAGGCATCATCGAGCTAATTGACGCAGCCAAGTTTAATCCGTTCGCATACGTCAAGATCAAGAGCAAGGTCGAAGCCAAGATTGCCGAGACAGTTGAAGAGATGCGCGTAGATTTGCCGGGCGTGTATGTCCTGCGCGAGCCGACGCGGCAATACGTGTTCAAGGAAAACACGGCGCATTTGCTCGGCTACACCGGCGGCATCTCACAGGAAAAACTCAATCAGTATCAGGAGCTTGGCTACGACATTGACGACAAGGTAGGCGTTGCCGGTGTCGAGCGTGTGTTCGAAAGCGACCTGCGCGGCGGTAAGGGCGAGCGGCTCGTCGAAGTGGATGCGAGTGGACGCGAGATTCGCACCTTGGCGGCGCAGCCAGCCGCGCCGGGCAAAAATCTTGTGCTCACGATTGACGCCGACCTACAGAATGCGGCGACCGAAGCTCTGAAGGCCGGCTTGAAGAAAGCCAACGCGAAGGCCGGTGTCGTGCTCGCGATGGATCCGAACACGGGCCAAGTGCTGGCGATGGTGTCGCTTCCTAGTTACGACAACAATCTTTTTGCCAGCGGCATCGGCGGCGATGATTACGCCGCACTCATCAATAACAAAGACCTGCCGCTATTCAATCGCGCATTGAGCGGCGAGTATCCGCTTGGCTCGGTGTTCAAAGTCGTGCCCGCGTCGGCGGCGCTGCAAGAAGGTGTCATTAACGTCAATACGACGGTGCTCGACGCCGGCGTGATTTGGGTGCCGAACAAATTCTATCCGAACGAGTCACGACTCGCGCAGCCGTTTTATGGCTGGGCGCGGCAGGGACTTGGCTTGATGAACATCACGAGTGCGCTGGCGTGGTCGTCGGACATCTACTTCTATGAGGTCGCAGGCGGCTTTGAAAATTTTAAAGGGCTGGGTCTCGCGCGCCTCGTATCGTACACACAATCATTTGGCTTCGGCGTGCCGACTGGCATCAATCTGACCGGCGAGGCGAGCGGACTAGTGCCAACCGATCGCTGGAAACGCTTGACGTATGCAGAGCCATGGGTGACGGGTGATACCTACAACATGGGCATCGGTCAAGGATTCTTATTGGCGACCCCGCTGCAATTGCTGAATGCAACGAGTGCCGTCGTGAATGGCGGCACGCTGTACAAGCCGCACATTGCGCGCGCGCTCATTGATTTGGATGGACACATTCTGAAGCAGTTCGACCCGCAAGTGGTTCGCAAAGTTCCGGTCTCTCCACAAAATTTGGCGCTCGTGCGCAATGGCATGCGCGCAGCCGTGACCGGCGGCACGGCGCAGGCGGTCAACTTTGCGAATCTCAAAGTCGCAGGCAAGACCGGCACGGCGGAATTTCCGGGCCCGCGTGACAAACAGGGCCGCCTGCCGACGCACGCATGGTTCACATCCTTCGCGCCGTACGACAATCCGCAGATCGTGCTGGTCGTGTTCGTCGAAAACGGCGGCGAAGGCTCCGAGACGGCGGTGCCGATTGCGTCAGAGATTCTGAAAGCATATTTCCATCTCGGTCAGAATTCGCAGGTGCTGCCGAACGCGGGCGTGCCACCGTCGCAGACACGCGTAACCGAATCGCCGCAGGCAGGCGCCGTGCCGCAGCGCGCCGCAGCGCTCCCGAAAAAATTGAAGGCGCGGATGCTCGCGCAAGAGCCGACCAGCGGCGCATACGCGAGTGTGGCGGGCGTCGTGCGCGACCGCAGTCAGCGCCCGGTGCCCGGCGTGACGGTGACAATTGATCGCGGCGGCGAGGTCGTCGTGCGCTCCTTAACGGGCGCGGACGGCTCATTTCATTACGACACGATTCCATTCGACGTGAGCAAAGAGTGGCACGTGCGCGTCGAGGGCACGGACTCGGAAATTATCAGCATTCGTCCGCAGCCCGCGACGAAGTACACGCTGCTGTTCTACGAAGAGTAATGCGTAATCCTCAGCCCGTGATGCGTAATTCGTCATTACGCATCACGCCTTGCGATTTACGCATTTGATTCCGCATGAAGACCGACACATCTTTTGTCGCCATCAAAGGCACCAAGCACGGCCTGACCATCACGCTGCAACCGGGCCCGCTTGACAACGTGCTGATCGAATTGAATGAACGCTTGCAGCGCACGGCGGCGTTCTTTCGCGGCGCGCAGGTCACGCTCAACGTCGAGAACCCGGATGTGAGCAGCGCAACCTTGAACGAAATCAGTGCGCTGCTCGTGCAGCACGATATCGTGCTGCGTGAGGTCAACGCGGCTGACCCGCAATTGTCGTCGCCATTTGAATCACTTGGCAGCGCGTCCGAGACACGCGCAGCCATCAGCCAGCCGCACCGCGAGCCACCCGAAAACAGCAGCGCGCGCGCGAGCACATCAGCAGCGGCTGCGAGCGATGGCGATGAGAGCGACACCTATCCCGCGATTGTCGTGCGGCGCACAATGCGCGGCGGCGCGGCGGTGCAGCACGAAGGACATGTCATCATTATTGGCGACGTGAACCCCGGCGCTGAGGTCATCGCGGCGGGTGATGTGATCGTCTGGGGCAAACTGCGCGGCTTGGTGCACGCGGGCGCGCTGGGCGACAACAGCGCCATCGTGTGCGCGCTGCTCTTCGAACCGACGCAGCTGCGCATCGGCAACGCCATCGCGCGCATGCCCGAACGCAAGAAGCGCGGCAGGCACGCGCCAGAGATGGCGAGCATTCGCAACGGCAAGATCGAAGTGGTCGAGTGGAGTTAACGGAAAGAAGGAGCCTTGACAATGAGCGCAGACAATTCAAGCGTGCCGCAAGGGAGCCAGACTAGTGTCGCGCAGACAATGCCTGCTCTTGTGGCGAGCAGCACTGCGCTAGTCGAACAGACGATTGACGAAGTATTCGACCGCGAGCCTGAGGAGGCGCTGCCGCTTGTCGAACAGCTGCTTGACCAACTCACTAGCCATGCCAGCGGCACGGTAGTGGATGCTGGCTATCGTACGGTGCTGGAGACGTTGTGGAATTTCTTCAACGCGATCCGAGTCATGCGCACCGAGGCAAACGCTGCCGAGTCGTTCAATGGCTTCCAGGCGGCCGTCAGTGGCTTCGACCAACTTGGCCGCGTCGAACTGCGGGACCTGTCGGTGGGGATGGGAACGTACGTGTCTGCAATAGCGGAGCTGCAGAAGTACAATATTGGCGAGGCAGTAAGCCGATTCGCCAAAGGTAAGGATTACTTGAAGAATGCCGGAAAGTTCGGCAGCAAATTCGAAACATTCATTGATTTCTCGGAGCCAGACATCCTGTTCACATCCGCCGTTCAAGCGCTGTTAGTCTTGGACTATGCAACCGCCAAAACTCTGATTGATCGGGCAACTCAGGCGTCCGTACTCGTCGCGAATAAATATTTCGCACCGAGCGAACCGAATTACGATTTCTTTTTGGGCATGTCGCTATTCTATCAAGCGTATTACAAATGCATGCGCGCCTTGAATGAGTTCAATCAATTTGAATACGACCGCCTTGCTCGCGACGAATCTTTGGCGCGCGAGGCCTCAGATGCGTTGCCACAACTTGCACGCGGTGACGTAACCAATATCATAGTTCAACGCCTTAACTATCAAGCAATTGGCTACAAGGCATTGCTGGAATCCATCCATGAGCTCGCGGCGATCATGCAGAAGGTATTCAATTCTACATTCAAAACTGACTTGACGGCGTTGACCAAACTGCGAACAAAGGTGCAGAACGCCAACGACTCATTCTCGAAAGTGGGACCTGACGCAGCGCCACTGGTGAGGTTCTGCACGCAACTCACGAATCAGATTAACAACCTCGAGCGTCTCGCCAAACCGAGCAAGAAAGACTTCGGTGCGCTGTCTGGGCTTGTATCCTGTGCGCTCTTTCTACCATTGTTCTTGATCATCTCGTGGGTCAACGCAAATAGCAGCGTTAAGCTCGAAGGAAAAGCGGTGATCGCCGCAGCAATGGTCATGGCGCTCATCGGTGGCTTCGGATTCGGCGCATTGAAATTCAAGAGCCTTATCTTTCCCAGTCTCGTTCGCAGTCGTGCCGAAAAGAATGATGAATGAAGTCTTGTGAACTAACTCATTGAAAGTTGGGCAAGGAGGGGCACATGTCAAACGGATCAGCACCCGCACCGACGAATGGAGCAAAACCAGCCACGGTGAATGGTCGCGTCATTACCATCACGTCGGGCAAGGGCGGCGTCGGCAAGACGACGACAACCGCCAACATCGGCGTCGCGCTCGCGCTGCAAGGTAAGCGCGTCTGCTGTATTGACGCCGACATCGGCTTGCGCAATCTCGACGTGGTCATGGGCTTGGAGAACCGCATCGTCTATGACATTGTAGATATCGTCGAAGGACGCGCGCGCTTGCGGCAAGCGATGATCAAAGACAAGCGCTTGCCGGAGTTGTATTTGATTCCGGCCGCGCAGACGCGCGACAAGTCCGCCGTCTCGCCGGAGCAGATGCAGTCACTCTGCGCCGATTTGAAAAAAGATATGGACTTCGTGCTCGTGGATTCACCCGCCGGCATCGAGCAGGGCTTCAAGAACGCCATCGCGGGCGCGGACGAAGTGCTGATCGTGACCACGCCCGAAGTGTCCGCCGTGCGCGACGCCGACCGCATCATCGGCTTGTGCGAGGCGGCCGAGAAAGGCGTGCCTCGGCTGATCATCAATCGCATCCGCCCTTCGATGGTGAGGCGCGGCGACATGTTGAGCGTCGAAGATGTGCTAGAGATTCTCGCGATTGATCTGGTCGGCATCGTGCCCGACGACGAAGCGATCATCGTGACGACGAATCGCGGCGCACCGGCGGCGATGGACGCGCATTCGCAAGCGGGACAAGCCTATCGCAACATCGCTGCACGCTTGACGGGCCACGAAGTTCCGTTGATGGTGCTAAAGGAGAATGACGGTTTCTTCCAGCGCATCGGCCGCTTGTTCAAACAGTAAGACGCGTGACGCAATTTTTGATTTTAGATTTTAAGTTTTAGATTGGCGATTCAATTTAGAATCTAAAATTTAGAATCTAATATGACTGGAGCCATTATGAGCATCTGGGACCGCCTATTCGGGTCGCGCAACCAGACGAGTAGCGCCGTTGCCAAAGAGCGCTTACAACTGGTGCTGGTGCACGATCGCGTCAAACTCTCGCCAGAGTTGATCGAGCAACTCAAGACTGAAATTATTGCCGTGATCTCCAAGCACGTGCAGATTGACGAGCAGAACATGGAGATTGAGTTCACCAACGGCAAGGGTTTCCAGAAACTCCGCGCGGACATTCCGATTCTCGGCTCGCGCGACGGCGCCACCACTCGACGTGTCCGCTAAGCGCATTCAGGTGTCACGCTGAATCCTTTGAATTGCATTACCCATCGTAGCACATGACACTTGGCGCTAGCACTTGTGATTTATGAAAAGAACGTTTCGACATTTCGATTGGCTGCTGTTCGTCTGTACGCTGCTGCTGCTCGGTTACGGCGTAGCGATGATTTACTCAGCCGCACCTGAACAAGGCGCGCCACTCGACGAGTTCTTCGTGCGCCAAACGATCTATGCCATTGGCGGGCTGCTCGTGATGCTCATGTTTGCGGCGATTGACTATCGCATCTGGGAGACGTGGCCCCGCTTGCCGTATCTCAGCGGCGTCGCAATTCTCGGCGTTGTGGCGATGAGCGGCACGAGCGCATTCAGCGCGCAGCGTTGGCTGCAGCTCGGTTTCTTGCCAGTACAGCCGTCTGAGATCGCAAAGATTTTGTTGGTCGTGTCGCTCGCCAAGTACTTCGCCGACCGCGAGAGCGAACATCAGCACTGGTGGCACATCTTGTTCTCGCTTGTGCTGGTCGGGATCCCCGCAGGCTTGATCTACTTGCAGCCCAACCTCGGCACGGCGATCATCTTGATGGTGATCTGGATCGGCATGTTGCTGATGTGGGGTATGCGCGCACGCTACCTCGCACTGCTCGGCGCGGCGGGCGTGGCGTTCGTCGTCATCTTTTTCTTCACCGCAGCCGATTACCAGAAGCAGCGACTCATCACGTTCCTCAACCCCAATGACGATCCACTCGGCGCGGGCTACAACGTCACACAGGCGCGCATCAGCATCGGCTCTGGCGGCTGGACGGGACAAGGTTATCGCAGCGGCACGCAAAGCCAATTGCGATTCTTGCGCGCGCGCCATACCGACTTCATCTTCTCCGTACTCGCGGAAGAGTTGGGCTTCAGTGGCGCGATTGGATTCATGCTGCTAATCACAATTATGCTTTGGCGGATGTTGCGCGCCGCGCAACTTGCGCGTGATGGTTACGGACGTTTGGTCGCGTCAGGGCTCGCGGTGATGCTATTCTTTCAGACTGCCGTGAATCTCGGCATGAACGTCGGTTTGCTGCCCGTGACCGGCATCCCCCTGCCCTTCATGAGCTTCGGCGGCAGTTCCGCCATCTCGCTGCTCGTCGGCCAAGGGCTGGTGCAAAGCATCGTTATGCGGCACCGCAAGTTGGAATTTGAATGATCGCGTAACGGCGAAACATGTAGATTGTATGGGGCGAGTCGGCGACTCGCCCCTTCTTTGTTATGGTAGAATCAAAAACATGCCAGCAGAAAATGAAACGATGACGTCCGATGTGCGCGTGCGCTTCGCGCCAAGCCCGACGGGCGCGCCGCACGTTGGCAACATCCGAACCGCGATGTTTACGTGGCTGTTCGCGCGGCAGCACGACGGCAAATTCATTTTGCGCATCGAAGACACCGATCAGGCACGCGAGGTCGAGAACGGACTGGAACTAATACTCGAATCGCTGCGCTGGCTCGGCTTGAATTGGGACGAGGGGCCCGATGTCGGAGGACCCCATGCGCCGTATCGCCAATCGGAGCGCCTGCCACTATATCAGCAGTGGGCTGAGTGGCTTGTCGCGCATGGGCACGCGTACCGGTGCTATTGCACGCCAGAGCGGCTAGCGCAGATGCGCAAGGAGCAAGAAGCGCGCAAGCAGCCGTTAGGCTATGACCGTAAGTGCCGCTTCATGTCCGACGCCGAGCGGCGCGAGAAAGAATCATTGGGCATCGTGCCTGTCATCCGACTAGCCGTGCCACTCACGGGCACGACGACCTACCACGACCTCATTCATGGCGATGTGACACTCGATAACAAGAATGTGGACGACCAAGTGCTGCTCAAGTCGGACGGCTTCCCCACCTATCACCTCGCGGTTGTGGTGGACGATCACGACATGCAGATCACGCATGTCACGCGCGGCGACGATTGGATTTCGTCAGGACCGAAGCATGCGCTATTGTATCAGGCGTTCGGTTGGCACATGCCCGTCATCGCGCAGCTGCCGATGCTGATGGGACCCGACCGCAAGAAGTTGTCGAAGCGGCACGGCTCGACGTCGGTGATCGAGTTCAAACAGCAAGGCTACTTGCCCGAAGCGATGCTCAACTTCCTCGCGCGCATGGGGTGGTCGTACGACGATCACACCGAAATCTTTTCGCGCGACGACCTGATCGCAATGTTCTCGCTCGACAAAGTGCATCCGTCGCCCGCCGTGTTCGACATGGAGAAGTTGAACTACCTCAACGGCTACTACATCCGCGCACTGCCGCCACTCGAACTGGCGAAGGGAATTCGGCCGTTCCTTGACGCGGCCGGACTCGAAGTGGACAACGACATCCTGCTCGCGGTGATGCCGCTGGTGCAGACGCGCATCAAGACATTGAAGGAAGCCGTCGGGCTGATTGATTTTTTCTTCGTGGAAGACGTGCAGCCGATGCGCGAGCAATTGCTCGGTAAAGCATTTGCGAAGCAGCCAGCGCAGGCGAGCGCGGGATTGCAAGCGACGTGCGATGCTGTGAAAAATGTCGAGCCATTCGACGCACCCACCATCGAGCGTGAGTTGCGCGCGCTCGCGGAGGCGTTGAGCGTCAAAGCGGGCGCGTTGTTTACGCTCGTCCGCGAAGCCATCACCGCCAAGTCCGTCACGCCGCCGCTGTTCGAGACCATCGCCGTCTTGGGTCGCAAACGCACGCTGGCACGACTGGAACGAGCAATGCAAATCTTGCGCGCGCGCGTAACTATATAGACTTCGCCTTCTTCTTTGGGAAAGCACAGCGTCGCTCATTTCATCATCATTGCGTGCCTTGTGTTTGGGGCACTTATCAATCGTGCTACAATGACATTTATGACTGACTGTTTCTGTTGCAAGTATAACTAAAAACGTCAGCGGCTTCGCCCATATCGTGGGCGCGAAGCCGCTTTTTGTTTGGATAAGGTGACGTGATGAATCGAATTGCGATGTTGAGCGTGCATACCTGTCCGCTGGCGATGCTGGGCGGCAAGAACACCGGCGGCATGAACGTCTATGTGCGCGAGTTGTCGCGCGAGTTGGGACGGCGCGGCTATGCGGTGGATGTGTTCACCCGCTGTGAGAATGCGAACGTGCCGCCCATCGTCCAGATGAGTTCGAATGTGCGGGTCATCCATGTGTGCGCGGGTCCGCCCGAGCGTCAGGACAAGTATCAGCTGTATCAATACTTGCCGGATTTCGCGAGCGAAGTTCGCAGTTTCGCCGAGCAAGATGAGATTCAGTACGACGTGATCCACAGCCACTATTGGCTTTCGGGCTGGGTCGCGCGCGAATTACGAAAGACGTGGCGCGTGCCGATCGTCCATATGTTTCACACGCTCGGCGCGATGAAGCAAGTGGTCGCGCGTCCCGACGAGCAGCGCGAGCATCCGCTGCGCATTCCAACCGAGCGAGAGCTCGTGCGCGAGGCGGACCGCATCGTCGCGGCGACGGCGCGCGATCAGGAGCAGATGGTCGGGCTGTACGGCGCGAAACCACTGAAGATGCACATCATCCCGTGCGGCGTTGACCTCTCGCTGTTCCATCCGCACGACAAGCGGCTTGCGCGCGAGCAGATCGGCATCGAGCCTGACACGAAGATGGTGCTCTTCGTCGGGCGCATGGAGCCGCTCAAGGGCATTGACGATTTGTTGCGCGCCATCGCGCACATTCTCGACGACCACGCGATGCCGTGCAACAGCGTCACGCTCAGCATCGTCGGCGGCAGCGCAGAAGATGATCCCGATCAGATCAATGCGGAGATGGCGCGCCTGATGCAGATGCGCGACGAGTTGGGACTCAACGAGATGGTGACATTTCTCGGCGCACAGGGCCAGGACTTGCTGCCGCTTTACTATTCGGCGGCGGACGTGGTGGTGATGCCGTCGCATTACGAGTCGTTCGGCATGGTCGCGCTCGAAGCAATGGCGTGCGGCACGCCCGTCGTCGCGTCGGACGTGGGCGGTTTGTCATACACGGTCGAGGATGGCGTGACGGGCTTCCTCGTGCCCGACCGCGACCCGAAGGCACTGGCCGATAGCATCTGCGACATCTTGAACGACGAAGTGTTCCGCGACCAACTTGGCGCGCAGGCGCGTCAGGTCGCGTTGCGCTACTCGTGGCAGACGATTACGGACTGTATCGTGGATGTCTATCGCGAGGTCGCGCCTTACGAGTTCCGCTATCCGCCCGCGATGCCATACGTGATGGCAGACTATCAGGAAGTGCTGACGCATTCATGAGGGTGGACGGGTGAATGCGGAACGGGTAGACGAGGAACGTGTGAACGGGGGAATGGGTACATGAGGAGTGATGAACCCATCGCCCCGTTTCCTCGCGTACTCGTCTACTCGTTCCCCGTCTCCCCATTCACTTTTGCATCTCGCGCCGACCTTGCTATAATATTTTTTGCGTTGGGGCGTGGTGCAACTGGCAGCACGACTGACTCTGGATCAGTTGATTGAGGTTCGAATCCTTGCGCCCCAGCTAGTGGTAATAACAGCCTTAGCACTTCGGCGCTAAGGCTGTTTGCTTGTGTATGCAAATCCAACCCCACTCCTCTGCTTCCATCTTCGACACCCTGCGCGACGACTGGAACGTGCTGCTCAAGCAGTCGGCGTGCGACACGATTTTCCTCACGCGCGAGTTCCAGCAGACGTGGTGGCGTCATCTGAGCAATGGCGGCGAACTGCGCGTGCTGACCGCGCACGACGACGAGCGATTGGTTGGAATCGCGCCGCTGTATGTCGAACAGGAAAACAGCCAGCGCGTGCTGCGCCTGATTGGCGGCGTGGAAGTCGCAGACTACCTCGACATCATCAGCGCGCGCGCGCGGCACGCCGACGTGCTCGACGCCATGCTGCGCGCGCTGTGTCAGCAAGACGACTGGCACGTGCTCGACTTGCGTAACGTGCCCGAAGCGTCGCCGACACGCGCCACGCTGTCGTCGCTTGTCGCGCAGCACGGCTTGACGTTTCATGAGCACGTCGAAGAAGTCTGCCCCATCATTCCCCTGCCTTCGTCGTTCGATGCGTACCTCGACTCGCTCGACAAAAAACAGCGCCACGACATTCGGCGCAAGCTGCGCAAGGCGCACGCCGATGCAGACATTAACTGGTACTGCGTGGACGCGCAGCACGACGTCGAGCTATATGCCAACGACTTTATCGAGCTGCATCAGCGCTCGCACGTGGATAAGCACGATTTCATGACCGCGCCCATGATGGCGTTCTTTCGTGAGCTCACGCGCGTCATACATCAGGCGGGCTGGCTCGAACTCGCGTTCGTCGAAATGAACGGTCAGCGCGCCGCGACCTATTTCAACTTTGTCTATAATAACCAGACGCTTTGCTACAACTCCGGCTATGACTCGCAGGCATACGCGCCGCTCAGTCCGGGCATCGTGCTGCTCGCGCGCCTGATCGAGCACGCCATCGTACACGGACGCAGCGCCTTCGACTTCCTGCAAGGCAACGAGACGTATAAGTATCGCATGGGCGCGCAGGACGCGCGCGTTTATCGTCTGACGCTGACGCGCTGACCAGCCCCGCGCGCTAGAGACGCCTCGCGCTGCGCCCCTTACCTCGTTCCGATCGGCACACAATTCTTAAATTTACGCCGCGCCACTTGTCAACTTGCAGACCCTGTGATACACTGTCCGTCGTGACTCTGTATTTTGTGTGCCCCGGTTAACACCCCACTATATCTAGTTATGAAATGCCCTTATTGTTCCCACGCTGAATCAAAAGTGATTGACACACGCGAGGTTGGCGCGGGCATCCGCCGCCGCCGCCAGTGCGAGAGGTGTAATCAGCGCTTCACGACGTACGAGCGCGTCGCGCCCATTCACCTAATGGTATTGAAGAATGACGGACGCCGCGAGGAGTTCAGCCGCGACAAAGTGTACAAGAGCATCGCCGTCGCGTGCGCCAAGCGCCCGCCCACGACGGAGCAGATCGAGCAATCCGTCGTCGAGATCGAGACCGAGTTGTTCAGCATCGGTCACGCCGAGATTCGCAGCGATCTCGTCGGGCAGAAGGTGATGGAGAAACTGCGCGCGCTCGACGACGTGGCATACGTGCGCTTCGCATCCGTCTATCGCAAGTTCGCCGATGTGGATACGTTGGCGGAGGAGATTCGCGCGCTCAAGGAACGCAAGCAGCGCGAGGAGGAACTGAAAGCGCAACTGAAGCTGTCAATTTAATAGCCGCGTAAGGCACCGATGCATGGCAGTACTGTGTTTGCCTGCATCGGTTTTTGTTTGGCTTGGCAGACCTGACAGGTTTTGGAAACCTGTCAGGTCTTGAACGAGCAAGTCCCGTACCACACATTCCCCTTTCGAGGTCAACGTTATGCTGGTCGAAAAGCAGTCGGGCATCCACTCAATGCTGATGGTCACCATGCCGACGACAATTCTTAAACGCGACGGGCGACTGGTGCCCTTCGACATTGAGCGGATCGAGAACGCGCTGGCCCGCTGTTTCGCGTCGTGTCATCGCACGCCGAGCACGCCCACCCGCGAGCTGTCGCGGCAAGTGGTCAACATCATCGCAGCACGTTCGGATCAGCCCATGGTCGAGGACGTGCAGGACACGGTCGAGATGGTGTTGCAAGCGGCGGGCGAATACGAAGCCGCCAAGCGCTACATCCTGTACCGCGCCGAGCACGCCAAGCAGCGCAAGGAGCGCCCCATCCCCGAAGCGGTGCGCGCCGCGTTTGCGGAATCGGATCAATACTTCCCGACGCAGTTGCAAAAGTTTCAGTTTTACGACAAGTACTCGCGCTTCAATTACGAACTCGGTCGGCGCGAGACGTGGATCGAAACAGTGGATCGTGCGGTGAACTATCTGCACGAACTCTCGCAGGGGCGATTGGCCGCCGAGACATACGCGCGCATCCGCAAGGGCATGTTGGAAATGCGTGCGATGCCTTCGATGCGCTTGCTCGCGATGGCGGGAGCGGCCGCGCGGCGCAACAACATCACGATTTACAACTGCTCATATCAGCCGGTCGAGAGCATTGATTCCTTCGTCGAGGCGCTGATCATTTCGATGAGCGGCTGCGGCGTCGGCTTCTCGGTCGAGAGCCAATACGTCGAGAACTTCCCGCGCGTGAAACGCCAGATGGGCCAGACGCCGAAGTTCATGCTCGTTGAAGATTCGTCGGAAGGTTGGGCGGATGCACTGCGCACCGGCTTACAGACGTGGTTCGACGGCGGCGACATGCGCTTCGACCTCTCGCAGTTGCGGTCCGCGGGCGCGGCGCTGCGCACCAAAGGCGGGCGCGCGTCCGGCCCGGAGCCTCTGCGCCAGATGCTCGACTTCGTGCGTGCGCGCATCCTCGCGCGGCAAGGCTCTTTCTTGCGTCCGATTGACGCACACGACATGATGTGCGCGGTCGGCAACGCCGCGGTGAGCGGCGGCATGAGACGCACCGCGATGATCTCGCTGTTCGATTACGGCGATGTCGAGATGCGGCGCGCGAAAGACGGCGACTTCGAGCGCGACAACAGCCAGCGCTGGAACGCGAACAACTCGGCTGTCTGGCCCGAAGGCGGCTTGACGCAAATCGAGATCATGCGCCAACTGCTAGAGATGGCGGAAGGTCAGCGCGGCGAGCCCGGCATCTTCAGCCGCCAAGCGGCGATCAACACGAAACCCGAACGCCGCGCGCTGGCCGACTTCGGCACCAATCCATGCGGTGAAATTTCCCTCAGACCATGGCAGTTTTGCAACCTCTCGATTGCAGTAGCACGACACGCCGACACACTGGAATCGTTGCAGGAGAAGGTGGAATTGGCGGCGATCATCGGCACGATTCAAAGCATGGCGACAAACTTCCCCGGCTTGCGTCCCATGTGGCAGCAGAATTGCGACGAAGAACGACTGCTCGGCGTGGACATCAACGGCCAACTCGATTCATCTGTCGCGCAGGATGCAGCCGTGCAAGCCGAATTGCGTCGGGTTGCGGTTGACGTGAACCGCGCGACGGCGCAGGCGCTCGGCATCGCCGTTTCGGCGGCGGTGACGTGTGTGAAGCCGTCGGGCAACTCGTCGCAGTTGTTCGATTGCTCGTCGGGCATCCACACGCGCTGGGCGCCGTATTACATACGCAACGTGCGCGTCAGCGCGCACTCGCCGTTGTTCAAAGTGCTGCGCGATGCGGGCGCGCCGATGGATGCTGAAAACGGCCAGACGCGAGAGAGCACGCACACCTGGGTCATCCACTTTCCCGTCAAAGCGCCCGACGGCGCGATCACGCGCAAGGATCGCAGCGCGCTCCAACAATGCGAATATTGGCTGCAGGTCAAGCGGAACTGGACCGAGCATAATCCGAGCGTGACGATCACCTATTACCCCGACGAGTTGCTTGACCTGACGAAGTGGGTCTGGGAGCATCGCGACATCGTCGGCGGCATGACCTTCTTGCCCGCGCTCGACGCGCAGTATGCGCAAATGCCATATCAGGAGATCACGCAAGCGGAATACGAGCAGCTGGCGGCGAAGTTCCCGCAAATTGATTTCTCCAAGCTCTATCGTTACGAGGAAGAAGACTTGACCAGCGCCGCGCAAGAGTTGGCATGTATGAGCGGCGTGTGCGAGGTGGACTTCGCGCCTGCGCTGAAGTGAATCGCGCCGCACGTGAGCGTTACTCGGCGCAGACACGGCAACGGTTACTTCCTCTGCCGCGAAGGAGTCGCATCCTCATCTGCGCGAGTTGTAGACCCATCTGAGCGAACGTTCGCTCAGATGGGTCTTTTTATCGGTTCACATTCCCATCGAAGATGTGGAGTTGACATGTCTGGCATCATCAAAGGCGGAGTGTTTGGTTTCAAGATAGCACCATGTTAAACTCGTGCCGACAAGCAATGGAGTCCACTCACGCCTGTGTGCAGGATTGCAGGCGCTAGCGATGCGTCTTCATGCGCATCAAAGAAAGGAAATATGCAATGAGAACACGTCGCGTCCTGTTCGTGAGTTTGTCCACCATCTTGGCAACACTCCTCCTGTCTGTCGTGCTCAACGCCAACCGAGACACAGCGACTGC
>JBBPZQ010000152.1:0-13945 GCA_038198935.1 Anaerolineae bacterium
CGAGCGCGGCGTCATTGTCGTCTCGGAAGCGTTGCACATCGCCGATGGCTCTCAGCGTGTTGGCTTCGCCCACGCGTTCGCCGACGGCGCGAAAGAGCGTGAGCGCCTGCTGATACGAGTCGAGCGCGGTGTCATTGTCGTCTCGAAAGCGTTGCACATCGCCGATGGCTTTGAGCGTGTTGGCTTCGCCGAGTCGGTCGCCGACGGCGCGAAAGAGCGTGAGCGCCTGCTGATACGAGGCGAGCGCGGTGTCGTTGTCGTCTCGAAAGCGTTGCACATCGCCGATGGCTTTGAGCGTGTTGGCTTCGCCGAGTTGGTCGCCGACGGCGCGAAAGAGCGTGAGCGCCTGCTGATACGATTCGAGCGCGGCGTCATTGTCGTCTCGGAAGCGTTGCACATCGCCGATGGCTCTCAGCGTGTTGGCTTCGAGCGATTGGTCGGCGATGCCGAACGCGCGCGCTTCATTCAACCACGCAAGCCATTCGTCGTTGATGCGGAAAAAATTGTAGAGCCAGTTGCGTGGCTGCGTCGCCAACCGTGCGAGCAGGTCGCCGTCGTGCTGTGCGCGCGCCCACTTCGCGGCGGCGCGCAGGTTGTCGAGTTCGAGCGCGACGTGTGGCGCGTTGCTGAAGTCATCTGTGTAATGCTTGTCGAAGAGTTCGATCAACCACTCGGCGTGCTGCGTCTGCGCCGCCGCCTCCTCGCCTGCGGCGCGCAAGCGGTCGCGCGCGTAGTCGTCCTGTAGGTCGTGCAGGCGGTAGCGCTCGAATGGCACGGCGGGTAGGGGCGCACGGCTGTGCGCCCCTACATCATCCGAAGCCATTGCTTCCAATCCAACCGCCTTCAACAGCGACAAGTTCAGCAGCCGCTCGATGCTGCGGTGCGCGTCGTCCTCGTCCGCGCCCCACAAGCGCGCGATGTGCGGCACGCTGCCGCCCGACGGCGGGAACACGGCGAGCGCGTGAAAGCGGCGCTGGTCGTCCGCGCTCAGGTCGTCGTAACTGACGGCGAACACCGCGAACAGGTCGCCGCGGGGGTCGTCGCCGACCTTCAGCGCGGCGCGGCTCTGCGTCAGCCGCGCGGCATACAGCGCGATGGGCGTCGCGCTGCCTTTGAATTGCAGGATGCGGCGCGCGGCGATGTCGAGCGCGAGCGGGTTGCCCTTGCACAGTCTGATGACCGTCGTCACCGCATCTGGCTCCGCGCTCAATCGCGCCTCGCCGAGAATCGCGGCGAGCAATTGGCGCGCTTGCGTCTGCTGCATGTTCTCAAGGTCGCAGACGTTCGCGGCGGGGACGTTGTGCCCAAGTTCCTGCAAGCGGCTGGTGATGAGCGTCGCGCACGGGGGCGGCGGCACGAAGTCGGCCAGCAATTGTTTGTTGTCGTCGCGCACGTCGTCGAACACGATCAGTAAGCGGCGCGCGGCGAGGTGCGCTCTCATCTCGGCGAGGCGCGCGCGGTAGTCGTCGGCGCTGAACTTGAACGACAGTGCGCGCGCGAGGTCGTCCAGCACTTGTGACGGCGTCTTGTCGTTGCAATCGAGCCACTTCACGTCGTCGAACTGCGCGCGCAGTTGCGTGGCGACGTGCTTGACGAGTTCGCTCTTGCCTACGCCACCCGGCGCATTCACGCTGACGATGGCGGCGATGCCGTCCACGCCACGTAGTTTGTTCATCACGTCCTGCTCGATGCCGCGCTCAATGTATTTGGAAACGTTGCGCGCGGGGACAGCGCCGATGGGGTTGAGGGCGGGAGTTGGTTGGGTAGGTGGCGGGTTGATGGTGACGTTGGAATCTTTGATGATCGTGCCAGCGCGTTCAAGATCGCGTCCTGCGATGTCACGCGCATGGATGTGAGAGTCGTGCGCGTTGATGCCGCCGCTTTGGTTGGTGGTGCGGGGCTCTCCCTCACCCCGGCCCTCTCCCGCAGGGAAAGGGTGACTTGACGACTCCCACTCCCTTTCAGGGAGAGGGTTGGGGTGAGGGTTGCTTTGCGGCGGCTCGAACTTCATCTCGCCGAGCGGGGTCTTGAGCGTGGCTTCTTTCGCGCGCCAGCCCGTGAAGCGAAATGCGAGGAACGCACCGACGACGACGACGGCGAGCGTGATGACGGCGAGGGTGAAGATGTCCATGCTGTATCCGGCGAACGGCAACATTGTATGCGGATGAGTATGCGTTGTCAACCGTTCACCCGCTCTCGGATGAGCGTCACGATTTAGCGTCACGATTTTGGGTGGACTTTGCTCGCGCGAACGCCAGCGAGCGAACATAATTCGCTGGCTGAATTCGTGAAAATCGGCTAAAGCCGATTGGATGAAGTACGAGTTGGCTTCAGCCAACTTTCAGGTATGCAGCCGTGAAATTTTATTTCACGGCGCTCTGGCGATGGGATACTACAAAATCTTGACGCACACCCTCTTGCTCACCCGTTCACCCGTTGCTCGTACTCGCTTGCTCTGTTCATGGTTCACTGCCTGTGCTATACTTTTCGCGTGATGGCACACGACTTGATCGTGATCGGCGGCGGGCTGGCGGGGAGCGAGGCGGCGTGGCAGGCGGCGCGGCGCGGCGTGCGCGTCGCGCTGTATGAGATGCGCCCCGTCAAGCGCACGCCCGCGCACGACACAGACAAACTCGCCGAGATTGTCTGCTCGAATTCGCTGGGCGCGCAAGCGGTGGGGAAGGCGAGCGGGCTGCTGAAAGAAGAATTGCGGCGGCTCGGCTCGTTCATCCTCGACTGCGCCGACGCGACTGCCGTGCCTGCGGGTGACGCGCTCGCGGTTGATCGCGAAGCGTTCTCCTCGCTTGTGACACAGCGCATCGAAGCGCACCCGCATATCACGCTCATCCGCGAAGAGATGCCGCGTATCCCCGACACGCCGACGATTATCGCCAGTGGCCCGCTCACGTCCGAATCGCTGACGAACGAAATTACCAAACTGTGTGGCGACCAGTACCTCTACTTCTACGACGCGATGTGTCCCATCGTCGCGCGCGACTCAGTTGACATGAGCGTGGCGTGGAAGGCGTCGCGGTGGGGACGCGACAGTGAACAGTCAACAGTGAATAGTGAACGGTCAACAGTGAATAGTGAACGGTCAACAGTTGACGGCCATTCGCCATCAGCCATCAGCCATCAGCCACAAGGCGACTACATCAACTGCCCGCTTAGCAAAGAGGAGTACGAGGCGTTCGTGGCGGCACTCGCGAGTGCGGAGACGATCGAGTTGAAGTCGTTCGAGCGCGAGGACCCGAAATTCTTTGAGGGCTGTCTGCCGATCGAGATCATGGCGAAGCGCGGGCGCGACACGCTCGCGTACGGCCCCATGCGTCCGATCGGTTTACGCGACCCGCGCACCGACAAGCGTCCGTATGCCGTCGTGCAACTGCGGCGCGACAACCTTGCCGACACGCTCTACAATATCGTCGGCTTCCAGACGAACTTGAAGTACGGCGAACAGAAGCGCGTGCTGCGCATGATACCGGGTTTGCAGCATTGCGAGATCAACCGTTACGGGCAGATGCACCGCAACACGTTCATCAATTCGCCAACATTGCTGCGCCCGACGATGCAATTGCGCGCGCGCGACGATTTGTTTTTCGCGGGGCAGATTGTCGGCGTCGAGGGTTACGTCGGCAATGTGGGCAGCGGGCTCATCGCGGGCATTAACGCCGCGCGCCTGCTGTGCGGCGCTGCGCCGCTTGCGCTTCCGCCCGTAACGATGATGGGTGCGCTGTGTTATTATGTGTGCAACGCAGAGCCGAAAGACTTTCAGCCGATGAAGGCAAACTTCGGCATAATGCCCCCGCTGGCAAAGGAGGTGAAGAACAAGCGCGCGCGCTATGACGCCTACGCCACACGCGCGCTCGATGCTTTGGAGGCAGTGCTGCCTGACTGGCGAGCCACACTCGTCGCACGATCAATGGCTGTGTGAACGAATCATCTATTCTGAAACCGCAAAGACGCGACGATTGCCAAAATTTCTTGGTACGCTCTCTGCGGTTTGCCTTTTTAAGGAGCAAGAATGAAAAAGCGAATACTGATCGCCGTGCTGTCCGCCATGTTGTTAACTACGGGCTTGGTCGCCGCGGCATTCGCCGACAATGCTGCCGAGTACGTCGTGAAGCCGGGCGACACGTTGAGCAAGATTGCGCGCATGTATAACACGACGCCGAACGCGATTGCGATTGCGAACGGCATCTCCAACCACATCAACTTCATCGTGCCCGGCGAAGTGCTGATCATCCCTATCAGCCAGCCGCACGTGTTGATTGATGCGCCGACGAACGGCCAACTGGTGACGAGCAAAGTGCACGTCGCGGGGCGCTCCAACACCTTCGAGGCAGTGGTGAGCATCCACGTGCTCGACCGCAATTTCCGCGTCGTCGGCAGCGGCACGGCGATGGGCGGCGCGGGCGTGTATGCGCCGTTTGCCGCCGACGTGCCATTCAGCATTCCGTTCTCGCAGGTCGGCTACATCGAGGCGTTCGAAGCGAGCGCGAAGGACGGCAGCCAGACACAGACCGACACGGTGATCGTCGTGCTCTCGAATGGGGCGAGTGGTGTGACGCACTACACGGTGCGGCTCGGCGACACGCTGTTTAGCATCGCGCGTCGCTTTGGCACGACCGTCGCGAAGTTGGCTGCGGCGAACGGCATCACCAATCCGAATCGCATCTGGGCGGGGCAAGTGCTGGTGATTGTGCGATAGCAGTAAACGGAGGCGAAAAAAAAGAAGCGGCATGACAGTCAGCCATGCCGCTTCTTTTTTGCGCGTAGGCAATTCAACTATCCAAATGTCAAACGAACACTTCCCAATGAAATCAAGCCACGACACCCGCCGCAGACAAGAACTTTTCCACATCCGATGCGGACGGCATCGAGGGAGACGCGCCCAACTTCGTGATTGACAGCGCCGCGGCCGCATTCGCAAAGCGCGCCGCCGCACGCAATGATTCTCGCCGTGCAAGCCCAACCACAAGTGCGCCGCAGAAAGCATCGCCCGCGCCTGTGGTATCCACCACATCAACTTTGAACGAATCTATCAACGCTTCTTCGCCAGTTGTGGCAAGAAACGCGCCACGCTCACCCAGCGTTAAGATGACTATGTGCGCACCGCTGTCGAGCAAGACACGCGCCGCCCGACGGAGCGAATCGTCATCGGCCGGAAGCACACCTGTCAGCGCCAATGTCTCCTGCTCATTCGGAATGATCGCATCCGCAACATGATAGAAAGCCGAATCGAGAGGGGAGGCGGGCGCTGGATTGAGAATGACTTTCGCACCGGCGCGCTTCGCAATCATTGCCGCATGTTGCGACACCACTTGCGGCACTTCGAGTTGCAGCAGCAGCACATCGGCTTGCTCGATCTGGCCGGCGACACGATCCACATCCTCGATCGTCATTGACATGTTTGCGCGTGGCACGACGATGATGCTGTTGTCACCATCATCGCCAATCACGGGCAGACCCACGCCCGTGCCATGCGTTGCATCGCGCACGACGCCATCAACACTGATGTGGTCGGCCGCAAGCGCACTCAAAAACAAGTCGCCAAAGTAGTCCGCGCCGACGCGTCCGACCATGCTGACCTCAGCGCCTAATCGGGCCGCGGCAATCGCTTGATTGAATCCTTTGCCTCCGCAGAACATGCCGAACTCGGTACCGAACAGTGTCTCGCCTTTGTTCGGGCGGCGCGGCGCGCGCACAACCAAGTCCATGTTAAAACTGCCGACGACGGCGATTCGAGGCTTAGATGACTTCATGCAAAAAATGCAAATCACAAAAACACCAATAGCGCAAAGTTTTATTGCCTATCTTCGTGTCTTCGTAGTCAATGAGATAACTTGCGATGTTGCAACCGGTGCTGCTGGCGGCGCACGCCCTCGTCGAAACGGCGTCGCTCCTCGTCGCTCTCGACGAGGAGCGACGGCACGGGCGTCGGACGGCCGTCGTCGCCGAGCGCGACGTACACAACGTACGCCGAGTTCGTGTGTGTCAATTGTCCGTAGAGCACGTTTTCGGCTTGCACCTTCACGCCGACTTCAATGGAGGTACGCCCGACCCAATTAACCGACCCCTCAAGCCGCAGTAGGTCACCAACTTGTACGGGTGAGATAAACGTCATCGAGTCAATCACGACGGTCACGACGGGCCGATGCGCATGACGCGCGGCAACGATGCCGCCGACCTCATCCACCAGTTTCATGATCACGCCGCCGTGCACATTGCCATACAGATTAGCATCGCCTGATCCCATGATCTGGTTGATCGTGATTTGCGAATCTCTGACGCGCCTGCCGTCACTACTCACCTCTACACCTCGCCACATGTGATGATACGCTGCCATCTTACCATAAAAAAAACGAGACGCTGTAAACACACGCGTCTCGTTTAAGCCGATAGCACTCAATCCTCACTATGGTCGGGATGGCGAGTACAATGAGACGTCGAACTCAGAGCTTCAAGCATCACTCATGAGATGGAGAAGCGACGGTGGATGCGGATTGACTCAGCGCGTGCTGGTATTGATGTCCGGTAGCGCAGCCAGCGTGCCGTTGATCGCGCCACCGTCGGAGTGAACGACGATGCGAGCACCAGGTTGGTAGAACTTGGCGCGCACGTAGCCCAGTCCCAGTACGTCGTGGCTGTCGGGCAGTTGGCCGACACTGGTCAACGTGCCAACGTCATGGTTCTCGATACGGATGGGCAGAGACAGCGGCGCGCTCGGCAACTCGTCGAGTCGGATGCGGGTCAAATGCTGCTTCAGTTTTTGATACGTGTCGAGGCGCGCGATGACCTCTTGACCCGTATAGCAGCCTTTGGAGAAACTAATCGCGTGATTGAGATGCGCTTCGAGTGGATTGTATTCTTCGCTGAGCTCGTAGCCATAGAGCGGCTGTCCCGCTTCAAGGCGCAGCCAATTGAACGCGGTGGTGCCCATCGGTTTGAGCGAGAAGGAAGCACCCGCATCCATTATCACATCCCACAAGTGTGACCCATCTTCCGCGCTCGCAATCAAATCATAGCCGCCTGTTATATACGGCACGCGCGCGACGAGTAAATCCATTCCATCAACGCTGTGCCGATGTGAATGGAAAGAGGGGAGGGGAGCGAAGTCAGAAAAAAGTGTGCGCAGAATTTGGTCACTGCTCGGACCGAACAGCGTAAGTTGCGTTGTGCGGTCACCGACCTCATTGGGCTTCACTTTGTCGCGGAAGAAAATATTTCGCTTGAGCCAGTTAAATATCTTGACGCGGTTCTGCGGCGCGCTGATGCAGAGCAGCGACTCGGGCTGCACGTAAATCGTGAGCAACTCGATAATCTTCGCTTCGGGTGTGGTCAGCACCGTTTGCAAACCGTCCCCAACGGTCAAGTTTCGCATGTCATTGCTAGACATGCGCTGCAAGAATTCAAAACGGTCGGCACCGCTGAGTTCGATGCGGCCCAAGGTGGAGCGATCCATCAGCGCAACGGCTTGTTTAGCGGCACGATACTCCGCAGCGGCATCGCCGTAATCTGCGATGCTTTCCGCGCCTTGAAATTGTGCGAAGTTAGCGCCAAAGCGTGCGAGTTTGTCTTTCAGCATGTCATCCACCGAAAAAGGGAAGGGGCGACCTGCAGCACGCATGACATCGCGCACAGATCGCCCCAGCTTTCAGTCCCTACGTCAAGCGACGCTGGGATGGTATGGAGATGGCGGGAATCGAACCCGCGTCCGAAGAGTTCGATTGCAGATGACTACAAGCGTAGTCGGCACCCTTGATCTCGCCCTGCCGCTCTCAGCCGACTGAGCGTTGGCAGAAGCCAGTCGGTTTAGTCTTTGTGCTCGCTACCGACGTTGCGATCACGCACTCCGCTGATGATGTCGCTCGATCCCACCGCCCGCGAAGTCGGCAATGAGGGAGCGCGCTCCTTGAAGGAGCGAAGCACTTCCTAGGCTAGCTTACGCTGCGAGAGGAAGCGCCGACAGGGTAGTCCTGTTGGCATTTGTGTTTTTGCTCTGGATTTACGAGTCAAAGCGGCTCGGCTTGCCACCTTTGATCAGCCCTCCCCGTCGAAGCCTGTCATCCCCAAGTACAAAAACAATTATACCACAGACTACTTTTGACAGGTCTGAACTCACGGCGCGTGCACTACGAAATCTTTGAACGACACCTCGGCAGCAGCTTTCTCGGTGCCGATGCGCAACCCTACATCGCCCGTCGTGAACTCGCTATCGCGCACCTCGTCGAGTTTGCGCCCGTTCACGAATAGGCTCAACTTGTCGCCGATACAGTCAGCGCGAAGCGTATTACTCTTGCCGACATCGGCAGGCGATTTGCGCACGTTGATGAGAGACGAGAGCGACTCATGAAAAGCAAGCCACGTATTCTCGCCAGCCTTCACTTTCGCGATGCCAAAGAACCCATCCGCGCCGATGACAAGCCGATAGTAGTTCATCTCATCCTTCACGCGGCACGCCACACCGAATGAGTTTTCGATAGGGCCTGCTGCGCTGGCAGCCGTCACCTCGACGCTCACATCGGTGAGGTTGAACGTCTGCTTGGGATGCAGCAGCACGCTGGTGTTATCCTTTTGCATCATGACGTGATACGTATTAATTTTGTATTCCGTTTTCACATCGCCGTCATCGCGCAGGGGCCAACCACTCGCCGCGTTGGTGAAATCATCGCGCAGCACGACGTTGTTGAACGCCGGCGCACTTGCCATCGCTGGAGTCGGGGACGGCGTGAGCGTGACTGGCGCAGAGTGCACGGCGATTTTGGTGAAGGTTGTGTCCACGCCACTCTTGCCACTTGGACCCGTCGAGGCGATCAGGCCAAATGAGCCAGCCTTCAACCCGCTGTCGTGATTCTCAATCAACTTTTGATCGTTGACAAAGAGCGCGAGCATGTCGCCCGCACAGTCTGAGCGAATATGATTAGAGGTGTGTGACGCACGAATAGAGTTGGGCTGCAAGAAGTATTCCGAGAGCGTGGACGTTTTGCCATCAATGACTTTGACGAGACTGTAGCGCTTGTCCGCGCCGATCAAGAAACCATAGTAACTGTTCTTCGTCGTATCCACGCGACAGACTACGCCGATCATGCCGTCGTCAGGGCCATTCGCAATGCTTGCGTCCACCTCGACGCTCATATCCGCGATATTGAAATCAGACAGCCATGCCGTGCGGAGGAAATTCTCTTGGCCAATCAGAATCCGATAGGCGCCATTACGATATTCGACCACGTCTTTGTTGAACGTGCCAACGGGCCAACCGCTGCTCACAGTCGAGAAGTCGTCGGAGTATGGCAGTGCTGCTGCGCCACGCGGCGTCGTTACAGCCGACGGGGTGACCACAAGGCGAGTTGCGGCAATTGTACTCACGGACGTCAGCGCGGGCGTGATAATGCTAGTACCAGCCGCCGTGGAGATTGCGCTTGGCGCGGGCACGCTGGGCGCGCTCGTCGGCACGGGCGTTGAATCGCCGCACGCGGCGAGCACAAGCACCAATGCAACAATCAACAAGCGATGTAAACGATCCATGCAGCGAACTCCCAAAGCAGGACTAGATAAGACGTGAGTCGAACAGAGGACGTCGAAAGAGGCGGCGAAACACCTATTCCGATTGAATCCAACCACTTGAATCCAACCACAGGGGGTAAAACGTCAGGCAACGCGCGCTATTGGCCGCGTGATTGGCAGAGCGGCGACGTCAGCGGACTTTGAGCGAGCGCTCGATCTCACGTTTCGCATCGCGGGCCGCGATGGCCTCACGTTTGTCGTAGTGCTTTTTGCCGCGCGCTAAACCCAATTCCAATTTGGCGCGATTGCTCTTCAAATACACGCGGGTCGGCACGAGCGTGTAACCCTTCTGCTGAATCTTGTCTGCGAGACGCGCGATCTCGCGCCGATGCAATAGCAAACGCCGTTCGCGCACAGGATCATGATTGTCGCGCGACGACGGATCGTAGGGCGAAATGTGTGAGCCGATCAGCCACGCCTGCCCGTCGCGAACTTGCGCGTAACTCTCTTTCAGGTTCATTTGGCCCGCACGCACCGACTTAATCTCGCTACCGGTGAGCGCAAGCCCTGCCTCAATTGTTTCGTCAATGAAGTAATCGTGGTAAGCGCGGCGGTTGGTGACGAGGGGCTTCTGATCGCTCATAGTTGCGAGTTGAACGCTTGACTGCGACCAGAGTTATGTGGCCGCGGTCCAGCCTCATTTGCCCGTCGTTAAGTACTCAATCGCGCGATCCAGTTGCGGGTCACGGCCCGCTTTTTTGTCGGCTTCGTTGAAGAGCACGACAATGTCTGGATCAAGGCCCACGCCATGAATGTCCGTGCCCTTTGGCGTGAGCCAATGACGAATCGTGATCGTCAGGTGCGACTTGTCGCTGAGCGTATCGGAGACTTGCACCGAGCCTTTGCCAAACGTTTTTTCACCAATCAAGATGCCGCGCTTGTTATCACGGATTGTGCCCGCCACAATCTCCGATGCGCTCGCCGTGCCTTTGTCCACGAGCACTACGAGCGGAATTTTGGTCGCGCGTCCGCCGGGCAGGGAAGGGTGGGGCGTGAGGTTGCCGTTTTTGTCGCGCTCGCTCAGTACCAAGCCATCGCCGACAAACTCACTGCCGATCTCGATCGCGTCGCTCAAGAATCCGCCAGGGTTGCCGCGCAAATCGAAAATCAAACCTTTCGGGTTCGTCTTCATTAAGGTCTGCAGCGTATCGTCAACTGCTTTCGACGATGGCGCGGTGAACTCACTCAATTGCAAATACACTAAGCCGTTGTCGAGTTGGCGCGAGGTCACGACATCCACTTGGATGGTCGCACGCGTGATGGTGATGTCAATGGGCTGCGGTGTGCCGGCGCGCAGCACAGTGATGGTCACCTGCGTGCCCTTCGGTCCGCGAATGCGTGCGACTGCTTCGGTGAGGCTCATGCCGTCGGTGGACACGCCATCAATCTTTAGGATGATGTCGCCGGTCTGCACGCCGGCTTTTTCGGCGGGCCGCCCTTTGAGTGGATCCACGACGATGATTTGCCCGCTCTTCATGTCCACGGTTGCGCCGATGCCTTCGAAGCTGCCGTTCAGATCGGACTGCAAAATTTCGGCGCGCAGTGGCTCGTCAAAGTGCGTGTGCTGATCGCCGAGCACGTCCACGACGCCTTTGATCGCGCCGTAGGTCATTTGTTGGTTGTCCGGAATCTTCCCTATGAACTCGGCTTTGACGAGGTTCCACGCTTCCCAGAACACGGCAAAGTCTGCCTCTTGCGAATTTTGGGCGACGGGTGCCTGAGTCGGCGCGGGCGCGTTGGCAGTCGTCGTACTGTGCGCAGGCATGCTCGTCTGTTGCACGGCGTAGCCCGCGAGAAACGACGCGAGCACGAACGCAAGCCCCAGCATCAGCATCACAAACCCGCGAAGGAGATTGGCGATCATTGCATGTGCTCCTTCAAATACTGAATCGCTTGTTTCAACTGCGTGTCGTTGCCGGCCTTCTGGTCGTCGGGAGAAATAGGAATGGCAACATCCGGCGTAAGACCTTTGCCCGAAATCTGTCGCTTGTTCGGCGTCAGCCATTCGGCAATGGTAACGTGAATGGAAGACTTGTCGCTCAACTCGTGCACCGCTTGCACCGAGCCTTTGCCGAAACTGGTGTCGCCAAGCAAAATCGCGCGCTTGCGATCTTGAATCGCGCCCGATGTGATCTCCGACGCGCTCGCGCTGCCCTTGTTAATCAGCACCACGAGCGGACCTTCCGTCCAGATGCCGTTTCCCGCCGCGTTGAACTGCTGCTCGCGGCCGCTCTTGTCGCGCTCGTAGGCGACTGCGCCATCTTTGATGAATTGGCTAGCCACGTCAATCGCGCTCTGCAAATAGCCACCCGGATTGTCGCGCAAATCGAAGATCAGAGCCTTCGCGCCTTTGCTCTTCAAGTCTTTGACGGCGTTCACGATTTCGTCTTTGCTTTTCTCTCCGAAAATGTTCAGATGCACGTAGCCGATGTTATTTTCTTCCATGCGCCATACAACACTTGGCAGGTCAATCTTGGCACGCGTGATTGTGAAGACAAGCGGCTGATCTTGGCCTACGCGCATCACGGTGACTTTAACTTGCGTGCCTTTGGGCCCACGAATGAGCGCAACCACATCGTCCACGCTCTTGCCCTTTACGTCTTGATCGTTGACTTTGAGGATAATGTCTCCCGCTTTGATGCCAGCCTTCTCGGCAGGAGAGCCGGGGATCGGCGCGACAATCACGACGTTATCCTGCACCTGATTGACTTGGGCGCCGATGCCTTCGAAGTCGCCACGCAACTGCTCGTTCTGTTGCTGCGTTCCACGCGGCTCGATAAAGACGGTATGCGGGTCGTTCAGCAGTTTAAGCGCGCCGCGAATCGCGCCATAGGTTAGTGTCTTGTTGTCGGGGATCGCGCCATAAAAATCTTTGTGGATAATGTTCCACGCTTCCCAGAATACGCCGAATTCGGGCGGCGTGCTCGCCGTTGAATTGCCGGGCAGCACGCTACGCACGACCGCAATCGGCGATTGGCCGTTTTGGCCCGTGCTGAAGCCAAAGCCGCCGAGAAAAGCGGCGACGGCAAAAAATGTCGCCACGACGGCGAGCAGTATTGATCTGACACAACCTTGCATGACTGCCTCCACAACCAGTGGCTGTTGTTATTCATTATACATGGGCGATATGCCGAACGAAAATCGGAGACGCGTTGACAGAGCGCTGCGCTGCGCGCACGTACAATCAGTCACCGATGCGACGCGCAGAAGTTTCATGCGCGCTGTTTGATTTAAGCTTTGCCCTTGTCGCCGAGTGCGGTCTTTACGCGCTCAGCCAGCAGTTCCTGCGTGGGGCGCGTATAGATTTGTGTGGTGGCGATGCTGGAGTGGCCCAGCAAGGCGGAGACGGCGGTTAGGTCGCCGGTTTTATTGAGGATGATTGTCGCGTAGGTGTGGCGCAGCATGTGGGGATGACAACCTTCGATGCCAGCCTCATTGCCTAGCGTATTGATAACGCGAAACACCGTCGAGCGTGTGATCGCGCCGCGTCGGCCGATGAACAGATAGTCACGCCTAAGCGGACGCTTCAAGCGCGCTAGCACAGCAACACGCTCGCCACTTATGTAATTTTGCACGATTTTGCATAATTGTGCGGTTAATGGCACTTCGCGGTACTTCCCTCCTTTGCCAGCGTACACAATCATAGTGCGATGTTTGAGATCTACATCCTGTATAAGCAAGTTGCACAGTTCGCTCTCCCGCAAACCCGTCATCAGCAATGTCAGCAGCATTGCGCCATCGCGTTGGCTTGGATTGCTCAAGGCAATTGCAATGAGTTTGTCCATTTTCGGTTCGCTAAGTGCCTTTGGCGCACTCTTCAAAGACACGACTGCCTTAACGCTACGCACGGGATTCTGGTCGGTCAACCCTTGCTCGTTTGCCCATTTGTAGAACGCCGACAACGCGCCACGTGTGAGATTCAACGTCGCAGGCTTTGCGCGCTCGGATGTGCGTAGGTAATTGAAGTAGCCGTGCAGATGTCGCGCTTGCAATTGCGGTAGCGTTGGCGTGGGTCTTTGCTCAGCTAGCCACGCCTGAAGCTTGCTCAATACATTCCGATAAGTTGAAATGGTGTTTGGACTCTTGCCTTCGTCCGAAAGAAACTGCACAAAATCGTCAATGACGGTGGTGTTCATGAAACCTGTGAAAATAAGCTATGTTCGCGCGATGTACAAGTCATAAGGTTAGTTATGATGCGAACTGGTTTGCAGTCCTCATTATAAACATCTGTTCTAACCAATACCTTCGCCAAAGTTCAGGTGAGCGGGCTTTTGTAGTAGAGTTGACGGTGACCAAACCCCAACTCAGGAGCTACAAAAGCCCATGGATATTTTAGCACTGCTGCAATGCTTGCAGCCGACCTTGAGCGCTACGACGA
>JBBPZQ010000153.1:0-2549 GCA_038198935.1 Anaerolineae bacterium
ATTCTCCGCAGTCAATGCGATTACAACCAACGCTTCGCTCATCCTTTCGCGTGGGAATGGTCGTGCCGTGATTTCAAGTACTGGCTCAATAATACGCCGTCTCTAATTCGTTGCAGAACTTCCGCTCCAGGTCACTAGCGGTGGCGTTAGCCTCTTATGAACGACTGGTAATCGTTTTTAATGCGTACCCGCGAGAGAGAATTGCTCTACTTACGTGGACCCTCAACAATCATGTCGTTGATCGTCGTGCCTGCGGGGATCATCGGATAGACGTTCTCTTCAGGCGCGACGAGCATATCCACGACGACAGGACGGTCGTTGATGGACAACGCTTTCTGGATGGCGCTCTCAACCTGATCGGGCTGCGTGACGCGGATGCCGGCACAGCCGTAGGCTTCCGCGAGTTTGGCGAAGTCGGGGTTGCCGGCACGCAAGTCCACTTCCGAGTAGCGATGGCTGTAGAACAATTCCTGCCACTGGCGCACCATGCCGAGGAAGCCGTTGTTGATGATGAACACTTTGAGTGGCAGCTTGAACTCCATGCCCGTCGTCAACGCCTGCACGGTCATCTGGAAGCCGCCATCGCCGACGATGGCAATGACCAAATCGTTAGGTCTGCCGAACTGTACGCCGAGCGCGGCGGGAACGCCGTAGCCCATCGTGCCAAGTCCCGACGACGAGATGAAGCGGCGCGGCAGGCGCGTCTTCACGAACTGTGCTGCCCACATCTGATGTTGACCCACGTCAACGGTCACGAACGGATCGCGGTCCTTTGTCAGTTGGTAGATGGAATCAATCGCGAACTGTGGCAGGATCACATCATCACTTTGATGGTAATGCAGCGGATACTTTTGTTTCCATACGGCGATCTGCTGATGCCACTCGTGGGACTGTGTTCGCTGCACATGCGGCAGCAGCGCGGCAAGCGATTGTTTTGCGTCGCCTTGCACGGGATAATCGGCTTTGCGATTCTTGCCGATCTCGGCGGGGTCAATGTCAATGTGAACGACCTTCGCAAATGGCGCGAAGGCGGCGAGCTTGCCCGTCACGCGGTCGTCGAAGCGCGCGCCGACGGCGATGATCAGGTCGCTGTTGTGCATCGCATAGTTGGCGTACGCCGTGCCGTGCATACCCAACATGCCGAGCGAGAGCGGGTGCGTTTCGTCGAACGCGCCTTTGCCCATGACCGTTACGGTCGTCGGCAAATTTGCTTTCTCAGCCAGCGCGCGTACTTCGCGCCATGCATCGGCCGTGATCGCGCCGCCGCCGACATACAGAATTGGTTTGCGTGCGGCATTGATGGCGTGCGCGGCAGCCGACACCCGATTCAGGCTGGGCTGATAGCGTGGGCGATAACCCTTGAACGAAATCTCGTCGGGCAGTTCGAATTCGATGTCGGCCAGCGCCACGTCGCGCGGAATATCCACGAGCGTCGGGCCGGGTCTGCCCGTGCGCGCGAGGTAGAACGCTTCGGCGACGGCGCGCGGCAGTTGCTTGGCGTCGGTTACAAGCACGTTGTGTTTCGTGACCGGCATCGTGATGCCGACCGTGTCACATTCTTGAAACGCATCGCGTCCGATCACGGGCGTGGCGACTTGGCCCGTCAGCGCGACCACGCTCGTCGAATCCATGAACGCGTCGGTGAGCGCGGTCACGAGGTTGGTCGCGCCGGGCCCACTCGTCGCCGAGCAAACACCGACTTTGCCGGTCGCGCGCGCGTAGCCCGATGCGGCGTGTCCCGCCACCTGCTCGTGACGCACGAGGATGTGCTTGATCTCCGCGTCGTACATCGCGTCGTAGATGGGCAGCGATGCGCCGCCGGGATAACCGAACACGTACTCAACCTGCTCGTGCATCAGACACTCGACCAACGCCTGTGAGCCCTTCATGCGCCGCGCGCTCTTGTGCGTTGGCTTCGCGTGTGTGCGGGCTTTGTCGGTAATGACCATCGTGCTCATGGTGCTCCTTTATGAGGTCCTTGGAGTGCAGCCTTTGGGCTACACGCCTGTGTTTCTTCAATCTCGCAACGAACAAACATAAAACAAAAAACCGCCTCGCGTTACGGGAGGCGGTTCAAATTCTTGTGACTAGATGTTCAGCGCATGCGCAATCGCGCAATCTCCCCGACGCGGAATGGCTTCTTGGTAAAAATACCAAGAAGCGCAATAAGAATGAGGCTAAGGGAGAGCGAGAAATTGGATGGCATCGGCTGCGTTCAGTGTCGTAAGATTGCGGCGAGTATAGCAAAGGCAGTGCAAGCTGTCAAGCCGACGTTTCTGAACGGGTAAAGGGCTTTTCCAAAGTCAGTTATGCTGACGAGTGAGCAGGTTGAACGCTGCATCAAGGTTGGCTGCATAGTAGCGATGGGCGGCCGCGAGATTGCTGAAGCCCTGCTGCGACACCAAGCCGATCACGAAGTTGTTGAAGCACGCCATCAGTTGCGCTTGGTTCACGTTCGTCATGCGCGTGGCATCTTCATGCAACGTGACATCACGTCGGTAGTGCAAACCATTCTCAATGCCCCAATAGCTGCGCGTCAGTTCAATCAA
>JBBPZQ010000154.1:0-24642 GCA_038198935.1 Anaerolineae bacterium
AGCCAGAAGTGGACGATGCCCATTCGTGACTGGCACCGCGCCTTGCAGCAATTCGCCATTGTGTTCGAAGGCAGAGTCTCGTTACCCTAACCAGCACGCACTGACTCAAGACCATTTACACAAATTACTTGACACCGTCATCGGACAGTGTTGATGGTAACATTCCAAACCTCTTTTACGTGTTGCCATCGTCCGTAAACGCCGTGTGTGTAACCCACGCCATCTACTGTGCCTCCTATCAACATACCATGTACTCTGCGGTCGTAATCGAACCACAATGATCCAGAATCTCCTTTCACGATCCAATTATTGGCCAAGAACGTATCTCCATACCAATAACTGATCCCTGTCGTGTCGTCTTGAATACTCACCGTGTATGGGTACAACCAATTACAGCCCTGAGTTGTACCGGTCTTAAATCCTGTCTTGTTGCCACACCAACCTTGCACGGGTGGATCCCATTCACCGGCGGGTTTTCCGATTCCATGAATGTCGGCAACCATCGCGCCGTCATTGACTAAATACCCTACGGTTGCATCAACTAGATTCGGATTATTTTCAGTTGCGGCTGCACGTAATTGTGCATTCTGCGGAATAGGTTGGCCTGGTATTCCTCCAACTGATCCCAATTGGGTATTTGGTGTATTAGGGTCGCATTCGACAGGAAGCGCTCCGGGCTGGAAAACTCGATTACCGGCTCCTGATCCTCCAAGGTAAAGAAGAACGTGGGCTGAACCAATTAGGTACTTCCAGCCACTTATTGTAGGTGAGCCTTGTCCAATAACCGATCCTCCCAACGTGCCAACCCTATAGACTCCCGGAGCTACTGGATTATCTATGTTAGAGATTTTTAAGCCGCCTTGAGCCGGACGTTCATAGGTGCAATTGAACTGATCGAGTGCTAGATTATTTCGCTCAGGGTTCGTCATCGGGCCAAAGAGCTTTGCGGTCAGATTGACTTTTGGAACGTCCCAGAGGAATTTAGGCAAACTCAAGTCTATAATCTCGATCGGCTTTCCATTGTCATGCGTTCTCGGTAAACCAGAACTGAACAAATTCGTCTTATCCCAGTTGGTTACCGCAATCGTGAATTGGGGATTTGGATTGTCACGCGTTGCCAGTTGATCGCTGTATCCGGTGATTAACGCATGGGTTCCAATGATGCGCTGATATTTTACCCAAACTTGCAACAGAGGATGCAATCCCTTTCGCTCCCAATCTTTCCCGTTGATCTTTGCGAAGTATGCAAATAGAGGATGCCGAAGTACCGGGTCTTCAGGTGTCTGCGCCTCTACTATGCTGGAACTCAGCATTGCACCCATCAGGATCAACGCAAACACCAATGCACGTTGCCAGAATTTGTGTGAGAGCATGATAGTGTCCTTAGATTGCTCCTGACTACTGTACTCGCAACTTCTCGTCCCGTCCATCCTCAATTCTAACTATTTGTGAAAGTGCAGACAGCCCATCGTAGCAATAATGGGCTGTCTGGCGATTGGATGCTCACTGTGCATCACATTCGGGTGGGGCGTCGGCGGGATCGGCATAGCCGTTGCGCACCGCCCAACCTGCCGCCTCGGTGCGGTTTGCCACACCCAGTTTGCGCAGAATGTTTTCGACGTGGTTGTTCACCGTGTTGGTCGCGATGTCCAACTCCTGTGCAATGGCTTTGTTCGTGCGTCCGAGAGCAATGAGGCGCAACACCTGCAATTCGCGTTCGCTCAACGGCTGAGTTGTTGGATTGGTAGACATGCGTGCACTCCTTGGCGAAACTGTTGTCTGAATCCCCTTCGAGAACCCAAGTACGTTATCGCAACTCAAGTGTGAATACACAATCGTGTCGAGTCAATAGCCCAGAAAGCAAACACCCGTTTCTTAAATTGAAAATGGGTGTTTGCTTAGCGTCCTCGACTCTTCTAGTGCCCTCAGTACACATTACGGCGCAACAATCGCGTCGTACTTGACTTCGATGCGCTTCACGACCGAGTCGGGCAGGGTCACGCCCTGCTGCGTCGCGGCAGCCGTATTGCACGCCAGTTGCCCTTTCTTCTGCGGCTGAATGGCGATGTCCTTCGCCTTGCCGCCTTTTATTAACTGCACCAACAACTGACCGCTGTTGCGCCCGTTGTCGTAGTAGTCGAGACCAAGCGCGCACACTGCGCCACGCTGCGACGACGCTGGGTCGTTGCCGAATAGCGGTATCTTGTTCTCGCCCGCGACCTTCACGACAGACTCCAGCGCCGACACGACCGTGCTGTCCGTCGAAATAAAGATCGCATCCACCTTCTTCGCGGCGAGCGACTGCGCCGCCGCCAGCACCTCATCCGCTTTGCTGATCGTCGCTTCGACCAACTCTACGTTGAGCGACTTCGCCGTGTCGCGCGCGCGCCCCGTCGCGATCTCCGAATTCTTCTCCGTCGCCGTCCAGATGATGCCGACCTTTTTCGCCTTCGGTACAACCTCGAAGATCAATTTGAACGCATCCTCGACGGGCGGACTGGCTTGTATGCCCGTGAGATTGTCGCCCTTGTCGGTCGCCGATTTGGCAACGCCCGCCGCATACGGATCGGTGACCGAGTTGAACACGACGGGCGTGTTCGTGCCGTTGAACACTTGCCACACGTTCTGCAATGGCAGCGTTCCAATCGCGACGACGTAATCTGCTTTGTCGTCCTTAAACTTCTTCGCAATCGTCGCCAGCGTCGGGATGTCGTTCGCCGCGTTCTGCCGATCAATCTTGATGTTCTTGCCGTCCTCGTAGCCGCTCTCCTTCAGCACGTCCATCACGCCCTTCGCGGCCGCGTCGAGCGCGGGATGCGTGACCTGCTGCACCATGCCGATCACGATCAGCTTGCCAGATGGCGCACTGGTCGCCGCGGGTGCAGATGTGTTCGCCGTGGCAGGCAAGTTCGTCGGCGCGGTGGTCGCGGCTGGCGCGCACGCACCCATGAGCAGTACCACCACTATCGCGAGCGCAATCCATTTCGTTTTCATCGTTTCTCCTCCAATCTTGATTGTGTAGTTGTTTTGCTCAGTGCTTCACTCAACAACAGCTCGTCGTCAACGATCACCTCCTTTCGCACCTGCGCGAATTTGTTCACGAGGTCTTGCACGCTCAAGCCGTTGCGCGCCGCGCCTTGAATGTCGAGAATGATTTCGCCCTTGTCCATCATCAGCGTGCGGTTGCCCAGTGCGAGCGCCTGTGCCATGTTGTGCGTGATCATGAGCGTCGTCAAGTGATGCTCTCGCACAAGTCGGTTCGTGAGTTCCACAATCTGCGCCGCTGCGCCGGGGTCGAGCGCCGCCGTGTGCTCGTCGAGCAGCAGGATGCGCGGCTGCGCGATGGTCGCCATCAGCAAGGTCAGCGCCTGCCGCTGACCACCCGACAATAACCGCACACGCGCATCAAGCCGATCCTCCAAGCCCATGCCCAGCGTGCGCAGTTGCTCACGGAAGAACTCACGCCGCTCGCGCGTCACGCCCGGCGTGAGCCGATGCGGCTTCCCGCGCAGATACGCCAGCGCGAGGTTCTGCGCGACGTTCATGCTCGCCGCTGTGCCTTCGAGCGGATTCTGAAACACGCGCCCGATCAAGCGCGCGCGCCGATGCTCTGCCGCGCGGGTCACGTCCTGCCCATCAATGCGGATGCGCCCGCGCTCAATCGCGTGCACGCCCGCGATGCAATTGAGCAGCGACGATTTGCCCGCGCCATTCGAGCCGATCACGGTCACAAACTCGCCATCGCCGAGCGTCAGCGAAACATCGCGCAGCGCGACGACCTCGTTGACCGAGCCTGCATTGAAAATCTTGCTGAGATGTTCGACGCTGATCATGGCGTGAATGTTGGACGCTGGAGATTGGAGGTTGGGTCGTCGGCGTGCCCTCAGCGAATCTCGAAGCACTAGCCTCGGCGCATTCGCGAAAAATTCAGATGCTGCGACGAGAGCGCGATGATAACGAGCACCGCCGTTGCCAACTTCAAGTCGAGTGGATCGAGTTTGAAGTGCAGCGCGCCCAAGTCAAAATCGAGGCGCAGCGCGAGCGCGATGGCGATGCGATACACAATCGAGCCGAGCACCAGCGCGATGAGCGCGGCGCGAGTGCTGTTGGGTTTGAACAATATTTCGCCGATGATGACCGATGCTAAACCAGCCACGATCAGCCCGACGCCCAGTCCCGTATCGGCGAAGCCGAGATACTGCGCGAGCATTGCGCCGCATAGCGCGACAAAGCCATTCGAGATTGCCAGCCCGATGATTTTTAGCGTGTCCGTATCCACGCCTTGCGCGCGGATCATCTGCTCGTTGTCGCCGGTCGCGCGCAGCGCCAGCCCGACCTCCGTGTGCAAAAAATAATTGACGACGCTCACGATCAGCGCGATGATGGCGAGGAAGACGAGCGACGCCTCGATGTCGCTCGCGGGCAGGTCGCTGTTCTTGCGGATCAGGCTGTCGAGCGGCGAGAAGATCGTGTCAATGCCGAGCAACGGCAGATTGGAGCGGCCGCCCATCACGTGCAGGTTGATGCTGAACAGCGCAACGGAGACGAGGATGCCCGCCAGCAGCCCGTTGATCTTCAACTTGGTCGTGAGCAGTCCAGTGGTCGCGCCAGCCGCTGCGCCGCCGAGCAGTGCAACCGGCAGGGTGAGCCACGGCGACCACTTGGCGTTGAGGATCAGCATCGCGGCGATGCCTGCGCCGAGCGGCAGTGTGCCGTCAATCGTCAAGTCGGGAAACGACAGATTGCGAAACGTGATGTACACGCCGACGCCGACCGCCGCGTAGCACAGACCTTGCGCAATCGCGCCGACGAACAACGATGATTTGAGAAATTCTAGCAGGGCGTCGAGCATGTGGAGTCAATGCACAGGATGAAGATCGCACTGAAAGGTGTTGCGAGGATATTACTTGAAAGCCATTCAGTCGTCAACGAATTTGAACATACGCCACTCGGCGCGGCTTACACGCCGAGGTATTGTCGTTCGAGTTCCGCGTCGGCGCGCAGCGCTTGCGGCGTGCCCTCGAACACAACCTTACCTTTGCTGAGGACGTACACACGGTCGGCAAGCGTGAGCGCGAGATTAAGATTCTGCTCGACGAGCAGAATGGAAATACCCGTCGCTTTCAATTGCGCGATCACGCGCCCAATCTCGTGCACGATCAACGGCGCAAGTCCCTCGGATGGCTCGTCGAGCAGCAGCAAGTCCGGATTGGTGACGAGCGCGCGCGCGAACGCGACCATCTGCTGCTCGCCGCCGCTGAGTTGATTGCCGCGCCGCGCAGTCTTGTCTTGCAACGTCGGGAACAGTTCGAGCACGTGCGCGAAGGTCCAACGAACCCCCACCCCTAACCCCTCCCCCGTCGCTGAAGTGCGTGACAGGGGAAGGGAATCCACTCCCTCCCCTGTGAAACGGGGGAGGGCTGGGGTGGGGGTTCGCGCACCCAGCAAAACATTTTCTTTGACGGTCAAATCTGGAAAGATCCTTCGCCCCTGCGGAACAAGTCCGATGCCGCGCTTGACGATTTGGTAAGACGGCTTGCGCGTCAGGTCTTCGCCTTTGAAGATGATCTTACCGCCACGCGCAGGCACGAAGCCGACGATGGAGTGGATGGTCGTCGTCTTGCCCGCGCCGTTGCGTCCCAGCAGCGCGACGCACTCGCCTGCGTTCACGACGAGCGACACGCCTTGCAGGATGTGCGACGCGCCGTAGTAGGTGTGGAGGTTGTAAAGTTCAAGCATGAGCCAATACGTGATGGGTGCTGCGTAATAATTGCGAATTACGCAGCACCCATTACGTTCCGAGATACGCTTCCTTCACGCGCGCGTCGTTCTTCACCGCGTACGGCTCGCCGTCCGCGATCACTTCGCCGTAGTGCAGCACGGTGATACGATCGGCGAGTGCGAAGATCAAGTCCATGTCATGTTCGATGATGAGCAAGGTGATGTCGCGCGGCATCTCGCGCACAATCCCCATCAGCCGCTGCGTCTCGGCGGGCGACATACCGGCCGCAGGTTCGTCGAGCAAGATCATGTTTGGCTGCGTGGCGAGCGCAATCGCAAGTTCGAGTTGGCGCTGTTCGCCATACGACAGATTGCGCGCGGGCATATCGCGCTGCTCGTGCAAGCCGACGCGCGCAAGGCTGTGCTCAATCAAGTCGCGCGCGCGTCCGTTCGGCGCGGCGAACGCGCGCACACCGGCACCCTTGTCGGGATGCGCGGCGAGGCGCACGTTCTCCCAGACGCTCAAGCCCAGAAACAAATTGTTGCGCTGAAAGGTGCGCGCCATGCCGAGCGCGGCGCGGCGATGTGACGGTAAGCGTGTGATATTTTGCGCGCGGTAAATAATGCGGCCAGTGGTCGGCGGCAATTCGCCGCTGATCAGATTGAACAACGTCGTCTTGCCCGCGCCGTTGGGACCGATGAGCGCGCGCCGCTCGCCGTCGTCCACCGCGAGCGAAACACCGTTGAGCGCGGCGATGCCGCCGAAGTGTTTGTGCAGGTTTTCGAGACGCAGGATGTCCACGGGGAATTTCTCGCCGCGCGCTGAATCAGCGCGCGGCATATGCCAGGGCGCGAATCGCGCTCTGGCGAGATTTTAGATTTTAGATTTTAGATTTTAGATTTGAAACTTCAGACTCAGATTTTGGTTTTACAATCTGAAATTTGAAATTCGAAATTTGAAATATTTGCTTCAGCAGTCCCATCACGCCATTGCGCGCGGCGAAGACGAAGCCGATGAACAACAGACCCATGATCGTCTGCCATCTTTCTGTCGCCGAGGAGATGATGTTCTGCAAAATCAGAATCATGCCCGCGCCCAGCACAGGTCCGAGCAGCGTGCCCGCGCCGCCGATGACGACCATGATGAGCACCTGGCCCGATTGCGTCCAATACACGTCGCTCGTCGAGACAAAGCGATTGAAGCCCGCATAGAGCGCGCCTGCCACGCCCGCAAACACGCCCGCGATGACGAAGGCGAGCAACTTGAAGCGCGACGTGTTGTAGCCAATCGCGCGCAGGCGTGGCTCGTTCTCGCGGATACCGATCAAGACGCGACCGAACTGCGCGTGCACCATCCACCACAGCGCCGCGTATGACAGCAGAAAGAACGCGAGCACGAGGAAGTAGCGCGCGTTAACGTCGTCGAACTCTATGCGCGCAGAACCCAATTCGATGAGCGGGCGCGGCAGCGACGACAAGCCGTTCGAGCCACCCGTCACGTCCGTCCAACGCTCGGCGAGCGCGTAGATCATTTGCCCGAACGCCAACGTGAGCATCAGGAAGTACACACCCGATACGCGAATCGAGAAGAAGCCGATGACGAGCGCGGCGGCGGCGACGATGAGCAATGCGAGCGGCATGACGACGACAATGTTTGGCGACAGGTTCTTTGCCAGATAGCCCGTCGCATATGCGCCCATACCGAAGAAGGCGGCGTGCCCGAACGAGACTAATCCCGTATAGCCTAACAACAAGTCGAGACTCATCGCAAGGATGCCGAAGATCAATACTTCGGTAAGCGTCTTGACAATGAATGTGGATGCGAATGCAGGCAGCGCGATGAGTAGAATGAGGATGGCAAGTGCGAGGGTGAACGAGAGCAGACGGCGTGAGGACATGGAAGGCTTGAGCGACGGCGGGCGGCGGTTAGCTGCGGTTAGCCGTCCGCCGTCCACCGTCAAATCAGGTTTTCTTTCCGAACAGACCTGTGGGCCGCAGCAGCAAAATCGCCGCCATGATGACGTAGACCGAGAGCAGCGCGTAGTCGGGCAAGAGTGCACGCCCGAAGTTGTCGGCTTCGCCGATGAGCAGGCTGCCCCAGAATGCGCCGCGCAAGGTGCCCAGCCCGCCGACCACCACGACGATGAGTGCGGCGATGAGCGTCTCCGCATCCATGCCGAGTTTCAGTCCAACTACCGGCGCAGCAATCACGCCGCCGAAAGCAGCGAGCGCAGCACCGACCGCGAACACAATTGAGAAGATGAGCGAGATATTGATGCCGAGTCCGCCAACCATCTGCGCGTCCGCCACGCCCGCGCGCACAATCGCGCCGATGCGCGTGCGGCTCACGATCAAGCCGAGCACGGCGGCGAGCAGCAAGCCCATCACGATCACGAAGAGGCGCATCAATGGATACTGAACTGGACCAAGCGGCAGCGACCCCGCCAACTCAGGCGGCGGTTGCAATGACAGAATGTTTGCGCCCCACGTCGCGTGCGTGAAGTCAAGCGCGACCAGCGCGAGTCCGAACGTGAGCAGCACTTGATCGAGATGCCCGCGACCTTTGAGCGGACGCAGCAGCACGCGCTCGACGATGAAGCCGAGCGCGCCGACAACGAGCGGCGCGATCAACAACGCTAGCCAGAAGTTGCCGAACGCACGCACGAGCGATAGACCGATGTACGCGCCGAGCATATAGAAGGAGCCGTGGGCAAGATTCATCACATCCATCATGCCAAAGATGATAGACAAGCCCGCCGCGAGCAAGAACAACAGCAGCGCCGACTGCAGGCCGTTCAAGAATTGAATCAGCAGAAAGTCCAGGGACATACAAATTCATTAGACCGCATAGGCGCAGACGGCGCAGCGTTTTTCAATTTGTCTCTGCGTGCTTTGCGCCTATGCGGTTCAAATCATTTCATGCGCCGGGGTCGGCGACGGGCTGATCAGTCTTGCCGATGACGACGTTCTGCAACTTGCCATCCACCTCACGCACTTCGCGGAAGTACATCGTCTGGATCGGGTTCTGCGTGGCCGGGTCGAACACGAACGCGCCGCGCGGGCTGTTGAACTTCACCGCTTTGATCGCGTCGAGGAACTTTTGCTTATTGCTCAGGTCGCCCTGCACCGCGTTCATCGCTTCGACGATGACGCGCGCGGTGTCGAAGCCCTGCACGGCAAACACGTCGGCGTCTTTGTTGTACTTCGCCTTGAAGTCGGCGATGAACTTCTTGTTCTCGGCGTTGTCAAGACCATATGCCCAGTGCAGCACGCTGATCGCGCCGAGCGCGGCTTTGCCTTGCGCGGGCAGCACGTCCTGCTCGACGAGAAAACCGGGGCACGTGATCTTGATGTCCTTCGCCAAACCGAAATCAGAGAACTGCTTGATGAAGTTCACCGCGTCCGAGCCGCTAAAGAATGCGAAGATTGCCTCGGGCTTGAGGTCTTTGATCTTCGGCAGATACGGCGAGTAGTCGGTGTTCGGGAACGGCGGATACACTTCGCCCAGCACCGTGCCGCCCGCCTTCTTGAACGTCTCCATGAAGGAGTTCGCATCTTCGTGGCCCGCCGCGTAGTCGGCGGCGACGACGACAATTTTCTTCGAGACTTTATCCGCCGCGTACGGACCCATCGGCGCGGAGACTTGCCAGTTGCTGAACGAGGTGCGGAAGATGTACGGCGACTTCGCCTTGCGCGTCACATCGTTCGCGCCCGCGTTGGAGACGAGACTTGGAATCTTCGCCTCGTGCAGTGGGTCGCGCAGCGCCAGTGCAACCGCGCTGCTGATGACGCCGGAGAAAATATCAACCTTATCTTGATCGAGCAATTTGCTCAGTTTGCGCAGCGCGACCTGCGGGTTGTTCTCTTCGTCTTCCTTGACGAGATCAATCTTGCGGCCGCCTGCGCTGCCGCCCACGCTATCGAAGTACAACTGCATTGCGTTGGTGATGCTCTCACCAAGCGCGGCATATACCGAACTGTAACCGAGAATCAATCCGATCTTCACGTTGCCCGTCTGCTTGAGCACGGTTGGCGCAGCCGTTGGCGCGGCTGTTGCGGCGGGCGCAGATGTCGCCGCAGGCGCAATGGTGTTCGCGGCGGGCGCAGTGGTCGGCGCGCTCGTCGCGGCCGGCGCACACGCCTCGATCAGCGCGCCAACAGCCGCCGTGCCCGCGACGGTCGCGATGCCCTTCAAGAAACGACGACGATCCATGAGCGTATTCTGGTCAGACATGTTTCTCCTCCTTGCAATGGTGAATTTGGATGCTTACGAGAAATCTACTTCGAGATTGTTGTCACTGTAACCAAACAATAAAATCAGATCTCGACAAATCTTCACGATTAAATTGGCAGAAAGATTCGTCTCAACAAAATAGGGAGCGCTGCCGATTTGCAGTTCGGGCACGACCTTGATACAGCGCGATCTTATCCTTGACGACTGACGGCAGCTGCTCCGCTGTATTGTGGATAGACTGCGCGATAACCTCGCGCTTTCCCCATTCGCGCGAGCATTGGAACGACAACTTGCTGCACTGCGCGCGGCGGCTTCACGATGTAGCCTTCGTCTTTGAAATGCTGACCGATCACCGCCAACTGTAACAGGTTCGGATTGCCATCCTTGCCGACCTTACCATCGCGCGCCAAGCCGTACGTCGTCTCCCAAAATGTTTCAGTGTCCAACGCGGGGCGGAACTCGACGATGAAGCGCGTCTCGTCAGGGTGGTTGTTGTAGAGATAATGCACGACACCCGGCGGAATCGAGATCACCTCGCCGATATTGGCAATGCGCTCAGCGCCGTCGTAGCGAAAGTTCAACTCGCCCGATAAGATCGTGAGCCGCTCTTCTTGTTTCGGATGCACGTGATCAATCGTGCTCGTGCCGTGACCGAACGCGCCAATGGTCATCTCGACTTGCAGCAACTCGCCGTTCGTATCGCGCGCCGTTTTCAGAAACAGAATGCGCGAGCGTGCGACAGGATTCTCGATCAGTTCGTTCGCGTGCGCCATGAGTTCACATGCCCTGCAATACAAACACCGCCCCGAGCAGCACGAGCCACAATGCAATCACGCCGACGTAGATGCGCGTGTTGCGCTGGCGCAGATCGAATAACGATTGAAACACGAACACGGAGGTAAACGTGGCTGCGAGCCAGATGATATTAATCAGCAGCCCGGCTCGCGCCTCCGACCACGACGGCGCAAGCGCCAGTGTCGGCGCCCACGCAGCCCACGCCAGCGTGAAGCCGGCCATGATGCGCGCCGAAACGAGATCAGCACGCCAGGGCCAGATCGGATTAGCGATGTGATTCAGATAGAACAGGTACACGCTGACGACGAGCATGAACAGCGCTTCGGCAAACAGCACAATCTGAGTGATCGGCAGCAGCGCAGCGCCCGGCACAATGTCCGCGCCAGCCGCCGCTTGCGCCTGTGGCACGAGCGTGAACATCCATACCGGTTCTTCGATATACAAGAACAGCCAGATGATCGCAATGGCGCGACTCCACTTGAAAAAGTCGCCATAGACGAGCGTCACGCCGAGCAGCACCGCAGCAAACACTGCATTGCCCCACACCAGCCAGCGAATCTTGCCCCACGAGTGCGCCAGAATGACGTGCGCGAAGAGCGCCGCACGCAACAGGAACCCCGTGCCAAGAAAGATGCCGCTGCGTCGGTCGAGGACGTCCCACGCGAAACGATCGAATGAAGGCCACGTGAAGAACGCAACAGTTGCGATCAGCGCCGGCAGACCGTTCATCAACGACCAATAGAGCCATTCATTTTGCAATGGCGGTAACACTATTGACGGAAACGAGAGTGGCATTGCTTCATCACCTGCTCTCTAAAATCCAAGCATCGTGCGCGTCACGCCATAGAAGATCGCTGACATAACGACGAGGTTGATCATGTTACCGACACCGCGCAAACGACGCCGCCATTCGGGAGTTTGACTGAAGCTGTCGTCTATGCCTTCGTACCAGAACAACAAGTTGCGCCCATTGGTGAACAGCGTTGCAGTAAATTCGGCGATAGCCAAACCGCTGTTGATGTTGGGCGTAAAGTTTGTGTGTTCGATGGCGACGGCTAACGCAAGCAATAGAATGCCGTTCGTGACGCTGGACGTGTGCGTGATCACACCGTAACGCGGCGCGGGTGCCATCGGATTGCGCAGTCGCGCCCAGTAGAGCGTGAACGCCGCGATGCTGCTGAAGAACAAGTTGAACATGCCGCCGACAATCAGAACGCTTTGCGCAGCACTCATTGAACCTCCACAGCAACGGGCGTTGAGCTAAATCGCTTGCCGTAACTTGAAGCGCTGGATTTTGCCCGTGGCGGTCTTGGGCAACTCAGGCACGAACTTGATCCAGCGCGGATATTTGTACGGCGCAATCTTGTCTTTGACGAACAGCTGCAACTCTGTGGCGAGCGCATCGCTCGGCTCATTGCCGTGCTTCAACACGACGTACGCAATCGGCTTGACGAGTGTATCGTCGTCGGCATGGCCAACCACGCCCGCTTCGAGCACGGCGGGATGCTGCACGAGCGTGTTCTCGACCTCGACCGGCGAGACCCAGATGCCGCCTGCTTTTAGCATGTCGTCGCTGCGACCTTGATACCAATAATAGCCGTCGGCATCCTGCATGTACTTGTCGCCGGTGCGAATCCACTCGCCGATGAGCGTGTCTTTCGACTTCTCGTGCTTATTCCAGTAGGACGCGCACGTCGAGTCGCCTTTGATGAGCAAGTCACCGACTTCGCCGCGCGGCACAGGCGCGCCGTGCTCGTCCACGATCTTCGCTTCGTAACCCTCGACCAATTCGCCGCTCGACCCAGCCCGCGCTCTGCCCAACCGATTCGAGATGAAGATGTGCAAGATTTCCGTCGAGCCGATGCCGTCCAGAATCTCGACGCCGAACTTTTGCTTCCAGCGCTCGTAGAACGATGGCGGCAGCGCTTCGCCCGCCGAGACGCAGGCACGCAGCGACGACAGATCGTATTTGTGCTCTGCGCCGTCCACCGCCAGCATCGCCGCATACATCGTCGGCACGCAAAAGAAAATCGTCGGGCGATGTTTCTGGATCAATCCAAAGTACGCTTCGGGTGTCGGTCGCGCGGGATAGAGTACGGTGGATGCGCCGACGTAGAACGGGAAGTAGAGTCCGTTGCCGAGGCCGTACGCGAAGAAAAGTTTTGCCACGGACAGCGTGCGATCACGCTCCGTCAGATCGAGCACACCCTTCGCGTACAACTCACTGGTCACGAGCATGTCGTGCTGCAAATGCACGGCGCCTTTGGGGAAACCCGTCGTGCCCGACGAGTACAGCCAGAACGCCGCGTCGTCCTTCGACAGCTCTTGTGCTATCAAGAACTCGGATGCTTTGGACGTGAGTTCGTGATACGACAGCTCGCGGCGCGGCTCGCCGATCACGACGACGTGCTTGAGGTGTTGCAGTTCAGGCAGTGCTTGCTCAACCGCGCTGAGGAGCTGCTCGGAGACGATCACAACTTTGGCGCGCGAGTCGTTAAGGAGATATGCGTAGTCGGCGGGCTTGAGCAGCGTGTTGGTCGGAATCGGCACGGCACCGATCTTGATCGCGCCAAAGAATGCGAACGCCATTTCTGGGCAGTCGAGCGTGAGCAGCATGACGCGCTGTTCTATCTCGACGCCTAGCGACCTAAGCATGTTACCCGCGCGGTTCACGCCGTCCTGCACCTGCGCGTAGGTGTAGGTCTGGTCGCCATAGTAAATCGCAACCTGATCGCCGCGTCCTGCCTGAATGTTGCGATCCACGAACAGGGTCGCCGCATTCATCCGATCTGGAATCGCCAACAGTGCCACCACTCACCTCTCACGCGCGCTGAAAGTCGTGGCGCGATTATACACAAGTGCAACGTCCAATGTCCAATGAACGGAGACCTCGGCGCGCCGCAGGTTGGACAGTGGGCATTGAACCGCATATAATCGCGCTTATGATTTCGTGGGCATTGCTCGGTTGGATCGTTGGCGTGCTGGTCGCTGTGCTCGCGGATGTGCTGCCGTCGCAACAAGCGCTCACCGCGCCGCCGCGCTGTGCGCACTGTGACACGCCGCGGCGCATGACACAATTGAGCGGCATCATCGCATTCGCGTTGCGGCAGTCGCGCTGCGCGCATTGTGGACGGCGAATCATGACGCGCTCGCTGCTCGTCGAAGCAATTTCCGTGGCACTTTTCGTTTTCTTAGCGGCGTGGCTCGGCGATGTGTTCGCAGCGCGGCTTGGTGGCTTGTCCCCATTCCAGATTCAACTCACGCCGACGCTGCTGCTCACTTCGCTCTATTCCGCAATCCTGTTGCTAATCAGCGTGATTGACTTCGAGCATCGTTTGATCTTGCGCGTGGTCATCTTTCCTGCGACAGTGCTTGCGCTCGCGCTAAGTTTCATCACACCTACGCTCACGCCGTTTTCCGCAATTGTCGGCGGACTAAGCGGGCTGATGCTCACGGGCCTCGTATATGTCGGCGGCATATTGTTCGTGCGGATGCAGGCGCGGCGCGGGCGCGCCATCAGTGAAGTCGCCTTCGGGCAAGGCGACGTGTGGCTGATGCTCTTCATCGGACTCATCGTCGGTTTTCCAAATGTGCTGCGCGCGCTGGTGCTCGGCGTGCTCGTCGGCGGCGTGGTTGCGGCGGGCATTCTCACCTTCGGCATGATGCGCCGCGAATCGAAACTATATGTGCCGTTCGCGTATGGACCCTATCTGGCCATTGCGGGCTGGCTTGTGCTGATCCAGTCGTCAGTCGCCAGTAGCCAGTAGCCAGATCGAGAGTTTTTGTCTGACGACTGACAGCCGACGAGCGGCTGCTTGCAACCAAGTTGCATGACCTTTTCGATTCCGTTACAATGTTTGGGCATCGGAAGGAGTAGTGAATGCCCCAGATTGGTCGCAACGATCCGTGTTATTGCGGCAGCGGCAAGAAATATAAATTTTGTCATTGGCAAACCGATCAGGCGGCGACGCGCTCGCGCTTGAATACCCGCAGGGCGCGGCAGTCGCTGTTCGCGCGGCTCGCCGATTTCGCGCAGCGCCCGCGCTTCGAATCCGATTATGTGTCCGCGTTCAATTTGTTTTGGGACAATCGCCGCAACCTCAAACAAAAAAACGTCCTCGACCCGTTCGAGACGGTGCGCTTCCTCGAATGGCATATCGTGGACTATCGTACGAGCCACGACCGCCAGCGACTGATTGATATGTTTCGGGCGCAATCGGCAGGATACATCACGCCCGAAGAGCGCGTCTATCTCGGTGCGTGGCAGTCGGCGCAGTACGCCTTCTTCGAGGTGCGCGAGTTGCTGGCGGGCAGCGCCGTGCACATCTACGATTTGCTGCGCGACGAAGGACGCGACGCGCGCGACGAGAACTATACGTCCACCATGAAGCCGGGCGATCTCTTCCTCGCGCGGCTCGTGCGGCGCGAGGAGTACAGCGAGTTCATGTTGTCCGTCACCAACATCCCGCTGGATGAAAAGGACAAGTTGCTCGCCTTCGCGCGCGAGAAATACAACCTGTATCGTGACGCGCACTTCGGCGCGAGTTGGGACGAGTTCCTGCGGGAATCGAATTATCTATTCAATCATTTCGTGCTCGACATGCGCGGCGAAACCGCACAGGCGGGCGGCAAGGTCGTGATGCCGACGGCGCAGGAAGTGCAAAAGACGGTGGCGACACTCAGCGTGACCACAGCACAGTAGCCAGTCGCCAGTGCGTATATAGACCCTGTCTGATCTGACTACTGACCACATCATTTGGAGGAAGCATTGCACAAGTTCAATTACTTCGCACCGCGCAGCCTGAAAGAGGCGGCGACGATTCTTGCTAAGAACGGGCCCAACGGCAAGGTGCTCGCGGGCGGCACGGACCTGCTCGTCCAAATCAAAGAGCACGTCAAGGGCATCGCACCGGACTACGTGGTGAGCTTGAAGAACGTCAAAGAGTTGCGGCAGGTGAAGTTCTCGCCGCGCAGCGGGCTGACCATCGGCGCGGGCGCGACCATCTCGCAAGTGATGGACACGCCCGGCGTGCGTGAGCGCTATCCCGCGCTGGTGCAAGGCGCAGCCATCATCGGCTCAATTCAGATTCAGAACATCGCGACCATTGGCGGCAACATCTGCAACGCCGCACCGTCGGCGGACAGCGTGCCGCCGCTCATTGCGTATGGCGCAATGCTGACCATAGCGGGTCCGCGCCGCACGCGCGAGGTGCTGCTGCAAGATTTCTTTGTGGGGCCGGGCAAGACACTCATGCGCCCGGATGAACTGCTCGTGTCCGTTCAAGTGGCCACACCGCCGGCACGCAGCGGCTGCAATTACGTGCGGCACACGCCGCGCGCACAGATGGATATCGCAATGGTCGGCATCGCGTCGTATGTTGAACTCGACCGCAATGGCAATGTTTCGGATGCGCGCATTGTGCTGGGCGCGGTCGCACCGACGCCTATTCGCGCACGGCGCGCGGAGGAAAATCTGCACGGCGTTCCAAGCGAGGAAGCGTTGAAGCAAGCGGGCGAACTGGCCGCACAGGAAGAGTCGCCCATCAGCGACGTGCGCGGCTCGGCAGGCTATCGCCGCTACATGACGAGCGTGCTCGTGCAGCGCACGCTGCGCGCCGCACTTGCCGATGCGCGGCGCGCAGGAGAACGCGCGTGAAGGACACGACAGGCGAAGAGCGTACCCTCACTCTTCGCGTCGCGAATTGGCTGAGATACGCCGAAAGTATCGTGCTGGTGCTGATCGCGCTGGTGCTGATCGTGCTGGCATTGATCTTACTCGGCAGCAGTGTCGTGTCGCTCATGCAAGCGCTGATGCAAGGCACCGTGCATGAACTCGCGATTGACATCCTCGACAGCGTGCTACTCGTCATGATGACGATGGAGATCGTTTACACGGTGACGGTCTCGCTCCAAGCGCACACACTCGTGGCGGAACCGTTCCTCATCATCGGCGCGATTGCCGCCATTCGCCGTATGCTCGTCATCACTGCCGAAAGCACCAAGCAGATCAAAGACGCCGAAATCTTCCGCTCGACGCTCATCGAGTTGGGATTGCTCGCCGTGATCGTTATCGCCATTGCCGGGTCAATCTATATGCTGCGGCGCAGCCAGCGATACGGCTCGGAAGTCTTGGATGAATTGGTGCGGCGCCCGCGCATCTCCGCCGAAAAATAAGCGTCGTGCTTTTTGGATATGGTCGGTTGCGCATGAGACAAATCATTACACACGGACAAGTCGGCACGCGCTCGACCTGATATAGAAATCGCAGGTACTCGGGTTGGTGTGCGTGAAGTAAATGGACTTTAATTAACGTCAACTTGGAGACTGAATGAACGAAACGACAATGACTTTCAACTTGAACGGACGCGAGCTGACGCATGCATTCGCGCCGTATCGCACACTGCTCGAAGTGTTGCGCGACGACCTCGGTCTGACGGGCTCGAAAGAAGGCTGCGGCACGGGCGACTGCGGCGCGTGCACGCTGCTCCTTGACGGCCAGCCTGTGACCGCGTGCCTCGTGCTCGCGGCGGAAGCGGACGGGCGCGAGGTGACGACCATCGAGGGCTTGGCGACGGATGGCAAGCTCACGCCGCTGCAAGTCGCGTTCATGCGCTATGGCGGCTTGCAGTGCGGCATATGCACGTCGGGCTTCATCATGGCGGCGCACGCGCTGCTGCAAAACAATCCGACGCCGAATGAAGAAGACGTGCGCTACGCCATCGGCGGCAACCTGTGCCGCTGCACCGGCTACGACAAGATCGTGCGCGCGGTGATGGCAGCCGCATACGACGAAGGCGAGTTGGTGGACGAGACGGCATCGCAGCCGGTGATGACGAAACCGTTGTTCACCGAAGGACCGATGTAACGACGACGACAGACGGCAGACGGCACCCCTCGTCTTCCATCTACCGTCGAACTCAAGGAGACATTATGACTACTGAAACTCAAATCGTTGGCCAGCCGCTCCCGCGTGTAGATGGGCGTGACAAGGTGACGGGCAAAGCCGTGTTCGGCGTGGACGTGCAACTGCCGGGCTTAACCTACCTGAAAGTGCTCGGCAGTGCATACGCGCATGCCGAGATTTTGAAGATTGACACAAGCAAGGCAGAGAAACTGCCGGGCGTCGTCGGGATCGTCACGGGCAAAGACCTGCCGAAAGATGTTGACCTGAACTTCGGCTCGCGCGGACATTCGTTCCTCGCGAAGGATAAAGTGTTCTTCATGGGCCAGCCAGTCGCCGCCGTCGCCGCACTAGACATTCACACTGCCGAGCAGGCGCTCGCGCTGATTGACGTAACATACAAGCCGCTGCCCGCCGTCATGGAAGTGATGGACGCCATCAAATCGGACGCGCCGCAAATCATCCATCAGGGCGAAGCGGCGAGTGACATGGACATCCACAACGCCGACGTCGCGCAGGAGAAAAACGAAGACAAGGAAAGTGGCGGTAAGGCGATGCAGGTGGACGAGAAGGCGAACGTCAAGAGCGAAGGCGAGCAACATGATGATGGCCAGATGGAAGATATCGGCGACACCGACATTCGCGAAGCGGCCGAGTTGGCAGAAGTGGCAGAGCATGGCGGCGCGGAGCCGTCGTATCGTAACATCGCCAATCACATCGTATTTAAGCAAGGCGATGCGCAGCAAGGGTTCGCCGAGGCGGATGTGGTTGTCGAGAACACCTATCGCATGGCGCAAGTACATCAGGGTTATCTCGAATTGCAAAACGCGACGGCGAGCTGGGACTCGATCAACCAGCAATTGACGATGTGGGTCTCGACGCAGTCGCAGTTCTACGAGCGACAGCACGCGGCCGAAGTGCTCGGTCTGCCGATTCACAAAGTCAAAGTCATCACGCCGGAAGTCGGCGGCGGCTTCGGCGCGAAGTTCGGCTTGGTCGGTCCACTGGTCGGGCTGGTGAGCATGAAGATTGGCAGACCCGTCAAGCACATCTACACGCGCCACGAAGAATTACAGGCGAGCAACCCCGCGCCCGCATCGCACATCTGGATCAAGACGGGCTGCAAGCGCGACGGCACGTTAACCGCAATTGAGGCGAAGTTGTTCGTGGACACGGGTGCATATTCCGGCTCGCCAATGTCCATCATCGCGATCATGCTCGCGCAGCCGTACAAGTTCCCGAATATCTTGCTCGACGGCTACGAGGTGCTGACCAACAAGCAATCGGTCGCCGCCTATCGCGCGCCGGGTGGGCCCAACTCGGCGTTCGCCATCGAGCAGCAGATTGATCAGATGGCCGAAAAAGTTGGCATGAGTCCGCTCGACTTCCGCATGTTGAACGCGTCGGAAGAAGGCGTCATTCGACCTGACGGCTCGCCGCAACCGAAGATTGGACTGAAGGCGGTGCTGCACGCGTTGAAGAAGCACCGCATCTGGAAAGAGCCGCTAGGTCCGAATCAGGGACGCGGCATGGCGATTGGCGGCTGGGGCGGAGGGCGTGGGCCCGCGTCAGCCATCGTGAAGCTGGAAGGCGACGGCACGTTCGAGGTGGTGGTCGGCACGGTTGACCTGACCGGTTCCAACACGTCGTTCGCTCAGATCGCCGCGGAGACATTAGGCTTGCCGATCTCGAAGATCCGCGTCACGCGCGCGGACACGGAGACTGCGCCGTTCGGACCGGCCGCTGGCGGCTCACAAGTCACATACTCGATGGGCGTCGCGATCATTCGCGCATGCGAAGATGCGAAGTCACAACTATTGAAAGTTTGTGCCAAGGAATTCGAGACCACCGAAGACGACATTGAACTGACCGAAGTTGGGGTCAGCAGCAAGAATAATCCCGACAAGAAGAAGTCGTGGCCCCAAATGAATGAAGCGACTTCTGGATTCACAGCCAAGTACGCGCCGATTCTCGGACGCGGCTCGGCGGAGCGGCGCAAGGGTGCGCCCGGTTACGCCGGACTCGTCGCCGACGTGGAAGTTGATCCTGAAACGGGCGTCACCAAAATTTTGAGGGTAGTCGCCGCACAGGATGTGGGCAAAGCCATCAACCGCATGTCGGTCGAGGGACAGATTCAGGGCGGCACAGTGCAGGGCATCGGCATCGCGTTGTGGGAAGAGATCATGTATGGCGCCGACGGACGCGTGCGCAACGCGAGCCTGCTCGATTATCGCAAGGCGACCGCGCGCGACCTGCCGTTCATCGAGGCGCTTGTCGTCGAGCAAGCGAGCGAGGATGGACCGTTCGGCGCGAAGATCGTCGGCGAGCCAAGCATCATACCGCCGGCGGGCGCGATTGCGAACGCAATTGCGAACGCGACCGGCGTGCGTGTCTTCGAGCTGCCGATCAACGCCGAGCGCATCATGCGCGCGCTGGGCAAAGTGCAGCAGTACGACAGTATGACGACGGTGAGCGCGGAGACGACGAAACGCAACGGGCACACTGGACGCGACAACGGTAGCAGCAATGGTCGTGCGCGGGCGAATGGACGCAAGCGCACGGGCAAAAGCGTAACCGTGCACGGCGAGCGCAAGAGCCGCAAGACGACGACGCGCACGCCGCGCTAGGGACTGGCGGGTGTGTCAGCGTGGCGGCATGTCGAGGTGTCAGGTGTCAGGCGTCAAGTCCACGTGACACCTGACACTCTGTATTCAGATCATGCCTGAAAAATTCGCCGCCATCGTCCTCGCCGCCGGCGAATCGCGGCGCATGGGCGAACCGAAGCAGTTGTTGCCGTGGGGCGAGCATACCATCATCGAGCAAGTCGTCGGCACGCTGTTGCAGTCACCAGTCGATGAGATCGTGGTTGTGGTAGGGCATCTCGCGGACGAGGTGCGAGATAAATTGTCCAACGTCCAAAATCCACTGACCACCATCCAAGTGCAGAGCGTCTTCAACGCGAATTACCGAGACGGGATGCTGAGTTCGATCAAGTGTGGAATCGCGGCTCTGGCGGAGGATGTCAGAGCCGCGTTCATTGTCTTATGCGATCAGCCGCAACTTAAGGCATCAACGCTTGCGACGTTGCGCGCGGCGTTCGAGCAAAGCGACAAGGGACTGGTCGTGCCGTCGCACCAAATGCGGCGCGGGCATCCGCTGCTGATTGACGTGCACCAGTATCGCGACGAGATGCTCGCGATTGATAGCGCGCCCGGTCTGCAACAACTGCTGCGCGACCACCCCGACGACATCTTGCACGTCGAGTTCGACGATGCGAGTGTGCTGATGGATGTGGATACGAGCGAGGACTACGCTCGCGCGAATTCAATTCGGAATCTTAAGGAATCGCATGGACCTCGGCATCCAAAATAAAGTCGCGCTCGTGACGGCAGCCAGTCGCGGGTTGGGCAAAGCGGTGGCGCTGGAGTTGGCGCGCGAGGGCTGCAAGCTGGTCATCTGCTCGCGCCATGCGGACGGCATCAATCGCGCGGCTGACGAGATTCGCCAGCAGGCAAATGTGGAGGTGCTGGCAGTCGCCGCCGACGTGAGCGACGGCGAGCAAGTGCAGCATATGGTGGAGCAGGCGACACAGAAGTTTGGTCGTGTGGACATCGTGTTTGCTAATGCGGGCGGTCCACCCCCGGGCCCCTTCGTGCAGCTCACGGATCAGCAATGGCTCAATGCGGTGAACCTGAATTTGATGAGCGTGGTGCGTCTGTGCCGCGCAGTGTTGCCGACGATGCAGCAGAAACAATGGGGACGCATTCTGATTGATACATCGTTCACCGTAAAGCAGCCGCTTGAGAATTTGATTCTGTCGAACTCAATTCGCGCGGGGGTAACGGGTTTGGCAAAGACGCTCTCGAACGAAGTGGCAAAAGACGGCATCACCGTGAACTGCATCTGCCCCGGCTGGATTCAGACCGAGCGCGTGGAGCAATTGCTGAAGGATCGCGTGCAGCGCGCGAACCTCTCGCTCGACGAGGCGAAGCAGACCGTCACGAGCGCGATCCCAATGGGACGCTTCGGCACGGTCGAGGAGTTCGCGGCGGCAGCAGCGTTTCTGCTGTCTGAGCGCGCAAGTTACATCACCGGTGTATCGCTGCAAGTGGACGGCGGCATCGTGAAGGGATTGTTCTGATGAAGACGCGCTTACTCGGCGACTTGGACATCCGGATTGCCGAAATCGCATTGCGCCTTCGCGCTTCGACACCGAACGCATCGGACTTGCTGCGCGCTGCCGTCGAAGAAGGTGTCAGTTATTTTCAAGTGGAGTCTGTCGAGCGTGCATCGCTGCTGCGCCGCACACTCGGCGAGCTGCGCCATCACATGCTCGTCGGCGCGTTGAGTGCGCCGGATGCAATTCTGGAGTCCGCTGATGCGGCGCTGGCGCGTTTGGGAGATACGCAACTCGGCGTGCTGTGGATCAAACCGGCGTCGGCCGAAGAGCCACATCTGGAGCGGGCGCTCGCGCGTGTGCAATCGCTACAAGCCGCACGGCGCATCAACACGTTCGGCTTTGCGATATCACACCTCAGCGCCGACGATCAGATAGCAGTGGGCCAATGGGCAATCGAGACGGCGGGCACGCCGCTGCTGCAAATCAATTACAGTTTGCACGAGCCGCGCGTCGGCAAAGAATTGTTTCCGCTTGCGCAGGATAGTCAGACGTGCTTCATGGTCGCGCTGCCCAAAGCGATGACAACCCTCGACAACGTGCTGGGCGAAGAACTCGCGCACGCCGTCTCGACATTCGCGCGCAAGACGCGACAATTGCGCTTCCTCACCGAGAGCGGCCGCTCGCTCGCGCAGAGCGCGATCAAGTTTGCGCTGGCACAATCGTCAGTGGTGTGCGTGCTGCCTGCTATCAGCACGCTTGCCGATTTGCAGTGGAGCATCGCGGCGAGCGACGCGCCCGACCTGACGCGCTCCGAACTCAATCGGCTCGACGATCTCGCCACGCACGGCTTTCACTTGAAGCCGAGCGAGCCGCCGAGTGTTTATAACGGCTGAGGCACTCTCCAATCTCCAGTCGCCTGTTCGCTTGAGACTGGAGACTCTAGCGTTTGCCTTCCTGTATCAACCTCAATCCCCTCGGATCTGTTTTCAGCCACAGTGCCGCGCTCTCCGCTTCAAGCACGCCGCCAACGTAGTTCTGAATATGCCGCCGCACGTAATCCATCTCTAACATTTTTGCGGGCGTGATCCAGCGGTCTGGCATTGCGAACACCACGTTGGCTAGGTCGCTCATCACGATAGCGCCGAGACACATCACGCACGGCTCAACCGTCGAGTAGAGGGTGCATTCGTGGTTGTGATCGCGGATGTATTTCTCGGACTGAATGAGCGCGTTCAATTCGGCGTGCGCGATCTCGCTGTGACGCTTCGCGTGCTGTGCAAAGCCGCGCCCGATGATCTTGCCCCGATGCACGATGACCGCGCCAATTGGCTTTTCGCCTTGCTGCATCGCGCGCTCGGCTTCCCGTAACGCCTCGCGCATGAACTGCTCGTGATTGAGTGAGTGAAAGTCGTTGGACATGCGCGCCAGTATAACATGGCGGGGGCGAACGACGAAAGGCGAACGCCCAGAGTTGTCATTCGCCTTTCGTCATTCGTCCTGAGTCCACTATAATGGCGTTTACGATGCAGCGACCCGACCTGTCTGCAACAATTTTCGCCAGCGCAACTGAGACACTCGCGTTGTGGCTTGCGCGCGGCTGGACGCACGTTGCCGACGATGTGCGCGCATGGAGCGACGAGCACTGGCGCGCGGCGGAATGGATCGCCTATTGGCAAGGAGCGATCCCGCTGTGGGTCGAGCGCTTGCGCGAGGCAGACCCGACAGGTATTGGAAACCGGTCAGGTCTGCAGACCATAGCCGCGCTCAGTCACGAGCGCACCGAGCGCCTGTTGGCTGACGTGCAAGAAATGATCGTCGGCTTGCGCGCGCTTGGTATCGAGATCGCGCCATTGAAGGGCGCGCGGCTCGCGCCCTGCTATTACGAGCCGATGACGCTGCGCGCGATGGGCGACATTGATGTGCTGATTCGTCCAACCGATTTAGCCCGCGCATGCGCATGGATGGAGGCGCACGGCTACACGTTTTACTCGCGCTCAGAAGAAGATGTGGTGTATCTGCGCGGCACGCGACAGAGCGAGGTGTGGCATCCCGACAACGTGCATCCCGTCGAATTGCACTTTCGCCTGCGCGAGGAGTTCGGCGGTGCGGGGCTGACGTGGGATCTTAACGACGAGGCGTGGCATTCGGCAACATGGCAATCGTACTTGCAGACGGAGACGAATCTCATCGCGCCCGTCGTGCTGCTGCGCCACTTGTGCGCGCACACCTCGTCAGACTTATTCATTCGACGCGGCAAGTTGCAGCAACTCGAAGACATCGCGCGCGTGGCACGCACGTTCACGCTGGACGACTGGCAAGCATTTGTCAGTGGCACGCCCGCCCCGCGCGCGCGCTTCGTCTATCCTGCGCTTGCGCTGACGACGCGCTACTATCTCGACGCAATTCCGTCCGATGCGCTGAGCGCCTTGCGCCAATCACTCACACCAACGCTGCGCGCGTGGTCTCGCGGCGCGACGCTCGCTTCCGCTTCCGAATCGAATCTCGATTCGCGTGATGGTATTGGGCTGTCGCTCGCGCGCTTGCTCGCACAGTCGCGCCGCGAGACCACACGAGCGCTGCTGACAGCGCTCGTGCCGCCGCGCTGGAATTTGATGAAGCGTTATCCGCGCTTGGCGGCGTCACCGTTGTATCCCGTGTGTTACGTGCTGCTAAATGCGGACCGGGCGTATCACGTTGTAGCGAAACGATTCGGGTGAGACGTGGTGCGTGCTGTTTAGGCAAAACCAATGGCACACATCGGACGTGGTTCGTGGTGGGGGGGGCCGTGGGCACCCAGAGCCAACCCGCACCCCCCCCCCCCAACGCCCCGGGGAGGTAACCGGGGGCGATGTATCCGACCAACACAGGGCC
>JBBPZQ010000155.1:0-24296 GCA_038198935.1 Anaerolineae bacterium
CCCCTCGGCCCGATAGACGCCGCCGCTCGCTGGCGTCTATCCATCGCCAAGTTGTCGAGTGTTTCCGTTCTAAAGCGTTGGCCGAGTTTCTCATAAGTTACGTCCCGCCAGTCATGCATCTAACAGAGTAGTATTAGGGGAAATAACGGGCTTGATGCGAAGTGTCATTCTGAGCGAAGCGAAGAATCTCTGACGCGAAAGTCAAAGACGTACGCACTCATGCAATCAATTCGCAACGAGCCGAGTGCATGAGCACACCACTCTTGAAGCAGCATGATAGAGATTCTTCGCCTTCGGCTCAGAATGACATGTGCTACCATTTCCCTTATCTCCCTCATTTCCCCTAATCTCCTTGAACTCACTTCGGAGTTACCCAACATGAAAGTTCCCATCTCTTGGTTAAAAGAATTCGTTGAGATCACGATTCCCGTCGAAGAATTGGCGGAGCGACTGACGGTCGCGGGTGCGGAGGTGAGCAAGATCGAATACATCGGCGTCGAGCCGTCGCCCGCCTATCGCAAACCTGACACCGATTATGGCTTGGCGTGGGATCGTGAGCGCATCGTCGTCGGTCAAATCGTCGAAGTGCTGCCGCATCCAAACGCCGACCGACTCGTGCTGGCCGACGTGAACTACGGCACGCCGCAGTTGCATCGCGTCGTCACCGGCGCGCCGAACATCTTTCACATGAAGGGCCAGGGGCGATTGGCGACGGGTCCCAAAGTCGTCTTCGCCAAAGAAGGCTCGCGCTTATACGATGGTCACGCCGACGGACAGAAACTAATGACGCTCAAGGCGTCGAAGATTCGCGGCGTGCCGTCGAACGCGATGGTCTGCTCCGAAAAAGAGTTGGGCATCTCCGAAGAGCACGAAGGCGTCATCATCCTCGACCCCGACGCGCCTGTCGGCGTGCCGCTGGCTGATTATATGGGCGACATCGTACTGACGATTGAGATTCTGCCCAACATCGCGCGCTATCAATCCATCATCGGCGTTGCGCGCGAAGTCGCCGCATTGACGGGCACTCAGTTCAAAGGGTCAGACGCGGGGCGATTGGGCATGCATCACGCATCACGCATCACGCATCACGCATCGAATTGGGTTAACATCCGCATTGATGATCCCGACCTGTGCCCGCGGTACTCGGCCGCGCTGATTCGCGATGTGCGAGTCGCGTCGTCGCCCGAATGGATGCAGCGACGCTTGCGAGCGGCCGGTATGAGGCCCATCACCAACATCGTGGACATCACGAACTATGTGATGCTCGAATGGGGACAGCCGCTGCACGCATTCGACTATGACAAGTTAGTACAACGGATGACGGATGCTTCCGTCTCCGGTCTTCCGTCTCCCGTCCCAACGGTCATCATTCGCCGCGCGCACCAAGGCGAGCACATGACGACGCTCGACGGTGTGGATCGCGCGCTCGCACGCGACATGCTGCTGATCACCGACACGGCGGGACCGATCGCCATTGCGGGCGTGATGGGCGGCGCGGAAACGGAGATTGATGAGCAGACGAAAAATGTGTTGCTCGAATCGGCGTCATTCAATTTCATCAACAACCGCAAGACCGCGCAAGCGTTGAAGCTGCCGAGCGAGGCGACGGCGCGCTTCGGGCGCGGCGTGCCGCCTGCGCACACCATCCCTGCTGCCGAGCGCGCGTGCGCGTTGATGCGCCAACTCGCACAAGCCAATGTCGCGCCGCAGATCGCCGACGAATATCCCGGCCAGCAGGCGCCGACCGCCATCACGTTCGACACGAGCGAGGTCAAACGCTTGCTCGGCATTGATGTGCCTGTCGAGCGAGTGGTCTCCATTTTGGAATCACTGGACTTCCGAATCAAGACGGCAGACGGCAGACGGCAGACCGCTGATGAAACAGTGCCGTCGTCCATCGTCCTGCAGGTCAGCGTGCCCGAGCATCGGCTCGACGTGGCGATTCCCGAAGACCTCGTGGAAGAAGTGGGCCGCCTCATCGGCTACGACGTGATCCCGCCGACGTTGATGAAAGACGAGCTTCCGCCGCAGCGCCGCAACGCCACGCTCGAATTTGAAGACAGCGTGCGCGACATCATGGTGAAGTCGGGACTGTACGAGATCATCGCCTATCCGCTCACGACGGTCGAGCGCGAGATGATGCTCTATCCCGATCACGAGCAAGCCGACGTGGACGAATCACAGTACGTGCAGATCGCGAACCCGATCAGCCCAGAGCGTAAAGTGATGCGTCACACGTTGCTGGCGAGCATCCTCGACACCTTGCGTGACGCGCTGCACCATCGCGAGCGGGTGCTGCTGTTCGAGGTCGGCCGTACATACCTGCCGCAAGATGGCAGCGTGTTGCCTATCGAGCGCAGACGCTTGAGCATTGTGTTGGCGGGTCCGCGCGAAGCACCAGCGTGGCAGTCGCCCTCCGCTGCTGGACTGGGCAGGGATGGGGTGGACACCCGCATGGACTTCTTCGATCTCAAGGGCGTGGTGGATACGCTCGCGCAGCAGTTGCACTTGCAGGACGTGCAGTTCACGCCGAGCGAGCATCCGACGTTTCACCCCGCGCGCGCGGCGACGGTGCGTGCGGGCGGACAACTGATCGGCACGTTCGGCGAAGCGCATCCGCTCGTGCGCGAGAATTTCGAGTTGCCATTCGATCCTATCTGTCTCGCGGAGTTCGATCTCGACGTGTTGCAAGCACAGATGCATTTGCCGCGCTTCCAGAAATTGTCGCGACTGCCCGCCGTCCGCGAAGACATCGCCGTCGTGGTGGACGATGACGTGCCTGCCGCGCAGGTTGAGTCACTCATCTGGGATGCGGGCGGCAAGTTGCTGCGCTCGGTGATGCTGTTCGATCTATATCGCGGGCATCAGCTCAGCGCGGGCAAGAAGTCGCTCGCGTACGCGCTGACCTATCAACACGACGAGCGCACACTCACCGATGAGGAAGCCGCGAAGGTGCGCGGGCGCATTGTCAAGCGCCTGCAGGACACAGTCGGCGCAGCGTTGAGGACTTGAGCAGTTGGTTCGTTGGATCGTAGATTGCGTTTGTTTAACGATCAACCACCCAACCCGCGATCCAACCTTCCTGTGACCATTTCCCTAGTGACGCTGCGGCGTGAAAGCGACTATACTGCGCGCGAGGAAAAGGAATCATGCAAGACGCACTCGCGCGCATCAACTGGCTGGACATCGGCATCATCGTGACCCTGCTCGGCGGCATGTTGGTCGGCTTTACGCAAGGCGTATTACGGCAACTGCTCGTGCTCGGCGCGCTGCTCGTGTCGCTGGTGCTGTCCGCGCTTTACTATCAGCCACTGTATAGTTACGTGCGCCAACTGGAGCCGACGATGGTCGAGACGGTGGCGCAAGTCATCACGTTTTTCGTGCTGATGTTTGCGCTGGTCGTCGCGCTCACCTTCCTGTTGATTGACGTACTGCGGCATCTCAGTCAACAACAAAAGCCGTCGGGCAGTATCAGCCGCATGTTGGGCGGCGCGCTGGGCTTGGTCGGAGCCAGTTTGCTCATCGCCATCACTTTGATCGCGCTGACGTTCATGACGCTCACGGTCTGGCCCGGTACGGGTGAAGCAGCGCGTCAATGGATTGTCTCCGCGCGCCAGCGTTCCGACTTCGTGGCCGTGTTCCGCCAGATGTATCCGCTCATCCTGCAAATCATTCGCCCCTGGGTGCCCGCACTCCCGCCCATCTTCAGTATTGACATCAACAACATCTAGCCCACTGCTGCCTCGCTGCAAACACACATCCGCGCCGACTCATTGCGTGTACAATAGAGTTGTTGAAACAACACCTGACTGCGGCGCTTTGCCGTCGCGCAGATAAAGTACGACCATGCCGCTGATTGCACTAACCTTGGTGCTCGGCGGCGCGTTCCTTCACGCCTTCTGGAATTTGCTCGCGCGGCAGAGCGCGAACCCCGCTGCATTTGTTTACTTCTCGATTGTGATCTCGGTCGTCGTGTTTGCGCCCGTCGCGCTGCTCACGACGCCGCTGCAAGTGTTGCCCGCGCTCGTGCCGATTCTCGTCGTGAGCGGCTGCGCCGAAGTCGGCTACGTCATCTCGCTCACGCGCGCATACGAATCGGGCGACCTCTCGCTCGTCTATCCACTCGCGCGCGGCTCTGCGCCGTTCTTCGTCGCGCTGTGGTCGGGGCTTTTCGTCGGCGAGCGGCTGCCGCTGTTCGGTTACGTCGGGGTGGGTTTGATTGTCGCGGGCATTTATTTGACCACGCTGCCGTCGCTGCACGATTGGCTGCGGCCCATCCGCTCGCTCGAACTGGTCTCGTCGCGTTGGGCATTGTTGAGCGGCATCTGCATTTCCATTTACACGCTCGCTGATCGCGAAGGCGTGCGCCTGCTCACATCCCTGATGGAAGGATTGAAGGGGCCCATCCTTTACAACTTTTATGTTTTCATCTTGATGGCAGTCGGCGTGACACCCTATATGCTACTCACACGCCACCGCGTGACCGCGCGCGCGGAGTTGAAGCAGAACTGGCTCGGCATCGTCTGCACAGGTGTCGTCAACATCTCCAACTATCTGCTCATCTTGTGGGCGCTCACCATCCTGCCGACGAGTTACGTCAGCGCGGTGCGCGGCACGAGCATCGTGATGGGCGCGTTCTACGGCTGGCGGCTGCGACACGAGCACCTCGGTGCGAATCGCTTGATTGCGGTCGTGTTGATTGTGTGCGGGATCGTGAGTCTGGCGGTCGGCGGATAGTTGGCTGGTTGGATGGTTTGTTGCTTGGTAAGCGTAATCCAACGAACCAACGAACCAACCAATCCGCATTGACACCCATCGTTCATTTCAGTAACCTAACATGCGAGGAGAAAGCATGAGCAACCACAACCGCGTCGAGTTTGGCTGGGTCGTGCAGCCGTCGAGCGCACCCGAGCATCGCGAGACGCTGCGCGCCGACAATCACAAATTTTTGGAATTGATTCGCCACAAGTTCGAGAGCGCGTGGCTCGAAGATCACTTTCAATGGCTGACGCCGCAAGCGTCGCGCGACACGCTCGAAGGCTGGACGCACTTGTGCTACTTGATGCCGCTCTACACCGAGCTGCGTTTCGGCACACTCGTGTTGGGCCAGTCGTATCGCAATCCGGCGATGCAGGCGAAGATGGCGGCGACCCTGCACTATCTTTCCAATGGGCGATTCATTCTCGGCATCGGCGCGGGTTGGAAGGATGACGAGTATCGCGCCTATGGCTATGAGTTCCCATCGCCCGCCGTGCGCTCGAAGCAGCTCGAAGAATACACGCAGATCATCAAGACGATGCTCGCGCAATCGCCGGCATCGTTCGAGGGCAAGTATTACTCGATCCACGAGGCGCACAACGACCCGCTGCCCAACCCACCAATCCCGCTGATGATCGGCGGCAGCGGCGAACGCAAGACGCTGCGCACCGCCGCCAAGTATGCGGACTGGTGGAACTCGCCGTGGAAAACGCAGGCTGTGTTCGCGCATCAGGTCGAAGTCCTCAAGAAACACTGTGCCGACGTCGGACGCGATGCCGACGAGATCGTGCTCACAACTTGCCAGATGGTCAACTTCGCGAAAGACCCGACGAAGAGCGCGAACGCCCCTGTCAATTTCCACGTGATCGCGGGTGATGCCGACGCGGCGACGCGCGAGATCGAGCAGTTCGTCAACTTGGGTGCGCGCCACATCATGCTCCGCTTCCGCGATTTTCCGAGCACCGAAAGCATTGAGTTGTTCATCGAGAAAGTGCTGCCACGTTTTCGCTAAAGAGACGGCAGCCAGTGGACGAAGGTCGGCAGTTCATCGTCCACCATCCCCGTCTTTGGTCGCCTATGGATAAACTTCGCTTCGGCATTCTCTCCACCGCGCGCATTGGGCAGCGCCGCGTAATCCCCGCGATGCAGCAAGCGCGCAACCTCGTCGTCAGCGCAGTCGCCAGCCGCGCTGACGCACGCGCGCGCGAGTTCGCAGCTGAGTCGCACATTCCGAAATCATACGGCAGTTACGAAGCGTTGCTCGCCGACTCCGAAATTGACGCGGTCTATATTCCGCTGCCAAACTCGCTGCACCGCGAGTGGACGATCAAGGCAGCGGAAGCCGGCAAGCACGTCTTGTGCGAGAAGCCGCTCGCGTCCAGCGCGCATGAAGTGGACGAGATGCTCGCCGCGTGCGATGCCAATCACGTGCTGTTGATGGAAGCGTTTATGTATCGCTTTCACCCGCAGAACGAGAAAGTGTTCGCGCTCATTCGTGATGGCGCCATCGGCGCGGCGCGCATGGTGCGCGCGATCTTCTCGTTCAGCATCGCGCAGGAGACGAACATTCGCTTGAATGCCTCGCTCGCCGGCGGCAGTCTGATGGATGTGGGCTGCTACTGCGTGAATGTGGCGCGAACACTCGGCGGCGGCGAGCCAACTTCCGTCAGTGCACACGCCCAGTTCGGCGCGGCAAGCCACGTGGATGAGGCGATGGCGGGTGTGTTAGAATTTAAGGACGGTGTGCTTGCGACGTTCGAGTGCGGCTTTCGCGTACCGTATCGCGCCCACTACGAAGTGATTGGCGAGCGAGGGCGCATCGCGGTAGCGAGACCGTTCATCACGGACAACAAAGCGACGAGCATCATACTACACCGTCCCGACGACACGAGCGAGACGTTCGAGTTTCCTGCTGTGGATCAATACACACTCATGTCGGAGCACTTTGCCGATTGCGTGTTGAACAACAAACCGCTTCGCTATCCGCCGAGCGAAGCGCGCGCGCAGATGCGTGTGCTCGACGCGCTGTATCAATCAGCCAGCACTGGAAAGGCGACGACCATTTCTGATTTTTGATCGTTGATTCTTGATTGCCATCAAAGACTAAAAATCAGAAATCAGATTTTTCAATGCGGACTCCTGCTGGAAAAGAATGTAAATATTACTACGAAGACTTTCATCGGCGCGTGTATCAAGAATGCCGACTGATCGCGCGCAACCCCGAATCGCTCGCGTGGACACCCGACCTGTGCGCGAAGTGCCCCGTGCCCGACATCCTGCGCGACAATCAGTGTGAGCATATGCTGCTGAAGGCGACGGTGGTGCAGCAGTTCCTCGTGCTGCGGCGCGTCAAGGTGGATGCGTTCTGCGAGAAACATCAGCGCGTCATCGCCGAGCCGCGCGTCGGCTGCGGCGAATGCGCGAAAGAACGACCCGCAGCCAGCAGGCAGTAGTCAGCAGCCAGATTGCACCACGCTTTGACGACTGACGATTGATGACTGGCAATGCGAATCAACCAACTCAGCATCACTAATTACAAAAACTACGCGCGCTTGCAGCTCGACCTCAACGCGGGCACGACGATCATCCACGGCGAGAACGCGCAGGGCAAGACGAGTTTCCTCGAAGCGATCTACTTTCTGGCGACGACGCGCGCGATTGGACCCCAGAGCGACGCGCAGCTCATCAACTGGGTCGCGCAGCAGAGTGGACTTTCGTATGCGCGGCTGCACGCGCTGGCGCAGCGCGATACACCGCCGTTCGGCACGCTGCAGTTTGAAGTCATCATCAGTCAGGAGCCGCTCGCCAACGGTGGCACGCTGCGCACGCGCAAAGGTTTGAAATACAATGGCGCGAGTCAGCGCGCGCTCGATTGGCTGGGCAAACTGCTCGTCGTGTTGTTCGTACCCGCCGACCTCGAACTGGTCACAGGCTCGCCCTCACCGCGCCGCCATTACCTCGACAATCTCATTTCGCAATTGGATATGCGCTACGCCGAAGCCTTGCAGCTATACATCAAAGTTCTGCAGCAGCGCAATCAGCATTTGAAACAGTTGCAAGAGCGAAGCGGCTCGACCGAAGCGATGCACTTGTGGGACGATCAACTCGTCACACAAGGCACCACACTGATCGTGCGCCGACAGCTCGTGATGACGCAACTCGATCAACTGGTGCAGATCATTCATCCAGAGTTGACGGGCGGACGCGAGCGGCTGCGCTTGCTGTATCGTCCTAATCTGAATCTAGGCAAAGAAGTGGATTATCAATTGCCGCTCTCACTCGGCGCAGATTTCTCCGCGACATTTCATCAGCCCGAGTTGGACGCGCGCGAGGTGAGCGCACATTTTTACAAACAACTGCGCGTCGGTGAGACACGCGAGTTGGCGCAGGGCGTGACGCTCGTGGGCCCGCATCGCGACGACTTGCGCTTTTTGGTGGATGGCGTTGACATGAACATCTACGGCTCGCGCGGACAGCAGCGCAGCAGCGCGCTCGCGTTGAAACTCGCCGAGATGGAACTGCTGCATCAGCAAACAGGCGAGCAGCCGATTTTGTTATTGGATGATGTGCTGTCCGAGTTGGACGAGAGGCGACGACAGTATCTCGTCCGCCGCGTTGACACGCACGAGCAGACGTTTGTGACGACTACCGACATCGGCGAGTATGCGCGCCAGTTTCAGCGACCTGCGCGCGTGCTGCACGTGCAAGAGGGCATCGTCCACAGAGACGAAGCGAGTGAGGCGATGCTGACAAAAACGTAGAGACGACCCGACGGGTCGTCTCTACGTTAGCGGCTTCTTGCTCGGCACGCCCTCTCGCCGCGGATACGTCCTCGGCGTGCGCGAAACTTTTTCAATCACGACGAGATGGCGTTGCTGCTCGATGCCGGGCACTTGCACAGCCTTCACCTCGCGCAAGCGGCCCCCCAATTGACCGTACACGTTCTTCGCAGCGTTCAGTTCCGCCTCGATCTGCTCGCCTTTCCACGCCACGCATACGCCGAGCGGCTTTGCGAATGGCAGCATGTACTCTGCCAGCGCGCTCAACTCCGCGACGGCGCGCGCGACGACCAAGTCGTACTGCTCACGCTCGCTCGCTTCATGTGCTATGGTCTCCGCACGGCCCCACAGCACGCGCGCATCTTGCAATTGCAGCACGTCAAGCATGTGCTGCAAGAAATCACACTTCTTGCGCGTCGCTTCGAGCAGCGTGACGCGCCAATCAGGTCGCACGATTTTGAGCGCCACCACGGGGAAGCCTGCACCCGCGCCAAGATCGAGAATGCTGAGGGCTGAGGGCTGAGGGCTGAGTACGGTGAACAGTGAGAGTGAATCGAGGAAGTGCTTGCTGATGATTTGATCGGGATCGGTGATGCTCGTCAGATTGAATTTCTGATTCCACGCGAGCAATTCGTCCAGATAAATCTGAAACGCGCGCAACTGTTCATCATCCAATTCGATGCCGAACGTGCGCGCGCCTTCACGTAGTCGTTCCATATCGCAAAAAATCGTAGATACTGTATTGGTCAACATGATGTTGAACAACTTGAATTTACGATACGGGCTGGAAGTCTTAGGGCGAGCGGATTCACCTCTCCCGTCCACCCGATCATCTGTGTCTGTGTTGTCGTCGGTCTTAGAATACCAGTGGACGCAACCAATAGACAAGGGGCGCGATTCAATCGCGCCCCTTACGAAGCAGTCGTGAATTGTTGCGCTCAACCCATCACTGGTCGGCTGCTGCGCAGCGTGAGCGCGAGACGGTGTCGCACGCTGTCAATCGAGACGATGCGCGCCTGTACGCGCTCGCCTTCGCGCACGACGCTGCGCGGATGCAGGAAGTCGCCTTCCGCTAGTTCGGTGGCGTGAATCAAGCCTTCGAGTCCGTCGTCCACTTTGGCGAACGCGCCGAAGTCGGTGACGTTCGTAATCACACCTTCGATCACTTGGCCCACTTGGTACTTTTGCGCGGCGGCAATCCATGGATCGGCGCGCAGCCGCTTGACGCTGAGTTGGATGCGGCGCTTCGGCGCGTCAATGCTGACGACTTGTACTTGCACTTCTTGGCCCAAGCGCAACATATCTTTCGGATGATTGACGCGCTCCCACGAAATTTCCGAAACGTGAATCAAGCCGTCAATGCCGCCGAGGTCCACGAATGCGCCGAACTCGGTGAGGTGATTGACTTTGCCTTTGATCGTGTCGCCGATCTTGATGGTTTGCAGCAGACGCTCGCCGTCTTTCTGCCGGCCCATCGCCAAGCGCTCGGAGAGGATGAAGCGGTTCTGCTCGCGATTCAACTCGATCACTTTAAGGCGCAGCTGTTCGCCAATGCGTCCGCCTAATTGCCCGACGCGGTCTTGATCGGTGACCCAGCGCGTGAGACCAACCATGTGCGACGCGGGCACGAAGCCCGGCAGGTCGCCGCCGTTCGGGCACGCCACGCGCACGAGCAAGCCGCCGCGATTAAAATTCATCACGATACCTTCGACAGATTCATCGCGCGTGAATATGTCCTTCGCCCATTGCCACGCGCTGTCTAGCAGATTCGGACTTGCGGCGGCGCCATCACTGCTGGCGGTGAACTCTTCGATGCGCGGGCGCGGGACGCGTGCCTCGGTCAACTCGATATCTTGCAATAGCGACTGCCAATACCCATCATCCGTGCCGTCTATCGGACGACCTTCGACTTCCATGTTTCACCTCATCAGGGTTGCGTGCCATCAATGCGGTCGCGTTGAAGTGCCAGATGGCTCACGTGTTTCTGCATGACTTGTTGCATTGAAACTCGAATGCTCGCACTGTACAAACATCCCGCGAATAGCTGAATTAATTTCGTCTAAACACAACAGGCACGACTTGAATGCCGCCGCCTTTGCTCGTCTTCGTGCCGCACGGTTTCTCATCCGTATCCGCGTCTGTTGTAACAGCGATCTGGTTTGAGAGAGGGCTTCCACCATCGTCAATCAGCACGACATACCAGCGACCTGCCTTGGGCGGATACGTGTTCGACAAGATCACGTCGGCGTTGTGCTGCGTCGGCGAGCCGGCGCTATCGAATGCGTTGCGCGAGGCGTTGGAAGAGGTGCCCGCCCAACCGTCTGCCGAGACGTGGAACTTGAAGCCGCCAACCGGATTGCTGTTGCGGTCCACAATCTGACCCATGATGGCGGTCAGCGAGCAGTTATTCGACGCCGATGTGTCGCCAATACCCGCGTTGAATTGGAATTGCGGCGCAGACGTGTTCGTCGGCGGTGCCGGTTGCGGCGTGTTGGCTGGCGGCGCGGGCGTGTTGGTCGGCGGGCGCGGGCGCGGCGTGTTGGTTGGCACGATCACGACTGCCTTGGGCGTGTTCGTGGGCGGCGTGATCGGCGTGTCGGTTGGCGCGGGTGTATTGGTCGGCGTGGTGGTGGACGGCGTCGAAGGCGTGGAGGTATCGGCGGCTGTTGGCGTGAACGTTGCACGACTGGTGCGCGAGGCGCGCGGCGTTGCAGTAGCATCTGCTTTGGTCAATACGGGCACGGCGGGCGCACTGCAAGCCAGCGATGCCAGTACGATGCAACACAACATAAAACTCCATTGATGGACGAACTTCATGTACCCAATCCTCCGTACCGTAAAGACGTTGCGCGCAACGTCTCTACAAATTTGCGTGCAACATTATATCACACGCACACTGCCGACATAAATCACACGCACAGCAGACGTGCAAGACCTGAATCGTGATTAGCGATTGTAAACAAACGTAATCGGTGCGACGCGAATGCCGACCGTGCTGCCCGATCCGCCGGGCGCGCAGTTGTCGTCGTCGCGCGGCGGAAAATAAGCGGTCACTTCATTCGAAATGGATTCGCTGATATTGAACGGATCGGTCGGTTGATGAGGCTGGCGGAAGAGCGTCACATAATATTTGATGCTGTAGGCAACCAGAAAGTCTGCATTGTAGGCGTACGATTTATCCGCATCCTTTAGCGTGCTGGTGGTTGGGAACGGATTGAAGTAGCTCCAGTTGCCATCACGTCCGACGTGGATGTAATAGCCGGGCAGCGGCTTTCCCGTCCGATCCACCACGCGCACGGCAATGAACGGATTCGTCACTTTGCAGCTGTGCGCGTCCGGCGCATCATTGAACGAGCCGCTAAACTCTTGCGCGGGTGTCGCCTTAGCAGGTGGCACCGGCGTGTTGGTTGGCGGCGCAGGCGGCGGCGTGTTGGTCGGCGGGCGCGGGGTGTTGGTCGGCGGTTTGGGACCCGGCGTGTTGGTAGCAACAGCAGGGGCGGTCGTCGGCGGCACGCTCGTCGCCGTCGCGGGGACACTCGTTGCCGTTGCCGTATTCGCTGGCGTGACAGTATCGGTTTCGGTTGCAGTAGCCGAGGGCCGCACCGTGCGCGTTGGTCGCGCCGTCGGCTCGGAGTCGGCTCTGGTCAACACGGGCAGCGCGGGCGCGCTGCACGCGAGCAGGGCAAGCACGCTGACGATCACGAAGACGCTCCGTAACAAATCAAATCGCTTCAAGGCATCAGACCTCTTTAAGAATTGGTGCGGCGCGATTATAACACCGCGAGGCAGAGCGACAAATTCGATAGGCAATGGCGCTTGTGTGGCTGAAGACGAATAGTGTCAAATCGCGCCTGAGCAGCCGGTGGCTGATTGTCACTTGAGGTTGCTCAAGACAGGCTCCGCGCAGGCGGATGGTCGTCGGCAACCTCGTGCCATTTCAATCGCCGACCATCATCAATAATTTCACGCTTGCGCTCAATGCTTGACTTGCTTCTCTGCAACGCGATATAATCGTGCCAGATCTGCACTGCACACATCGTTCATCAGTCTCGCAGTTCCACAGAGCGATAACGTGTGTATCATGCTCGACGAATTTTTCAGCCACCGAAAGATTGCTGGCATGAGCCAGAGCAATCACGTGGCACATCCCGAATCCCATTCAATGTTTCGATGAAAGTCAAAGGCACGTATACGTTCCCCGCGTCCGCCGACGAAGTGTGGGACCTGCTGCTCGATCCTAACGTATTGATGCAAGTCATCCCCGGTTTGGAGAGCGTTGAGATTCAACCCGACGGCAACATTCTTGCAGCGGCGACCGTCGGCGTCGGTCCTGTCAAAGGCAAGTTCAACGGCAAGCTGCAATTGCTCGAACAGCAGAAACCGACACACGTCAAAATTGTCGGCGAGGGTAAGGGTGGGCCAGGCTTCCTGAAAGGTACGTGCATCATTGATGCCGTCGGACAAGATGCATCCACGACCATCACCTATCAAGCCGACGTGCAGATTGGCGGCACACTCGCCAGCGTCGGGCAGCGCCTTGTTGATGCGGCGACCAACTCCGTGATGCAGCAAGGCTTCGAGCGCTTCAATCGTGTGCTCACCGCACGCCATGCCGCCGAAGCCGCCGCGCTCACACAACCCGAACAGGAGATATTGATGACCGCAACTGACGACATGCACAGCGACATGACACCTGAAGCACACACTGAGCAACATGACGAAATGGTCACCCAGACGTTCCCGAACATGCTCGCGTGGCTCATCGGCATCGTCGTCGTGCTGCTCAGTCTCGCCGCATACTTCAGTCATTTCTAATGCGTGATACGTAATCCGTAATTCGTAAGCGGAATTGTAACGGATGACGCGTCACGCTTTACGAATTGTTGGAAAGGAGGCTCCCAACCCACTGCACCAAATCTGAAATCTGAAATCCAAAACCCCGTCTATCGCGGGGCGAACGGTCTGAAATCCCCCGAAGGAGGTCATGTGGCACAGGTCGAAATAAACGTGAACGGCAAGCTGCGCAAGGCGGATGTTGATCCGCGCTTATTGCTCGTGCACTTTCTGCGCGATAACTTGAACTTGACGGGAACGAACGTGGGCTGCGATACCAGTCAGTGTGGCGCGTGCACCGTGCTGCTGGATGACAAAACGGTAAAGTCGTGCACGGTGCTGACGGTAATGGCACACGGCTCGCAGGTAACGACCATCGAAGGCTTGTCGCAGAACGGCAAACTGCACGCACTCCAGCAGGCGTTCTGGGACAATCACGGCTTGCAGTGCGGCTACTGCACCAGCGGCATGATCATGACCGCGACGGAAATCCTCAAGAATAATCCGAACCCAACCGAAGACGACGTGCGACACAATCTCGATGGCAACCTCTGCCGCTGCACAGGCTATCACAACATTGTGAAGTCGGTGCTGGCTGCGGCAGAGACGATGAGAGGTGCATGATGGGACTCAACACATTTGGCACATCCCTCAAGCGACGCGAAGACCCGCGCCTCATCACCGGTCACGGCAATTACACTGACAACATGAAGTTGCCCGACATGACCTACGCGTACATCCTGCGCTCGCCGCACGCGCACGCAAAGATCGTGAGCGTGGACACCGCGCGCGCGAAGCAGCACCCCGGCGTGGTCGCGGTTTACACGGGCAAGGACACGGAAGCACTCGGCGGATTGCCGTGTGGTTGGACGCATCCAGGTTTAGTCACGCCGAAGCACAACGTCATCGCGAAGGACGAAGTGAACTGCGTCGGCGATCCGGTCGCAGTTGTGATTGCGGAGGATCGTTACACCGCGCGCGACGCCGCCGATCTGATTGATGTCGAGTACGAGGTGCTGCCTGCCATTATTGATTTGGAGCAGGCAGTCGTCGGGCACGAATCGGCACGCGTTGCGGAGGCGCATGAAGAAATGCACCATCCCGAAGCGCACGAGCACGAGCACACACCGCTCGGCGCGGAAATCGAGCGCGAACTGGCGAGTGAAATCCCGCATGAGCCAGAAGTCACCGAAGCGCCAGGTCCCCGCCCAGTGCTCGTCCACGATGAAGCCGCACACAACACCGCATTCAAATGGGCTATCGGCGACAAAGCGAAGACTGACGCGGCGTTCGCCCAAGCCGCGCACGTGACCAAGCTGAGAGTGCGCAACAATCGTATCCACGCGTCAGCCATCGAGCCGCGCTCCGCGCTCGCAAGCTACGATGTCGCCATGGACAGTCTGACACTATGGATGACCTCGCAGAATCCGCACATCCATCGCCTGCTGATGAGTGCATTCGTGCTCGGCATCCCCGAACACAAGCTGCGCGTGATTGCGCCCGATGTCGGTGGCGGCTTCGGCAGCAAGATTTTCGTCTACAACGATGAGGTGATCGTCTGCTGGGCCAGCAAGCAGCTTGGCCGCCCAGTCAAGTGGACGAGCGAGCGGCGCGAGGCATATATGAGCGATTCGCATGGACGCGATCACGTGAGCCATGCGGAATTGGCGACCGACGCCGACGGCAAGATACTTGGTCTGCGGGTCCATACGCTCGCCAATCTAGGCGCGTATCTCACGCTATTCGCCACTGCGGTCCCGACCTATTTGTATGGAACCTTGCTGTCAGGCGAATACAATATCCCGGCCATCCACTGCGAGGTGCTCGGCGTCTTGACGAACACCGTGCCTGTTGATGCCGTGCGCGGTGCTGGCCGACCGGAAGCGACGTTTTTGGTCGAACGATTGATGGACACGGCGGCGCGCGAGTTAAACGTGGACCCCGTCGAGTTCCGTCGTAAGAACTTCGTAAAGCCCGATCAGTTTCCGTTCCAAACGGCGGTCGCGTTGCAGTACGACAGCGGCAATTACGATGCCACGCTCGATAAGGCGCTTGAACTGATTGACTACAAAAAATTGCGCCGCGAGCAGGCGGACGGGCGCAAGCACGGCAAGTACATCGGCATCGGCTTCAGCACTTACATCGAGGCGTGTGGACTGGCGCCGTCGTCACTCGTCGGTGCGCTTGGCGCGGGCGCGGGTCAGTGGGAATCGGCGCTGGTGCGCGTGATGCCAACGGGCACGGTGAATGTCTATAGCGGCTCACATTCTCACGGTCAAGGACACGACACAACCTTCGCGCAGATTGCCTCACGCGAACTCGGAATTCCCGTCGAAAATTTCAACATCATTCACGGCGACACCGATGCGCTGCCCTACGGTTGGGGCACGTACGGCAGCCGCAGTGCCGCCGTCGGCGGCAGCGCGATTGTGACCGCGGCGCGGCGCGTGAAAGACAAGGCGATCAAACTCGCGGCGCATTTGCTCGAAGCCAATGAAGCCGACGTCGAGATCAGCGACGGCAAGTTCATGGTCAAGGGCGTGCCGAGTAAGGCGAAGTCGTGGCTCGACGTTGCGTTGATGGCGCACCTCGCACACAACTTGCCGCCGGGTATGGAGCCCGGCCTAGAGTTCAGTGCGTTTTACGATCCATCGAACTTCACCTATCCGTTCGGCGCGCACGTGTGCGTTTCCGAGGTCAACGCCGACACGGGTGAAGTGAAAATCTTGCGCTACGTTGCCGTGGACGATGTCGGCACGCAGATCAACCCGATGATCGTCAACGGTCAGCTGCACGGCGGCATTGCGCATGGCATCGGGCAGGCGCTGTATGAAGAAGCGGCATACAACGAAGATGGCCAACTGCTCGCAGCGACGATGATGGATTACGCATTGCCGAAGGCATCGTACCTCCCATCGTTCGAGTTAGCGCACACCGTCACGCCATGCCCCCACAACCCAACAGGTGTGAAAGGCGTCGGCGAGGCGGGCGCGATTGCGGCGCCTGCGGCCGTCGCCAACTCCGTGGTGGACGCGCTCGCGCCGTTCGGGGTCATGCATCTCGACATGCCGCTTACGCCGGAGAAGGTCTGGCGAGCCATGCAGGAGGCGAAGTAGTCCTGAGTGCTGAGTGCTGAGTGCTGAGGAATTCGTTACGCTGGGATTCGTTACTCAGGACTCAGGACTTGGTACTCAGAACTCCGAAGGAGACTTATGTTCCCATCATCATTCGATTACCAACGCGCGAACTCCGTGCAGGAAGCGCTCGCGCTGCTCAGCCAGCACCCCGACGCGAAATTGATCGCGGGCGGACACTCGCTGTTGCCCGCGATGAAGCTGCGCCTCGCCACGCCGCCCATGCTGATTGACATCAGCAAGATCGACGACTTCACGATGAACGCTGTGAGCCCGACCCGCGATGGCGGCACGCTGATCGGCGCGCTCGCCACGCACGCCAAGATTGCAGGCGGCCAGTTCGTGCCATTCGCGCTGCAAACTGCCGCCAGTCTGATCGGCGACATGCAGGTGCGCAACATGGGCACCATCGGCGGCAGCATCGCGCACGCAGACCCCGCCGCCGATTATCCGGCCGTGTTGCTAGCGCTGGGTGCAGAGATACACGTCGAAGGTCCAAATGGCGCGCGAGTGATCGCCGCGGATGATTTCTTTACTGATCTGTTCACGACCGCGCTGCAACCGAACGAGATTGTGGTCAGCATCCGCATCCGCCCAGCAGGCACGCGCGCTGCTTCAGCCTACGCCAAGCATCCTCATCCCGCGTCGGGCTTTGCCGTGGCGGGCGTTGCCGTTGCCATCGCCGCGAATCCAGATCGCACCGTGAGCACGGCACGCGTTGCCGTGACCGGCGCGTGCGCCAAAGCGCAGCGACTCAGCGCCACCGAGAATGCGCTGATGGGCAAGCCACTCAATGCCGACAACATCCAAGCCGCCGCCATGACAGATAACATGCTCGACTGCCTCAGCGACCAATACGCCAGCGCCGAGTATCGCGCGCACCTCAGCCGCATCCTCGCGCGCAATGCGCTGACGACGGTGCTGGAAAGAATGCAGTAGTGCACGCGCCCCTCTCCCGCAACTCACGCACTCCGTGCGGAGCGACAAGTCGGGAGAGGGGTCGGGGGTGAGGTAGAACTCTGTACAAGCCGCTCGTTCTGCAAAGGACGAGCGGCTTTCTTGTTATAATCGAGCGGGCGGATGGCGAGATGTCAAACACGACGATCGCGGTTCAATGATCCGTAGTTGCGTTGCGCGATTTGGACACGCTCGCCGCGCAGAAGACCCAGAGCCGCGAAGAAACGCTTGCGGAAATCATCGAGGATTATTTGCGGAATCCGGTGCGCCGCGCACAGACGGTCGAACAAATGGAGCGCAAGCGGCGAACTCCAGGATGGAAGCAAGCCATCGAGGACATTGAGAAGATTCGCGCCAAAGTAAAATCAACCCGTGAAGAAGAACTGTGCGCTGACATGGATGCAGCGGTCAAAGCCGTTGGCATGGGAACGCTGCCAGGCGTGAAGCTGTATCGCACGCTTGGTTTCGTTGGGCATGAATCGGTGTTCTATGACTTGGGCGACGGCATGACGATTGAATTTGTACCGATGCGGAAGGAACTTCCATCTCACGACGACTAATCACTGGCTCATGCGCATCCCCACGAAACGGTTGCACGCGGAAAGTAGCGCAGCCTTGAGATGAGGTTGAAGCACACTGCCTCTTAACTTAGGACTTACGCAGTTGAGGGCAGACCCGCGAGGTTTTGGAAACCTCGCGGGTCTCCTCAACGGTAATTCACATTCAACTGCGTAAGTCCTAAACTATGTCTGTGGTTGCATCGCAGGCAACCATCGCTGCGCACTCCGTTCAGCCGTCGCGAGCTATCATTCATCTACTTTGAGCTAATGAAAGCCTCCTGCATAGCACCGTCGAACATCGCTTTACTGAAATATTGGGGTAATCGCGACGACATGCTGCGACTGCCGCTGACCAATTCGATCTCGTTCACTCTCGACGGCGCGCAGACGACCACGACAATTGAATTTCGTGACCACCTGTCAAGCGACGAGATCGAATTGGATGGCGTGCGCGCGAGCGGCGCATCCGCCGAGCGCATCGCGCGTCATCTGGATTTGATTGGCGCATGTGCGCCGCATTCAGCGCGTCCACACGCGCGCGTCGTGTCGCGCAACAACTTTCCGATGGGCGCGGGCATCGCCTCGTCTGCCTCCGGCTTTGCCGCGCTGACCTGCGCGGCGGCGTGGGCGTTGGGATTGGATTTGTCGGAGCGCGAGTTGAGCCGTCTCGCGCGGCGTGGTTCGGGTTCAGCCGCCCGTTCGGTGCCCGGCGGCTTCATCGAGTGGTACACGAGTGACCGCGACGAAGACTCGTTCGCGGCGACGATTGCAGCTGCCGAGTACTGGCAACTGCGCGACCTCGTTGCGATTGTTGCGCGCGGCGAGAAGTCCGTTGGCTCGACCGAAGGACACGCGCTCGCGCATACGAGTCCGCTAAATACGGCGCGCATCGCACAAGTCGAAAACGATTTGCCGCTGATGCGCCGCGCCATTCTCGAAAGAGATTTTGGCATGCTGGGCGAACTCGCCGAACGCGACACGCTCATGATGCATAGCGTGATGATGACTTCGCAGCCGTCGCTGCTGTACTGGACGGCGGAGACCGTTGCCGTGATGCGCGCCGTGCGTGCATGGCGACACGCGGGACTCGACTGTTATTTTTCGATTGACGCGGGGCCCAACGTCCACGTGCTCACGACACCCGATGCGGTCACCGAAACGGCGGCGCAACTTCGCGCCATGCATGAAATCGAAAACGTCATTGAGTGCAAAGTCGGCGGTGGCGCGCGGCGCACTGCGGAGCATTTGTTTTGAGCGCGCTGGTCTTCCTCAAACTCGGTGGCTCGCTCATCACCGACAAGACGGTTCCATTCAGCGCACGCGAAGACGTGATTCGTCGCTGCGCACGCGAGATCGCATCTGCCCTGCGCACGCGCGCGGACGGCGAGCCGAGGTTGCTGCTCGCGCATGGCAGCGGCTCGTTTGGACATTTCGCGGCGGTGCAGTCGTCGTTCAGCAGCGGCGGCGTGATCGGGTTCGCGGAGACCGCTGCCGCGGCAGCGCGGCTCAATCGCATCGTGTGCGATGTGTGTCTGAACGAAGGCTTGCGCGTCGTCTCCATTGCGCCGTCTGCATCGGCCGTGTGTCACGACGGGCATCTGATTGAATTGGCCACTCAGCCCATCGAGCTCGCCTTGCAGCACGGACTCGTGCCGCTCACCTTCGGCGACGTGGCGTTTGACCTCACGCGCGGCGCAAGCATCGCCTCGACGGAAATCGTCTTCGACTATCTCGCGCGCCGCTTGAACCCGTCGCGCATCATCCTCGCGGGACAAGTCAACGGCGTGTTCAGCGCCGATCCCGTGCGCGATCCGAGCGCGCAGTTGATCGCGCGCATCACACCCGCAGCCTTCGCCGGCGTGCGCGCACAACTCGGCGGTTCGCACGGCGTGGACGTGACGGGCGGCATGTTGAGCAAAGTCGAACTGATGGTGAATCTGGTGCGCGACCTGCCCACCCTGCGCGTGCAGCTCATTTCTGGCGAGACTGATGGGCTATTGCGTGAGTCGCTCGTGAGCGACGATAATGGCGCGGGAACGTGGATAGAGAATGAGTAGCCAGTCGTCAGTCGTCAGACTATAAATCTGGCGACTGGCGACTGACGACTGGTGAGCTATGGCGCACGAGAAAATTCTCGTCATTGATGACTCGCAGCAGATTCGTGACTTTCTGGCCAACCAAGTGCTGCCGCGCGCGGGCTACCGCTGCGTGAGCGCGGCGGATGGGCGCGCGGGCTTGGAGATGCTCGGCAAGGAGAAGCCCGACCTCGTGCTGACCGACATGCAGATGCCGCGCATGTCCGGTTTGGAAATCCTACAACTGCTCGCGCAATACAAAGTGGACATCCCTGTGGTGATGATGACCGCGCAAGGCTCTGAGACGATCGCGGTCGAAGCGTTTCACCTCGGCGTGAAAGATTACATCGTCAAGCCGTTCACCATTGACGACGTGCTGAGGGTGATCGAGCACGCGCTGAGCGAGACGCGCTTGCGCCGCGAGAAAGAAGTGCTCGCGCGCAATCTGGCCGCCGCCAATCAGGAATTGCAGCGGCGCGTGCAAGAGGTGACGGTGCTCGCGCGCGTGGGGCAAGCCGTGAGCGCGCTGCTCGATCAAACCGTGTTGATGCAGCGCATCGTCGAAGCGGCGGTGTTCATCGCCAACGCGAATCGTGGTGCATTATTGTTGAGCGACGACGACGGGTCGCTGCATCTGAGTGCGAGCACAGGCTTTCCGACCTCGCTCGACCACTCGCTCGCGCCGCCACGCAGTTTGATCGCGAGCGTGATGGAGACGCAGAAGCCAATTCGGTTGGCGCTGCCAGAACTGACGAGCGAGCCGTATGGACGTGCCGCGCCGCCGCCGCAAGCGTTCATGGCGACGCCGATCGTCGCGCAGCGCAAGAGCATCGGCGCGCTTGCGGTGGATCGCACGCAGGGCAACCGACCTTTCAACGCGAGCGACGCGCGCCTGCTGGCTGCGCTCGCCGACTATGCCGCGATCAGTTTGCAGAACGCGCGCTTGTTCGAGGATGCAAAGAGCGCACAAAACAAATTGCAGACGGTGATCAACAACACCGCCGACGGCGTGATCGTGCTGAACGCGCGCGGCGAAGTCTTGCTGGCCAATCCGGCCGCGCATAACGTGCTCGGCTCGGACGTGCAGCTGAAAAAACCGCTGTTCCCGTCGAGCGCGAACAACACGCTCATCCAACTGCTCACTCGTGCGACGGCGCAAAATAAAACCGTCTCGCAAGAAATCATCGGCACACACGGCAAAGTGCTGAACGTGAACATCTCGCCCGCGCCCGAACTCGGCTTCGTGGCAATCCTGCACGACATCACGATGCTCAAAGAGTTGGAGCGCATCCGCCGCGAGCGCGAGCAGGCTGAGAACGAGCGGCTTCGCGCGACGTTCGAGCGCTACGTTCCACCCAGCGTCGTGGATCAACTGATGCGCATGGGCGGCGACGCGCTGGCGCATCCAGAGCAGCTCGAGGTGATTGCGCTGTTTGCCGACCTGCGCGGCTTCGACGCGCTGTTCGCGCAGTTGCCGTCCGACGTGCTCATCAACGACGTGCTCAATCGCTTTCTCTCGACCATGAGCGAGATCGTGTTGCAGCACGGCGGCACCATTGATAAGTTCATGGGCGACGGCGTGCTTGCCATCTTCGGCTGGCCCCTCGCCAATGCCGACGACCGCGAGCGCGCCATCGTGAGCGCGGTCGAGATGCAGGGCGCGCTGTTCCATCTGCGCAATGAATGGCAGGAGCATTTCGGCGCGAGCATCGCGCTGGGCATCGGCATCGGCGAAGGCACTGTGATCGCCGGCAGCATCGGCTCCGAGCAGCGCCAGGACTACACAGTCATCGGAGAGGCGGTCACGCGCGCGCTCGAACTGAACCAGCACGCACACGCTGGCGAGATCCTGATGTCACATAGCATCGCGGCTCACTTACGCGGCTCACTCGATGGCGTCACGTTCGACGACTTCCCGCCCGTGCGCATCAAAGGCAGCAGCGACGAACACGAGATCGTGCTCGTGCGCTCACAAGTTGCGCTGGCGACGCCGGCGTTGCTGCGCTGAGACGCTGTCGCGCTGACGGCGGACGGCTAACGGTGGATGGCGGATTGATTTCTGTCGTCCAGCGTCTGCCGTCCGCCGTCTTGTTGTATACTGAATGTAGCTTACATTCGTGGAGGACTCGTGTCTCGACCCATCATCGGCATACCGATGTTCAGCAACGTGAACAGCAAGGAACGCAAGTCATTATCATTTCTCGGCGGTCCCAATTACACGCGCGCGCTCGACCTGAACGGCGGCACGCCATTTTTTGTGCCGCTGCAACTGAGCGAGCCATCGCTGCGCGCGATTTACGAGCGCATGGATGGCTTGCTGCTCGCGGGCGGTGAGGACGTGCATCCGCGCGAGTACGGCGAGGAGGTGGCGGCGTACTGCGGCGAGATTGACGAGATGCGCGATGCGGCAGAACTCACGCTCGCGCGCTGGGCGCTGCGCGAACAAAAACCCATACTCGCCATCTGTCGCGGTATACAATTGCTGAACGTCGCGGCGGGCGGCTCGTTGTTTCAAGACATCGAGACGCAGCACCCCGATCCCATCGCGCATCGCTGGAACAAAGAGGCGCAGCAAGATCGTTGGCATCCCGTCGTGATTGACGAGGGCACGCGACTGGCGCGCGCGTTCGGCGCGACGCAACTCGACGTGAACAGCGCACACCATCAGGCGCTCAAACAGGTTGCCGACGATCTGCACGTGATCGCGCGCGCGTCGGACGAAATTATCGAAGCCGTCGAAGGCGCGAATGGTGCGTTTGTGCTCGGCGTGCAATTCCACCCAGAGCGCATGTTGGAGCGCGAGCCGCGCGCGCACGGCATCTTCCGCGAGTTCGTGAATGCGTGCGGCGAGGCATAACGATGCGAGACTCGGCCAAGTCGCAGTCGCACACGGGCCGCTCGCCGATTGAGCGCAAGCAGATGGCATTCGCGGAGCGCGAGGCCAGTTTCTCGTGGCAGGTCTTGCGCATCCTCGCGGAGTTTGTGGACGGTTTTGAGTTCCTCTCGAAATTGCGACACACCGTCACGTTCTTCGGCTCGGCGCGACTGCCAGAAGACGATCCGCATTACCAGCTCGCGCGCGAGTTGGCGCGGCGACTCGCACAAGAAAAGTTCGTGGTCGTCACGGGCGGCGGACCCGGCATCATGGAGGCGGGCAATCGCGGCGCGGTCGAGGGCGGCGGGCTATCGGTTGGCTTGAACATCGAGTTGCCATTGGAGCAGCGCTTCAATGCATGGGTCAAGCAGGGCATGGGCTTCCATTATTTCTTCAGCCGCAAGTTCATGCTCGACTACTCGGCGATGGCGTATGTGTATTTCCCCGGCGGCTACGGCACGCTCGATGAGTTGTTCACCGTACTGACATTGATTCAAACGGGCAAGACCGAACGCGACGTGCCCGTGATCTTGATGGGCACGGACTACTGGCTGCCGCTCACACACTGGCTGCGCGACACATTGCTCGCGCGCAACCTGATCGCGTCTGAAGACCTCGACATCTGGCATTGCACCGACGACGTGGAAGAAGCGCTGCGCGTCGTTCGCAGCGCGGGCGAGCGGGTTGAGGGCAGCGGGTGAAGCGCGGTGAACGGTGAACAGTAAGCGCAGACCTGGCGGGTCTCAGAGACCCGTCAGGTCTTTTCATTGCGGAGTTGTCGCAACTACTTGATATTCGTGAAACTCGACGGGTTCAATACATTCGGGATACAGAATCGAAGTGAAACGATTGACCCCATCCGAAGTCGAATGCCGCTTCGTCTTTGAAGATGAAGTAGTGCAGGAACTGCGTCGCGTCGTCCGACTGCTGCAAGGCGGTGTATAGCAGCGTGTCGGGTTCGTTCGCTTTGATGAAGTCCACAAATTCCCGAATGGCGGTCAGGCATTTCTCGCGCGATGCGGGACGAACCTGAAAGCGGGCGGTCATGTGGATGGGCATCGGAATCAGCCTTATTTGGGTTATTCTTGGGATAAACTTGGGATATGTTTGGGAATACGATGTTTAGAGACAGTTGTCAGCGGATGGTGAAAGCGGATGAGCGGATGAATGCTATTCGCCAGTAAGCCGGAGGGTATCATAGATTTTGTGTAAATGGTCATCACTCAGATAATCCGAAAGAAGGAGAATAGCGATGACCATCCGACCGGAACTGTTAGACGAACTACTGAAAGAGTATCAGAAGCCTGAAGATCTGTTGGGCGAAA
>JBBPZQ010000156.1:0-20151 GCA_038198935.1 Anaerolineae bacterium
CGGCGAAGCCAGCCATGTCGTGCAGTATTTGGCGGTCAACGCCGATTGGTTGGGCATCGTCAAACGCAAACGCAAACCAAAAACACGCGCCGCTCCGGAGTTGACATATTCAAGCAACCCCTAACTTGTGACCAATGGCGTGAGCCCACAAGCGGTTCAACTGTTCGATGTCGCCGTTGCGTTCGGGTTCGGCCACAGGCAGAAAGAGCAGTTCGATGCCCACGTACAAACACAGTCGGACGAACTGTCCGAAGATACGCGGCGCTTTGTAACCGCCGTTGAAGACGGCATCGTTGTCGAGTTGCAGACAGTGCGGGATTCCCAGGCTTTACCAACTGGTGAGCACATGTGCGCGCAAGGTGGCGGAGCTTTTGTCGCTCGCAATGGTCTGGCTGCACGCGCGCGTGCGCAAGTTCAAGCTGTGAAAGACATAGACCTTTGGGCCATGTTGCAGATAACGACAGGTCCAATCCAGCGCGTGCAAGGTCCCGTCGAGCGTCGTCAGGGGTGCGGGCCAATAGACAAGCACAGGCGCGCTCGGCTGTGCGCTCAAGCCGTGCGCCCGCAAGACCCGTTTGATCGTGGCCAGCGACGGAGCGCGCTGGCCCAAGCCCCGTTGGCGCAGTTCGCGCTGAAGGGCACGTGGCCCGCTCAAGCCCACCCGTTGGCGCGCCAAGCGCCGCCGTGTTTGCACAATTAACCGCACGATCCGCCGCGAGTACGCAGCGGGCCGGTGGCGCGGCCGACGCGAACGACTGCGCAGTCCGCGCCAAGCCTGGCGCTGCAAACGTCGCCGCCATTTGCTCAACCAAGCGCGGCTGCGCTGGACGCGCCGCAGAATCTCTCGCGTAGGTATGCCGGTCAACCATAAGCGGATTGCCTGTCGGCGGCGTTGGAGTTCATCACGATTGTCCATACTCGCTCCTTAGTAGGAGAGAGCCTGCACAATCTTTATCCGATGCCTTGGCGGTCGGCAAGTGTTCACGATGGCGTGAGCCTTTTTCGAGATAAACTGCTCACGCTGTCATGAGCCCTGACAAGTAAGCGTTGACTGCCACGGCAAACGTCACGCGGTTGCAACGAGAAGAATCCCGATCACGGGATTGAAACGTTCACGGCGGACTCCGAGACGGTCGGCTCGATGTTGTTGCAACGAGCAGAATCCCGATCACGGGATTGAAACAAACATCAGGAGTTGTTCGCGTCGGTATGCAGGTAGGCCGCGAGTGCTTCGCGCGCTTCGTGCATCAAGCCGTTGAAACGGCGCGTGCTGCTGAGGAATTCGACGGGCTGGCGTTCCAGTTCGCGCTGCACCATTGGTATTTCTCAAACATGTGGCGCGGCGTCGCACCAAACGAGCCGTGATTCAGGAAGGTGACGTGCGGATCGAGTAGAAAAAAATCTTGCATGTGATTGGTGCGATTAACGGCCGTCAATTGATCGTCTCACTTTTTGCGTCAATCATAAAGTAGCGCATTCGAGTGGCTCAAGTTTCATGCGGCACCGGGCTACAATCTTGTGCGTGCATTTGAACAACAGCCAGCCGAGCGGAGATGTGCAAGACCTCGCGACGGATTGGCTCATGGTCAGCGGGGCGTGGGCAGAGCGGTGGATGTGCTGACTACGCAGGATGGCAAGCCGTGCAGCTCCGACGATTCGGGCGGCATCATCAATCGCATCTTTGGTGCGAGCGCGTAATTGCGCGAAAGCAAGTTCCATAAAAACGCCGCGCGTGATGGGAGCATGTTCACGCGCGGCGTTGTGGTGTTTGTGAGGTGGTTCGTCGTTGTGTGCTAAGACGCTGCAACAACGAAGCCTACAATATTCCATCGCTAGTCTCCAGTCTTCGCTCTTCTCTCTTCGGCTTCCATCAGCGCCTGCAGCGCGAGTCGGTAGCCGATCCAACCGAGTCCGCTGATCTGGCCGCGACACACGGGCGCGATGAGTGAGCTGTGGCGGAACGATTCGCGCGCGTGAATGTTCGAGAGGTGCACTTCAATCGTCGGCAATTTCACGGCGGCGAGCGCGTCGCGGATGGCGATGCTCGTGTGCGTGTATGCGCCCGCATTGATGACGATGCCGTTCGCCCACTCAGCCGCAGCATGAATGGCGTCAATCAAAACGCCTTCGTGGTTCGATTGTGCGATTTGCAGTTCAACCTCGTGCGATTGCGCCCACTCACGCAGTCGCGTGTTGATGTCATCGAGCGTGAGCGCGCCATACACGTTCGGCTCGCGCGTGCCTAGTAGGTTGAGGTTGGGTCCGTGCAGGATGAGAAAGCGCATGAATATCAAAAGACCTCGCGGGTTTTGAAAACCCGCGAAGTCTGATCAATTATGCGCGCAGTTCATAGCCGAGTTGTTCGAGTGCGGCTTTCAGGGTGCTGAACGAGAACGTCCAGAAGACGAACGGGGCTGGATACTTTTCATACGCGTGTGACAGCACAATACCTTGCGAGAACAAGCCGAGATCATAAAAGCGGTTGATCGCATAAATCTGCTCGCGTTCCAATTGGTAGCGCTTCTCTGCCAACACCGTGAGCGTGACGTGCTCCGGCGAAAGGGTGAGTTTGGCGTGCCGCCACGCGAAGCCATTGGGCAACTCCGAGTCCGTCACGCGCACGCGTCCGACCTCAGAATAGACCTTCTGTTTTGGCATGGGTAACAGATTCATCACAGCACCGCTTTAACATCCTCTGGAGAAATATCACCGCGCACGACGACATCGCCAAGCGCGATGGGCAGCACGAAACGAATCTTACCGTGCTCTTTCTTCTTATCCGTCAGCATCACGCGCAGCACCTCGCCCGCATCGAACTGATGAAACACGGTCGGCAGTCCCAAGTTACGCAGCAACGCTTCGATGCGTATCGGCAGTTCGGGATGGCACATTCCCAAGTGCGCCGACAACTTCGCCGACACCACCAAACCCATCGCGACCGCCTCGCCATGCCGCAGCGAATAATTCGAGAGCGTCTCGAAGGCATGGCCGAATGTGTGTCCCAGATTGAGCACCGCACGCTCGCCGCGCTCGTTCGGATCCGACTCGATCACCTTCAGTTTGACCTCGATCGCGTCGGCGAGGATGCGCGGCAAGTCTTGCAGACCGCGATTTTCGAGCCGTGCGAACAGTTCTGGGGCGGCGATGATACCATGCTTCACTACTTCTGCCAAACCCGAACGGAAATCCGCGACGGGCAGCGCGCTCAGTGCTTCGCGGTCGGCACAGACCAGCAGCGGCTGCTTGAACGCGCCGATCAGATTCTTGCCGCGCACGTGATTGACCGCCGTCTTGCCGCCCAGACTGGCATCCACAACCGAGAGCACCGTCGTCGGCAGCTGCACGAAGTGCACGCCGCGCAGAAACGTCGCCGCCGCGAAGCCAGCCACATCGCCGACCAGCCCGCCGCCAAGCGCGAGCACGACGCTGCTGCGCTCCAACCCTGCATCAATGAATTGATCGTAGAGTGTGCTGACCGTCTGCAAATTTTTTGCGGACTCGGAGGCGGGCATCGTGATAATCGTCGCCGTGAATCCCGCTGCGTGCAGACTATCGGAAACCGTTTGTGTGTGCAGGGGCCCCACGATTTCATCGGTGACGATCGCCGCGTGCTGCGACTTGGGCAAGCGCTCGCGCAGCATCATTCCCAACGCGCGCCATACCCCTGCGCCGAGAATCACGTCATAGCTCTCGCTGCCCGCGCGCACGGTGCGCTGCATGTCGAGCGTTGCATCCTGCTGCACGCATGCAACGATCTGTTGCGCGACCTGCTCGGCCGCGAGTCCGTCGCTGCTGATGTGATATGGAAGCAGTGCGTATGCCGCTTCGCGCTGCTTGAGTAAGTTCTCGATTCGGGACTGCCGCCAGTTGCTCGTATCGGAGCCACTCACCGCCCGCCGGTCGCCGTGCGCTTGAAGTAGCGGTCGCTCGGTATTGCCTTCCAGCCGTCGTGCAATCTCCACGGGCGATGCCTCGAGGCAGAACACACGCGCATACCGCGATAGCAGCACACGGTTCTCGTCGGCGACGAGCGTTCCGCCGCCCGTCGCAATCACCAATTGATCGCGCTCCGCCAACTCACGGCACAACTCGGTCTCGCGCGCACGTAAATAGGACTCGCCGTGCTCGGCAAAGCTCTGTGCGATCGTCTTCCCCTCTCGCCTTGCAATCACGTCGTCGGTATCCACCACTTCGCGGCCCAGTTCGCGCGCAACGATGCGCCCGACCGTCGTCTTGCCCGTGCCCATGAAGCCCGTGATGATAATGTTCATAGGAGTAGCCAGCAGTCAGTAGTCAGTAGTCAGATAACAACCGTCTGGTTACTGACTACTGGCAACTGAATTCTGGAAATGTCGTTTCATCTCTTGCACGCTGTCGCCGCCGTATTTTTCTTGCATCGCCTCTGCCAGTACCCACGCGACCATCGCCTCGCCGACGACCGACGCCGCAGGGACCGCGCAGATGTCGGAGCGCGTGTAGTTGGTCGTCGTCGCCTCGCCCGTCTGGGTATTGATCGAGCGCAGCGGCGTGAGCGTCGTCGAGATCGGCTTCATCGCTGCGCGCACGACGACCGGCTGGCCGTTCGTGATGCCGCCTTCCAATCCGCCGGCGCGGTTGGAGTGACGGGTGACGCGTGCCGAATGACGAGAATTCCCATTCGCCGTTCGCAACTCGCCACTTGGAACAATTTCGTCATGCACCTCCGTGCCAAACTTCTTCGCGTTCTCGAAGGCGCTGCCGATCTCGACACCCTTGATCGCGTGAATGCTCATCACGGCGGCGGCGAGTCGTCCATCGAGTTTACGATCCCAATGGACGTGACTGCCAAGACCAATTGGCACGCCCGTGGCGACCACTATGAAGCAGCCGCCGACCGTATCGCGGCGGCTCATCGTCTCGCGGATGCGCACGTGCATCTGCTCCGACCATTCCGGATCAGGGCAGCGCACGTCCGACTCTTCGGCGCGCGCGAATAATTCTTCGTAGGGAACGCCAGCGGGTATCGGCATCACCACGCCGCCAATCTCTGTGACGAAACTGCCGACCGTGATGCCGAATTCGCGCAGCAATTGTTTGCAGAGCGCGCCGATAGCGACGCGCATCGCGGTCTCGCGCGCCGACGCCCGCTCGGCGATCAAACGCATGTCGTCAATCTCATACTTGATGCTGCCGGCCAGGTCGGCGTGACCAGGCCGCGGCACGTGCCACGGCGGCACCTGCTTGTCTTTCCAGTTCGCCCAGTCTCGGTTCTCGACCCGCAGGGCAACGGGTGCGCCAATCGTCACGCCATCAATCACCCCGCCGAGGATCTCCGCTCGATCCTGCTCGATGCGTTGTCTCCCGCCGCGCCCAAAGCCGCCCTGCCGACGGCGCAAGTCCTCGTTCATCCCGTCCACGTCAATGTGCAAACCCGCAGGCAGTCCCTCGACGATTCCGTTCAGACACGGCCCGTGGGATTCGCCCGCCGTTAACAAGCGTAACATCTACTCTCCGTCACTCTAACCGCGAAACGCGCGAAGAATTTCATCGTGCTTCGCGTCTTCGCGGTTCAAACAGCCGCGACCGCAGCGCGCATGATCTCGAGCGGCGCGGCGCGGCCCGTCCATAAACAGAACGACTCTGCGCCTTGTTGGATGAGCATCTCGATGCCGCCAATCGTTCGCGCGCCGCGTGCCCGCGCCTCGCGCAGCAGTTTCGTCTCGCGCGGATTGTACACGAGGTCATACACAATCGTCCCATCCAGACGATCAGCCAAGGTGATGGCTGACTCCTCAACGTGAGGCGTCATGCCCACCGACGTCGTGTTCACGATCAAGTCCACAGATGCATTCATGTCGTCGCATACAACCGCGCCAAACTTATGCGCGAGTTGCTCGGCGCGCGCGCGGGTGCGATTCCAAATGAACACCTGCGCGCCTGCCTGCTTGAGCGCATACATCGCGGCCCGCGCTGCGCCGCCCGCGCCGAGCACGAGCACACTGCGCTGTGCTGGATCGAAGTGCGCCTGTTCCAGTCCACGCATGAAACCGAGCGCATCGGTGTTGTGCCCGATCAACCTTACGTCATCAATCACAATCGTGTTCACGGCGCCAATCGCGCGCGCCGCATTGGACAACTCGTGCATAAAGGCGGTGACCGCTTGCTTGTGTGGGGTCGTGACGTTCACGCCGCGATACCTTTGAGTGACTAAATCATGCAACGTCACTTCCAACTGCTCAGGCGCAACCGCTAGCGCGCGATACTCGCCGTCGAGTTGCAGAGCGCGCAATGCGGCATTGTGCATGCGCGGCGACAGGCTGTGCGCGACGGGGAAACCGATCAATGCTAACTTGTAGTTCACGCAGGATTAGATCAGGAGATAAGGGAAATAAGGGAGATAAGGGAGATTTGGGGACATGCTTATCTCCCCTAATCTCCCTTATCTCCCTCATTTCCCTATTCCTTGTATCTCCATTTTCACGAGCGTAATTGCAGCAGCACCTTCTCAAATTCGGGGAACGATTTGTTCACAGCCTCGAAGCCATCAACGATCGTTTCGCCATCCGCGATCAAGCCAGCCACTGCGAGCATCATCGCCAACCGATGATCGCCGTGCGCGTACACGCGCGCGCCATGCAACGGTGTCGCGCCGTTCACGACGAAGCCATCGGCGTGCTCGTCAATCTGCGCGCCCAACTTGCGCAACTCATTTACCACGCTCGCGACGCGGTCACTTTCCTTCACACGCAACTCGGACGCATCGCACACGAGTGTATCGCCTTCGGCTTGTGTGGCGAGCAGAGCGACCAGTGGGAATTCGTCAATCGTGCGGGGCACGAGCGCGCCGCCGACCGTCACGCCGCGCAAGCCGCTGGCTGTCTGCACGCACAAGTCGCCGACAGGTTCGCCGTTCTCCTCGCGCGTGTTTTCAACTGCGAGCGTTGCGCCCATCATGCAAACGATGTCAAGCAGCCCCGTGCGCGTCGGATTTAAGCCGACCGCTTCGATGCGCACTTCTGAATTCGGCGCGAGCAGCGCGGCGACGATGAAGAATGCCGCCGAAGAAAAATCATTTGGCACGACAATGTTGATGGCTGATAACGGCGAGGGGGAAATCGCCACTCGCCAACCTGCCCTGAGCGGAGTCGAAGGGTCGTCACTCGCCACTCGCGCTCCCATCGCGCGCAGCATTCGCTCGGTGTGGTCACGCGTCGGCGCGCTCTCGCGCACAACCGTTTCACCGTCGGCGTTGAGCGCAGCCAACAGCACGCATGATTTGATCTGCGCGCTGGCGACGGGCGTAGTGTAATCAATTGCGCGCAGTCCGCCGCCGCGAATGACCATAAGCGGATAGCGTCCATTGACTCCCTCCCCTGTGAAACGGCTTGCTCCGCGCTTTGGGCGGAGGTGGAGGGCTGGAGTGGGGGTCGGCGCGAGCGCGCTCACATCCGCGCCCATCAACTGCAGCGGCTCGATGATGCGCTGCATTGGACGCCGTGCGAGCTGCGCATTGGCAGAGAGAATCGTCGTGAATGGCTGACCTGCAAGCAAGCCCGCGACGAGGCGAATGGTCGTGCCACTGCCGCCACAGTCGAGCGGTGACGCTGACTCGCGCAGCCGTCCGCCGCGCACGTACAGCGCGCCACCGCCATTCTTTTCAATCGGCACGCCGAGCGCTTCGAGGCAGCGCCGCGTTGCCGCAAGGTCGTCGGATGCGGGTACGTTGGCGATGCGTGTCGTGCCGTCCGCTAGCGCGCCGAGCAGCAGCGCGCGATGCGCGATGGACTTGTCGCCGCTCAGTGGCACGCGGCCCGTGAGTGAGACGGCTCTTGAAACTTTCATTCTGCTCTCCTCAATGCGTAATCCGTTATTCGTAGTCTCGTTACGCATCACGCATTACGCACCACGTATTACGTGTTCCGTTTCAACTGTTCCGCGCTTCGCAGCATCGCACCCCACTGAGCTTCGTCGCACGCCGCAATCGCGTCGCGCAGCCGCGTCAGTTCGGTTTGATAGCCGTCCAGCAACTGCACGATGTCTGCGCGGTTCGTCGCGATGATGTCGCTCATCATGCGCGTGTCGCTCGCGGCGAGGCGCGTCATGCTCGCGTAGCCACTCGACGTGAGCGCGAGCGCGTTCGCGTCGTGCAATGTGGCGACCGTGTTGACGAGATTCACACTGAGCAGATAGGGTAAGTGACTGACGGCTGCAACTGCACGGTCGTGCGCATCGGCATCCATGCTGATGACCTCTGCGCCAATGCGCGTGACGAGCTGTCGAACGAGTTGCAATGTCTCATGGCTGGTGCGCGCCGTCGGCGTGAGCACGAACTTTGCGCCGCGAAAAAGATTGGCGTCCGCCGCTTCAATGCCTGCTGTTTCCTTGCCACACATTGGATGGCCACCGATGCACTGCGCGTTCACTCTTTCCATCGCGCTCACCACCTCACGCTTGGTGCTGCCCAAATCCACCACGATACATTCTGCTGACAGTTGGCTGCCATGCTGATTGAGCCATGCGATAATGCCACGCACCGGCATCGCGAGCACGATCACGTCAGCCACACTAACATCGTCCCTCGCGTCGTCAATCACGCCGAGTTCGAGCGCGCGAGTCACCGCATGGCGATTGGTATCCGCGCCGATCACGCGCCGGCCAATGCCGTTCTGCTTCAACGCCATCGCCAGCGAGCCGCCCATCAAGCCCAAGCCGACGACGGCGATGGTAAAGTTGTCGAGGTCTTTCATAGTAGTGATTAGGTAGGCAGGTACACAGGTACACACGTTCACAGGTAGACAAGTAGACAAGTGATCTGATTCCCTGTGTACCTGATTCCCTGTATACCTGCCTACCTGTGCACCTTATATTCTTTTCCCCACCGCCTGCGCGATGCCGCGCAACTCGCCCATCAGTTTGCAGAACTGGTCGAGGTTGAGCGACTGCGCGCCGTCCGACGTCGCCTTGGCCGGATTCGGATGCACTTCGATCAGCAAGCCGCTCGCGCCGGCGGCGAGCGCGGCTTTGGCGACCGCCGGCACGAGCGCAACCTTGCCCGTGCCATGACTCGGATCCGCAATAACGGGCAGATGACTCAATTCCTGTATGGCGGGAATCGCGTTCACGTCGAACGTGTTGCGCGTGTATGTCTCGAACGTGCGGATGCCGCGCTCGCAGACCATCACGCGCCGATTGCCATGCGAGAGAATGTATTCGGCGCACATCAGCAGTTCTTCAATCGTGCCCGACATCGCGCGCTTGAGCAGCACGGGATGCTGTGCCTCGCCGACGGCGTGCAGCAGCGCGTAGTTCTGCATGTTGCGCGCGCCGATTTGCAAGATGTCGGCGTAGCGCGTGACGAGCGGCACCTGCTCGACCGACATCACTTCGGTGACGGTGAGCAATCCCGTTTCATGGCCCGCTTCGGCGAGCAACTGCAAACCTTCCTCGCCCATACCTTGAAACGAATACGGCGAGGTGCGCGGCTTGAACGCGCCGCCGCGCAGCACTTTCGCACCCGCCTCTTGGACCGCGTGCGCAGTCTCCATGATCTGCACGCGGTCTTCGACCGAGCAGGGACCCGCCATCACGACGAATTGATCGCTGCCGATGCGCGAGCCGTTCAGCGCAATGACCGTGTCTTCTTTTTGGAAGTCGCGGCTCGCTATTTTGAACGGCTTGAGGATGCGCACGACTTTCTCGACGCCATCCCAAATCTCGGCGACATCGGGCGTGAGGTCTCGGCCATTGCCGACGACGCCAATGATGGTACGTTCGACTCCGCGCGAGACGTGCGCCTGATAGCCGAGCGACTCGACGCGCTGAATCGCGTCGCCGATCTGCTGGCTCGACGCGGCTTGCTTCATGACGATGACCATACGTCCTCCTCAAGAGTCGTCAGTACCCAGTCGTCAGTAGTCAGACAAATGAATCTGGCTATTGGCTACTGGCGACTGGCTACTAGATCAGGTCTCAACTGCTTTGCTTCTCGCAGATACACATGCTGAACTTCGTCCTGCGCCTTGTCCGTGTTCCACAACGCGAGCACGCGGATGCAGCGTGACAGACTGTTGGGAACGTTTACCTCGTGATGGCACAGCATCGGCACGCGCGTCCAGCCAAGTGCGCGCGCTTCGGACGCGGGGAACGCCGCGTTCAAATCGGTCGTGAGGCTGAACGTGGCGGCGGCAATGTCGCGCACGTCGAGTTGATTGCGTGTGATGATTTCATGCAGCAGTTCGCGCGTTGCATCTGCGATCTGTTCTGCCGTGTTAGCGGCGACGGTCGTCGCGCCGCGAATGCCTCTCACCATACCCCCCCTTGCACCTGCACTGAGCAGTGCTGGCGCGAGCATTGATGTGACGCTCGCCCTCCCCGCTATGCACTCACTCGCTACGCTCGGAGCGACAAGTCGGGAGAGGGTGCAGATAAACAAAAAGCGTGGAGCCGATTGCTCCACGCTTTGCTGATGTTTGCTCTTGACTTAGGTCAAGCCGTCATCTACGCGTCGCAATCGGCGTTCACGCTTCCGTAATAAAAGTAAAAATAAAACGCGCTTTGCTGATACGCAAGCGCGTCGAGACGCCTAGCTTGTCCTGAGCGCAGACGAAGGGCTAGTGCTGCGGTTTTTGCCGACAGTAATCCATGAGGGAGGCGTCGGATGTTCATGTTGGCGGCATGTTAGCACGAGTTGAGGACAACTGTCAAATCCGAGTGGCACGACCGATTTGGCATAGGGCAACCGCGTCTAATTTCGAACCGTGTAGGGGCGAAGCATTCGCAACGCATCTGGGTCAGACTATCGCGTGCCGCGAATCCTAAAGGACCGCTTCGCTGTGCTTCGCCCCTACGAATCTGCGGTAAACGCGCACCGCGAAAAATAAGACGCGATTGCCCTACGCTTTGGCGCGTCCGTCAATTGCGGCATGACCTATTTGTGGTATGATTGTGCGCGCAGAAAATCTCCCGTCGAGACCCGTCATGCCCACTGTCAACGTCAACGGCATCAAGCTCTACTACGAATTGAGCGGCAGCGCCGATGCACAGCCTGTCGTGTTCATGAACGGCATCTTTCAGGACACGACGAGTTGGGCGCTGGCGGTGCGCGCGCTCAGTCCACACTTCCGCACGCTCATTTATGATTCTCGCGGGCAGGGGCAATCGGACAAGCCGCAAGCAGGTCCATACACGCCAGAGATACACGCGCGCGACCTCGCCGCCTTACTCGATCATCTCAATATCTCGCGCGCGCACTTCGTCGGCTTGAGCAATGGCGGCATCGTGCTGATGCACTTCGCAAAAATGTTTCCAGAGCGCCTGAATAAAATCGCGTTTGTGGACACCTTCTCACACATAGATGCCGTGCAGCAGGCGATGCTGCGCTCGTGGCGGTCAGCGCTGGTGGCGGGCGGCAGTGCGCTGCGCTTCGTCATTTCGCTGCCATGGACATGGGGTGCTGAATTTCTCGCAAACAACTATGACGCGATCATGGCGCTGCAATCTACCGCCGCGCAGTTGCCCACGCACTCCAGCCTTCATCTGGTAGATGGCGTGATGCAGCACGACGCGCGCGCGTGGCTCCCCGACATTCATGCGCCGACGCTCATCGTGTTCGGCGAGCAAGACCGCATGGTCACTCTCGATTACATCTATGCCTTCCATCAATGTATCCCGCAGGCGCGGCTGCATCTGATCAAGCACGCGGGACACGCGGCGTGGCTGGAAAAACCCGACGAGTTCCATCGCGTGCTGCTGGAATTTATGACGGCAGACGACGGACGTCAGACGGCAGATGACCCGCCGTCCACCGTCGGCGGTCAGCCGTCAACGGAGTGACGATGCAATTCCCTTCGATGCGCGTTGACGACAAAGTTGCGTTCGTGACCGGCGCGGGGTCGGGCTTGGGTCAGGCGATGGCGATTGGGCTGGCGCACGCGGGCGCCGATGTGGTCATCACCGAGTTGCCGGGCAAAGAAGAATTGGCGCGCGAGAGCGCGAAGCAGATCGAAGCGGAAGGTCGCCGCGCACATGTCGTGCCGCTCGACGTGACGAAGCTGGACATGATTGGCGAAGCGGTGGACAGCGCATTACAAAAATTTGGACGCGTTGATATTCTCGTGAACAACGCGGGCATCAACATCCCGAAGTGGGCAGTGGACGTGACCGAAGCGGATTGGGACAAGGTGCTCGACATCAATCTCAAAGGCGTGTTCTTCACCGCGCAAGCCATCGCCAAGCAGGCAATGATTCCGCAGAATAGCGGCAAGATCATCAACATGTCGTCGCAGATGGGCGTGATCGGCTATTACTATCGCGCCGCCTATGCGTCCAGCAAGGCGGGCGTGGTGAACTTGACGCGCGTGCTGGCGATTGAGTGGGCGAAGCATCACATTAACGTCAACGCGATTGGGCCCACGTTCATCAACACGCCGCTCACGCGCCCGATGTTCGAGGACAAAGACTTTTACAACGACGTAGTGAGCCGCATCCCGCTGGGCCGCATTGGCAATCCCGAAGACATCGTCGGTGCGGTCGTCTATCTGGCCAGCCCAGCTTCGGATTTGGTGACGGGCCACACGCTGCTCGTGGACGGCGGCTGGACGGCGTGGTAGTGGACAGCGAATAGCAGATGGCTGACGGCGAACGGCGATGGGCTATCCGCGATCTGCTATCTGCCACATGCGAGCATATTATGTCCGAATCAATCGTCGCCAAACTTGAGCAGCTGTCGGAGATGCAAAGCGCCGCCGACGTGCTGCGGCTCGACTACGAGGCGAAGCGTCAAGAGATTCTGCTTGCGGTTCAAGCAGAACTCGAAGCGCTCGACGACGAGCTCAAACCACTGATGGACACGTTGGGCGACAACATCGAATCACTCACCGCCGAGATTCGTGCCGATGTGCTCGCGCATGGCGGCACAGTGCGCTGTGAGCGGCTGCAAGCGGTGTATATGCGTGGCCGCGTCAGTTGGGACACGCGCGCGCTCGACCGCTATGCCGCGTCACATCCCGAAGTCCAGCAGTATCGCCGCGAAGGCGAACCGTCTGTGAGTTTGCGAACGGTGAAATATGAGGAGGTGGTTTGACCCAGAAATGTGTAATGCGTAGTGCGTGACGCGTCATTGGAAATTCCAAATTATTGTTGGCGAATTCCATTTACGCAGCATCCTGAGCCTGTCGAAGGATGCGGTAAATTCGGGGCACGCATGGTTCGACGACGTATCAACAATGTCGCTCACCATGCTTGTGTCCAATTCGCGAACAATATCTTCCCAGAGGAGAAAACATGAAACGAATTGTGTTGTTTAGTTTAATGGTGCTCGCGCTGCTCATCGCCGCGTGCGCACCCGCCGCAACGACCGCGCCAACGACTGCGCCAGCCGCGCAGCCGACGAGCGCCGCCAGCACGGCTGCGACAACGGCCGCCACCCGCGCGGCGACAGCAGCGGCGACTACAGCCGCCGCGACGAGTGCGCCGTCGGCAGGCGGCAGCATCAAGGTCGGACTGCTCACCGATCGCTCGGGCGTGGTCGCGATTTATGGACCAATGTTGGAGCAAGGCTTCGATCTCGGCTTGCAATACGCGACCGATGGCACGATGACCGTCGCGGGCAAAAAGATTGAAGTCAGCATCAAGGACACGCAAAGCAAACCCGATGTCGGCACGCAACTCGCGCGCGAGTTGATCGAGAAGGACGGCGTGAAGCTTCTCGTCGGCGTGCCGAACTCGGCAACGGCGTTAGCCGTCTCAGGCGTTGCGAAAGAAAACAAAGTCGTCTACATCGCCGAGCCGGCCGCCTCGCCCGATATTACGGGCGCGCAGTTCAATGAATACACGTTCCGCACCAGCCGCACGTCGGTGCAGGACGCACTCACGATGGGCGCGGCATTGAAAGACCTTGGTAAGAAGTTTGTGCAGATCGCACAAGAGGGCGCGTTCGGGCGCGGCTCGGCTTCAGCATTCTACAACGTCGTCAAGGCGAACGGCGGCACGTTCGTCGTCAACGACAATGCCACCGACTTCGGCGGCGTGTATGCGCCACCCGACACCACCGACTTTACGCCATACCTCAACAAGTTGCTCGACTCCAAAGCCGACGTGGTGATCGTCACGTGGTCGGGCGCCGGCTTCGTGCCGCTGTTCCAGCAGATGCAGCAACTCGGCGTGTTCAAGGCGATGACCGTCGCAACAGGCATGGGCGACAACCAGACGCTGAAGGCGGGCTATGCAACCGCAATTGGCTCCGTCGGCGTGAGTGTCTATCACTACACGCTGCCGAAGAACAAGGTCAACGACTGGCTCGTCGAGCAGCACATGAAGAAGTACAACGCGCCGCCTGACTTGTTCACGGCGGGTGGCTTCGCGCTCGCGCAGATGGTGGTCGAGGGGTTGAAGAAGACGAACGGCAGCACCGATGCGCAGACGCTCATCAAAGCATTTGAGGGCTTGTCGTTTGACTCGCCGAAGGGCACGTTCACGATTCGCCCCGAAGACCACGTCGCGCTGCAACCGCTCTACCTCGTCAAACTCACCAACGTGACCGATCCGAATTTCAAATTCTTCGATCTCGTCAAAGATTTCAAGGGCACGGAGACCGCTCCGCCGTGCAGTGCGCCGAAAGAAACGAATCGCTGTAAGTGATTGCTGCCGCAAGTGTTCAAGTGTCAAGTGTCATGTGTCATGTGAACATCCCACTTGACACTTGACACTTGATACTTGATACATGTCAATCATCCTCGAAACACAATCCGTCACCAAAGACTTCGGCGGTTTGCGCGCGGTGGACGATGTGAGCATTCAGGTGGAAGCGGGCGCGCTGCACTCCATCATCGGCCCCAACGGCGCAGGCAAGACCACGCTGTTCAATCTCATCAACGGCAACCTCAAGCCGACGAATGGGCGCATCCTCTACAAAGGTCACGATATCACGCGCACGCCGCTGCATCGCATTGCGCATCTCGGCATCGGGCGCTCGTTTCAAATCATCAACATTTTCCCGAACCTAAGCGCGCTTGAGAATGTGCGCCTCGCCGCGCAAGCGCAAGGTCACGACAATTTCAAACTGTGGTCGCGCGCGGATTCGATGCGGCGATACGAGGAGCGTGCGATGGCGGCTCTGTCGCAGGTCGGTTTGCGCGCAAAAGCCGACGTGCCCGCGTCGGTGCTGCCGCACGGCGACAAGCGCAAACTCGAACTGGCCATCCTGCTCGCGCCCGACCCCGAACTGCTGTTGCTCGACGAGCCAACCGCAGGCATGGCGTCCGAGCAAGTGCCCGAACTGATGAACGTCATCGGCGAGGTGCGCGCGCACGGCAGCAAGACGATCATCCTCGTCGAGCACAACATGAATGTCGTGATGAACGTCAGCGACCGCATCACGGTCATGCACCAAGGGCGCGTGCTGGCCGAAGGCGCACCGAAAGACATCGCAGCGAACGAGTCCGTGCAGGCGGCGTATCTTGGAAAGTTTTACGAGCGACAACATTGAACCGCGAAGACGCGAAGCGCGTGAAGGAGTTCATGATGGATATCGAGGAGATCGCAAAAGTAATCGTGGATGCTGCGCTCAAGGTTCATCGAACACTCGGACCGGGCTTGTTGGAATCAGCGTATCAGAAATGCTTGGCGCACGAATTGCAGAAACGTGGTCTGAAGTTGGAATGCGAACTTGTGCTGCCAATACTCTATGATGGATTGCAAATTGATGCAGGCTATAGAATTGATATGCTGGTTGAAGATTGCATCATCGTCGAGAACAAAGCAGTTGAGCAATTGTTGCCCATTCACGACGCACAGTTGTTGACCTATATGAAACTCAAAAAGGTTCAGTTGGGTTTCCTACTGAACTGGAACGTGCGGCTCATCCGTAGTGGAATCCGACGAATGGTAAATAATTTGGCTCAAGAGCCTACCCATCTGACGCGAATACAAAAATAACAAATCTTCGCGCCCTTCGCGTCTTCGCGGTTCCAATTTCATGTCCAATATCCTTGAAGTCTCCAACATCCACACCTTCATCGGCCAGTTCCACATCCTCGAAGGCGTGTCGCTCGACGTGCCTGAGGGCAGCATCAGCGTGCTGCTCGGGCGCAACGGCGCGGGCAAGACGACGACGCTCAAGAGCATTCTCGGACTGACGCCGCCGCGCGAGGGTGCGATGCGCTTTCAGGGCGACGCCATCAACGGCTTGCGCACCTTCGACATCGCCGCGCGCGGCATCGGCTACGTGCCCGAGCATCGCGCCATCTTCCGCGACCTGACGGTTGAAGAAAACCTGCGCATCGCCGAACGCAGCAAGGGTGATCTCGCGCGCAAGAGCGATTTCATTTTCGGGTTGTTCCCCGACTTGCAGCGGCTCATCAAGTTGCGCGGCCAGCAGCTCTCAGGCGGCCAGCAGCAGATGCTCGCCATCGCGCGCGCGCTCGTGCCCGACAATCGCCTGCTGCTGATTGACGAGCCGAGCGAGGGACTCGCGCCGGTCATCATCGAACAGATGATGAGCGCGATCAAGCAGCTATCCGCCAGCACGACCGTGCTGCTCGTCGAGCAAAACTTTCTCATGGCGTCGCAACTCGCCGACCGCTACACCATCATTGACGACGGCCGCAGCGTGCAGCACGGCGCGATGAAAGACTTGGCGAACGACACGGCGACGATTCAGAAATATCTGGGCGCAGCCTGAAGGCGTGCCGAGTGTCAGGTGTCAGGTGTCAGGTGTCATGTAGAGCATGACACCTGATACTTGACACTTGACACTTGACACACGACACATGACACTTCGATTCAACCGTACCCTCCTCATCACCGCCGCCGTCGTGCTCGCGGTTCTATTATTTGCCGCGAACAACATGCGGCCCGCCGTGCTCGCGTCGGTGCTGCTGAGCGGGCTGACACTCGGCGCGTTGTACTTCCTCGTCACGGCGGGGTTGTCGCTCATCTTCGGGCTGATGGACGTGCTCAACTTCGCGCACGGCGTTATCTTCGCGCTCGGCGCATATATCGGACTCACGCTCTATCAGAACCCGCGCACGATCCTGAACATCGCGCCGCTGTGCATGGCGCTCGTCGCGGGCATGAGCCTGAGCGCGTTCACGGCACCGCTCGTCATGCGCGAATCGCTCACACCCAATGTGAGACGCATCGTAGTTCTTGTGCTGCTCGTGTTTGCATTCGCGGTTGCTGCATTGGGCTTCGCCGATTTTCCATTGAGCAAACTGCTCGCGCAGTCAGCCACCGCAACGGGCGGCGCAGTCGCAACCGCACTCGCACAAGAAGGCGACGACGTGATGCTGCGGCGCGCGCTGATCCTCTTCGGCGCGGGACTGCTGTTCAGCCCACTCGCGCCGCGCAGGCGCAGCGCGACGGCTCGTCCTGCGCGCCCGCTCATCACGACGATTGCGCTGCTCGTTGCCGCAGTGCTCATCACACTCGCGCGTACGCCGCTTGAAGCGATCATCCTATCGCTCTCGACCGACTTGCGCTTCGTGCTCGCGCTCATCGTCGGTGCGCTCGCGGGCGCGCTCGTCGGCGCGACGATGGAGTTCGGATTGATTCGGCCGTTGTACTCACGACCGATCTATCAAATCCTGCTCACGCTGGGACTGGTGTTCGTTGGCGACCAGTTCGTGAAGTTCGTGTGGGGCCCGAGCGGCTACTTCATGGAGATTCCGTCGCTGTTCAACGGCCAAGGCAAAGAGTGCCCGTCGGATAATATCATCGCATGGCTTGGCGAACACTGCGCATCCATCATGGTGATGGGACGCGGCTTCCCATCGTATCGCCTTTTCATCATCGTGCTCGGCTTCGCCATGCTGCTCGCCATCGGCTTGCTGCTCACACGCACGCGCATCGGCATGATTATCCGCGCGGGCGTGCAGGACGCGGAGATGGTCGAGGCGCTCGGCATCAACGTGCGGCGCGTGTTCACGGCGGTGTTCGCGCTCGGCGCGGGCCTGGCCGCGTTGGGCGGCGTGGCGGCGGCACCCATCATTGGCGTCAACCCCGGCATCGGTCAAGAGTTTTTGCTGCAAGGCTTCATCGCCGTCGTGATTGGCGGCATGGGCAGCCTATCGGGCGCGGCGCTCGGCGCACTGCTCGTCGGATTGGCGCGCGCATTCGGCGACAACCTCGTGCTGAGCGGCATCCAGTTGCCGTGGATGGAAGCGGCCATCAGTGCGTCGCCCGCCATCGCGCGCGCGAGCACGGTGCTCATCATGGCGATTGTGCTGCTGCTGCGCCCGTCGGGGATTTTCGGGAAGAAAGACTGAAGTGCAAACCACAAAGATACGAAGAACACAAAGAAAAATTTCCATGTCGTTGCGAGGCGCGCTCTTTCCGCCGAAGCAATCTTCTTTGAGTAACAAGGAGATTGCTTCGCTGCGCTCGCAATGACGCAGCATGGAAGAATTTTTCCCAACTGGTCATTCCGAGCGCAGCGAGGAATCTCTGAGACGACACGCAATGCACAGCGTCGCGGATGTACACTTGGGTCCGCGAGTCCATGATTGCATGAGCACATGATTCTTTGCGTAGCGCATCAGAGATGCTTCGCTCCGCTCAGCATGACAAGTGTTGAACAACATTCATCAGATGAAAAGATTTTCGCTCATCGCCCTTGCCATCCTCGTCGTGCTGCCGTTCGCCATCGCGCTCGTCACGGGCGCGGATGCGAGCAAGTTCTGGCAGGGCATGTTGATTCAGGTATTCATCTACGCCATCTACGCGCTCAGTTACGATTTGCTGTTCGGCTACACGGGCATCCTCTCGTTCGGGCACGCGATGTTCTTCGGCACGGGTGCCTATGCGGCAGGCATCCTGCTCAAGCACGCGAAGGCCGATTTGGCCACGACGTTCGCGCTTGTGCTCGTCATCGCCGTCGTGCAGGCGCTGCTCATCGGCGCGCTCGCGCTGCGCGTGAAGGGCGTGTACTTCGCGATGGTCACGCTGGCGTTCGCGCAACTGTTCTTCATCTTGGCGGAAGCGACTGACTTCCGCCAGTGGACGGGCGCCGAGGACGGCTTGCACGGCATCCCCGTGCCCGCCTTCATCAGCCCGACAGACGAGCGGCTGCGCTTCTACTATCTCGCGCTCGGAGCGTGCGTGCTCATCTACGTTGTCGCGCGGCGCGTGGTCGCCTCGCCGACGGGTCGCGTGATGGTCGCGATCCGCGAGAATGAAGCGCGCGCGCAGACGATTGGCTACAACACGATCGTCTATCGGCTGATCGCGACGGTGATCGCGGGCATGTTTGCCGCGTTCGCAGGGATGCTGCACGTCATGTTCAACCTCAGCGCGAACAGCAGTTTACTCGGCGTGGACACGACCGTCAACGCGCTGTTGATGACGATCATCGGCGGCGCGGGCACGCTGGTGGGACCGATGCTGGGCGCGGGTGTGTATCAACTGCTCGGCTATTTCTTGAACAGCCTGTTTGGTCCTCGCTGGCCCCTCATCCTCGGTACCGTGTTCGTCTTGATTGTGTTGTTCCTGCCGTATGGCATCGTCGGCACGTGGCGCGCGCGCGGCTTGCGCATCCGCGACGGTTGGCACGCATTGCTCGCGCGTGCGGGTGCGACAGCGCTACTGGGCGAATAAAGAAAAGCAAACCACTAAGACTCAGAGGACCAGTGACATTCACGTCCGAGTTGGCGCGAATTCAGCCCGCGCGGCATGGCGGCATACACGAAGGTGCAGGATCGCGAGTTCGCGGACGAGGAGCAGTACGGCTATCGCGCGGTGAAGCATCAGGCGTTCGTCGGCGCGGGCTACTTCGACGAGGTCGCGCAAGTTGTTGCAGGTGACAACGGATTGTCCACCACCGCGCTCAAAGGCTCCACCGAAGAAGAACAGTTCACGCCGCAGATGGCGATGGCGCATTAGCCATCGCACTGCAAGGTGGGTGCAGCAAAAGCAGAAGCCTCTGAGTAATTCAGAGGCTTCTTACCATTGTATCGGCACTACTTTTTGATGGTGATTTATGTAGCCTGCGACGGTGTCAAGTAATTTGTGTAAATGGTCTTGAGTCAGTGCGTGCTGGTTAGTACTACTCTGTTAGATGCATGACTGGCGGGACGTAACTTATGAGAAACTCGGCCAACGCTTTAGAACGGAAACACTCGACAACTTGGCGATGGATAGACGCCAGCGAGCGGCGGCGTCTATCGGGCCGAGGGGGAA
>JBBPZQ010000157.1:0-33745 GCA_038198935.1 Anaerolineae bacterium
CCAGAAGTGGACGATGCCCATTCGTGACTGGCACCGCGCCTTGCAGCAATTCGCCATTGTGTTCGAAGGCAGAGTCTCGTTACCCTAACCAGCACGCACTGACTCAAGACCATTTACACAAATTACTTGACACCGTCGCGGCTGCGTTTGTATGGCGCGAGTTGCCGGTCCATCTGGCGTGCACCGATGCGCAATAACTGCTGTTCGAGTTCGGCACTGATGCGAAAGCGTTGTTTGATCCAAGGCATCCACAGCGGCAAGAGTGCTTTCAAGCGCACCGACCACGGATAGCCAGCCGCGGCCCACACAGCGCGCAGCACGCGCAGCATGGCTGGCCCATACAGACAGCCGCGTGCGCGCGGCTTGGCTGATTTCGATTTGTCGGGCGGAGGCGGCCAATTCAATTTGCGAATGGCGTGCTTGCGATGATAACCGCAAACCCGACAGAACTCATCCAGCATTTGTTGTTTGAGCGCATGTGGCGCTTGCCGATAGCGCCAGTAGATCGCTTCGCAGTATTCCCTGTTGCTCTGTCCACCCATGCGCTTACCCTCCTCCATTTACTCTGAGCAGGGTAACATTTCTCAAGGGCGCGACGATACCGCCACCGCTAACATTCTACCTGGCGCGATGCGCTGCCTAGACAAAGCCGAAAGCACAAGTGTACAATATCCGTACGATTCACTTCACCTTAAGGAGGAGAAGATGATTGGTTCCAAACGTTTCAGTTTTGTTCTGACTGTCGTATTGCTGGCGCTGCTCGCCGCGTGCGGTGCGCCCGCATCGCCGACGAGTGCGCCGCCAGCGGCGACCAATCCGCCCGCCGCCGCCACCACAGCGCCCACCACGCAGCCAGCAGCAGCGACGAGTGCGGCGACATCCGCGCCGACTGCGCGTCCGACCACCGCGCCCACCGTTGCCGCCAGCGGTGCAGCCAACACGCTCGTGTGGCTGAAGAACATTGACGACATCGTGTCGTTCGACCCCGCCGAAGCCTACGAGTTCAGCGGCTGGCTCGGCGTGCATAGCATGTACGATACGCTCGTCAAGTTTGAAGGCTCCGATCTCGCCAACCCGAAGCCGAGCCTCGCCGAGAAGTGGACGATTAAAGACGCAGGCGCGAACTGGGAAATCACGTTCAACCTCAAAGAGGGCGTGAAGTTCTCAAGTGGTAATGTGATGACATCGGCGGACGTGGTGTATTCGTTCCAACGCGGCATCAAGTTGAACAAACCGCCCGCGTTCTTGTGGACGGACATCGGCGGTCTTAAGGAAGATAGCATCAAGGCACCTGATGCGAAGACCGTCGTGCTGACGATGCCCAAGACCGCCAGCCCATTGGAGTTCATCAACGTCTTGACCGCGCCGCCACTGAGCATCGTAGATTCCAAGACCGTGACGGCGAATGCCGGCAGCGACATGGGCAACACGTGGCTGAAGGATCACTCCGCCGGCACGGGACCCTACATGATGGATCACTGGAAGAAGGACGTCGAGTTCCTGCTCGTTGCCAATCCCAATGCATCCGTCAAACCGAAGGTCGCGCAAGTGCTGCTCAAGCATGTGCCCGAATCATCCAATCAACAAGCGCAGCTGGAGAAAGGCGACGCGGACATCGCGCACGACCTGACGCCCGAGCAAATCAAGTCTTTGCAAGGCAAGGCAGGCATCGCCACTTCCAAAGCGGGCAATCTGCAAATCTTCTACGTCGGCATGAACGTCACCCTCAAACCGCTCGACAACAACAAAGTGCGCGAGGCGCTGCGCACCGCGATTGACTACGATGGCATCGTGAACGACCTGCTGTCGGGCAACGTGCAGCGACTCAACACAGTCGTGCCCATCGGCTTGTTCGGCGCGAACACCGACAAGATTTTCCAGAAGGATGTCGCCAAAGCCAAAGCGCTGCTCAAGGAAGCCGGTTTCGAGAACGGCTTTACCGTTGACATGCTCACACTGACCGGCAATCAAGGTCTGGTGAACATGGGTGACCTCGCGGCGAAACTGCAAGCCGACTGGGCGGAGATTGGCGTGAAGGTCAACGTCAAGCAGCAAGCCGCCGCCGAGTTGCTCGGCACGTATCGCGCGCAGAAAGCGCCGATTGTGTTGTTGCTGTGGGGTCCCGACTTTGCCGATCCCGACGCGAATGGCACGCCATTCGCCGACGCGCCGCTTGGCAAGCGCAACAACTACGACGATCCGAAGGCAAAAGATTTGGCGAAGAAGGCGCAACTCGAAACGGACCCCGACAAGCGCAAAGCCGCCTACAAAGAACTGACCGAATATCTCGCGCACAATGGCCCCTTCGCCGTGCTGTTCCAGCCGAACCAACTGTTCGCCTTGCGTTCCAATGTGCAAGGCTTTGCCTGGAGTCCGATGGGCTACTCGGACTTGTGGACGATTAGCAAGTAATCGGCTTCGTTCGTCACGCGTGATGCGAAATCTATCATACTGGCTGACGCATCACGCGTGACGTTTCGTGCTGCAAGACGGAGTTGCAAATCGAACGAATCGGGATTTTGCTACTGATCGCCGCCATCGTCGCGATCGTGGCACGCCGTTTACGGATACCTTACACCGTGGGCTTAGTGATGGCGGGAACGGCGTTAGCATTCTTTCCGGTAAGCCCGTCGCTCGATCTCACCAAAGAACTAATCTTCACAATTTTCCTGCCGCCGTTGATCTATGAAGCCGCGCTGTACATCAAATGGCAGGAATTACGCCGCGACCTGCCGGTGATTGTGACGCTGGCGACCGTCGGCGTTTTGCTTTCGGCAGCCGTCACTGCAGCGGGACTGCGCTTTCTCGCCGCTTGGCAATGGCAAAGCGCGATCTTGTTTGGCGTGCTGATCGCCGCGACCGATCCGGTCTCGGTGATCGCCACGTTCAGAGAAGCGGGTGTGCATGGACGGCTGCGGTTGTTGGTCGAAGCCGAAAGCCTCTTCAATGACAGCACCGCCGCCATCGCGTTTGTGATCGCATTGGCATTCGCCACAGGCGCGTCCATCAATGCCATAGGCGTTTTTCAAACGCTGATCGTCACGATGGTCGGCGGGATTGCTTGCGGATTGCTCGTCACCAGCGCAGCGTTGGCGCTGGCTGGGCGCACCCACGATCATTTGGTCGAGATCACGCTGACGACGATTGCGGCTTACGGTTCATTTTTGCTTGCCGAGCATTTTAATTTGTCGGGCGTGTTGGCTTCGCTCACCGCAGGCTTGCTCACCGCCAACGTGGGCTCGCGCGGCGTCATTACCCATCGGGGCCGCGAGTCGGTCTTGTCCTTTTGGGAATACGTCGCGTTTATCGCGAACTCGTTGATTTTTATTTTGATCGGCATCCGCGCAGCGCATCAGGATTTTGTCTCGGTGCTCGCGCCCATACTGATTGCAATTGTGACCGTGATCATCGGCAGAGCGATTGCGATCTATCCCCTATGTGCCTTGTTCCGTCGCTCCGCACTACGCGTCAACGCCAACCATCAGCACGTATTGTTTTGGGGCGGATTGCGCGGCGCGCTGGCGCTGGCATTGGCGCTGGGGCTGCCGCCCGATCTGGCGCAGCGCGATGAAATCGTCAGCGTGGCGTTTGGGGTCGTCGCCTTTTCGGTGTTCGCGCAAGGTTTGACGATGACCCCGCTGTTACGCAAACTCAACGAGGTTGCCTGAGCACGGGCAGTGTAGATGAATTTTCTGACCTTCCTGCTTCGCCGCCTGATCGGCATCGTCGCCGTGATGCTCGGCGTTTCCATCATCACATTTACGATTTCGCATCTGGTGCCCGCCGACCCGGTGGCGGCCGCGCTCGGCGACCGCGCGCGCGATGAGCAGATCAAAGCGTTCCGCGAGCAGTACGGTTTGGACAAGCCCGTACCCGAGCAGTATTGGCTTTACATGACGGGCCTCTTGCGCGGCGACCTTGGCTTGAGCATCCGCACCCGCCGTCCTGTCGCGCAAGACCTGGGCGACTTTTTCCCCGCGACGATTGAACTGTCGCTTTCCGCGCTGGTCATCTCCCTCGTGATCGGCATTCCGACGGGCGTGTGGTCATCGCTCTTTCGCAATCGCCTGCCCGATCATCTGGTGCGCATCTTCTCGCTCGTCGGAGGCTCGCTGCCGATCTTCTGGTTGGGCTTGCTGCTAATCGGATTGTTTTACAGCAATCTCGGCTGGCTGCCAGCAGGCGGCCGCATTGACGACTTCGTGCCGCCGCCGCAGCACGTCACGGGTTTGTTCGTCGTGGACAGTCTGCTGACGGGCAACGTTGCCGCGCTGCAAAGCAGTGTACAGCACTTGATCTTGCCTGCATTCACGCTCGGCTATTTTTCGACGGCGGTCATCTCGCGCATGATGCGCTCGTCCATGCTCGAAGTGTTGAATCAAGATTACATCCGCACCGCGCGCGCGAAGGGCTTGCTGGAACGATTCGTCGTCGGGCGGCACGCGATGCGCAACGCATTGATTCCGACGCTGACCATCGTCGGCTTGACGTTCGGCAGTCTGCTGTCGGGCGCGGTGCTGACCGAGACGACGTTCTCGTGGCCCGGTCTGGGCCGCTATGCAACCGCTGCCGCCATCGGCGTGGACTTCCCTGCCGTGATGGGCGTGACGCTGCTCGCGGCAGTCGTGTACACGCTTGCCAATCTCGTCGTGGACATTGGCTACGCTTTTCTCGACCCGCGCATCCGAAACCAGTGAACGGGAATGGGGCAAACAGGCAGACAAGTACACAGGTACACACGTCAGACCTGTGCACCTGTCTACCTGTGTACCTGTCACCTGTGTACCGTCCACCCGTTCACCGTTCACCGTTCACAGACCCATGACCGAACTCGCGCAAACCATCTCCCTGCCCGTCGCGCCCGCGCTGCCTGCGCGTAAGCGAACACGCCCCGCGATACTGCGCAGTCCGCTCACGGTGATTGGGCTTGCGCTCATTCTCGTCTTCGCAGTGGGCGCGATTGGCGCATCGCTGCTCGCACCATATGATCCGCTGAAGCAGTTCCTCTCTGCGCGACTCCGACCGCCGTCAGCCGAACACTGGATGGGCACCGACCAATTGGGCCGCGACCTGTTCAGCCGCATGTTGTTCGGGGCGCAGATTTCGCTCACGATTGGCGTGGTGGTCGTCGGCGTGGCGGGATTGTTCGGCACGCTGATCGGATTAGTCGCGGGCTACGCAGGCGGCATCGTGGACGAAGCGCTCATGCGAGTAACGGACGTGTTCTTCGCGTTCCCGCCGCTCATCCTCGCGATGGCGATTGCGGGCGCATTGGGGCCTAGTCTGACCAACGCGATGATTGCGATTGCCGTCGTAACCTGGCCCGTCTATGCGCGACTGGTGCGCGGCCAAGTGCTCGCCTTGCGCCAGCGCGAATTCGTCGAAGCGGCGCGCTGCGTCGGCGCGTCCACTGCGCGCATCCTCTCGCGCCACTTGCTGCCGAACACGCTCGCGCCGTTGCTCGTGCAAGCCAGCTTCGACATGGGCGGCGCGATCCTCACGGCGGCAGGTTTGAGTTTCATCGGCTTCGGCGCGCAGATACCAACGCCCGAGTGGGGCGTGCTGATCAGCGACGGACGCAAGTACGTCAGCACGCAGCCATGGCTGCCGCTCTTCCCCGGCCTCGCCATTCTGTTCACCGTCGCCGCGTTCAATCTCATCGGCGACGGCTTGCGCGACGCGCTCGACCCGCGCCTGCGCGGGAATTTATGAAGCAAACCGCGAAGCGAGCATTGATGCGACAGTCGGAAGAACGCGAAGTCATTTTGTTTTTCTTCGCGCCCCTCGCGTCTTCGCGGTTCAATAGGGAGATGTCATGATTGACTATGCTGCACGCTTGAATGCGGTTCGACAGCAGATGGCAGCGCGCAACATCGGCTTGATGTTTCTGCCGCCGGGCGCGAACTTGTTTTACCTGACAGGCATCCGTCGGCAGGAGCAGGGCGGCACCGATCACAATTCGTATGGCGACTACGTGCACGGCGGCTACATCGGCTTGCAGGAGGGCGTGAGCATTCTGTCGCCGCGCATGGGCGGCAACTTCTATCGCGCTGAGGCACAGGGCAAAGCGTGGATCACGTCGGTGCGCGCGATTGACGAGTCGGAATCGCCGCGCGAGGTGCTGCAACAAATATTGAGTCGCTTTGACTTGCAGGGGAAAAAGATTGCGCTCGACGAGCGCGTGTGGGCGCAGTCGGTGCTCGCGTTCCAGCACGCGGCGCCCGATGCGGACTTCGTTCTGACGTCGGAGATTGTGACGCCGATGCGCATGATTAAAAGCGAAGATGAACTCGCATGGATGCGCAAGGCGGGCCAGATCACCGAGCAGGTGTTCGAGCGCGCACTGGAGCGATTGAAGCCAGGCGTGACGGAGTGGGACATTGCCGCGGAGATTGATTACCAGTTCAAGCACTGCGGCGCGGAGCACACCTCGTTCGTGACCGGCATCTTCTTTGCGGGCGAAGGGCACGACCGCAACACCGTGACGGGACACGCGAGCCAGAAGACCTTGCAGCGCGGCGACTCGGTGATGTTCGACTTCGGCTGCGTCTATCACGGCTACTGTTCGGACTTCGGGCGCAGCGCGTTCTGCGGCGAGCCGTCCGACGAATATCGCAAAGTCCACGATCTGATCTTGCAAGCACAGCGCGCGGGCATGGCTGCGATGAAAGCGGGGCAGATCACGGGCGCGGAGGTGAACCGCATCGCGCGCAAAGTCATCGAAGATGCGGGCTACGGTCAATACTTCACGCATCGGCTCGGGCACGGCATCGGCATCACGGTGCACGAGCCGCCGTGGCTCGACGTGATCGAGCAGACGGTGCTGCAATCGAATATGACCTTCACCGTCGAGCCGAGCATCATCATCCCCGCTCGCTTCGGCAACCGCGTCGAAGATGTCGTCGTGGTCACGCCGACTGGCGGCGAATCGCTGTACGCCGCCGACCATCGGCTATACGTGATTGCGTGATACCGCGTATCAGTCAAATCAAAGAGACGTTTCTCTGCTCAGTTTTAGCGACGGGCCTGTCCTAACGTCGTTCCGAGCCTGCGCCCAAGCCGACAGGGCGCCGAAAATAAAGAATGCCGTGATCTAATTATCACGGCATTCGCCATATGGTCGGGGTGAGTAGATTTGAACTACCGACCTCTTCGTCCCGAACGAAGCGCTCTAACCGGTCTGAGCTACACCCCGAAGGCAAGGTTGATTATAACGGAGGCGGCGCGAACGCGCAAAGTAGCGACGCAGCATTGCTACGTCGCTACGCTGGGCCGCATCCGATGCCACGCCGTCTCGCGCTGATAGATCATGCCGACCTGCAAGAGCGTGTTCTCGTCGAACAAATTGCCCGTAATCGAAAGTCCGAGCGGCAGGCCGCGCGCGCCGAAGCCCATCGGCACGGACAGTGACGGCACACCCGCCAGCGCGCCAAGCACCCCGTAACCGCGCCGTCCACCCGACCCTAGCGACAAATCCGTGTCGAGCGTCGGCGCTTCGCCCGCAACCGTCGGCGCGACGAGCACATCGAACGAATCGAACAAACTCAGCACCGCGCGCTTGGCTGGCTCGCGCCGCTGCTGTGCGCGTGCATAGGCGGTCACGCTGCCGCTGACACTGCGGCGCAAGCCTTCCTTCTGTGCTGTATCCACCAACTCATTCAAGCGCTCGCTCGCAATCAACTCTTCATGAGCCGCACTCGCTTCGCCGTTAAGCAGCGTGCGCGTGATAGTTTCGTACTCGTGACCGGCCGGTAACTCGACGCGCTTGAGTTTCATGCCCGCCTTGCGCAACACGCGCAGCGCCTCCTCAAAGACTTGTTCACATTCGGGCGCAGTCGAAAAATCTACAGGCAGCACGCCGATTCGGAAATCGCTGCGCGATGCGCGCGGCTTGAACTTGAACGCGCGCTCGCTCGTCGTGAAGTCGTGCGCGTCGTGACACGCGATGGCTTGCAGCACCCAGCCGCAATCTTCCGCGCTGCGCGCCATCGGGCCCACTTTGTCCATGCTCCACGCCAATTCCATCGCGCCGTGCCGACTGACCAAGCCCCACGTCGGACGCAAGCCCGTGACGCCGCAGAACGCGGCGGGCGTCATGATGCTGCCCCACGTCTCCGAGCCGAGCGCATACGGTACGAGTCCGGCCGCGATGGCGGTGCCCGACCCCGACGACGAGCCGCCCGACCAGTAATTGACGTTCCACGGATTGAGACCCGGCCCGTGCAGCGATGCCGACGCGAAATGATAGCCGCCGCCGCCAGCCAGCTCGACCATCGCCAACTTGCCGACGAGCACCGCACCCGCTTCGCGCAACTTCGTTATGACCGTCGCATCGTAATCGAAGACTTGATCGCGGTACGATGGCGCGCCCCAGCGCGTCGGAATGTTTTTCGTCGCCAGCAAATCTTTCGCGCCATACGGCACGCCAAGCAGGGGCGAGGTTGTCTCGCCCTTGCGCAACGCGCGATCCGCGCGCTTCGCCTGCGCGAGTGCCAACTCAGGCGTGAGTTCCGCCAGTGCGTTATACTTCGGACCGAGTTGCTCCAAGCGTTCCAAGAACATGCGCGTCAATTCGAGCGAAGACATTTTCTTGCGGCGCAGCAGTTTGCTCAACTCGGTGGCGGTCATCAAGAACAAATCGGTGTCGGGCATCCCGTCTCCTCAACGAAAAACTTTGCTATGAATGATGCGAATGCGCTTCTGGTTATCCGCGTGCATTCGTCGGTATCAGTGGAACGATGTGCAGTGTCGTGTACTTCGGTCCCGCAGGCAACAGTTCGCTCTGTATGAAATGCACCTGCGCCACGCGCATCGGTTCGAGCGCAGGCGGCGCTTGCTTGACGAACCACTCGCCAAGCAGCTTGCGCTCGCGCGCGTTCACGTGGCGCGGCACGCGCGCGAGCGTGAGGTGCGGTGTGAATGCCCGCGACTCTGGCGCGAAGCCGATGCGCGATAGTTGTGCGCTCACCGCTTGATGCAGTCGCTGCAACGTGCCGCTCGGCTCGTGCACGCCGAGCCACAGCACGTTCGGCTTGTGCGCGTTGGGGAAGCAGCCGATCTCTTTCAACATGATCTCGAACGGTGCGATGCCGTTCACGGCTTGTCGAAATGCGCGCTCGACGTCACTCACACGTACGGGCGCGAGCGCGCCGAAAAAGTATAACGTCAGATGTTGATTCTGCGGCGCGACCCATTTTAGCTTCGCAGGCGGGTTCGCGCCTTGCAACGAGTGCAGCATCTGCGCGAGCGCATCGCGCGTCGGTGCATCGAGCTCGATGGCGATGAAGGCGCGCATCAATAATCGTGGGTAGGGCTAAGCATGCTTCGCTCCTACAACGTGTAACTCCACACCCGCTCCGCGTAGCCCTCATCAGCAGCCACCAGCCGATTGTACGCGCGCACACGCTGTGCCATGTCACGCGCATTTGCAAAGGTGGATTTCAGTTGCGAGCGGTACGCGCGGATGGCGTCAATTTTGCGCTGCATGTCAATCGCGAAGATAGCGCACTGCCATTCGCCCGCGCCGAACTGTTTGCGTGCGCGCGTAACCGCACCGCGCTTCTCCGCGTACGGAAAGTCTTCGTACCACGTCACACGATAACCGTTCTGCAGCAACAGCCGCGCCGCATCGCGCGTCAGTTGATGATCTACGTGCCAACCTGCCGCGAGTGGCGCGACGATGCTCGTGTCACGTTTGCGAGCGACGCGTTGAATCGCGCGCGCGATGCGCAGCACAAGTGCGTGCTCGTCGGGATGCACGCGGCCAAACAGCGAGCGGTTTGAGTACACGAGGGGTCGGCCGAGCGTATCGCGCCGATAGATCACGTCGGGGATGTCGAGATACGCGCCTTGCATGCCGAGCCACCGCAGCGCCTCTGCATCTTCGGCGCGGCGCGTCGCAATCGGATCGCGGCGCTTGCGCTGTGCCACGCCCGACTTGGCGCCGGCGGGCGACGCGTGCGGCACAGGGAGTCTCCACTGCCGATGCTGCACGCGCGCAAACGACGATAGATACTCGTAGTCCGGTGTGCCTGCACAAATCGTCAGCACCGTCGCGCGCTCGCCGCGCTCCGCATGACGCAGCAGCAATCCGCCGCACGATAGCGCCGCGTCGTCGAAGTGAGGGGAGAGGTAAAGAAATTGCATGAGTAGCCAGTAGTCAGTAGCCAGTAGCCAGATCGGTTTGTCTGACTACTGGCTATTGACTACTGAGTTCTGTCTTTCTGCGTCCTGCCAGCCAATCACGGGCGGTGTCTCGGCGATCTGGTCGGCGCTGAGTACGTCAATGAACGTCGGCGCGGCGGCGCTCAATCCTTCTTGCAGCGCGTCGGCGAACTCGCGCGGGTCGGCAACGCTGATGCCGAGCCAGCCGAAGCCGCGTGCAATCGCAGCACAGTCTTGCTGCGTGAAGTCCACGCCGAAGAAGCGGTCGCCGTGATGCAGATGCTGCAATTCTTTGATCCAGCCGAACGTGCCGTTGTTGAATTGCACTACGATAATCTTCAAGTTGAGCCGCGCGATGGTTTCCAGCTCGCCACAGGAGAAACCGAACGAGCCGTCGCCCGTCAGACATACGATGGTCTGATCGGGACGCGCGAACTTCGCGCCGACGCTCGCGGGCAGCGCGTAGCCAAGTCCGCCATGGGCGCGCGGGATGACCGTGAAGCGTCCTGCGCGCACCAGTGGATACATCGCGGCGACGAATGGTGTCGCGGTGCCGGGGTCGGCGACGATGATGGCGTCCTCGGGCAGTGCGTCTTCCAGTTCGTGAATGACACGCTGCGGACGGATGGGGCGCTCGTCGGAAAACATTTTGGACTGCTGCGCGTTCCACCACGCGCGAAGTTGCTCCTGAATTATTTTCGCCCGTGTGTGTAGGGGCGAGGCGTGCCTCGCCTCTACGGCAGCAATCAAATCGCCCAGCGCCAACTTCGCGTCACCACACAGCCCAACGTCAACGCGCAAATTGTTGCCGATCTCGCCGCCGTCCACATCAATCTGAATGATCTTGCCCGCGAAGTTTTTCGGCGGCACGCTCCAGTCGTTCGTCGTGACGTAGTTGACGCGCGTGCCAACGAACAAGAGCAAGTCGCTCTCACGCACGACCTCATGCGCGAAGGCGCGCCCGCCATTTGCGCCGATCACGCCGAGCGCGAGTGGGTGATCTTCGGCGATTGAACCTTTACCGTTGATTGACGTGGCGACGGGCATCTGCAACAACTCGGCCAGTTGTTGCACGTCATCGTAAGCGTGCGCAAGATGCACGCCGCCGCCGCACACCATCAGGGGCCGCTGCGCGTGCGCCAGCAACTCTGCCGCGCGCTCGACCTGCGTCGGATCGGGCCGCGTACGATAGGCCGGATACGTGCGGCACGCGTCGTCGGCATAGATGTCGTCGGAGGCAATTTGCTGATCAAGAATGTCTTTCGGGAAACTCAGATGCACCGCGCCCATCCGTCCCGTCGTCATCAAGCGGAACGCGCGCCGCAGCATGTGTGGAATCAACTCAGCGCGCTTGACCTGCGCGCTCCACTTTGTGACCGAGCGAAACAGTGCCTCCTGATCGAGCGCGGTGAGCGCGCCCTGATGCTCCATACCGAGCGCGTTGTCGCTGGTGATGACAAGCAGCGGCACGGACGAATGATGTGCCTCCGCGACGCCAGGCAGGATGTACGTCGCGCCGCCGCCCGATGGACCTTCACACACGCCGGGCTTGCTGCCGAGTCGCGCGTACGCATCCGCCATGAACGCCGCCGCGCGTTCGTCGCGCGTCATGACGTGACGAATTTTTTTCTGCGCGCGCAGCGCATCATAGAACGCAACGCCCGTATCGCCCGGCAAGCCGAAGATCACGTCCACGTCATACGCTTGCAGCATCGCCACTAGAAGTTCTGCGCCAGTCATAAAAACTCCTGAAGCATCGTCAATCTTTCGGTGGATGCCATCCTGCACCTACCCATCTGCGGCGCGCTTTGACTAGCCATGGGCGATTGAGCTTCAGCGCAGCGACTGTCGCGCGTCCGGTGGCTGTCAGCCCAACAATTCGGTCTCCTTCTGTCGCCCACGCGAAGTGTTCAGACCATACTTGATGGCGCGCATCAAACAAACGCACATTTTCATTTGTCAGCGAGTCGAGTGCGGCAATGCGATCACTTTTGTACGCGTTACATTGTGAACAGGCGAGCCAGAGGTTCGCTTCGATAGTTGGCCCACCAAGTGCTTCAGGAATGATGTGGTCATATTCCATCGGAATGCCGATGATTTCTTCCGTCGTGAGGCAATAACCGCAACGATAGCGCGCTTGTGCGGCGACCAGTTCGCGCAGCGCTTTGGGAATGTATGCGCCACTCATGGCTTGGTTAGCAAGACTGACACATCATGACCGCGCTCCTTCAACCGCCCAGCCGCTTCTGCTCGCACCAAGATGAGGCGCTCGTATTGTCGGAGCAGACGCGCTTGGCTACTCCGCTCTTCATCACTTAAGCCTTCGCTTTGCTGTTTAAGGTTGAGTTCGGCGAGCTGTTCGACTGCTTCGCGCGGAAGCTGGCTGCGGGCGGCTCTCCACAACTCGTCGTCATTTAGCAGGGCCAACGATGAGATCGCTTCTTCTAGTTCTGGTGGCAAATCTTCGGATTCGGGTATTGCCGTTGCAACCGCCTCGACCAGCTCGACCTCAATCGGCCGGCGCATCTGATCTGCGCGATGCTTTAAGCGATCATACAGCGCGTCGGGCAAATGCACCGTGATAGGTTCAGTCATTGGAACTCCTCGACGAAGGACGCCGGACGGTGGACGACAAGTCCAGCCGTCCACCGGCTGCCGTCCTCATTTCACATCCAGCAACTCGACATCGAACACCAGTGTCGCGTTCGGCGGGATGACGCTGCCCGCGCCGCGCGCGCCGTAGCCGAGCTGCGGCGGGATGGTCAGCTTGCGCCGCCCGCCGACCTTCATGCTCATCACGCCTTCGTCCCAGCCTTTGATGACTTGACCCACGCCGATCACGAACTGAAACGGCTGGCCCTTGTCACGTGACGAGTCGAACTTCGTACCGTTGGTCAGCGTGCCCGTATAATGCACGCTCACCGTTTTGCCCTGCGACGGACTCGCGCCCGTGCCGACGACAATATCTTCATACTGCAAACCTGATGCGGTAGTGACCACTTTGCTCTCCTGTGCGGTTGGATTTGCCGACGGCGCGCACGCCGCCAGCATTATTGCGATTGCAAACACCATCAACCCTGTTGCTTTCATCGAATGCATTACCTCATTTCGCGACAGATTTCGCCAACTCCAATGCGACAATCAAATTCACGCGCACGACCTTAGCCAGATACGCGATGTCCATGAACTCGACGCGGTCGTTGGCGTTGTGCTGATGTTCGAGATTCTCAATTGCTTCGGTGAAGCGCACAGCGGGGAAGCCGGCGTAGTGAAACGGGATGTGATCGCCGCCGCGCCGATCAATTTTCGGAATCAAGTCAATCGTGAAGTCGGGCATGGCGCGCTCCGCGACACGCTTCACCTCGCGCGCAAGCTGGCGCGACGGACTGTCGTCGGGATCGCCGCTGAACACGCGCACGCGATCTGCGATGTGCGTGCCATCGCTGCCCGTCGTGTTGCCGATGATGTCGTTGTTGAGCATGGCGATGATGTGCGCGCCATTTTTGCGCATGAGCGGCGCGAGGTGCGTGCTGCCGTATAAACCTTCCTCTTCGCCCGCGAATAGGATGAACACGATGCTAACATCCAAGTCTTGCGCTATGAGTGCGCGCGCAAGTTCGAGCGCGGCGACCGTGCCGCTGCCATCGTCGTTCGCGCCCGGTGCGGACGTGCGCGTGTCCGTGATGTCCACTGTGCGCGAATCGTAGTGCGCGCTGATGACGATGATCGGTGTCGAGGAGACGTGCGAGGTTTCCGGTGTCTTACAAGTCTTGCACGGAAGCGTGGCGATGATGTTCTGCGCGGCGACGGGCCGATTGCCGAGCGTGAACGCGAAGTCATCCGTCTCGACTTGCAAGCGCGGGCTAATGCTCTTGAACTGCGCGATCAGCCACGCGCGCGCCGCGCCGATGCCGATGTTTGCATCGTTTGTTGTTGACGCCGAGTGGCGCGTGTGAAAGTTTTGCAGCGTGAGCAGGTCGGCGCGCAGGCGAGACTCCGAGACGACAGACTGGAGATTGGAGACTGGAGATTGGGAAGTTGGGATAGTTGGTTGTGATGTGGCGAGGGTTGGAAGGTGGGAGTTGAAACTTGGGATTTGCTCGGACGCTGGGGGTTGCACGTTGTACTCTTCGACAGCGCTCAGGGCAGGCATTGAACTTTGCACAGTGGACGTTGGACTTGAGGCAGCGACTGGCGCACAGGCGGCGAGTAGCAGTAAAATCAGCACGAAGCGCATGAGCCGATTGTATCACAAACGGGTTAGGAGTTCAGTTACGCATGTCTGCCAATGTCTATCGCTTTCACGACGAATGGTTCATTCCCCATCCCATCGAAAAGGTCTGGCCACACATTTACGACGGCGCCGCTTATCCGAAGTGGTGGCGGTGCTGGGACAGCGTGGTGCCGTTGAACGAAAAGCACGGCAATGAGGTGGGCGCTCGGACGCGCATCACCGCGCATGGATTTTTGCCCTATCATGTGCGCCTCGTGCTCGAAGTGACGAGCGTGGACGCGCCGTACACACTCGCCGTAAAATCTACGGGCGACCTGAATGGCAGGGGCTTGTGGACGCTGAGGGCAGCGGAAGGCGGCACGGCAATCACGTACGAGTGGATTGTGCAAGCCGACAAGCCGCTCATCAAGTTGTTCTCGCCAATCGTGAAGCCGCTGTTCGCGCAGAATCATCATTACACCATGCAGACAGGCGAGGCGTCGCTCAAGCGGTTGCTGGCGAATGAGCAATGACATCCGACTTGCTGATCGCGCACGACGACATGGCGCTTCGTCTGATGGACGACTATGCACTGCTGGCCAAGTGGCTGAGCGACGAGCGCGTGCAGAGGCCACAGAGAAATTTTTAACAACTCTGCGCCCGCCGCGCCACTGCGGTAAATCAAATCAATGGATAACAAACCGAGCGCATGGGCAGAAATTGATTTGTCTGCCATCGCGCACAACGCGCAAACCTTAAAGCGTGTGCTCGCGCCGCCGACACAGTTGATGGCAGTCGTGAAAGCGAACGCGTATGGTCATGGTGCGGTGCCTGTCGCGCGCACTGCGCTCGCGCACGGCGCGACGTGGCTCGGCGTCGCGCGCGCGAGCGAGGGCTGCGAGTTGCGCGATGCGGGCATTGACGCGCCGATATTACTGCTCGGACCCATGTCGCCCGCCGAAGCGGACGACGCCGTGCGCGCACGATTGCGCGTGGCGATCACGTCACTGAATGTCGCGCGCGCCCTGTCGAACGCCTCGCAAGCGCAGAATGCAATCACGCCCATCCACTTGAAAATTGACACGGGCATGTCGCGCTTCGGCGTACCGCTCGCTCAAGTCGTGGAAATTGCGCACGCACTGCTCGCCATGACTGCGCTGCAACTCGAAGGCGTGTTCACGCACTTCGCCGTCGCGGACGAAGCAGACAAGTCATTCACCGAACAACAGCGAGACCGCTTTGATGAAGCAGTGAATGAATTGGTACGCGCCGACATTCGCGTGCCAATGCGACACGCGGCGAACAGCGCGGGCACACTGTCATCCGAACGCTTTCATTACGATTTGGTGCGCGCGGGCATCGCGCTGTATGGCGCACACGTTGGAGAGAACCTGTCACTCGCGCAACCGCTGCGGCCCGCACTCAGTCTGAAGAGTCGCGTGGCTTACGTGCGCGATGTGCGCGCGGGCGCAACGGTAGGCTACGGACGCACGTTCACGTGCGAGCGCGACATGCGTCTCGCGCTGGTGAGCATCGGCTATGCGGACGGCGTGCGGCGCGCGCTCTCGAACAATGGCGCGGCGCTGATTCGCGGCCAGCGCGCGCGAATCGTCGGGCGCGTCAGCATGGATCAGATCGTGGTGAGCGCAGACGATTGTCATGCAGCAGAAGGCGACGAGGTCGCGCTGATTGGCGCACAGGATGATGCGGCCATCAGCGTAGATGAAGTCGCGCAGTGGGCGAACACGATCGCGTATGAAATCTTCACGGGCATTAGCGCGCGCGTGCCGAGAATTTACATATCGTCGTAAAGATGTCAGACTTCTTGAAGAAGTCTGACATCTCTCACATCGGTTGATCGGCAAGCATGCTCGTCCTCGATTTACGCCTGCTGCTGTTCACGCTGTTGCTGGCGCTGCTCGCTGCGATGGGCTTGACGTTGTGGCTCACGCTGGCATGGCATCGGCGGCAAACGAAAATTGCGCGCGAGCACTCCGAAACGCAGCAGATACGCAGCGCGCTCGCTGCGCACGATATCGAGCAGCGCACTCGCTTTCTGCTCAACGACCTCGCGCACGAATTGCGCACGCCGCTCGCCACGCTGCTGACGCATCTCGAAGTCGTGCGGCTCCCTAACATCTCGGCTGAACAACGACAACAATCCATTCAATTGATGCAAGTGGAAGGCAAACGCATGGCGCGTCTGCTGCACGACATGTTGGAGTTGGGGCGACTCGAAACGGCGGCAGACATCGCGCATCGTCCGCTCGACTTGCGCGCATTGCTCGACACTGTGATCGCCGAGATGACACCGCAGGCTGACGCTCAACAGATGACGCTCACGTTGGAAACAGATTCGTCGCTGCCGTTGGTCGTCGGCGACGTGGATCGGCTCAAGCAGGTGTTTCTCAATTTGCTCGACAACGCAATCAAATATTCGCGCGCGGGTGATCGCGTCGTCGTCGCCGCGCACGCGATAGACGAACGAAGGGCGATTGCGTGCGCGGCGTGCGACAACGGGCCGGGTATCCCACCCGAACACTTGCCACACGTCGCGCGCAAGTTCTATCGCGTCGCACCCGAGACCTCCGAAGGCAGCGGCTTGGGACTGGCAGTGGTGGCAGAAGCGCTGCGCCGCCATCAAAGTGAATTGCAAATCGAAAGTCGCAGCGATGGCGACGAGACGGGGACGTGCGTGCGCTTCGTGCTGCCGAGCGCATGACCAAAGCAGATGAGGGGCGGGCGATTCGAAATCGCGGCAACCCATCACGAAGTCCGCCTGCGCGGACTGAACTAGCCGACGTAGGTCGGCTTTGTGATGGGTTGCCGCGACTCGGCGTAGCCGCCCCGTAGCGCAGCGGAGCGGGTAAGGTCGCACGGTTTACGACCGAACGGAAGGTTGCGATGAAAATCAATGTACGCAAACGCTGGCGCACCATCGCGTTAGGCTTCGTGCTGCTCTTGCTGTTGTTCGGTGGCTATTGGTTGGCGCCGATCAGCGGACAGGTCATCATCATGCCAAGTGACACGAGCGCTGCGCTGCTGTGGCCGCAGATGCGTCTCGATCCGCCATCGCCCATCGCAGGGCAGACGCTCACACTTTCAGTTAGCGATGTCGTGCCGTGGACACACGTACTGCTCACCGTCGAGGGCCAATCAGTGCGCCCGCTGGAGCCGACGCGCGCGGGCGCGACGTGGACGTGGCGATGGATGCTCGCCGCGTCTGATATCAGAAACGCTACGTTGATCTTTTATCGCGATTGTCAGACAGGCTGCATCGAGCGCGGGCGCATGGTCGTCGGCACGGGCGAGCAGAGCGCGCCAACCAGAAGCGTGCCGAGTAAATTGGGTGTGGTGTTTGCAAGTCCGACGCGCGATTGGCATGGGCGCAGCGGCTGGGCTGTGGAATTGGCGTACGCGCGCCTCGCTGAACAACCGTATTGGGGCGTGGATGATTTGGCGTGGCGCATGCAGCAGGCGACGAGCAAGGGCTTGCGCGTGCTGGTGCGCGTGGACTTGGGGCAAGGACAAACATTGCCGCCCGCCAACGACAATCTGGCGCTGACCGAGTACCTGCAATTCTTGCAGCGCCTCGCGCGCGACGAGCGACTGCGCGGCGTGTATGGTTACATCATCGGCAGCGGCTTCAACGCGCTCGATAGCAACTCACTGGCGAAGGAGCGTCCCGTCACGCCGCAGTGGTATGCGCGCGTGTTCAACGGCGCCAGTGAAAACGTGTCGCACAGCGACAACGTGGCGCAAACCATTCGCGCCGAAAACTCATTCGTTAAAGTGCTGGTCGGGCCCGTGCGCGCGTGGAGCACAGATCAGAATGCCGATCCGCGCTACACGATTGACGTGCCTTGGCTCAATTACATGAACGCGCTCGTGGCGGCGCTCGACGACGGCGCGCGCGCGAAGATGATTGCCGGCATTCCGCTCGCCGCGCCCGATGGCTTCGCGCTCAATGCGCCCGCGCGACTGAATGCGCCTGAGTTGCAGGGACGACCCGCTGCCGACGAGCCGCGCCTTGACTTGCGGCGGCGTGAATGGAACGGCGCGCAAGCCGGCTTTCGCATCTATCGTGATTGGCTTGCGATCATCAACGCTTATCCGACCACGCAAGGTCTGCCTGTGTTCATCAACGCTACGAACACGTTCGCGCCCGACGAGGGCATCGTGCCGGCGCAGAACTACGCGCGCGGCTGGCTGACGAGCGCGCTCGACGTGATCAATCACGAGCCGCAAGTATTCGCGCTCTGCTGGTTCATTGACGAAGACCGCTCGGGCGATTCGCGCTGGGATTATTTCAGTTTGAGCAAACGCTTGGGGCGCATGATTGACGCGGCGGAAGAGTTTGATGCGTTGTTGAAGAGATAGTTGGTTGGATAGTTTGATAGTGGGTTGGTTTGTTCATGGTTCAATCCACCAATCAACAAACTATCCAACCAGCCAACGAACCAACGAACAACTAAACAATCTGCATTATGCACTCTGCCATTCGCGTCTTGTTAGCCGACGACCATCCATCGCTGCGCATGGGACTGCGCGTGCTGCTGGAGCAGGAGCGCGACATTGCTGTTGTGGCTGAAGCAGGCGATGGGCGCGAGGCGCTCAAGCAGATTGAGTCGCTGTGTCCGGATGTGGCCGTGCTGGATTGTCAGTTGCCCGTGATGAATGGTGTTGCCGTTGCCATGCATATTCAGCAGCGCGCGCTGCCAACGCGCGTGCTGGCGCTCAGCGCGTATGCCGACGAGCAATACGTGCGCGGCATGATCGCGGCGAAGGCCGTCGGCTACTTGTTGAAGGACGAAGCGCCGAGCGTCATCATCGCCGCCGTGCGCGCCGCCGCTCGCGGCGAAGGTTGGTTCAGCGCGAATGTCGCAGCGCAAATCGCGGAGTGGGCAAACGAGAATCAAGAGACACGCAGAGATTTGAGCGAGCGCGAATGGAACGTGCTGCATCGGGTCGCAGCAGGTAAGAGCAACAAAGTGATCGCTCGTGAGTTACACATTGTAGAGCGCACTGTCGAATTCCACTTGAACAACATTTTCAAAAAGTTGCAAGTCTCCTCGCGCCTCGAGGCGGCGCTGTGGGCGAAGGAACATGGCATCAAGTTCTGATAAGCGCAGACTATAGAAAGCCACAGGTGCAGACTGTGGATATCCACAGGTTACAGGCGACACGAGGTGTGATAAGGTGAAGTCACAATTAGGCAACAGTGAATACACTTACGATGTATGAAAGGAGTCTTCAATGCGTCTCCGTCGAATTAATTGGTGCTGGCGATTCGTTCTAATCTGCGCTCTCGTGATCGGAGTGGTGCCATTGATCGTGTCTCGCGCAGAAGCCTTCGCGGATACCATCATTAGGTCGTACTCTGCTGCCAATGTCTATAATCAAGCAAACGGCCAGCAAGATTCGCAATTCGCCCCTTACCACGGTAGTATTTGGGGAGATGACTTTGTCAATCAAGTGAACCCCCAATACATTCAGGCAGAAAACTTCAACCTGCAATGGAGTGGCGGGACTCTCGGAAACATTCGATCTGCTTGGAGCTCGCTCGGGCCAGTGTTCCATGTTTTGAATGGCGACACGGGTAATTGCGCCTCCTATTTTGATTACGATGGCGTATTCGAAACCAACGCTCCACTCATTCGAGTCTACGCAAAGAATGCCGACTGCTCGTTCTTCGGGAATGGCCACAACAACGAGGTGCGCATGTTATGGGATGTGAACGGCCTTGCGGCCGATGCAGGATATTACGGCGGAGCAGAATTTGTTCTACAAGATGGGGGCCTCTGGATCGGTAACCACAACCACGTTTCCAATGACATCTACTTCAACGATGGCGGGCAGAAGGACAATATCAGAAACGGCACTTGGTGTTTTGACGGCGCTAACAACCACCTCTGGGCTTGTTAGTAGGAATTCAAGCGCCGAATCAAAAAGATTTCATAAGATTTCATAAGGAGATTTCATGATGAACCGAACAAAATTGATTCGTGGCATTCTCGTCATTGGAGTGTTCCTAACCGTCATGCTGCTCGGTGCAGGCCCTTGGGCCGCTAAGACCGAAGCCGATCCGGGTTGGACAAGTGGCAATCTGGAGGGCATGCCATACCGCTATTTGATCGTTCCAGACGATGATGGCAGTTATACCATCCTGGCTTCTTATTCGCTCGCATCGGTCTTGGAGATACAGACCGCAACGACTGCGATGAATCGTGCGGCTGAGACATTCGTGAAGCGTAATAGTCCATTCGCAGCAGAAATCGTCTTCGCGCGACCTTTAGCGGCTGAGGATTTCAGAGCGTTCGTGCGTGAGGTGGGCATTGCGCCTATTGAGAATATGGCGCGTGGTGTTAATTCCAATGGACAGATAGTTACATTGGGTGTGCCACCCGTGTGGGCGAAGGATGCAAAGGGGCATCTCTTAATCGGGAAGACCGCTGCGGGAAATGATCCCGTAGACCCCAACGTCTTAGGTCGCATCGCGCAAGGCCTTCGTCCAACGCGCTTCATTGGGATTTTTGCTACGAGTACCACGTTGGACGCGCGCACCTATGCGAATGTTCAGCGAGACGCGCGCGTCTACGTCATAGATATCATGAGGCAGGCACTCATTGACACCGTGCGCGCTACAGGGCTCTCTGTGCCAAACGAAAAGATCGCTGTCGCGAATCCGCCCCTCTATGCGGCTATGGAAAAGGCGGGCATGGTCCCGAAAGTAACGCCATAAGGCGCCCGTCTACTTTAGACGTTAAGATAATGATTTAGAAATTGGCAGTGCAGACTTCCGAAGTCTCAAAGACTTCGGAAGTCTAATCCTCCAAAATGGATAAACAAAGAATTGAGCAAGCAACAATGCGTGCGCGACGATCACTTTTCGGCTTACTCGTGCTAACGACGCTCTGCGGGATCATTTACTGGCTTGTACCGTTACATCATTTTGATTTCGTTAAAGGAACGTATGCATATGATCCACGCAGTGACGCACCCTCAGCACTCATCTTAGCTAATCGTCCAGAGACTTTTGTCGTGCAACTCTTAATAGGAAAAATCCAAAATGGTGAACCGTTTCCATCCAAAGCCCTTCAAAATGTTGTCTCTATAGAACCGACACAGGTTGTCGTGTTTTTTTACACGGATTGGTATGCCTTTGCGCACGTGACGATCAAATTCACCTATTCAGATAGCACGACAAACAATGAAGTCTTTCGCCTCAAAGCGCCATCGTCCACAATTGTGCCTTTGCTAGTTGTAGACCTTTCCTTAGGGAATGAGTTTCAGCCTCTACGCGATTGCTTTTTAGAATCGGCTTCAACTTTCTACTGTCCCTTTCCCTCTGAGATTACGAATCCGCCTTGATTCACGAACGATATCAGTTCAATTGTTCTTTGGAGAAACATTCCAACGAACCGACGGTTTCAGGAGCGGCCCTATGCTGGCTACGGACGTGAGTACGACACAACGTGACGTGTGGCTGACGCCGCTTGAATTGCTGCTGCGCCATCGCTTGCGCTTCTTCGCCGAAGTGCGCGACGGCGTTGACCTGCCGCACAAGCTTGCAGGCTTGCTGGTCTGTGCTGCGCTCGGCTTTGCCATCTTCGGCGCGGTGATTGGCTCGGAGCATTCGGCGCTGCAAGCCGTCGCAGCCGCGCTCAAACTGCCGCTGCTGTTCATTGTCACGCTGCTAGTCTGCTTGCCGACGCTCTACTTCTTCAACAGCATCTTCGGCGCGTCGCTCGACCTCAGCCAGAACCTCGCGCTGCTGCTGGCGGCGATCGCGATGACGGCTATCGTGCTGCTCGCCTTCGCGCCCGTCGTCATCTTCTTCGAGATCACGACGGGCAACTATCAATTTTTCAAATTGCTGAACGTCGCGATCTTCGTCATCGCAGGCGGCATCGGCGTCCGACAATTGAGCGAGGGCATGCGCTTGCTGCAACTGAGCGACCGACGCAGCCTGAAGGCGCGCACACGCATCTTGTACTTGTGGATTTTATTGTACGCGTTCGTGGGCAGCCAACTGGCTTGGACGCTGCGCCCATTCTTCGGCGCGCCCGGTTTGCCGTTCGAGTGGTTTCGCGGTTTGGGCGGCAACTTCTACACCAATATCTTTGCGTCGTTCGGCGAACTATTTGGCTTCTTCACGGTGCGCTGAACATGAGCGACGCAAACTCCACACCCGAAGAACTGATCCTCGCCATGCTGCGTGACGTGCTCGCGCGTCAGGCGCAGCAGATGGACTTGCGCGCGCAGCAAACCGCGCGCGCGCCGATCGCGCCGACCGTGTTGATGCCGCTGCGCCGCGAGCCTGACTCACCTATCGTCGCCCGCACGGAATCGCCCAGCGCGCCACGCGAACCAGCCGTCGCGACGAAATCCACAGACGAGTGGTCCGAAACGGACGAGCCGCATCCGTTGTCACCTGCGGAGGAGCAAATGCTGAAGGAGTTCAACGACGAAGCCGCGCGCCCACTCACGCCAAGCAACTTGCCGCGACTGCTGCGTGGACTCGTGCTGGCGTTGTTGCTCTTGCTGCTCGTCGCCAACGCGCCGCTGTTTGAGGGCAACTCGCTCGCGCGTGCGCTGTCCGATCAGCAGTCGCTCATCATTCGAGACGGCTTGCTGTTGAAGGGCAGCGCTCCCGACGTGTACGTGATCGAGCGCAGTCAGAAACGCTGGATCAGTTCGCTCAATGTCTTCGAGGTGTATCGCTACCAATGGGCGGACGTTCACATGGTTGACGATCAATTCTTAAATCAATTCCCGAATGGCAAGCCGCTGTATCTGCTCGTGAAGTGTCCAACCAGTCCGCACGTCTATCGTATCGAGAACGAGCGCAAACGCTGGATCAAAGACATCCCCACATTGTTATCCGAAGGTCATCAATGGCAAGACGTGCGCGACATGCCCTGCGCTCAACTGCGCGCCATCCCCGACGGCGCACCCATCCCGCCCGACGCCGGCACGCCGCCGCAACCGTAACCAGTGCGCAGACCTCACATGTCTCCAAGACCTGTCAGGTCTGGATTCGTTCCAAACAAAAAGCCGAGTGTGATAATCACACTCGGCTCCCCGTTCCCCGTTCCCCATTCACTGCTGACTGTTCACGCTTCGTCTTCCAACGCCAAGCCTTCTTCCTCTTCACGCGCCGCGCCGTCGAGGTTCGGCTCGAATTGCTCAGTGCCATTCGTGCGCACCGCTTGCTCGACGCGCTCGAAGATGTCGCGGTGTTCCTTGAAGAACTTCTTCGCGTTCTCGCGTCCCTGTCCGAGCGGCGTGCCTTCATACGAGAAGTATGCGCCGCGCTTCTCGATGATGCCCAACTCGGTTGCGACATCCAGCAGATCGCCTTCTTTGCTGATGCCTTCGGAGTACACGATGTCGAACTCGGCTTGACGGAACGGCGGCGCGACTTTGTTCTTCTTCACGCGCACGCGCGTACGCGAACCGATGACGACCTGTCCATCTTTGATGTCTTCGACCTTGCGGATTTCCAGAATCAGCGAGGCATAGAACTTCAGCGCCTTGCCGCCCGTCGTCGTCTCAGGGTTGCCGTACATCACGCCAATCTTCATGCGAATCTGATTGGTGAAGATGACGCAGGTATTCGACTTGCTGATCGCGCCCGCCAGTTTGCGCAGCGCCTGCGACATGAGGCGCGCTTGCAAGCCGACGTGCGCGTCGCCCATCTCGCCTTCGATTTCCGCGCGCGGCACGAGCGCCGCCACGGAGTCCACGACAATCAAATCCACCGCATTGCTGCGCACGAGTGCTTCGACGATTTCCAGCGCCTGCTCGCCGGTGTCAGGCTGCGAGACGTACAACTCGTCCATGTTGACGCCGCACTTTGCCGCGTACGCTGGGTCGAGCGCGTGCTCGGTGTCCACGAATGCGGCGACGCCGTCCATCTTCTGTGCTTCGGCGATTATATGTTGGCAGAGCGTGGTCTTACCCGACGATTCGGGCCCGTAAATCTCGGTGACGCGGCCGCGCGGGATGCCGCCGACGCCGATGGCGAGATCAACGGCGAGCGAGCCGGTTGGAATGGCTTCGACTTTCAATTGAGGTGCCTCTCCCAGTTTCATGATCGTGCCGTCACCGAAGCGTTTCTTGAGCGTGGCGAGCGTCGTCTCCAACGCTTTCACCTTGCCGGGGTCGCGCTCGAGGCGCGCGGTTGGCTTGGCATCGTCGCCGCCGCTGCGCGCTCGTTTGCTCGGCTTTATCTCCATCTCGCCGTCGTCAATCAGCGGGAGAGAATTGGTGGGAATCAACTCCAGCGTATCGTCGCTTGCTTGTTTCTTGCGTGGCATGTGTTTGCCCTCCTATGTGAATTCGAAACAATTGGGCAGATTATAACAGAACAGTAGTTCTAGTGTCAAGCGCGAGTTTGCAAAATCCGCAGGCAAATATGCAAGCGAGGCACGCCGTTTTGCTGTGACTCGTTTGCGTTTGCCGTGCCGACGCCGAGTGGTCGCAATGCGTGCATGTCGAGTACGGGCAGTCCGTCCCCTTGCGAGGATTCAGTGCGTTGCAACAGCATCTTGGAGCCAGAGGCGGAGGCAGCATGAGCAATTTCAATCCCCTTGCGAGGATTCAGTGCGTTGCAACGATAACCCTGCGCGCGAACACGCTTGCCTATGTCGCGTATCAATCCCCTTGCGAGGATTCAGTGCGTTGCAACTCACGGTTGGACACAGAAGGGACAGCGACGATGAGCATTTCAATCCCCTTGCGAGGATTCAGTGCGTTGCAACGACCTGGCCGAGTTGCGCACGCTGGAAAACATCGAGTATCAATCCCCTTGCGAGGATTCAGTGCGTTGCAACCCCCCGCCCGCCGCGACTCCACCAAAGAGTCAAGGTGAGTATCAATCCCCTTGCGAGGATTCAGTGTGTTGCAACGATTCGCGAGTCCTCCTCGCGATCTTGCCAGTCATCGAAAAGTATCAATCCCCTTGCGAGGATTCAGTGCGTTGCAACAAGCAGGGCAATGACTATGTTGTCATAGTTGATCTTAAGGTATCAATCCCCTTGCGAGGATTCAGTGCGTTGCAACAAGGAGGGGGCCATTGAACCGTCTTAATAACACCAAGTAAGTATCAATCCCCTTGCGAGGATTCAGTGCGTTGCAACCAACGCGCGCGCGTTAGCCAGTAGTACAGGCGTATTAGTGGTATCAATCCCCTTGCGAGGATTCAGTGCGTTGCAACAAGATTCTCATCTCAGCAGGAGCTGTTCTCGTTGGAGAGTATCAATCCCCTTGCGAGGATTCAGTGCGTTGCAACCTGGGAAATCATCGCTTGCCATCACACGATCACGGTAAGTATCAATCCCCTTGCGAGAGGGTTGGAGCAGTCACTGACTGATTACGCTCAAATGTTCTCAACCGCTGACAGCCACCCTTGCAACATCTGACAAAGCGTAATGAGTCGCTGACTCATTACGCTGTCCGTCGTGGGGACTCCTGGGTTTAGAATTGGAATTAGCCGATTCCATCTTTTGACCCAAGGAGATTCCCTCATGACAGACCCTTCAATTGTAACTCAATTGCCGCTGTGGACGTTCACGCCCGATGCGCGAAAAACCTCGGAAAAACCAGTGGATTTGCACACGCTCTGGCAGTTGCCCGAATTCCTGCCTGCGTGTGTGACGACTGCGCCAACGATGATGCGCTGTCTGGACTTGCTCGGCCCGTTGGATTGGGGCCACTTCCCGGAGCGCAACCTGCAGCGCAATTGGGGACAGGTGACAATCCCTTACGCCGCACTCGCCGCCGCGGAACTGATCCGCCTCAATGAAGCGATTCCTTCCATGGGAATGCTGCACCGCTGCCTGATTGAACATCCTGGTTTCATATGGCTTTTAGGTTTTCCGCTCTCACCTACGCCCGAAACGCCCTTAGGTTTTAATCCCCTTGCCAGTTTGCCGACCGCGCGCCATCTGACTTACCTGCTGCGCACGCTACCCAATCCGACGCTTCAGTTTTTGTTGGCGGATAGTGTGCGTCTCATTCTGAGTGAACTCCAGACCTTGGGCCTCGCGTCCATCGACTGCGTCTCGCTCGACACTAAACATATCCTCGCCTGGGTCAAAGAGAATAATCCCAAAGCGTATGTCAGCGAGCGCTTCAACAAACACAAACAACCACGCGGCGACCCCGATTGCAAACTCGGCTGCAAGCGACGTCGCAACCAAAGCACACCCAGCCGCAATCCCACCGCTGCCAAGACGCTCAAGGTCGGCGAATACTACTGGGGTTACGGCTCAGGCATTGTCGTCGCCAAAGTCCCCGAGCTCGGTGAGTTCGTGCTCGCAGAGCTGACCCAACCCTTTGACCAGGGCGACACCACTTACTTCTTTCCCTTGATGCGCCAAGTCGAACAGCGCCTGGGTTACAAACCGCGCATCGGCACCTTCGACGCCGCCTTCGATGCTTGGTACGTTCACGCCTATTTTTACGATGAATCTGACCCGTCACACTTTGCGGCTGTGCCCTTTTCTGAGAAGGGCGGTTACAAAGCCAACGGTCGTCAATTCAGCACGGAGGGTTCACCGATCTGCGCGGCGGGATTAGCCATGCACTTGCAATTCACGTTCACTGATCGCACCACCTGCATCATCGAGCACGAGCGTGGCAAGTATGTTTGTCCGTTGTTGTTTCCGACACAGACCGCGCGCACCTGTCCGATTCGTCATCCAAATTGGAAGAAAGGCGGCTGCACGGCCTCGATGCCAACGAGTGTTGGGGCACGGCTGCGCTATACGCTCGACCGTGAGAGTGACGCTTACAAGGATGCCTATCGGCAGCGCACCGCCGTCGAGCGCATCAACTCGCAAGCCGTGGCGCTGGGCATCGAGCGTCCGCATCTGCGCAACAGCGCGGCCATCGCTAACCAGAACACGCTCATCTACACGCTCATCAACCTGCGTTTCTGGCAACGCTTACGACAGCGACATGCTGAAGATACATGAGTTGTCAAAGAGTGCGCTGATATTGACCAAGCGTAATAAGTCGTCCGACTCATTACGCTTTTTTTGACCTTTGCCGCTCAGGCCAACGTAATGAGTCCTGACTGCTCCAACCCTCCTTGCGAGGATTCAGTGCGTTGCAACTTTCAGTACTTCGGCTTCGGCGTGGTCTCACTCGTGTATCAATCCCCTTGCGAGGATTCAGTGCGTTGCAACCGATGTGGGTCGTGTTTCCGGGCATTCCCGTCTGGGTATCAATCCCCTTGCGAGGATTCAGTGCGTTGCAACCACACGAAAGCGTTATTGATAGTATCTGTTAGTACAATTCGTATCAATCCCCTTGCGAGGATTCAGTGCGTTGCAACGACATCGAGAACACAGAAGGCTTTGAGTCATTCAAAGTATCAATCCCCTTGCGAGGATTCAGTGCGTTGCAACCCTATTTTGTCTCTGCCCATTTTGCCCCCGCTTTTTCCGCATGTTTTGGAGCAGGTTTACCTCCCTTTCGCAAACCGCGCATGTTAAACTGGTTATTCTGCAAATTTCGAGTTGTTAGAGACAAAACGTGCGCTCACATGGCGCCGACTCGCCTCGCAAATCGGCTGCCTTTTGCTTCGCTTGGCGATTTGCGAGCGCCACCGCTGTCGCGTGCGCTCACTGCGCCGCTCGCACGCGCTCAATCGGCACTTTGCGCGTCTGCCCCAAGCCTTGCGTCGTCTTATAGCCTGTGCCGCAGTAAAATGCAAAATCCGCCAGCAGGTGCAGCGTGCGCCACAGCGCACGCTCGCTACGGAACATGCTGAAGGCGCAGCGCCCCACGAAGCCGATCATAAAGGCTGAAGACTGAAGGCTGAAGGCTGAGCCGCTTTCAGCTTTCAGCGCTGCGCCTTCAGCCTTCAGCCCCGCTCGCCCACCGCCGCCAAGGGCGCGGGGCAGGTCGCCAGACGGGGGTCTGCCGTCAGCCTTTAGTGTTAGCGCCACAGTGCGCAAGCGATACTGCGTCACCCACATATCGCGCTCCACCAGCGCGAGCAGGTCGTGCTCGAAGGCGGGCGCGGCATACGTGTTCCACGCCAACAGCCAACTCTGAAAGATCGGCGCGGGCGCAGGCACGACCAGCAGCCGCCCCTGCCCTTGATGGCGGTGGGGCTGGCGAACTGCGCTTCCACGCGTGCGGAGATGGGCGCATCGCGCGCGAACCATTTCGCCAGCAGCGCGTCCGCGCTCGTCTGCCCCGCCCAAGTGTGCGCGGCGGCGTCCGTCAGCGGCGCGCCGGCCTGAAAGTGCGCCTCGCCCAAGCGCAATGTGGCGGGCAAGTGCGGCAGCAGCGTCTCCAGCAGCAACGACGACAACTCCGCCGAGAGCGAAGTCACGCGCAGCGCATAGCCCATGTCCGCACGGATGGCGAGACCGCTGCGCCAACGCCGCTGCGCCGCAGACAGCGCCGTGCCCCTTGCCGCTGCGTCGCTTGTCGCCGCGTCGCCGACCGCCAGCGCCGACGGCGCATGTGGGCGCAAGCCCGACACCGTAAACGGCTTGCGCTGATCGTCGGCGTGCAGCAGATCCGCCAGCGCAGGCGACGCGCGCTGCACGAGCGACAGAAACAGCGCGTGCGCCTCGCGGCCATAGAACTGCGGCGCAGCCACCGCATTCAGCGCGGTCAGCGGGATGAGGGCGGAGAGGAACATGCTCATACAAAGCCTGTAGGTGCGAAGTACCGCGGGCGTGTCTGACGAACGTTTCAGAGATTCTTCGTCGCAGAGAATACTCCTTAGAAAGACAATCTCAGGAACTTATGCTTTAACGGACGCTTATGACAGCGGCGCAACCTTGATTTCAACGCCGCCGAAACCTTTCGACTTGTAGCCGCCAATCAAACGAATCGCCTCAAGCCGATCAAGCACAAACTCTTTCAAGAATGCGGTCGTCTCGCGCGGCGGTGCCAACCAGCGGTCGGGCGTGTCATCTTTGATCAACGGACGCGCAGTACCCAATTTCCAGCCGCGCAACGTATCTTCCAGCACGACTTCCAACGTGCCCACAAACTGCACGTCCTTTGGAATCTCTTGGTAGGTACGATTGGTTTTATCAACCACCGTTCCCCGCGCGCGATCAACACGCACCGCATATTGCTCTTCATGCTCGACATCGGTGTAGAGATAAGGCACGCGGACGAAACCTACCAGACCCTGCGCGCCCAACAAGTAGCAAGCCGGGCACACAACTCCTGGGAAAACACAAGCAGCGCCTTTGAACTTGCCGTTGGCAATGAGTGTCCTCTCTTCATCGGACAATCTGCCTTCCGACGACGGAATGCACGGGCGCATCGCACTCATGCTGCCATAATGCTCATTGAGATAGCGTTCAAGTTCTCCACGAAGCGCGCCTTTGAGCGACGAGCCTTGCACGACGACTTTGCCGCCGCTGCGCGCTACGGCATTTTCAATGCTCGATAACACGCTCTGGGGCGAGCCGATGTGGAACGGTTCGAGCGTCGTCAAGGTAATAGTATGGCGTTGCACGGTGGGGCTCATGGGTTGCTCCTCCTGTGTTTGCAAATCTGGTTGAGATGTCGAATGAGAAACGAGCCTCTATCTGGTGGTAGTTTGAGGCGATGCGACGTGCTGTACACTTCGCTCAGAACATAGGCCAGCGTAGCGCTATTTCTATCGTCTTTGCCTTCGACCACCATCCGCGCTGTTTGATAATCATAGCGCTCAAATAATTTGCCAGCGTCGTCCAATTGACCACTTGAAAATCTCACTTTGTGCTCGTCCAGATATTGGCAAAGCTGTTCGATTAATTCATCGAGATTTTTTGGGCTTGCCTTAGCAGTTAAATTTTGACTCATTTATTCCTTTCATTGACCAAGAATTCCGGGCCACGCACGAGGCTATCTTCCATTAGTGCGCGCACGTAGTGGCCTGACAGGCGCTCAGGTTCCTCTGGCTCAAACAAATAACCGTACAACGGGCGCACTGGCTCTATATCAAAACGCGCCAGTTGTGACTCTGGAATGCGAGTGAGCAAGGCGCCGCCCACCAACGTTTGATCGGTAGACGCAACGGCCCGTTTACTGCTCAGGCGACACAGCCCAAAACCCTTTGAGCGCAACGCGCCAAGCCGCAGCTCGAATCGTTCCGGCAATGTATCGGGGCTGGATGGGTCCTGCCAGATAAATACCGAGGCGCGAATGTTGGTCAAGGCAGCGACATCTAAAGTGAGTTTTGCCACGCCGCGCGCCACGTCTTGTAACGCAAACGAAAATGCTTCGACGTTAGGCGACTGGTGAAAGATGCCCACTGCGTGATAGGCCTGGCCGAATTCTGCCCACAGCGCGCCACTGATTTGCGAGTACGGAATACACGAGTCAAGCGTGCCGCGATAGGTGCCTTTCTTGACACGCTCGCCCAGGCACACCGGCTCGCCTGCATCAGTCAATTCATAACGCCAGAATGAATTAGGCATCTCATCCCCAGTCCGTCAACTTGTGATAGGCGAGGATTTGCTCCGCCGAGATGAGGCCGCTCTCATACAGTTTTACGGCTGGCAATACGGGCCGTCCCTTCGTTTCGCTCAACGTCTTTTCATCCATAAATGCGGCTTGCACCAAGAAATGGCTCTGCGTTTTCTGTTCAATCACAGCCACGCGATGTAAAAACGCGCTTTGTTGTTTGCCTTCGTTTCTTTTCACGGTTACCAATTCTGCAGCACTTTCCAGCCCCAGCTCCAGTTGCATGCTCCCGACCAAACGCAAATTGATCGGCTGATGCGGATGCTGCAAATAACGCCAGTGTTCAAAGAAAGGGAAAATCGCATTCGCAATGCTGCCGCTGAATTGGATGCACGATGTCGTCGGCTGTTTGCCTGCGACGAACACGGGGTAAAACTGATTCAGCGTCTCAAGATAATCCAACAGAATCATTTCAACTTGTTGACCAGATTCCAGCGGCGCAACCCACAGATTAGAATCTCGTCTTAGCCGTACTGCATTTTTGGCGGCGCGACGGATGCGAGCGTCGAAGTGATTCAGCATGTTGTGATAGTCGTCCACGAAGTCGCGCAACAATGAAGGCAAGCGCAACTCCGTTTTCAAGGGCAGCCGTTGGGCGGGACTGAGCGAGGTAATACTGTCAACGTATTGACCGAACAAACTTACCACCGTCGCTTCGAGTTGTGCGGCAGCGAGCGAGACGCGCAGCCAGAGGTAGCGCATGCGCGGCTGTGCGCGTTCTTGCTCTGCGCTTTCCAATTCTCGATTCAGCCGATCGGTCAATTGACGTTGACTGAAGCCTTTGTTCCGAGTCGTCTCGCAGTCTGTACACAGGTAATCGGTGCGCTTGCCAAATTGCTTTGGCTCGCCGTGCCGCATCTGACAGACCTCGCACAGCGGCGGCTCGAACGATTGGGACAGTGAGGCAGGATAGTAGCTGCGATGAATCAGCCCCGTCTGGTTTTGTTGCGCCGCAAGGCGCGGGATGGCTTGTTCGATGCTGGCAAATTCTTCGCGCAGTTGTGTCTGTTGAACTCGTAAGTCATCTCGCTGCCGACTGAGTTGCTGATTACGCTCAATCAACGGTCGCTTCGATACCTCGTTGCTCATTTGCCGTATGCGAGCGCTATTCTGGTGGTAATCGTTCTCCGCAATCTTCAGTTGCTCGGCGAGCACGCGCAGACGCTGCGTAATTTCCACGCGCTGTTGTTCGTAATGGCTAATTGTGTCTTGCAGCCCCTCAGCCGTGCTCCACACTTTCAGGTCGGCGAGTACGGCCTGTTTGATTGCAGCCGTCACGTAGAAGCCGCGCTCGGTAAATGGCTTAAACAATTCCGCCAAAGAGAGCAAAGGTTCCGGTGGCGCAAACAACCACAAGTCATCGCCGGCCGCAAACAACAGGTTGTCAGGAAATGTGGCAGCGAATGCCTTATGCGCGTCATTCAAACGGTCGAAGACGCCAAGATCGGCTGGGCGCACCGGTTGTTGCGGGAAGTGAACCGACGCGCGCACCAGACAGCATACCCAATCTTGTTCGGCTGTAGGAATTGGCTTAATCTTTCGTTCTTGCTCACGTTGAACAATAACAGTGACTGGCTGCTGATTAAATTCTAGCCTCAACGGGTCCGTTTTGAGCGTGACGTAATGCTCCAGCACGCGATAAAACTTTCCTGTCAACCATGAATGTGAATACAACGAAGTCACGTTGCGCGGCGTGCCTTCGTCTTCGGGCTTGCAGAGTAAACTGAGTTTGTGACGTATTTCAAACTCGCGCTCGTCGGCAGGGTCGGTACTAATCCATTGCAGCATGCGACGGAGTTCGCCGACGTTATTGATAGGTTCAGCCTCAACGTTTTTTCCGTCGGCAGCCCGGAGCGCCTTGGCATAATTGGGATGCCATAAACGATGAACGTGCTGCAATGACACGCCGCCACCCTCTGCACCACTCAGCGCTCGCCCCGCTGTCGCCGCTAAGTGATCCGCAAGCACAAGTAAAAACAAACGGGCACGGTCTTCATCAGACACAGAAAAGCCTATCGGTGATTCTTGCAAGTCTCGCACCCATCCCGTTATCTTATCAATGTGATAAATCACGCCCAGCCACGTTGCATTCGTCGGCGCAATGGCGCCAAACTTAGCCCAATCTAAATTTCTAAATGAAGGCCCCTTGTCATCGTGGGATTTGAGTGTCTGACCCTCGGTCAAATCAACCTGAATATTTGTGGGAATCAACTTACCAATATCGTGCATCTCAGGCACAAAGTTACTCACACTGGCTCCTCGTCAATAGGCAAAAGCGGACTGCCCCGCGCATTGCGCGAGACCAGTCCGCTGTGAAAACGTCTATTGGTGGATTCATGCCGCGTTGCCGCCTCGTGTTCACGACCAACGCGCGTGATTTTATCCGAAGTCGTTTTCATTTGTCAATCGCCTTCCGCTTGGCCAAGCATACGGGCGTGGTGGCTAACCTGTTGCTCGCGTTGGAATGTCCTGTGCCGCAGCGCGTCGCGCTGCATACACGCCTTCGGCGCGTGGCACAGGATGCGCGTGCAATACTTTTCGTCTCAGCGTATTCACTGTCCGAACTGCACCCGCTGCCAACACGACGACCAAACGACCTACACGCACAGCCTGATCGCGCCCGTGTTGGTAGCACCGCACTCGCCCCAGCTGTTCAGTCTGGAACCCGAATTCATCCAGCCGCAAGATGGTTGTGCGAAACAGGATTGTGAACCACAGACGATCAAACGCTGGCTCACCCGCAACGCCCAGCGCTTGCCCGCCGAACGCACGACGATTCTGGCCGACGACCTGCATTGTCATCAGCCGCTCTGCGCTCTACTGCGCGACTATCATTTCAATTTCATCCTAGTCTGTAAACCCGAATCGCACGAA
>JBBPZQ010000158.1:0-21076 GCA_038198935.1 Anaerolineae bacterium
GCCACGCCTGATAACCGTGCCGCTCTGCGTCAAATGGTTGATCGTGGTTTTGCGCGACTGCGCCATCGCCGCGATCTCCTGCTTGGATTCTTCCATCAAGCAGGTTTAGTTGTTAAGCAACTTTGGTGAAAAGGAATAACACAATGATTGGGGCGACATCGCCAAGAACGTTCATCACTCACCTGAAAGACTGCATGGACACGACGCGGTTGCGACGAGACCCGCGTGTTGATAATCTCGTCGGGCTGTTAAAGCGTATACCAATTGCAGCAGCGTAAGCCCGACCTGATGACAATGTTGATTTGAGCGTAACATAGCGGCGCATTGCTGACAACTGGAATAATTTTCAACGTGTTGCTTTCGCCAAATGCATCGCGCGCCCCCGACGACGCGCACCACGCGCCCGCTTGCCACGTTCTGCCGGCGCTTGTGCGGCGATGGTAGAATATTTATTCGATGAGGCAGGTATGCCGCAGCGCGCACCCATCTTTCTGATCAGCGGCACGCCGGGCGCTGGCAAGACGACGGTAGCGCACGCCCTGATGCAGCGCTTTCCGTTCGGCGTGCATATTCCGGTGGACGACTTGCGCGCCTTTGTCGTGTCAGGCATCGCAACGCCCGTGCCCGAATGGACCGCCGAGACGACGCGGCAGTTCCGTCTTGCGCGAGACGTGGCGGCCTCCATCGCACGCACGTATGCCCATGCGGGCTTCGCGGTTGCCGTTGACGACGTGATCTTTCCCGACGACGCGCGGCGCCATTACGTCGAGCCAGTGGGCGATGGCGTTGTCCACAAAGTCTTGCTGCGCCCCGCGTTGTCCGTCGCCCAAGCGCGCAACGCGACGCGCACGAACAAAGACTTCGACGCAACAGTGCTGCACGAGACGATTCGGATGTTGTACGTCGAGATGGACGCGAGAAACTTTGTCGCGCATGAGTGGGTGATTGTTGATAACAGCGCGCTGACGATTGAAGAAACGGTCACGGTGATTCTAAATTTCACCGTGCAGCGCGCCATAAACGAGGAGTGACGATGACACGCTGGTTGTTGTTACTGTGTATGTTGTTTGCGACGGCGTGCGAGTCCGCGCCCGCCGCTCCGATCCCGTCTGACGCTCTAACCGAGTCGGCAGCGACGGGACGAACAGCGAGCGCGCCGCCCGCGCCCGCGAGCACCGCCGTCTCGCTCGCGCCGACGGCAAGTGGCACGCTTGCGCCCGCACCGCAAAGTACGCTGCCGCCGACGGCGACGGTAGTGCCGACGCAAACGCCGACGCCGACGCGCACGCCGACGCCGACACCCAAGCCGCCAAACCCGCTGGAGATCAGCGCGATGCGCGCGCGCGAGTATGCGGGCAGCGATCTCACAATCGAAGATGCGCTCGCGCCCGGCGCGAACTATCAACGTTACTATGCGTCGTATAAGTCGGATGGTCTGAAGATTTACGGACTGCTCACCGTTCCGAACGGCGCGAAGCCCGCGACGGGCTGGCCCGTCGTCATCTTCAATCACGGCTTCATTCCGCCGACGGTGTATAAGACGACCGAGCGTTACATCGCGTACACCGATGCGTTCTCGCGCAATGGGTACATCGTGTTCAAGTCCGACTATCGCGGGCACGACCGCTCGGAAGGCTCCGCGAGCGGCGGCTACGGCTCGCCCGATTACACCGTGGATGTATTGAACGCCGTTGGGTCACTGAAGCACTACAAAGACGCCGACCCGAACCGCATCGGCATGTGGGGACACTCGATGGGCGGCCAGATCACACTGCGCGCCGTCGTCGTCACGAAGGGCATCAAGGCAGCCGTCATCTGGGGCGGCGTGGTCGCGCCCTATCCCGACATCATGTTCAACTGGCGCACCATACCCGGCGCATCGCCCACGTCGGGCCGTACCGCCGGCTGGCGCGGTGCGCTGCTCAACGAGTATGGCTCGCCCGCCGATAATCCAGACTTCTGGGCTTCCATCTCGCCGAACTCCTATCTAGCAGAAGGTGTGCCGCCGATCCAGATTCATCACAGCGTCACTGACGAAGAAGTGCCCTTCCGCTTCGGGCAGACGCTCGCCGACGAAATGAAGCAAACGAGCCAAACCTATGAGTTCTACTCATACTCCGGCGACGACCACAACATCTCCGGCAACCTCTTCACCGCGCTCGCGCGCTCCGTCGCGTGGTTCGATAAATATGTGAAAGCGACGAAATAGTTGAAGTCGTGTTCGGGCGGCAGTTGGACTGCCGCCCGCGTCGTCCGCAGTGCAAGTGTGGACGAACTATCCTCACACTTGTTGTCACCCTGAGCGGAGCGAAGGGTCTCTGCGGCGTAGGTAATTGACGGATTTGGTCATGCACTCAACTTTTCGGGCGTTGGGCGCATGACCGCATCCGTTTTAAAGTAGCGTCTCAGAGGTTCTTCGCTCCGCTCAGAATGACACTGTCAGGCAAGTTAGGTTACTCAGAATGGTCAAGTCTGCACGACGAACGAGCAGCGCATCTAGCAGTTGAAGATGCGCTTTTCTTTTGCATTCCACTTTGAGAAGGTGTAAGATTGCGCGCACGCGATGACCGCATATTTGTAAATTCGCTGGCTCGCATTCAACAACCTCAGCATGGACGAACAATCTTCGAACAACAGTGGCGGCGTCAACATCAGCGGTGGCAGTGTTAATGCCCGCGACATTATTGGCGGCAACCTCATCGGTTACACGGCGGTAGAGGTGCGCGACCTGCTAAAAGCAGCTATCCAAGCCGCACACAAGCAAGCACCACTCGCCAATGCGCCGCTGTGGAACGAGCTCGCCGCTCACTACAAGACTGTTATGAAGGCGTTGAGCGATGGGCGCGTCGTGCCGTTCTTGGGCGCGGGCGCAAACTTGTGCGGCCGTCCTAACGGCGCATTGTGGCAGACGCAGCACTACTTGCCGAGTGGCGGCGAACTCGCGGAATACCTCGCGGGCGACTTCGACTATCCCTCGCCCGACAAGCAAGACCTCTTGCGGGTCGCTCAATACGTGGCGGTGATGAGCGGCGTCGGTCCGCTTTACGAACACCTCAGAACACTATTCAACACGGACTACACCCCGACTGCACTGCATCAACTGCTGGCGATGTTGCCGCCGCTGTTACGCGCGAACGGCTATCCGCGCACGTGCCTGCTGATCGTGACCACAAATTATGACGACCTGATGGAGCGCACCTTCAAATCGGTCGGCGAGCCGTTCGACGTGGTGACGTACGTCGCCGACGGCGATCAGCGCGGCAAGTTCGTCCATTGGCCGCACGGCGACACGCCGCGCGTGATCAGCAGCCCAAACGATTATGCCGACCTGCCGATCGAGATGCCGTCGTGCAACTTGAAGCGTTCGATCATCTTGAAGTTGCACGGCGCGGTGAATCGCGCCAACGCCGACAACGATAGTTACGTCATCACCGAAGATCATTACATTGATTACCTCGCGCGCAAAGATGTATCGAATCCGATTCCCACGTACCTGACCGCGAAACTACGCAAGTCGAACTTCTTGTTCATGGGCTACAGTTTGCGCGACTGGAACTTGCGCGTCATTTTGCAGCGCCTGTGGGGCGAGCAGCAACTTAGTTATGCATCGTGGGCGATCCAGTCGAACCCCGAAGCGTTGGATCAAAAATTCTGGAGCAAGCGCAACGTGGATATCTTCAACTTGCGGCTTGAAGATTACGTCGCGCAACTGACGATGCTGTTGAGCGCGCTGCCGCCATTCGGGGGGAAGCCGTGAGCGCAGTCGCGCCGTACAAAGGGCTGATTCCGTACGCGGAAGAAGATGCGCCGTTCTTCTTCGGGCGCGAACACGAGCGCGCGGTCATCAGCGCGAACCTGCTCGCCGCGCGCTTGACGTTGCTCTACGGGCCGAGCGGCGTCGGCAAGAGTTCAGTCTTGCGCGCGGGTGTCGAGCATGAACTGCGCCAACTCGCGCAGCAGAACCTCGTGGAGCGCGGCGAACCCGAACTGGCCGTCGTCGTGTTCAACAGTTGGCGCGACGATCCGATCGTCGGCTTGTCGCGCGCCGTGCAGGGCGCGCTCGCGCAAACGCTCGTGGTAATGGACAAAAAGATTGATCCACTGCCGACGCCGAACGAACTCGTGCAGAACCTCGAAGCGTGGACGGCGCGCAGCAACGGCGACCTGCTGATCATCCTCGATCAGTTCGAGGAGTATTTCCTCTATCATGCGCAAGAGGATGGCGAGCGCACCTTCGCCGTCGAGTTTCCGCGCGCGGTCAACCGCCCTGACTTGCGCGTGAACTTCCTCGTCGCGCTGCGCGAAGATGCGCTATCGAAGTTGGATCGCTTCAAGGGACGCATCCCCAACTTGTTCGACAATTATCTGCGCGTGGAACACCTGACCCGCGACGCCGCCCGCGACGCGATCGAGAAACCCTTGGACGAATACAATCAGCAGCAGACGCACGCCGAAGACAAGGTGAGCATCGAACCCGCGCTCGTGGATGCCGTGCTGTCACAGGTGCAGACGGGGCGCGTAACGTTGGGACGCGGCGGGCGCGGCATCGTGGAAGGCAGCCAGAACACGACCGATGCGCGCATTGAGACGCCCTATTTGCAGTTGGTGATGACGCGGCTGTGGGACGAAGAGACAGGGGCGTGGTCTCCCCGCCATGTAGGGGTGGGGTCGCCCCAGCCTGAAACGGGGCAACCACAACGGGCGGGGCAACCCCGCCCCTACGAGTTGCGTTTGGCGACGCTGACTCGTCTCGGCGGCGCGCAGAACATCGTCCGCACGCACCTCGACGCGGTGATGGCTGCGCTGCCAGCGCCTGAACAAGAGATTGCGGGCAAAGTGTTTCATCACCTCGTCACGCCATCGGGCACAAAGATCGCGCATACCGTCCCCGATCTGGCCGAGTATGCGGGCGTGACGCGTGAACAACTGACGCCTGTGTTGGAAAAACTTGCGGGTTCCAATCTGCGTATCTTGCGAACCATCGAACCGCCGCCCGACCAGCCGACGGAAACGCGCTACGAAATTTTTCACGACGTGCTCGCGGCGGCGATCCTCGATTGGCGCGCGCGTTACACTCAGACGCAGGAGCGAGCTGACGCCGCGCAGAAACTTGCGCGCGAACAACAGCGCGTCACACGTCTACGCTTGAGCGTGATCGGTTTAGCGCTGCTGCTGTTGGCGATTATCGGGTTGGCGATTTTCTCTTATATCGAAAAGAACCGTTCCGACGCCGCCGAGAGGGCTGCGAGTGAGGCGTTAGATATTGTTGCGCAACAAGATCGGGTCGTGCCGTACTTCAAGGCTGTGCTGCGCGGGCACACCACTGGCGTACGCGGCGCGGTGTTCAGCCCCGACGGTGCCTACGTTTTCAGCGCCAGCGAAGACGGCTCGTTGCGCAGTTGGGACACGCGCACGGGCGCGCTGGTCGGCGAATTGTGGGGAGGTGGCGGCGCAGGCGGCGTGCACACGGCAGCGATGAGCGCGGACAGCAAGCGGGTTGTCACGACGGGCCCCGACCAGCGCGCGCATTTGTGGGACACGACCACTGCGCACGAGATTATGTCGTTCAGCACCTCGGATAATGATCCGAACAGGAGTGGCACGACGTTTAACGATGCGGAGTTCAGCCCAGACGGCAAGTCGGTCGTCCTCGCGGGCAGCGATGGCGCCGCGCGTGTCTGGGACACGACGACGGGCGACGTGCGCTTGACATTGCGCGGGCACACTGATGCGATCAACCAAGCCGTGTTTAGTCCCGACGGCAAATGGATAGCGACTGCGAGCGTTGATCACACAGCCATCATCTGGGACGCGACGACGGGCATCAGCCGCTCCCTGCTGAGCGGCCACGCTGGCATCATCAACTGGATTGCCTTCAGCCCGGATAGCAAACTGCTCGTCACTTCTGGTGACGACAACAGCGCGCTGGTCTGGACCGTCGCCGGCGGCGGGAGTATCGGCTTGATCAGCCATAGCGGGCCTGTGAACCGTGCCGTGTTCAGCCCCGACAGCCAGTTGGTTGTGACGGCCAGCGGCGACAAAACCGCGAAGGTGTGGGATGTGGCCGCCGCCCGCGTGCGCTACACATTGAGCCTGCACAAAGATTTCGTGACGAGCGCGGCGTTCAGTCCCAACGGTAAATCGATCGTCACGGCCAGCGGCGACAAGACGGCTATAGTGTGGAGTGTAGATACAGGATTGCAGGCGCACCTGCTGGCCGGACACATCAGCAATGTGACCAGCGCGCAGTTCAGCCCGGACAACAAGTTGGTCGTGACGGCGAGTGTGGACAAGACGGTGCGCGTCTGGGATATCAACGTGGAGCAACAGATCGTCGAGTTGCGCGGACACACCGACCGCGTGACTAGCGCTGCCTTCAGTCCGGATGGCACGGCAGTCGCCACAGCCAGCGCCGACAAGACCGCGCGCATCTGGAACGCGACGACACGGGAGTTTCTGGTCTTTCAAGGACACACCGCCGGAATCAATAGTATCGCGTTCAGCCCGGATGGTAAGGCGTTCGTCACGGCCAGCGCGGACGGCACGGCACGCGTGTTGGATACGCGCACGTTGACCCAAACCGTGTTCAATGCGAACGGCGTCGTCTTGCTGAGCGCACTGTTTACCACAGGCGGCAACTTCATTGCGACCGCGGGCACAGATGGCTCGGTGCGGATTTGGGAAGCAGGCACAGGCCACGCTACGACAACGCTCGCGGGGCATAAAGGCCCCGTTAACGCGCTCGCGGTCAGTCCCGACGGAAAACTATTAGCGTCCGCGGGCACCGATGCTTCGATCATTCTGTGGGATGTTGCCAGTGCGCAGCGCATCGCGTCGCTGATGGGACACAAAGGCAGCGTGACCAGCGTCGCGTTCAGCCCCGACGGCAAGACTTTGGTCTCGGCCAGTCTCGACACGACGGTGATATTGTGGGATGTCACGACACGACAATCGCTCGGCCAACTCCCGACTGTAAGCAAAGGCACGGTGTCCAGCGTCGCATTCAGCCCGGATGGGCGCTTGCTCGTCACGGCTAGCAGCGACAACGTCGCGCGCGTATGGGACGTGGCGACGAAGAACGTCGTGACCGAACTGAGCGGACACGGGGGCGTCGTGAACAGCGCGGCCTTCAATCCAGACGGCAAGCGGGTCGTCACCGCCAGCGCGGATGGCACGGCTCGAATTTGGACCATCACCACCAAGTGAGAATATGTTGCGGCCACGATATTAGCCATCCTCACTCCCGTTGAACTGCTCGCATTTACGCGCGCAGCTTCCCCGACTGCACTTGCGCGATGCGCGAGACTTTCTGGCACGACTCATGTCCCATGCCAACACCGCGCCCAACATCTACACGGACGTCCACGCGCGCGCCGAAGCGCGACTGTATTTCTTGTCGGCTATGCCTCACAATCGTCGCCCGGCCGCGTGCATGATGGCGGGGATGAGCACGCGGTCGAGTTCGTCGGCGGCAAGGAACGCGTTCGCGCCGAGCGCCATCAACTCCATGCCATACTCTTCATCTTGAAACTGACCGATGGCAATGATGCCGACAGCGGGCAATACGGCGCGCAGTCGCGTGATCCAACGGATCTTCTGCAACGTATTGACGAGCGGCCCAATGATGACGACCTGAGGGTGAATGTCGTAGGTCGGCGCGAGCAGCATGTCAGATGAGTCGCGAATCGTATAGAGGTTGAACTCTGTACGCTGCGCTAGTACATGCTGGATACGGTCAATGCTTTCACCCGTTGCGCACAGCAGCACGATATTGAGTGGTAAAGGAGTGGCGGTCAATCCGATTCTCGGACCTTGCGCGCATATGCATCGCGCCCCAAGTCCGCGCCATTATACTCGGCATGATTGCGCGGTCAAGATGAGTTTAGGCATCTGTCGTGCGGCGCTCGCTCAAAGCGGCAAGTAGGTTGAGACAAACAGTAAGAGGCACACCGCATGCGGTGTGCCTCGCTGACTGATCGGCTCGCGCCTATCGTCATGCGCTTGCGTTGTGCGCGGCGATGAAATGCAATATGCGCTGCCACGCATCGGCGGACTGCTCGGCGAACTCCGCGTACTTGCGATCAAAAAAACTGTGCGGCGCGCCAGGGTAGCTGATGACATCGTGTTCGACGCCCGCCTTGTCGAGTTGTGCGTCCAGCGTTGCAACGTCACTGGCGGGAATACCTTGATCCGCGCCACCGAACAAGCCGAGCACCGCATAGCGAATTTGGTCTGCCACATCAAGCGGCGTGCCTTTCGCGCCGGGTCGCGGACGCGATAGCCCGGCATAGAATGCGATGAGTCCGGCCAGACCGAAATCTTGCGACCCCGAATAGAGCGTCAGGCTGCCGCCCATGCAGAAGCCGACAACGAACGTCGCGCGCTCGGCGCCGCCGTTCTGCCGCAAGTGCGCTAGGGCGGCGCGCACGTCCTCGAAGAACTGCGGCAGTTGCATTTGCTGGACGTGCGGCATGAACTCGAAACTTTCATCGCGTGCGTTGGTGCCGGCGGTGCGGCCGAAGTAATCAATCGCGAGAGCGTTCACGCCGACCTCGGCGAAGCGCACGGCAAGGTCTTTGTAAAACGGATGTAAGCCGCGCACATCTGGGTAGATGATGATCTGCGGCGCGTTCGCCATGCCAGAGCGCGCTTCGTATGCCATGAAGCGATTGCCGTCGGCGGCGGTCAACTCGATGTCGTGCCCCTGCACCGCGCCACCGCTGATGGGCGGCAGCGGGGGCCGATCGGTGAACTCGTAACACATGTGGTCATCCTCCTGCGTGTGATGATGAATTGTAATGTAAGGTGCGGGTGCCATGCAACGGGCGAGGATTATCTCGCAAAGGAGCGTAGGTTTCTTGGATCATCTTTGCATCTCGGCACGAGATGCGTTTCACTTCTCACCGTCGCCGATGATGCCGAGTCCGTGCAGCACCAACTCAGACGAAAAGTTTTTGAAGCCCGCGCCTGTGAGCAAATCGGCAAACTTCTGCGCGCTGATCTGCCCGTGCAGATGGCTGAAGGGTCGCCAGAGCGTAATGGCTGTCATCATGCGCAGTTCGCGCCAATAAGTGGCGAGCACCTTGCGCCATTGCACGCCGCCGCCGTGGGGCTCCATGCTCGCGTAGTGTCCTCCCGCGCGCAACACACGATACGCTTCGGCGAGCACACTCTCGCGCTCGCGCACCAAGTACAAGAATGAGTGCCCCGTGATCACGTCCAGCGCATCGCCGGCAAAGGGTAAGTGCGTCGCGTCCGCCAGCACGTAATCAATCCGACCATCCAGATCTGCCGCTCGCGTGTAGCGTTGCGCCTCGTCTAACATGCGCGGCGCGAGGTCGAGTCCGATGATGCGCGCGGTGGGACGGCGCTTCGCCATTTCGATAGCGGTCACGCCCGGCCCGCAGCCGAGGTCGAGCACGAGCAACGCCCTGTTCGCCCGTGGCGCTGGAAAGTGCGCGACGAGTCCGGCGCAACTCTCGCGCCAGATGTGCTGCGCGGTGAACCACGCATAGAAGCGCGCGCCCAACTCAAAAATCCACGGGCGCGTGAACAGTGTGCGTATCATGGCAAAGAGTATAACGCAATTTCAGATTTCAGATTCCGTAACCTGTGTGAATCAAATTCGCGGCAATTGGTCGCAATGCCAACGAAAGTCGGCTTGCCTAGTCAGCGCAGGCTGACTTTGTGATGGGTTGCTGCCATTGCTAATCGCTCGACGCCAAGCATCTATTTTGGTAGAGCACGAAGATCGGCGTATCAATCCGAAATCTGAAATCTGAAATCTAAAATTGATTGCGATAGACCATCAAGCCCATAGCGGCGCGCACCAATTCTGTCTAGACTGCTGGGCAAGAGAGGTGAGCGATGGTTCAACAAATAATTTCCGTCGTCGCGATTGCGCTCGTGCTGGCGGCAGTCGTTGATCGCATCTTGTATGCACTCCTCGGCGTGAACAACCGTCAGAAGTAAACTTCGCCTCGCACGACTCCTCGGACCCTCCTCGACCGACGCGCGCGCAGTATCTTGCGGCGCGCGTTCAGGCGCGATATAATTCGCCTGCGTTCTATCCTCATCAATATCGCACAGGAAAACTTTGTGTCGCGCAATCATCTGGGCAACTTGCTCGTGATCGTCGGTGTGTGTGTCTGGGTCGTGTACTTCATGCTCAAATCCGTCTATGCGTATGATGGCTCTGTGATGCCGTTTCTGTTCGTGCATCTCTTATGCGTTATACCGGGTGCGGCATTGGCAGGGCGTGGCTGGACGCGGCGCATTGTCACACTATTCGCGCGAGGTGGAAACGATGCGCGCGACGGTTGAAGGCACGCAGCGATTCCGCGAACGCCATCGCGCGCAGACGGATCCCTCATTCTTCGCGCAAGCCGATGGCGTGTGGCTGTCCGCGATTGGGCTGGGCACCTATCTCGGTGAGGTTGACGACGAGACGAGCGCGCGCTACGAGCAAGCGATCGCCCGCGCACTCGCGCTCGGCTGCAACGTGATTGATACGGCGATCAATTATCGTTTTCAGGAGAGCGAGCGCGCAGTGGGGCGTGCGCTGCACGGCGCGACGCGGGACGAAGTGTTCATCGCGACCAAAGGCGGCTATGTGCCCTTTGATCGCGCGCTCGCGCAGTTGCAGCAGAAACAATTTGCCGAAGCCGCCGGCGCATACGTTGAGCGCACGTTCATCGAGACGGGTATCGCGCGCGCCGAGGATTTCGCGCAAGGCGGGATGCACTGCATGACGCCTCGCTACCTCGAACATCAACTGCAGGCATCGCTCGCCAACCTGCGGCTTGACACGATTGACCTTTACTACCTCCACAACCCGGAGGGCCAGTTGGGCGAGATCACGCGCGACGAATTTGCCGCGCGACTGCGCACAGCGTTCGAGTTTCTCGAACGCGCCGTCAGCGACGGACACATCGTCCGCTATGGCGCGGCGACGTGGACCGGTTTCCGCCAGATTCCAAGTGCGCGCGATTATCTTTCGCTGGCCGAGTTGATCGCCGTCGCGCGCGAGGTGGCGGGCGATGCGCATCACTTCAAAGCGATCCAACTGCCGATCAACCTCGCCATGCCCGAAGCCTTGGAGCACAAGAATCAAAATGTGAACGGGATGTGGCTGAACGTGCTCGACGCCGCGCAGGAGTTTGGCGTGATGGTATTCGCCAGTGCCTCACTGCTGCAAGCGCGGCTGTCGCGCAACATGCCGAACGCGCTGCGCAAATCGCTCGGCGCAGATATGAGCGACGCGCAGCGCGCTTTGCAGTTCACGCGCTCGCTGCCCGACGTGACCTGCGCGCTCGTTGGCATGAGCGACAACGCACACGTCGAGCAGAACTTGCGATTGGCGCGCGTGCCGCGCTTGAGCGAAGTGGAGTTGCAGAAGGCGCTGCGATGAAACGCGCACTGCTGCACATCCCCGACCTGTTTTTCATGCCGCGCATCGCCGATGCGTTGAAGCATCTCGACTTTGACACGCACGAAGTGGAAGTGCGCGCGGATGTGCCGGCGCAGTTGAACGATGTGGCGCTGCTCGTGATTCAATTAGATGGCGCGCGCGAGACGTGGTTGAAATTGATCGCAGAAGCGCGCAGTGTAAACGTTCCCGTGCTCGCGTTCGGACGCCACACGGATGCGGCGACACTGCGCGCAGCACGGCAGGCTGGTGCAAACAAAGTCGTGCCGAATTCGGAACTGGTCGCCGAGCTGCCGCAGTTGGTCGCGCAATTGACGACGAGACCAGCTCAAACGGGCGCAGTCGAGATTCCGCACCAGTGGCTCGACGAGTTTGAAGCCGCTGCCCGCCGTCCACTCGCAACACGAATGCGCTATGCGTTCATTCATACTTACAAGCCTGTTCTCGACGATGCGTCGTATCGGTCGTTCGATTCCATGGCCGAATATCGCCACTGGTGCGAGCAAAACCTGCCAGCGTGGTTAGGCTATGGCCGCGTTTGAATACCGGCAAGCGGAAGAAGTGCGCGATGCGTTTGCGCGACATGGCGTCCGCTATCTGTTCATCGGCAAGTCGGGCATGATTCTGTTGGGCTTCCCGGATACGACGCAAGACGCGGATTTGTTTCTGGATCGCACATTGGGGAATGGTCGTGCACTGGTAGCCGCGTTGCGCGAACTGGGCTTTGATTTCACCGAGTCACAGGCGAGTGAAATTGAGCGCGGCAAAGATTTCATCCAGTTAAAGCGTGGGCCCTTTGATCTCGACTTGATTTTCGCGCCAGATGGTATCGAGTGCTTTGCAGACGCTTGGCGGCAACACGTCGAGGTCGAAGGCTTTCCCGTTTGTCATCCTGACGACATCATCGCGAGCAAGGCAGCAGCGAACCGTGTCAAAGATCGCGAGTCGCTGCCACGTTTGCGCGCGTTCCGTGACTACTGGCTACAACATCGAACAGCAGCTTAATCGCATGAACACTCTCGCTTCGATCATCGCACATTACGCGCCGCAGCAGCGCGCAGGGCTGCTACCCGCACTGCAAGCGGTGCAAGTGCTCGAAGGCTATCTGTCGCGCGACACGCTCGCGCAAGTTGCGCGCGGACTGGGCGTGCCGCTCGCCGATGCCTATGGCGTCGCGACGTTCTACTCGATGCTCTACACTGAACCTATTGGTCGCAAATTTATTCGTGTGTGCGACGACGTGATCTGTCAACTTGCGGGCGCATCGCAGTTGATTGCTCAACTCGAAATGGAACTGGGCATTCGTTGCGGCGAGAGCACACCCGACGGCGTAACCGCGCTCGAAGCGGTGCCGTGTCTCGGCGCGTGTCATCGTGCGCCGGCGGTCTTAGCGGATGCTACGCTGCACGCGCCGCTCGTGGACGCGAGCGCGTTGATCGCAGTTGCGCTGGATGATTCGGCCGATGTCGTACAGCCAGGCCCACACCTTCTGCGCGAAATCGGCGTGGGCGAGCTGCATGACATCGCTCACGCCCTGCAGCACGGACGCTACGATGCGCTGCACAAAGCGCTGCACTCGCCGCGTGAACAGATTGTCGCCGACGTGAAGGCGGCCGGCTTGGTCGGACGCGGCGGTGCGGCGTTCCCGACGGGCGTCAAGTGGGAAGGCGCGGCGCGCGAGATCACGACGCGCGACGCGGACATGTACGGCATCACGGGTTTCATCATTTGCAACGCCGACGAAAGCGAAACTGGCACATTCAAAGATCGCATCCTCATGGAGCGCGATCCACACTGCATCGTCGAGGCGATGACCATTGCGGCGTACGCCACCGGCGCGAATCGCGGCCTCATCTATGTGCGCGGCGAGTATCCGCTCGCATTCGAGCGATTGAGCAGCGCTATCGTCCGAGCGCGTGAGCGCAATCTGCTTGGACACGATATTCTCGGCAGCGAATTTCATTTCGATATCGAGATGCGTTCGGGTGCGGGTGCATACATCTGCGGCGAAGAGACGGCGCTGCTCGAATCCATTGAGGGCAAACGCGGTGAGCCGCGCGTGAAGCCGCCGTTCCCGATCACGTATGGCTTGTTCGGCAAGCCGACGGTCATCAACAACGTCGAAACGTTGGCGAACGTGCCGGGCATCATTCAAAATGGCGTCGAGTGGTATCGGCAATGGGGTACGCAATCGTCGCCGGGCACGCGGCTCGTTTGCCTGAGCGGCTGTGTAAAGCAGGCGGGTCTGTACGAGATTTCGATGGGGCAGCCACTGCGCGAGGTGATCTTTGATCTGGGAGGCGGGCTTCACGAGGGACGCGCACTGCAAGCGGTGCTGGTCGGCGGCGCGGCAGGCGCGTTTCTCACGCCCGCGCAACTTGACGTGCCGATGGATTTTCAATCGCTCGCGAGCATCGGCGCGACATTTGGCTCCGGCGCGGTGATGGTCTTCGACGATTCCGTGAACCTGTGGAACGTGATGCGCGGCATCACGAAATTTTTCGCGCACGAGTCGTGCGGCAAATGCTATCCGTGTCAGCTCGGCACGCAGCGGCAGATGGAAATTGTCGCGCGCATTGCGGACGGCGAGACGCGCGCAGCCGATATGGATGTCTTGCGTGCGCTGGGCCAGACAATGCGTGACGCCAGCCTCTGCGGATTGGGCCAGACGGCGGCGAGTGCATTGTTGAGCGGGATGGATCAGCGCTTGATTCAGATTGAAGGGGTCGCGCCATGAACCTATTTACATTCACAGGTATTTTACTAAGCGATGAGGGTGGCTACAGTGTGTTGTGCCCTGAATTAGATGTGGCCTCTATCGGGGGCACACCCGAAGAGGCGAAGGCGATGCTACTCGAAGCGGCAACACTACATCTTGAAGGCGCAATTGAGGACGGACTGCCATACTCGCGGCCCATTCCCATAGGCGATGATCCACGTACCAGCGATCCGCATTCGGTTATTGAAGTCTTTCGATTCAGAGTAGATGTCGCTGTGCACGCGTATGCCTAAACTGCCGTCGCAGAAAGCAAATGAAGTGGTGCGCAAGTTAGAGCGCGCGGGCTTTGTGCGAGTGAGGCAGCGCGGCAGTCACCTGCGGATGAAGCGTGGTAACTTATCCGTCACCGTGCCGATGCATTCGGGTGACTTGCCCGCTACTGTCTTGCGCTCGGTCTTGCGACAAGCACAAATGTCTGAAAAAGAATTTCTGGAGCTTTAGCCAGCACTGGGTCGTGCGGCCATTTACATGGATCTGCCTGATCGTTTCGTTGCGCGCATGCGCGTGCTGCTCGGCGCAGAAGCCGATGAGTTTTTGAATGTACTCGCGCAACCAGCAGTGGCGGGCTTGCGTGTCAATACCTTAAAAATATCAGCAGCGACGTTTCGTGCAATCGCGCCATGGAACTTAGAGCCTTTGCCTTGGCGTGAGTCCGGTTTCGTGGTCGGCGAGGAAGCCCGACCCGGCCAACATCCATATCACGCGGCAGGTCTGTACTACTTGCAAGAGCCGACGGCGATGGCGGTGGCAGAAGCACTCGCGCCGCGCGCGGGCGAACTGGTGCTCGACTTGGCTGCTGCACCCGGCGGCAAGAGCACGCATCTGTTATCGCTGATGTGTGATGACGGTGTGCTGGTCGCCAACGAGATCGAGCCGCGGCGCACGAGCGCACTCGCGCAGAACCTCGAACGCTGGGGCGCGCGCAATGTCGTCATCACGAACGAACAGCCAGAGCGACTCGCCGATCAGTGGGGCGCGAGCTTTGATCGCGTGCTGCTCGACGCACCGTGCTCGGGCGAGGGTATGTTCCGCAAGTCGGAGGCGGCGCGCGCGGCGTGGAGCGAACAGCACGTGCACGGCTGTGCGCTGCGCCAGGCGCGCGCACTCGATTCGGCGGCGCGACTGGTGCGCGCGGGCGGCTGGCTGGCGTACAGCACCTGCACGTTTGCACCCGAAGAAAATGAAAATGTGATCGCGCGCTTCCTCGATTCGCACCATGAGTTCGCGCTGACGCCGATTCAACTCGCCGGTGCGGAACGAGGTCGGCCTGAGTGGGTCACCGCAAACACAAGAGCCGATCTCGCTTTGACGGTACGATTCTTTCCACATCATGTCAGGGGCGAAGGACACTTCACTGCGCTATTGCGTCGGGTGGCGGGTGACGCGCACGAAGTGGAACACGCAGAGTGGACGCCTGCGCCGAAGCGCGTGCAATTGTTATGGCAATCGTTCGTGCGCGAAACGTTTGAGTGCGATCCGGCACGCGATGCTGTGCTGACGCTGCGCGGCGATCAACTGTTTGCTGCGCCGTCGAATGCACCATCGTTGGACGGATTGAAAATGGTGTGCGCAGGTTTGTGGCTCGGCACGGCGCGCGCCGATCGCTTCGAGCCATCGCACAGTCTCGCCCTCAGTTTGCGCTCGGTCGAGATTGGCTCAAAAACGATGCGGCTCGATTTCGATCCAGACGACGAGCGCCTGAAGCGTTACCTGCAAGGTCATCCACTCGACGAAGCCGGAGCGAACGGCTGGGTGCTCGTCAGCGTGTCGGGTTTTCCACTCGGCTGGGGGCGGCGCGCGCAGGGTGTGCTGAAAAATTACTATCCGAAGGGATTGAGACGCTAAATTTTTTGCCACGAAAAGAAATGAAATGATTACGCTCAGCATCAACAACCAACCCATCACCGTCCCCGACGGCACGACGGTCCGCGAGGCGGCGCGCACTATCGGTGTCGAGATTCCGACGGTGTGCTACCATCCGCACTTCACGGCGAACTCGCTGTGTCGAGTGTGCGTCGTCGAGATGGAGCGCTCGCGCGTGCTGGTGCCGGCCTGCTCGCGCATCGTCGAGAACGGTATGGTCATCCAAACCGATTCGCCGCGCGTGTGGCAAGCGCGGCGCACCATCCTCGAACTGATGGACTCGGCGATTGATCTGTCTGAAGCGTCCGACATCCAACGCTGGATGCAGCACTACGGCGCGCACTCAGAAAAGTTCTCGGGCGGCGCGGTGCGCAATCTGCCGCTATACGACGACAACTCGATGTACATCCGCGATTACTCCAAGTGCATACTGTGCTGGCGCTGCACGCAGGCATGTGGCACCGACATTCAATATACATTCGCCATCAGTATCGCCGAGCGCGGCTTTCACGCGCGCGTCAGCACGTTCGAGGCAGTGACGATCCCCGAATCCACTTGCGTGTATTGCGGCAACTGCGTCGTGGCGTGTCCGACCGGCGCGTTGAAAGCGAAGCGCGAGTGGCTGATCGAGCAAGGCAAGCCACTGGAACCGCTGCCGCCCGGTCCCAAACGCCGCCGCAAACGCAGCGAGCACGGCGAGCATTTGGATTTGTTGCGCGACGATTAAAGGTTGGTTGGTTAGTTGGTTAGTGGGTGCGTTAACCAACCACCAAACTAACCAACTATCAAACTCCGCAGGAGTTCCCATGCAAGCCCTCTGTAAAGCACTTGGCATCGCGGGTTGTGATCGGCTGCTCGGCGACTTGAATCTGCTCGCGCAGATTCTCATGATCGTCGCACTGTGGATCGGCTGGTACTTCGCTCGCAAACGAAACATCCCGCGCCACCGCAACGTGCAGACGGTGGTCGTGATCGCGAACATCTTCTTCATCGCGTTCGTGATGCTGACCAGTTTCTACCAGTACGTGATCGCGGGCGGCTCGACGGGCGGCACAGTTGCCATCTTGATGATGGTGCATGGCTTGCTCGGCCTCATCGCGGAGTTGATGGGTATCTACCTCGTGCTGCGGATGCGCACGCAGCTCATCCCCGCGCGCTTCCGAGTCAAGAACTTCAAGCGGCTGATGCGCATCACGCTGACGCTGTGGACGATCATCGTGCTGCTCGGTTTTGAGATTTACTTCTATCGCTATCTGGTCAACAAAGTTTCGGCGAGCGAACTCACGCTGTACGGCGCGCTGCTGTTGCTCGGCGAGTTGGCGGGGCTGTATCTCATCTTGCAGTTTGTGGATTTGAAATCGTCTACGGCGAATTGGGCGGCACGCATCGGCGTGCTGCTGCTCGCGCTTGTTGGATTGTTCTACTTCAACATCGCGTCCAATCAGACGGCATCGGTCGCGTCGAACGTGAGCGAATCGCCGACGCCGACGACTGCGCCGACTATTGCGCCCAAAACCACCACCTCGCCCGCCGCCACGAGCACGCCGGCGCCGACGGCAATCCCTGCGCGCGGTCTGCTGACGTTTGCCAACGACAAAGGCTTGAACGACAAAGGCGTTGTGCAACTATCCAACGTGCCGCAGCCGCCAACGGGCAAAATTTATCAGGCATGGTTTGCGTCGTCGGACGTGCAGTTGCTCGCGTCGGCGGGCGCGGTGAAGGTCGCGCCGGACGGCACGTCGACCGTGCAATACTCCACGCCTAATGGCGAGAACCTCGTCGCGCTGTACGATCAATTTTTCATTTCGATTGAATCGTCGTCCGCGCAGAAACCCTCGGCCACGCTCATCTTCTCGGGCCAATTCGCGGCTAAGTTGGCCGGCGAAGTAAAACTCTTGCTCGGCTCGGCAGCCGACACACCCGGCAAACTCGGCTACATCATCGGCTTGCACGAGAACAGCGATCATCTGCTGATCCACGCCGACGAGCTGCGGCGCGCCGCCGAGCGCGGCAACCTGCCCGCGATGAAGCGCCACGCCGAGCACATGCTCAACATCCTCGAAGGCACGAAGGGTGCGGACTATGGCGACGGCAACAAAGATGGCGCGCTCGAAGACCCTGCCGACGGTTTCGGCTACCTCGTGTACGCGCAATTGGCCGCCCAGCACGCGCAGGCGATGGCGAACGCAGCCGACGCAACGGCTGAGTTGAAGCAGCGCGCGGCGGAAGTGCAGATCGAAGCGGCGAACGTGAAAACGTGGTCGGATCAAATGATCAAAAACTCGTTGGCCGTGTTAGCCGCAAACGATGCGCCATCTGTGCTGGCACAGTCGCGCGAAGTGGATGTGCTTGCGCGCGCAGCGGTGCGCGGACAGGACAAGAACAACAACGGCAAGATCGAGCCGATTGCCGACGAGGCCGGCTTCCAGCAGATGTTCTTTACGACGCAGGCGCTTGCGGGGCTGGCGCTCACGCCGATCCAGATTCAGGTCGCCGCGCAGCAAACTTTGCCGACGCCGACGCCGACCGCTCCGGCGACGCCGACCGCAACGCCGAAGCCGCAAGCGATCATCGTGCAGATGAAAGACTTTGCCTATCAAGCCAAGACGATCACGATTGACAAGGGCACGACCGTGCAGTGGCTGAACAAAGACCCTGCCAAGCACACGATCACATCGGACAGCGGCAGTCCACTCAATTCCAAAGATGTGAAAGCCAACGGGGATTTCTCGTTCACGTTTGCGCAGAGCGGTTCGTTCCCCTACTACTGCGAGTATCACGGCGACAAAGGCGGCGTGGATATGGCGGGAACGGTGGTGGTGAAGTAGAGGTTGGAGGTTGGAGATTAGAAATTGGAGAATGGGGACTAGAGATTGGAGATGAGTCGTAAGTCGCCAGTAACCATTCTCAACGTGAAGGAGTTCGCATGTCGGATCCGCGTGTGGCAAAACTTGCAAAGGTGCTGGTGGACTATTCGATTCCCGTGCAAGCGGGCGATTGGTTCGTCATTCGCGCGACGGACTTGGCCGCGTTGCTCGTGCGCGAAGTCTATCGCGCGGCGCTGCTAGCGGGCGCACTGTACATTGACACGCGCATCGGCGTGGACGGCTTGGCGGAGGTCATGTTCAAGCACGGGACCGACGAGCAACTCGCGCACGTTTCCGAATTCGAGCGGCTGACAACCGACAAGGTCAACTCGACGCTCAACATCATAGCACCGCACAACCTGAAAGCCTTGAGCGGCGTGGACCCGAAGCGGCAGGCGCTCGCCAGCAAAGCGCGTGCGGAACTGTCAAAAATTTTCATGCAGCGTTCGGCGACGCGCGACCTGCGCTGGTGCGTCACGCTGTATCCGACCAACGCGAGCGCGCAGGAAGCAGGCATGTCGCTCGGCGACTACGAGCAGTTTGTGTATGGCGCGATGCTGCTCGACAACGACGATCCGATTGAAGCGTGGCAGGCACAGGGACGCGAGCAGCAGCGCATCGCCGACTTCCTGAGCGAGACGCGCGAATTGCGAATCGTCGGCAAGGACACCGACTTGCGCTTGGGCATCGCGGGCCGCAAGTGGGAGAACGCCGATGGGCGCATGAATTTCCCCGATGGCGAAGTGTTCAGCGCACCCATCGAGGATTCGGTCAACGGCGTCGTGACGTACACGTATCCGGCCATTTATGGCGGGCGCGAAGTGGACGGTGTTCGGCTTACGTTCGAGAACGGGCGCGTGGTGGATGCGCGCGCGAGCAAAGGCGAGGACTTCCTCAACGAGATGCTGAACATGGACGCGGGCGCGCGCGTGCTGGGCGAGTTGGGCATCGGCACGAACTACGGCATCCAGCGCTTCAGCAAGAACATGCTCTTTGACGAGAAGATTGGCGGCACGGCGCACCTCGCGCTCGGCGCGGGCTATCCAGAGACAGGCAGCAGCAACGAGTCGTCACTGCACTGGGACATGCTGGTGGACTTGCGCGACGGCGGCGAGATTTTCGCGGACGGGCGCAGTGTCATGAAGAATGGAAGATGGATGCTGGAGGATGGACGTTAGAGGTTGGAGGCGGGCGATTGGCGAATGGTGACGTGAGACCGGAGACTGGAGATGGCACAACCCGTAACAAAATTCTATACGCCCGAAGAGTATCTCGTGCTGGAGGAATGCGCTACAGCAAAGAGCGAATACTACAGCGGCGAAATCTTCGCGATGGCGGGCGGTTCAAGCAATCACAATCTGATCGCTGGCAATGTCCACGCCAGACTGCATCAGGCATTAAAGCGCAAGCCCTGTTGGATCTATCAGAGTGATATGCGACTCTTGGTCAAGTCCAACGGGCTGTACACCTATCCCGCTGTGATGGTCGTCTGCGGCAAACTCGAGTTCGCGGAAGGACGGATGGATACGCTGGCGAATCCAATTCTCATTCTCGAAGTCTTGTCGCAGTCCACGAAAGATTACGACCGTCAAGCCAAGTTTGATCTCTATCAGGCGCTAGACTCGCTGCAGGATTACGTGCTGATTGACCAAGAGCGCGTACACGTTCAATATTTCCACCGCCTTGACCACGGCGACTGGCGCTTGCGCACGCATCGGCAACTGAGCGAGAGCGTGACACTCGACTCGGTTGCCGTCACCATCCCGCTCGCCGACATTTATGACAAGCTGGAGTGGAGTTGATTGCCAATTACCGAACCCACCCTCACCCCAACCCTCTCCCTGAAAGGGAGAGGGAGTCAGGCATCTCCCCTCTCCCCGACGGCTTGCTCCGCGCACTTGGCGGAGGTGAGAGGGCAGGGTGAGGGGCGCTACCCCTGCCCCAGCTTCCCCCGCACGCGCGCGATGTGCGCCTCGATGTTGGGCAGATACGTCGGCAGGCACTGGTTCAGCTGGATGGGTAAAGAAAGTGAATACGAAACAGATCAGCGATGGACAATGCAGCAGAGACGATGCCTAACGCCACGGCTGGCACCTGCTTGGTCGTGAAATGCGGACGGACGAAGTTGTGCCACAGCCA
>JBBPZQ010000159.1:0-4484 GCA_038198935.1 Anaerolineae bacterium
AGCCAGAAGTGGACGATGCCCATTCGTGACTGGCACCGCGCCTTGCAGCAATTCGCCATTGTGTTCGAAGGCAGAGTCTCGTTACCCTAACCAGCACGCACTGACTCAAGACCATTTACACAAATTACTTGACACCGTCGACGCCGGGTAAAATATCCGCACACTGCCCCGCCGCAATGCGCACACTTTACCATACCGCGCAACAAGTAATTGTGCGTGCAGTGACGGCGTGACATGCGCTTGTTGAACTCGCGCCGCTCTTGCGCTGCTTGCCAGAGTGAACGATCAACGCTGGCTGGCACATTGACGCTGAGCCATTCACTGCTAGGGCGTGTGCCGCCTTCACCGTGCTTGCCCGCAACTTTCCCGTAGTGCCAAAGACCCGCGTACACTTCGGTTTTGAGGATGCGCGTTATCGTGCTCTCGCCCCAGACATACGATGGGCGTTTGCGGCGCGTCTTGCGTTGATCTGGTGCTGTGACTTTCATCTGAGTCAAACGATTCGCAATTGTCCATGTGTTAATCGGCATGCCGTCTTCGGCTCCGTGAACGTACCAACGGTAAATCATGCGCACGATACGCGCCTCTAATTCGTCAACGACGATCCCCACGACTCTTTTGCCCTCTAAGGCAAATTGATAGCCATATGGCGGCTTGCCTCCGCCGAGGACTTTCCCGGAGCGTGCTTTTTGTTGTATGCCGCGCATCGTGCGCTCGCGTATCTTTTGCCGTTCGTCACTGCCTTGCCAGCCTTTGATGACCAGCACAATATCTAACTCGCTCTGAATGCGGCCAATATCGCACGTGTGAACTTCGATGCCGCCGCGTATCCAATCGCGCACGCTGGCCAGCAGGTCAACAATGTCACGCGAGAGTCGGTCAACCTGATAGACGATCACTGCGTTGGCTTTGCGGCTCTTGAGCATGACAACTAAGCAATGACCGAGCCTGTACGCAAGTAAACTTTACCATTGCAACGACAATTGAAATACCTTAAGGCTCTGTTCATTTCCAATGATCGTGCGTCCCCAACGCGCAACAGTTACCGCGAGACTATTTGCTGATCCGCGCCGCGCATTTCATTTCACGAGTTCTCTTTCCTCTGTTCGCGCCGCGATACTTGAGCCACTCTGCGTGAAGCGCCGGCGCGTATGCCCGACAAACGAACACGCTTCGATCAAGCCGTGGCTGGTATCCACCAGCGCTACGGCTTAGAGGCTCTACGCAGAGGTAGCGCACTCTCACAAACAAACAGTCCACCCCATATCGCCACAGGCTTCGCCGCACTCGACGCGATCAGCGGCTGCGACGGCGTGCCGCTCGGCGCGTTCACACTGTTGAGTGGGCGCACCACCTCGGGCAAGCTGACCGTCGCGTACAAAATCCTCGCGCACGCGCAGCACTCCACGCGCACCGCGCCGTTACACAACGTCGGCATCCTCGATCTCAACTACAGCTGTGACCCGGATTACCTGGCGCGCTGCGGCATTGACCTCGAGCATCTGCTAATCGTCCGCCCTCAATCCACGCGACAAGCAATTGAGCTCTTGCGCGATCTGGTGCGCGAGTATCCACTGCGCGTGCTGCTGGTGGACGGCTTGCCGGACCTCACTGCCGAGGGACAAAGCACGCAGTACCTCGATGCGCTGCTCCCTCAAGTGCATCGTCTGTACGCGCGCACGCGCAGCGCGCTCATCTGCCTCGACGAGCCGCACCCGCCGTGGCAGCGCTGGCTGCAACGTGTGCGCAGCAGTCTGGGCCATTACATCTCGTTACATGTGGAGTTGCAGCGCGAGCGCTGGGTGGACGACGAACAGACGTTCAAAGGTTATCGCGCACAGGCGAAGATTCTAAAGAGTCAATGGGCGCGAACGGGCCAGACCGCGCCGGTCGAGATCGTCTTCAACGGCACGGTGCGCGCGCGGGAGACGTGGTGAGCCATGAGCGTGCTGTGCTGTCGTGTGCCCAACTTCTTGATCGCGCTCACGCTGCGTTGATCATCCTGAGTGGAGCGAACGACCGCTCGTGCTGCTCGGCAGCGATGAGCGCGTGTGGGCACTGTCGCGTGAAGCGCGCCTCAGCGGTATGTGCTCACAGATGCACGCGCGCCAAACGCTGATGCGCTGTCCCGACGTGCTGCTCCGCCCGCTCGATCTGGCCAGTGCCGAAACCGAGCACAGCGCGTTCCTCGCCGCGCTCACGCGCACAGGTCTGCCCGTCGAAGCGCAGACGTGGGGCGCGGCGTACACGGCGCTGCATGGCGATGCTGGCAACCATATTCAGCCACTCTGCACAGAGATTGGCCAACAAGTGCATCAGGCATTAGGCGACCCGTTGACGCCGGCGCTCGGCTGGGACACGGGCAAGTTCACCGCGCACGCAGCGGCGAGTTACGCGAAAGTCGGGCACATGCGTTTGGTGCAGCACGACGACGAATCGCGATTCCTCAATCCGCTGCCGTTCAACCTACTGCCGCTGCCGTCACTGTCCTTGCAGCAATTACACTGGCTCGGCATCCGCACGCTGGGCCAGTTCGCGCGACTGCCGGCCACCGCCGTGTGGCAGCGCTTCGGTGCGGCGGGCAAACTCGCGCAAGCGTGGGCGCGCGGTCGTGACACGCGGCCCGTCAATGTCAACGTGCAGCCTCTGCCTGAACCCATCCATGTTGAATTCGATCCGCCCACCGCACTGCATCCAGTGGCACTCGCGCACATCGTGAAAGCCTTGCGCGCGCCGTTACGCTTATTGACCGAACAACTCAGCGGCTGTCATCGTTTGCGCGTCGCGTTGCAGTTCGCCGACGAGGGCTCGCGCACTGTGGATTGTGTATTCATCGAGCCCGTCGGCGATGGGGTACGCCTGCGCGCATTACTCGCGCATCAACTCGAAACGCTGAACTGGCCCGCCGAGTTAATCGCGGTACATATCACCATCCTCGAAACGAGTGAACTCATCGCACATCAACTGACAGCCGCGACGAGCGCAATGCCTGGTGTGCGACGAGCAGGATGGCGGCGACGTCTGCCCCAAATGAACGGATGGCGATGCTGATTCCAGTAAGCCGTCGCCTCGGAAATGGCTTGTTCAATCGCTTGCCAGGTTTCGAAGCGGCGCCCCTTGAGCGCCAGCGGGCGCAGGATCTTCCACCAGGGCTTGATCAGATTGAGATAGGCTGCGTACTTGGGTTGGAAGACAAACTCCCAGCGCGGATGCGCCAGGCTTAACAACAACACATAGGTCGCGCGATGCATGCTTAAGTTATCGACTATCACATCGATGCGTTCACAACGGGCGGGTATCCAGTGCTCGACCCGCTCCAATAAATCAATCCAGTTCGCGGTGATACGACGAGCGTAAGGAAGGGTGAGTGCCTCGCCACTGGCCGGTTGAAACGCGCCAAAAGATATAGCCTTTGCCGCACCGCCCATAGTCAATCTCTTGCTTCGCACGCTCAACGGGTTGAGCAGCAGCGGTTGCGTCTGCACGCGCCACCTAAATTTCCAGAATAGGCGTAAACCTGCTCGATGCCAACGCAAGAGGGTATCGGGCTTGATGATGCGCACGACCTGGTTTCAGTTGGGCACCCAACGCGCGACGAACAACAGTGATAACGCTTCCGGCCACGTCAGGCGTGGCGTTTTCGTTAGACGGCAGCCTGCGGCACCCTTGCGGTGTGTAAGAACGATCAACTGCTGGCGCAAGGAGTCGTTTTCGGCGAGCAGGTCCGTGCGGCTGCGCGGGAGGTCAGCCAGCGTGCCCGTCACGAGGTTGGACTGCGCGGGCTGCGTGATACGACGCAAGAGTTGGTTGGCGGCCGTCGATAGTTTTGACCATAAGCGCTTGGCGCGTTGCGTGAGGCGAGTCCACATAGCCGGTCAGGCTCCGCGGGCAGGACGGGTTGTGAGGGCGGAGTGTACCACTGGTCGATTCGGCCCTCAAATTGGCACGGATGAATCGCGTAGCCAACACACGGGTTGGGCGGTTGTTGCGGAGCGTAGCGAGCCCGACTTCCAAGCGATGCTCGACCGCAGTCCGCAGGCGCACCGCAATTTCAGCGATGCGTTCGGAGTCTATGGACAGTTGATCTATGCTCCAAGTCAGTATCAAGTCTGTTCAGATAACAGTCAGACCTATGCATTGGAAGCCGCTAACGCAGAATTGCGTCACTACTTAGCCCGCCTCGCACGCCACTCGCGGTGCTTCTCTCGCAGCCACGTGGCGTTGTGACGTGCGCTCAAGCTCTTTATCTATGCCTAGAATCGTCGGCAACTCTCTAAGCGCCTATCCAGACTATGCGGCTCACGTTCGTGATTTTATATACCCTTGAACTTTGGCGCTCCCGCCACTAGGGCTTTTCCAAAGTCGGTTGACAGGAGATGAAAAAGTGACCTCTTTCGGGTACACTGGCGTTGCCTAAACCCCAGTAGACCGAAGGAGGTCGAGATGCATCATAACACAGTCGCGGCATGGGCGATAGAAACGCC
>JBBPZQ010000160.1:0-6830 GCA_038198935.1 Anaerolineae bacterium
TTCAACAACTTCGTGATTGGCTTGATCTCACAGCAAGGGTTCACCAATCTCGCCGCCGCTCGTCGCTACTATGCGGCCCACTTCGATACGGCTTTCAACCTGCTCACTCGTCTCCCAACCTGACTTTGGAAAAGCCCTTCTACAGCGTTTCACCACATGACAATTCGTGAAGTCACTGCTATACTTTCACTCAATCACATATTGCACACTTTCGGGGCAGGGTGAGCGAGCAATCGCAATTCCCAATCGGTGGTAAAGCCCACGAGCACGCGCATATTCTATGCGTGCATGAGTCGGTGAAACTCCGACGCCGACGGTAATAGTCCGGATGAAAGAAAGTGAGCCGCGCTGGCGCATTCTGCGTCGGCGTCCGCGTACGTACATTTGCCCCGTAGTCCATTCGACTACGGGTTTTGTTTGTGCGTGCATTCGCTCATGCCCCGCGCTGTTTAGCTGCGGGGCATTTTTGTTTGAAGGGGCAACACATGCGTACACTGTTCATCTTGCTTTTCGCGCTGCTCGCCGCCGCGTGCGGCACGACCACAACAGTCGCGCCCTCAGCAGCGCCGAGCGCGCCCGCGTCCAAACTCGTGATCGCGCAGACGATTGACGCGCAGAGCATGGATCCCTTCTTTGTCAATCAAGTGGCGGGCGAGTCCGTGATGAAGATGCTGTTCGATCACTTGATCGAGCGCGACTTCGACGGCAAACTCGTCGCGGGGTTGGCAGAGTCGTGGAACATCGTGGACGATAAGACGCTGGAGTTCAAGTTGCCTCAGGGCGTGACGTTTCACAATGGCGAGCCGTTCGATGCGAACGCGGTCAAGTTCTCGGTCGAGCGAATGTTGAATCCCGATTTGAAGAGTTCGTTTCGCGGCAACTTCAAAGCAATCAAAGAGGTGCAAATCGTCAGCGCGATGACCGTGCGCCTGATTCTCGCTCAGACTGATGCAGCCGTTCTCGACAATCTCAGCGCGCAACTCGCCATCGTACCGCCACAATACCTGAAGCAAGTCGGTGACGCCGAATTCGCGCGCAAGCCAATCGGCACGGGCCCCTTCAAGTTTGTCGAATGGGTCAAGGACGACCACGTCACGCTCGAAGCGAATCGCAACTATTGGAAAGGCTCGTTCAAGGGCGAGCCGCGCGTGCACACGGTGGTGTATCGCCCGATCCCGGAAGCGTCCACGCGCATCGCAGAGTTAAAAGCCGGACGCGTGGATATCATTCAGGATGTGCCGCCTGATCAGGTGAAGGATTTGCAAGCCGCAGGCTTCAACGTCGTCGCGAAGGACGCGCCGCAAGAGGCATTCATCTTCCTCGCGAGCGACACGCCGAACACCCCGCTCGCCGACAAGCGCGTGCGGCAGGCGCTCAATTATGGCGTGGACGTGGATAGTATTATCAAGAATGTATTACAAGGTTATGCGCATCGCATCGCCAGTCCAATTGGGCCCCTTACACTGGGCTACGACGCGAGCGTGCAGCCGTATCCATATGATCTGGTCAAAGCGAAGTCGCTGTTGAGTGACGCAGGTTTTGCGAACGGGTTCGACGTGGTGATTGACGCGACCAGCAGCGACAAGACGCTCACGACTGAAGCGGTCGCGGGTGAACTGGCCAAGTTGAATGTGCGCGCGACCATTCGCCAACTCGACCTCGGTACGTTCAACGACAACTGGAGCAACAAACGCAGCTCGCCCATGATCGCCGCGCGCTGGAGCGGCATGTTCGATCCGGCCAGCGCGCTCAACTTCTTCGCCAAGTCGGACGGTCTGCTCACCCGTTACAAGAACGCCGACGCCGATCGTCTCATCGCCGAAGCCGCGTCAACGCTCGACCAGAGCAAGCGTGCAGCATTGTACGCGCAGCTGCACAAGACGCTGCACGACGATCCGCTGGGGATTTATTTGTGGAACACTCAGAATCTGTACGGACTGAGTAAGCGCGTGACTGGCTGGCGTGCACACGCGCGCAGTTACATCGCGGCGACACATGTGACGGTACAATGACGAATGAGGGACGACGGAATCAGCACATGTCTACTGTCTTCCTTCGTTGATGGTTATGCTTGCCTACATTCTGCAACGCCTCGCGCATGGGCTGCTCGTGCTGTGCGGCGTGTCGCTGATCGTGTTCGCGCTGACATATCTGGGCGGCGACCCGGCGCGCGCGTTGCTGCCGCTCGACACGCCAGTTGAAGATGTGGAAGCGTTCAGACACGCGGCGGGCTTCGATCAGTCGCTGCCGCTCCAGTATGCGCGTTTCGTCGCGCGTGTGGTCACGGGTGACTTCGGCACATCGCTGCGCTATCGCGAGCCAGTGCTGCCACTTGTGCTTGCTCGCTTGCCGCTAACGCTTGCACTCGCATTATCGGGACTTGCCGTTGCGCTGCTGGTCGGCGTGCCGCTCGGCATCAGTTCGGCGCTGTGGCCCAATACTTGGCTCGACATATTCGCGCGCGCGCTGATGCTGCTCAATCAATCCGTCCCGAATTTTTGGCTTGCGATTGTGCTAATTCTGATCTTCGGCGTCACTCTGCGCTGGCTGCCGCCGTCGGGACTCGACGACGCGCGCAGTTTGCTTCTGCCCGCGCTCACGGTCGGCGCATTACCCGCGGCGATCATCGCGCGTGTGCTGCGCGCCAATTTGCGCGACGTGCTCAGGCGTGATTACGTGCGCACTGCGCGCGCGAAAGGTTTGCGTGATTTGCGCGTCGTGTGGCGACACGCGCTGCGCAATGTGTTGCTTCCACTCACGACCATTGTCGCGTTGCAACTCGGCACGCTGCTCGGCGGCGCAATCATCGCCGAAGCCGTGTTCGCACTGCCGGGCTTGGGCCGCCTGAGCGTGCAGGCGATCAGCGCGCGCGACGTGCCGCTCATCCAAGCATTCGTGTTCGTCTCGGCGACTTTCATCGTGCTCATCAATCTCGCACTTGATCTCGTTTATGCGCGACTCGATCCGCGCCTGCACTTGTCGTGAATGAATCGTCGCGTGCGGTTGCAGCCCATCGTCGGCGCACTGATCGTGGTGTTGATCGTGTCAGGCGCCACGTTCGCGCCAGCGTTGACCAGCCGCGATCCACTCGCGCAAGATTTGGGCGCTCGCTTGCGCCCGCCTGCCTTGCTCGACGCGCATTCTGATTTTGTGTTCGGCAGCGACGCATTGGGCCGCGATGTGTCGAGTCGCTTGCTGTTCGGCGCGCGCAATTCGCTGTTCATTGCCTTCGCCGCAACACTCATCGCCACATTAGTCGGCGTGAGCAGTGGATTGGCGGCCGGCTACATCGGCGGCCGATTCGATGCGCTGCTCTCGCGCGTCGCGGACGTACAGCAGGCGATTCCCTATCTGATTCTGGTGATCGCGATCATCGCCGTGCTCGGCAGCAGCATCGTCAATTTGATTGTCGTGCTCAGCCTGACGAGTTGGGTTACGTTCTTTCGCGTGGTGCGCGCCGAGACGCTCACACTGCGCGAGAGCGAGTTCGTCATGGCGGCGCGCGCGCTCGGCGCAGCGCCCACGCGCATTATCGTGCGCCACATCTTGCCGAACGTGCTCGCATCGGTGATCGCGCTCGTCACACTGCTCGCGACGAACATTATATTGTTTGAAACGTCGTTGGGCTTTCTCGGACTCGGCGTGCCATCGCCGCAACCGAGCTGGGGCGGGCTGATCGCGGACGGACGCGATTACATCGCCAACGCGTGGTGGATTTCGGTGCTGCCCGGTGCCGCACTCGCACTGTTGGCGACGGGATTGCACTTGATTGGCGATGAATTCGTTTAAACTTCTTGTCGCAGAGGCGCAGAGGATTTCAAAATTTCTCCGTGCCCCGTGCTTCACTGCGATTAACAAAAGTTATGCGACTTGATTCTCAGCCTCGACCGATCGCCGATTACGCCGAAGCGATTGCGCGCATCAAGCCGCTGCAAGCGCAAGACGACCAGGCGATCAATCCGCTGTGCCACACGCTGTTGCTCACACACGACGCGAAAGTGGAGCGCGCGATTGTCTTTCTGCACGGCTTCACCAATTGCCCGCAGCAATTTCACAGCCTCGCGCAAACCTTTTTCGCGCAAGGCTGCAACGTGCTCGTGCCGCGCTTGCCGTACCACGGCTTGCGAAATCGCTTGAGCGATGACATCGCGCACTTGAGCGCGGCAGAGCTGGCCGCATTCACCGATGCGGTGCTCGATCTCGCGCACGGCTTGGGCGAGCGCGTCGTCGTCGTCGGCTTGTCGTTGGGCGGCAATCTCGCGCTGTGGGCGGCGATGCAGCGCGCGGATGTTGACCGCGCCGTGGTGATCGCGCCGCTGCTTCGGCCGCGCAACGTGCCCGAACCGGTGCTGCCACTGCTGCTGCGCGCGAGCGTGTCGCTGCCGAATCAGTTCATTTGGTGGGATCCTGGGCATAAAGAGAAGTTGCCTGGCCCGCAGCACGCGTATCCGCGCTTTTCGACTCGCGCACTCGTTAGCGTCATCGCGTTCGCGCGCGATGTGCAGCAACGCGCACTCGACGAGAACGCATTGCCGCGCGCACGTTCGATTGTTGTCGTGATCAATGCGAACGATCCTGCGGTGGACAATCGTCCGACGCAAGCCCTCGTGCAGCGCTGGCGCGCGAACGGCGCGGCGAACGTGGAGACATATGAGTTCGACGCATCACTGCATCTCATTCACGACATCGTGGACCCGAATCAAGTGGAGCAGCAAGTGGCTGTGGTGTATCCGGAGTTGATGCGGCTCATCGGTGAGCGGTGAACGGTAGCGAAACTGTTGACGGTTGACTCGCATTCACCGATGCGCCGTTACGCCGACTTGTTGGCACATGTCGAGCACGGGGCAGCTGGAGCACTTAGGCAGTTTGCCAGTGCAGATGTGTTTGCCGAAAGGGACGAGTAAGCGGTTGATTTCAATCCAGTAACGCTGGGGTAGTTTCTGCTCAAGCGCGAGCGTGGTTTTCTCCGGCGTGGGCGCGCTGACGTAGCCCCAGCGGTTGGTGACACGATGCACGTGAATGTCCACGCTGATGAACGGCTCGGCGCACGCTACACCCATCACCAAGTGCGCGCACTTCACGCCGACACCGCTAAAGGAGAGGAGCACATCGGCGTCGCACGGCAGTGCTCCACCAAACTCTTCGAGCGTGCGTTTGGCAATCGCGTGAATCTGGTGTGCCTTGCGCTCGTGAAACGTGCAGGTGCCAATCAGCGAGTCAATTTGTTTCGGCGAGAGCTGCGCGATTTGCGCAGGGGTGCGTGCGGCGACGAACAGTCGCTTCGCGGTCGGGATCGTCACTTCGTCGTAAGTGCGGATGGAGATGATGCACGCGACGAGCTGCTCGAAAGTCGTCGCATAGCCTTCGTCGTGCAATTGAAACATCGCCGCTTTGGGGAACGGCTCGACCACTTTGCGGAGGCGGCGTACGGCAGCGTCAATGTTGATGGGCTGCTTCATGATTCACATGCGATCCGAATGGACCATGCGCGCGTCGCCTCGCACTTCCAGTTCCCACCTTGCTCGGCGGGCGCAGTGCATTTCACTTTAGGCGCATCAAGGCGGATTCTGATGCGCTGCTTTGGACAATCCGCGTCAGCGCACAGCACTTTTGGATTCCAGCCGATGCCGCTGGCGGATGGATACTGCGTTGCGTTTTCAATGTCCACAGCGAGACCGGTCTGCAAGTTCTCGAGCGCTTTCTCCGTCGCGGCATCTTGGTCTGCGCCTTCGCCCTTGCCCGTTGCGGCGCCCCAGCCATCGGCTTGGTCGTCGCAGTCCATCTCCTGCTCCTCAATGCCCTGCGGTTCACGTCTGGGCAGTGTGCGATCCACACAGCGGATGCGCGCCGTCCACTTCATGCTGCCCGAGCAATGGAATCCGCTCGGCGCTCCTGGACTGACATCGTCCAGTTTGACCTTGCTGCATCGAAAGTCAACCACCAATTGACACTCTTCGGCGCATTGGTACTTTGCCAGCAGCGTGTCCAGGTCTGAGATGGCAGCATGATAGACGGCGTGTTTGGCTTTAGTGCGCGCGGCGGATTTGGTCTTGCCGTCGCTGCCGTCCTTGGCGCTTCCCTTTTCGTCTTCCCAGTCCGAGGGACAATCGAGGATTTTAGGATCAGCCATGTCTCTACCTCGCAGCTTCGTGGAGTGGTCTGTTGTCAAGTCTAAAAAGCCTCGACGCATGGTCGAGGCTTTGTTGCGCTTATGAAACTTTCGTCACGTCCTGTGCTTGCAGCCCCTTGGGGCCATTGGTCACATCGAACTCGACTTGATCGCCTTCGTCGAGATTGCGATAGCCCTCGCCGCGAATCTGCGAGTAGTGCACGAACACGTCCTCACCCGATTCGGGCTTGATGAATCCGAACCCTTTCACGCGGTTGAACCATTTGACTGTGCCTGTTGTGCGCTCTGCCACGACCGTATCCACCTCCTTTCCGTTCAAAGTCCGTAGAACGAAAAAGTGGAACGGCGCGCGCAGCCACTGCCTGATGTGTGACGGCGATGAGTAAATCTAAGCGTGCCATACCCCACGACAACTCGCAACTACAACGGCCCGCTACCTACGGCGGCTGAGAGTATAAACAAGCCATCGCAAAAATGTCAAATGATCGTTAGTCGCTAGACGCTTGTCGTTAAACACTTGTCCCTAGCGACAAAAAAGGTTCTGTCGCTAACAACGATAGACTAAGAGCGTGTTTGGAAAATCGGTAAAATGGCGTGACGTGGGTAGAATGAGGTTATGACAACCCCAAGATTACCCTACGAGACTGATCTGAGCGAAGCCGAATGGCACATGCTCGCTCCATTTGTGTTGGCCCCGAAA
>JBBPZQ010000161.1:0-9924 GCA_038198935.1 Anaerolineae bacterium
CCAACCGGACGATTGCCTGCTCGTTATCCATTCGACCCAGCAAGATCTGCGCACGCCGCGCAACCTTCAACGGCGTATTACCGTCGCGCAACAATTCATGCAAGTAGTGCTCGTCCTTGGGTTTCAGCCGAAACGGATCGGCTTTTCGACCGCGCATCGCTCACCTGCCTGTTCAGACTGGACTTGATGGCTAACCGTAGCACAGTCGAGTATTTTAGGCAACTATTTTGTTGCAGAATTTATCCGCCAAGTCACTAGGAATGCGTACACTGACTAGGGAGTTGCTCTAATTGTCATTCTGAGGAGCGAAGCGACGAAGAATCTCTGAGACGCAACAACAAACCAATTTTGCTCATGCAATCCACTCGCAGTGAATCGATTGCATGAGTACAGAACTGTTTGGCCCGCATTGTAGAGATTCTTCGCTTCGCTCAGAATGACAAATCAAGAGAGCAGTTTATGAAACATACGCTCGTTGCATTGGTCGAAAACAAACCCGGCGTGCTCGTGCGGGTCGCGGGACTGTTCCGCCGCCGCAATTTCAACATCGAAAGCCTGACGGTCGGACACACCGAAGACCCGTCGCTCTCGCGCATGACGATTGTGGTGGACGGCGCGCACACGGACATCACACAGGTCGAGCGCAATCTCGCCAAATTAGTGCACGTCGTCAGCCTAAACGACCTGACGCATCAGCCAATCGTCTCGCGCGACCTCGCGCTGATCAAAGTCAACGCCGAGGGCGCGAACCGCGCGGAGATCATGCAGTTGGTCGAAATCTATCGCGCGAAGATCGTGGACGTGGCGCATGGCTCGGTGATGATCGAAGTGACCGGCACTGAGCAGAAAGTAGATTCTTTGGTCGAGTTGTTCAAGCCGTTCGGCATCGTCGAGATGGTGCGCACGGGCCGCGTAGCGATGGCGCGCGGGGCAGGGTCAAACGGAAATGTAAGCGAAGAAGAATAACGGGGGACGATGGACGGCGGCAACGTCACGGTCTGCCGTCTGCCGTCTCGCAAAGAAACATCAAACTATTCAGGAGAGCATAGTGGCAAAGATTTATTACGATCAGGACGCAGACCTCAATTTATTGAACGGCAAGAAGATTGCGATCATCGGTTACGGCTCGCAGGGACATGCGCACGCATTGAACTTGCGCGACAGCGGCGCAGACGTGCGCGTCGGCTTGCACGAAGGCAGTAAGTCGCGCAAGAAGGCGGAGGCAGATGGACTGAAGGTGATGTCCGTCGCCGACGCGGCAAAAGAAGCCGACGTAATCATGATGCTCGTGCCCGATCAGACCGCCGCGAAAGTTTACAACGAATCGGTCGCACAGCATCTCACGGCGGGCAAGACGCTAATGTTCGCGCACGGCTTTAACATCCGTTTTGGCCAAGTGATGCCGCCGCCTGATGTGGACGTGAGCATGATCGCGCCGAAAGCGCCGGGCCACCGTATGAGAGAAGTATTTGTGCAAGGGCAAGGTGTGCCCGCGCTGCTTGCCGTGCATCAGGATGCCAGCAGTCACGCGAAGGAGAACGCGCTCGCGTACGGTAAAGGTGTCGGCGCGACGCGTGCGGGCGTGATCGAGACAACCTTCACCGAAGAGACCGAGACGGACTTGTTCGGTGAGCAGGCGGTCTTGTGTGGCGGCGTCAGCGAGTTGATCAAAGCCGGATTCGATACGCTGGTCGCGGCGGGCTATCAGCCGGAGGTCGCATACTTCGAGTGCCTGCACGAGATGAAGTTGATCGTTGATCTGATGTATCAAGGCGGACTGTCGTACATGCGCTACTCGGTCAGCGACACGGCCGAGTACGGCGACTATGTCAGCGGCAAGCGCGTCATCTCGGAGCAGACGAAGCAGGAGATGAAGAGGATTCTGGCGGACATTCAGAGCGGCGCGTTCGCGGAGCAATGGCTCGACGAGAACGCGCAAGGCCGCCCGAATTTCTATAAGATGCGTCAAGCTGCGCAGACCTCGCGCATCGAGACCGTCGGTCACGACCTGCGCGACATGATGCAGTGGTTGAATCCGAAGGAAGTGCCAACGGATTAAACGGCAGACGGCAGACGGCAGATTGCAGTCTGCGGCTTGCAAGCTCTCAGCGGCAAGTACAAACTCAACCAATATGTAGCATCCTGAGTTGAGAGGAGCAACGAAATGGACAGAGTTCTCATCTTCGACACCACTTTGCGCGATGGCGAGCAGTCGCCGGGCTTTTCGATGAACGCGCACGAGAAGTTAGAGATGGCGAAGCAGCTCGCCGCGCTCGGCGTGGACATCATCGAGGCAGGCTTCCCCATCTCGTCGCCCGGCGACCTTGAAGGCGTGCAGCAGATCGCGCGCCACGTGCGCGGGCCCATCATCGCGGGGCTGGCGCGCGCGGGCAAGCTGGATATTGACGCGGCGTGGCAGGGCGTAAAGGAGGCGGCGCGTCCGCGCATTCACACCTTCATCGCCACGTCCGAGATTCACATGAAGCACAAACTGCGGCTCACGCCCAACGAGGTGCTCGAAGCGTCGGGCGAAGCGGTGTCTTACGCAAGACAAGTCTGCGCCGACGTGGAGTTCTCCGCCGAAGACGCGACGCGCTCCGATCCCGAATTCCTCGCGCGCATTTTCGAGGTTGCGATTGCGGCCGGCGCGACGACCATCAACGTGCCCGACACGGTTGGCTACACTACGCCCGAAGAATTCTCGGCGCTGATTCGCTATCTCAAAGCGCACGTGCCGAACATTGATGGCGCGGTGATCTCAGTGCACTGTCACAACGATCTGGGGCTGGCCGTCGCCAACTCATTGGCAGGCGTCGCGGCGGGCGCGCGGCAGATCGAGTGCACCATCAACGGCATCGGCGAGCGCGCGGGCAATGCCTCGCTCGAAGAGATCGTGATGGCGATGCACACGCGCAAGAACTATTACGCGTATGAGACGAACGTCGCCACGACGGAAATCTATCCGACTTCGCGCCTGCTCGGCACGCTGACGGGCGTGAAGGTGCAGCCGAACAAAGCCATCGTCGGCGCGAATGCGTTCGCGCACGAGGCAGGCATTCATCAAGACGGCGTGCTGAAGAATCCGCTGACGTATGAGATCATGCGGCCTGAGACGATTGGCTTGCCGGAGAACCAGTTGGTGCTGGGCAAGCACTCAGGCCGTCATGCGTTCCGCGCGCGGCTGAACGCGCTCGGCTACGACTTGCCGAAGCCGCAGTTGGACGAAGCATTCACGCGCTTCAAGCAATTGTGTGACCGCAAGAAGATGATTAGTGACGCCGACCTCGAAGCGTTGGTCGGCGAGGAGATCACGAAGGCGCACGAGTATTACAAACTCGAAGCGCTGCAAGTGACTTGCGGCTTCCCCGCCGTGCCGACGGCGAGTGTGTCGCTGCGCGGGCCCGACGGCGCAACGCACATCGCCGAAGCGATGGGCGATGGACCCGTGGATGCGGCATATCAAGCCATCGCGCAAATCGTCGGCAAGCATAATCGTCTGACCGACTTCTCGATTCACGCGGTCACGCCGGGGCGCGACGCGCTTGGACGCGTGACCGTGCGCGTCCAGAATGGCGCGCGCGAAGCGACGGGCATCGGCGCCGACACGGACATCATCGTGGCGAGCGCGAAGGCGTACGTGAATGCGTTGAATAAGTTGATGGCGGGGACGAGCATTGGATGAGGTAAGCGGTAAAGCAGATGTAAGCCCTGCGGAATGAGGCGACAATCATTCGCTTTCGAGCTCACTTGAAAGCACATTCACGACAAAATCGCGTGGCGCGAGAATCTTGATGCCTTGATACTCGCGGAGTTGCAGCAGATGTTCGTCGCCGGAGATGAGGTATTCGGCTTCACCTTCGAGTGCACAGGCGAGGAGTAAGTCGTCATCGGGATCGCTTACGACGCGCCCAGTGACAAGATCGGAGACGTGAATCGCAGTGCGCCCAACCAATTCAATCAACAAGTTCATGCGGCCGATGGCTTCAGGGTATTTGCGAGTGATGTGGGGGCGGCGCATAACATCAACGTACTCATCCAGCAGACGCGGCGAGACGGCCGGCAGCAGAGTGCCATTCAGCACCTCATTCACAATGCGCGCAGGAAAACCAAGCAGCACAATGGTGCCACTGACCAATACGTTAGTGTCAATGACGACGCGCACGGCGCTCTGCCCTAACCTCTTTGACGGCGGCATCCACGTCAGCCATGACTTCTTCTTCGGGTACGTGCTTGTATGCTTCGCGGATTTCTTCTACCGCTGTGCGCGCTTGGCGTCTAAGTTCGTCAAGGTCAATGTCGGTGCCAAGCATTTTCCACAGATCAGTCTTGTGTTCGCGCGGCAGCTGGCGCACCGCGTCGCGTACTTGATCATAAGACAATTCGACTGAAACCGTCATACGCACCTCGCTTTCGCCATCAGTCTAAGTCAAATTTTTTTGCGAGTCAATCATGCCACAAACCCTATTTGAAAAAATCTGGAACCATCACGTCGTCATGCAGGATGCTGAAGCGCCGGCGGTGTTGTACATTGATCTGCATCTGGTGCACGAGGTCACCTCGCCGCAAGCGTTCGAGGGTCTGCGGCGGCGAGGCGTCCGTGTACGGCGGCCCGACAAGACCATCGCGACGATGGATCACAGCACGCCGACGAAGGCGCTCGACCTCACGCTGGTGGACGCGCTTGCCGTGAAGCAAGTGATGCAACTGGAAACGAACTGCCGCGACTTCGGCGTGCCGCTGTACGGACTCGACAGCGAGCGGCGCGGCATCGTGCACATCATCGGGCCCGAATTGGGGTTGACGCAGCCAGGCATGACGGTCGTGTGCGGCGACAGCCACACCTCAACGCACGGCGCGTTCGGCACGCTCGCGTTCGGCATCGGCACGAGCGAGGTCGAGCACGTGCTCGCGACGCAGAGCCTGTTGCAGCGCAAGCCAAAGACGTGCCTCGTGCAGATTGACGGCGCATTGCAAAACGGCGTGACAGCCAAGGACATCATCCTCGCGCTCATCGCGCAGCACGGCATCGAGGGCGGCACGGGCCACGTCTTCGAGTACGCGGGCAGCGCGATCCGGGCGCGCTCGATGGAAGCGCGCATGACGATTTGCAACATGAGCATCGAGGGCGGCGCGCGCGCCGGCATGATCGCTCCCGACGATACGACGATTGAGTATCTGGCGGGTCGTCCGTTCGCGCCGAAGGGCGAGGCGTGGGATGATGCGGTCGCGCGCTGGCGTGCGCTGCCGAGCGACGAGGGCGCGCAATACGACAAGACCATCGCGCTCGACGCGAGCACACTCGAACCGATGATCACCTACGGCACGAATCCTGGCATGGGTGTGCCCATCAGCGGTCGCGTGCCCGATCCCGATACGTTGAGCAACGTGAGCCAGAAGAATGCGATTCGCAAAGCGTTGACGTACATGGACTTGCAGCCGAATCAGCCGCTGCTCGGTCAGCCGATTGATGTCGTGTTCATCGGCTCGTGCACGAACTCGCGCATCAGCGACTTGCGCATGGCGGCGAACCTGTTGAAGGGACGCAAGGTCTCACCGCGCACGCGTGTACTGGTCGTGCCCGGCTCGCAGCAGGTGAAGCGGCAGGCGGAGCAGGAAGGCTTGCACGAAATCTTCAGGGCCGCTGGTGCCGAGTGGCGCGAGGCGGGCTGCTCGATGTGCCTCGCCATGAACGGCGATCAAGTCGGCGCGGGCGAATACGCCGTCAGCACGAGCAACCGCAACTTCGAGGGGCGACAAGGCAAAGGTGCGCGCACGTTCCTCGCGTCGCCGCTCACGGCGGCGGCAAGCGCAATCGAAGGACGCATCGCGGACGCACGGCGATTGATGCCGTAGTAGATTCTTCACCGCAGAGGCGCAGAGCGGGCGGCGAAAAAATGAGTTTCCTTTGAGGTGGGACGAAACAGAGTGGACACAACACAACAGCAGTTGCTTGACGAAGTGCAGCGCGGCGGCAACGCCTACGTTCGCAATTTGGCTGCCGCCGAAGCAGCCATCTTGCGCGGCCAGTTCAATCTGGCGAAGGTGCTTCGCGCATCGGCACATGCGCAGCGCACGCTGGCGCTGAACGCGGCACGATTAGTGGCCAGCGAATGGGAGCCATCGCTACTGCTGCAAATGATTGCGACCGAGTTGGAGCAGACGACCGACAAGGCTGAAACATCCAGCACCGTACGCGCAGGCTTGATTGAGCTGGTGCGCCGCTCGCTCGCCAGTCTCAACACGAATCCCGATGTGCTCGAAAGCGATGTGGCGCAATCGTTGTGGGGTTGTTACTCGTGCGGGCACATCAGCGAAGGCGAGCGGCCAGAGTTTTGTTCAGTGTGCGGCGCGCTCGGCGTGGAGTTTGAGTGGTTTGGACCCTTTTACTCCGCGACCCCGGAACATCTCGGTCAATTGTCGCCGACGGACATCGTGAGCGTGCTCGCCGCAACACCTCATGAACTCGCGCGTGCTCTTGCCGATACGAGCGATGATGAACTTGCGCGCAAGCCATCATCTGATGAATGGAGCGCGAAAGAAATCGTGGGCCATCTGATCGAGTTGGATGTGTTGTTCATACAGCGCGTCAAGGTCGTGCTCGAATCGGAAGGGCTGCCCGTCATTCCGCGCGCGCTGCCGCCGTGGAAATTGCACGAGGGTAAAGGCTACGAGTCACGGACGATTGCCGAACTGGTCGAGCGCTTTCGGCAAGGACGTGAGCGCACACTGGAGATGGTGGGCGCACTCAAGTCACAACAGTGGATGCGGCAAGGCACGGTGCAAGGCAAAGCCACCAGCCTGCTCGACATGGGCACGTGGGTCGGCAACCATGATCGCGGCCACCTCGCGCAGATTCGACGGCTGTGTGCTGTAACGAGTTAGTCGTGCTCAAGATGTCAAGCATCAATCACCGAGCGTATATGAAAAGGTGTCGCTTGAAAAATGAACATTTCAATCCGTCGCGTAGAGTTGAACGACGCCGAAGCCATCCAGCGGGTTTATGCCGGACCTAAAGCCGTTTGGGGCACATTGCAGTTGCCGTTTCCGTCGGCAGAACAATGGCGTAAGCGCATTGCCGAAGCTGGTGAGGGTAATTACCTTCTCGTCGCCTGTGTAGATTCTGAAGTCGTTGGGCAGATTGGTGTGCATACGGCTCCGAACCGTCCGCGCCGCCGCCATGCGGGGCAGATCGGCATGGGCGTGCGCGACGACTGGCACGGCAAAGGTGTGGGCACAGCGCTGATGCAGGCGGCGATTGACTTGGCTGACAATTGGCTAAATCTATCGCGAATGGAACTGGAGGTTTACACCGATAACCCGCCCGCGATTCGACTCTATGAAAAGTTTGGTTTCGTTGTCGAAGGCACATTGTCACAATTTGGATTTCGCAATGGCCAGTTCGTGGATGCTTACTACATGGCACGCTTGCGACAGCCCCATTCTCGATAACCATCAAGTCAGGACACATGCAACCTCTCAGCTCATTCACATCCAAACTCGTCCCGGTCCCCAACGAAAACATTGACACCGACCAGATTATCCCCGCGCGCTACTTGAAGGTGACGGATAAATCGGGACTGGCAGAAGCATTGTTCGAGGATTGGCGCGCGCGCGATCCGAGCTTCGTGCTCAACCAGCCGCGCGCGAAAGATGCGCAAGTGCTCGTCGCGGGCGACAACTTCGGCTGCGGCTCATCGCGCGAGCACGCGCCGTGGGCACTGCTTGGCTTCGGTTTCAAGGCGGTCATCTCGACCTCGTTCGCGGACATCTTCCGCAGCAACTCGCTCAAAAACGGCTTACTGCCCATTGTGGTGGACGAGGCGACGCAGCAACAACTGTTGAGTCTTGCCGACGAAGACCCGTCGGCACAGGTCGTGGTTGATCTGGCAGCGCAGACACTCACGCTGCCCGATGGGCGCGCAGTGCGATTTCCGATTGACGGCTTCGTGAAGCAGATGCTCTTGCAAGGCGTGGACGAACTCGGCTACTTGCTGGCGAAGGCGGACGCGCTCAGCCACTACGAGCAATCGCACCCGCAAGCCGTGAACACGTTGGAGCAAGTCTGATGGTGCGCGTAGCCATTCAGGGCGAGCGCGGCTCGTTCAGCGAGCAAGCCGCCATTCAATACTTCAATCTCCAGTCTCCAATCCCTAGTCTCGACATCGTTCCGTGCCGCTGGTTCAGCGATGCGTTCGACGCCATCGCGAGCGAGCGCGCGGACTGCGGCGTTATCCCGATTGAGAACTCGCAAGCGGGAAGCATCAACGACACGTACGATCTGTTATTGCAGCACGATCTGCCGATTGTGGGCGAGGTGGACTTGCCGGTGCAACACTGCTTGCTTGCGCTGCCTGCCGTGCAGTTGAGTGACATCAAGAAAGTGTATTCGCATCCGCAGGCACTGGCGCAGTGCGAGGAGTTCATCGCGCGCACCGGCGCGGAGGCGATTGCGACGCAGGACACGGCGGGCAGCGCCCGTCTCATTGCCGAAAATCAGTGGCGCGGTGCGGCAGCGATTGCGAGCGCGCGCGCGGCGGAGCTGTACGAATTGAATGTGCTCGCCGAAGGTATTCAGACGAATGCGAATAACCGCACGCGGTTTGTCGTGCTGGACCTCCATCCCGATCCCGTTTCACAGGAGCGGGCCAACGGATTCAAAACTTCCATCGTCTTCGTCACGTCGAATGTGCCGGGCTCGTTGTACGCATGTCTCGGTTCGCTGGCGACGCGCGGCATCAATTTAGTGAAACTCGAATCGCGGCCCTTTCGTCCTAAGCCGTGGGACTATGTGTTCTACGTGGACTTCGATGGCGACATTGCGGATGCAAACATTCGTGCGGCGATGGAGGAACTGCGCGCGCGCGCCGAGTTCTTGAAAATTCTCGGCTCGTATAGGCGTGCGGCGCAATCGTAACGTCCGCATCTGATATTGCGAAAGGTTTGGACAATGTCCAGACCCTTTTTTATTTTGTGCTCTTGATGATGGCTGCTTGCGCTCTTAGCGTTGCATGGTGCCATCTTGCTGTATGCGATTTGGTTTCGCTGGCGACGAGCGACTGTAACTGTCACGGCGGAAGTGAAATATTGCCGCCGTTTTTGTTTTCGAGATTGTGCAGGAGCCGCAGTTCAACGGCTGCCTCCAAATTTCGTTTTGTTTACGACGTGGCACCAGCAATTCTCCATATAGAGCAAGAGGGAGCAGGTCCTAAGGCGAAGCTCGCAGTTCCAATTGAGTAGCCATGAATTGCCATAAGTGTCGCCAAGACAGAAAGCAGAAGTAGCGGGTCAAGGTGCGCACATCGTCCCAAAAGGTGGTGAGCGTGCCCAGCTTGGTACGGATGTGCTGAGCCAGCGGCTCGGTCAGCCACAACAGCGTGTGGCATAGAAACGCCAACAGATTGAGCGTGACTAACAGCGCGGACAAATACTGTTGGCCATGCCCAAAGTTGTGTTCCAGATGGTAGCCATGATTTTTGAGCGTGTTATGATTTTCGTTTTCGGTTTTCCAACGTGCACGCCCCGAGCGCACCACCTCAGCCACGTTCTCAGCCGTGAGGTGAAAATTGGTGGCCAAGGCGTTTGGTAGAGTTGCTCGCCGCTCTGCGTATGCCAGATGGTCACGTCACACCAACTGACCGCCAGCGCATCAGCACCAGCGCGCCAGGGCACTTGATTGGTGAAGCGGTAATCGCGCCGTGCATAGAAGCGCCCATTCCAGAGCCGCTCGCTGTGCGTTTCCAACCAGCCAGGCTGGGCCAGCAACGCAAGCTCGCGGTAGAGCGCTTCGTGCGATTCGGGTTTACAGACTAGGATGAAATTGAAATGATAGTCGCGCAGTAGAGCGCAGAGCGGCTGATGACAATGCAGGTCGTCGGCCAGAATCGTCGTGCGTTCGGCGGGCAAGCGCTGGGCGTTGCGGGTGAG
>JBBPZQ010000162.1:0-10333 GCA_038198935.1 Anaerolineae bacterium
CCGTCACCATCATGCGGAGCGCGTCGTGTCCATCGCCGCTTTGCTCAATCGCCAGATTCGTCACCGTTGCCTGAGGTGACCGCTTGCTCGTAGGGCGAGATACCCGCTCCGCGCACCTGTGCCTTATTGTGAAGGTTATCTTCTGTGTAGACCGCGAAATGGCTGTGAAACCACAACTCATGCTGACGATGCAATATACCCGGCAAGTCCTTTACGGGGTCGCCTGCTTAATCTCCTGGCTTCTAGCGGGATGTGAGCTAGACCGAAGCTCATTTCTGGACGTCTCATATTCGATTCAGAGCCCTCCACTGCCATCACCAAAGGGTGATTATGATCAAGCAGTTTGGCTCAATGATCACGAGATAATCTTTTTGTATGCTCCTCTTCAAACGGATGGACAAAGTGGAAAGGCAAGATCACCTCATCGGTGGGAATACCAATTAATGCTCTATTCACTTGGCGATCAGAAGCCGAATCCAATTTCCGTGAGTAAGCCGGTCGAATGTTTTTCTGGATGGGTTTCTGCCTTGGCGCGACTGCCGAGCGGAACATTAGGTAATAGCTACTGGTGTAATACGCTGTCAGGTCGAACGCAGTTTACCCTCCATGCCTGGGATCCAGCATTCACGTCAACGCGACTGTTGCTAAGATACCCTGAGCAATTCTGGGCACGAGCGTTTACATTTGCTCCAGATATGTCTCAGCTAATTCAGCATAAAGACGGCGCAGCAGTAGATGACAAGCTTTACCGCGTGGGTCTAGACGGAAGAATGGAGCAGATGCTGGCAAGTTACAAACGCGCACGAGCACCAGATTGGTCACCAAGAGGCAATCCAATTGCATTGGTGGCCAACAATACTTTACCTGAGCCAAGGTCAAATCCATTCACAGCACTGACTGGAATTGGTGATTTGCTGTTCTATCCGTGGGACTTGTACGTGATGGATGCTGACGAAAGCAATGTTCACATCGTCTGGCATGAAATCGTAGACGCCAATTTGTTACGCTGGTCACCACAGGGTGATCGCTTGGCGTTTAGAGGTAAATACAAAGGTCTTAACGGAATTTGGGTACTGACTCTCTCTTCAGCACAACTCACACGAGTCTGGCCCGGCTACAATTCTTTTGATTGGTCTCCCGATGGAACAAGGATGGTCATCATTCAGCGCACCAACGATGGAGGTTCAGAAGTAACTCAGCCGACTATTATTCAGGTGCCAACTCTTTCAGGCGGTCAGTAGTCGCCCGGCACCGGCCGCCGCAACAGTGGATTGTGCGTGGCTGTATTCGCGCTCTTCCTTTCTCGCTGCAACACTCACACGCGGCGCATCACTTGTCGCACCTTAACAACTGAATCGCATCACGCGGCAGTGGCGCTCGGCGCGTTCAGGTGCGATGGTGGCAGCGCGCTCATCGTGTTGTCGAGGTGCGTGCGCACGATGCGCTCTGCGCCGCCGAGACGATTTAAAGTCGAGAGGCGGAGGACATACCCCCCATCCTCGACCCTTCCCCCGTCCCGCACAGTACGCGGGACAGGGGAAGGGAGACCTGCGTCTTCAACAGGAGCCTGCTCCCTCCCCTGTTCGCGCTCTTTGCGAACGGGGGAGGGCTGGGGTGGGGGTTTCGTGCCGACGATTTCTTCCTCCCACAGCCGCGTCATCACCAATTGCAAGTACGGCGTCTCTATGTGCGCGTCGCTCGCATCGCGCTCGAGTTCGCCGCGGCCCGCCTCGCCAATCACGACTTTGCCCGTCTGCACTTGATCGAGCACAGCATCCACCAACGCAGGCTCGATCTCGACGCGCGGCTGCTCGGACGCGCGCAGACGATTGTACTGCGCGATCGGTTTGGTGATCGCGTCGCGCGCAGCCTCGCGGTTCAGCGGCTCGATGCGCAAGTAGTTATCGAACAGCGACGGGATGCGACCCTCGAAGCGGTCCAGTTTGGCGAGCGCGTCTTCTCGGATCGCGAGCAAAAAGTTGACGCGCAGCTTGGGATCGGTGATGGCGCGCGGGAACTCGAATGCGAACGTGCCCTCGCCATCTTCGTTGGCGTGATAGAGGAAGTATTCTTCAAATTGATCGAGCACGATCAGCAGATTGCCGCCAACCTGATCTGTTATGGCTTGAAATTGTTCGCCGAGCGTGTGTGCGCCATTGCGCTGTAGGGGCACATCGCGTTGCGCCCCCACGGTTGATCTGAGTGAATTCTCGATAGTGGCGAGTAGTCCCGCAATCGGATCGTCGCGCCACGCACTGAACACGATGACTGCGAACTCTGGTGCGCCGTAGCGCGCGACGTTCTGCTGCGCGCGCTGCTGCAAGTGATGCGCCACGCCCGCACGCAGCACCGACGTTTTGCCGACGCCGCTCGGCGCGTACAGCACCGTGAAGCGCGACGAGAGCAGGTTCGCGCTGATGATCTCGTGGTCGGCATCGCGCCCGAAGAAGAACGCTGCGTCTTCTTCGGCGTATGGCATTAGACCTTTGTATGGCGTGGTCACGGACTGGACGTTGGCGAGTAACCTCACGAGAAAATGTTACCGAGCGTGAATCGTTGCCTCACGAGAAAATGTTACCACGGCTTGTTAGCTGGTAGTCGCGCCAGCAGACCATCAATCTGCTGTTTGAGATTGACGACCGCGAGTTTGGCATGAACAGCTCGCAGGTTTGCCTTGGCCTCATCGTTGAGCTGTGGTGAATCCAGTAGTCGTTGGTAAGGCGTCTGCGGTTCATCGAAGATGCGTTTGACCCGACTGCCGACGCGCACTTTCTCGACCAACTTCACAACGGGCAAGAAGTGATTGGTGTACAAGCGATAGATGTCGTAGAGCGCATTCAGTTGTGCCACTTGCTTGGTCGTGTCGTAGCGGTCGTAACCGACCAAGCGACGGGCGACGGACCAATTCTTCTGTTCGACATACGGATTATCATTCTTGCGGCCGACGCGACCACGCGTGAAGGTGATGCGTTCTTGCGTGCAGTAGCGCAGCAGTTGGTCATTGATGAACTCGGCGCCATTGTCGGAATCAATGCCCAGCAGTACAAACGGCAGGTCGGCGCGAATGTCGGTCAGCGCATGAAACACATGCGTCTGCGCTTTCGTCGCGACCGCGCGCAACTCGGTCCAGCCGCTGCACACGTCCGTCATCGTCAAGGTACACGCGAAAAAACCACGGGAATTACCGCCATCATGTTGAATCAAGTCGGCTTCCATAAAGCCGGGTCGTTTGTCGTCCCAGTCCGCGAACGTGTGGATCGGAATTTGCGATTTGAGTAGCGTGCCCAGTTTGGTGCCGCTGCGCGCCTGGCGTACGGTGCGCCGTTCACGCGCGCGCAGCCGATCCATCGTGGATGGACTGATCTGGTGTAAGCGTTTAAAACACGCTGGACTGACGCGCAACTGTTTGTGTCGCCAGAGGGTGTCCAGTTCGTTGTCCATTGCAACGCGCAGTCGTTTGGAGCCGATCTGATCAAACAGGTCAGCCAACCAGAGCACCGCCCGTTTGTCTTCATCGCTATACATGCGCCGGCGCTGACGACGGATTGGTTGAGTACTCTCGCGCCAACGGCGCTGACCGCGTAAGAGCGCGATAGCGTGTTTGCGATGATAGCCACTGGTTTCAACCAGTTCATCCAGCATCCTGCTGCGCGCTCGCCGTTTGGCTTTCGTATAGCGCTGACGCAGTTGTTCCAAATATTTTAGACTCGGTTTGGCTGGACTCATGTGGCTTCCCCTTTTGAGGAGGGATTGTGCCTGAGCTCAGCCAAACGGATGGTAACATTTTCTCGTGAGGCGACGATTCGCCTTCGGTAACATTTTTAATGAGGTGACTCGCTGCTGTACGCTATTGATGATCTCCAGTTCGGCTGTGCGCTGCCGCAATTGCGCGGCGCACTCCTCAGACCGCTGCTCCAGCGCGGCGATGTAGCGCGCGAGCGCGCCATCGGCGTCGAGTGCGGCGCGTGCGTTGGCGGCGGCGCGCTTCAATTCGTCAAGGCTTTGTGAAGTATCCATTGCTTGCTCTCATGGAAGTTACGCAGTTGGTGTCATTGCGAGCGAAGCGAAGCAATCTCCCTCAAGTGAAAGGGAGATTGCTTCGGCGCAAAGTGCGCGCCTCGCAATGACAACTGCGTAACGCCAATCTCATTTCAATTCGCCGCCATCGGCTGGAAGCCGACGGCTAATGAATGCCAAATCCGCGTCGCGGGTTTCTCAATACAGCCGTCGGTTTTTAACCGATGGCGTCGCCGTTCTCACATCGTCTGCCGCTTCGCCAACTCGGCAAACAAGCCTGACTGCTCCATCAATTCCTGGTATGTCTCGCTCTGCACGATCTGGCCAGCCTCCAACACGCAGATGCAGTCGGCGTGCTGGATCGTGCTCAGACGGTGCGCGATCACGACGCGCGTCGCTTTCAGATTTTCCAGACTGCGCATCACGATCTCCTGCGTACGATTGTCAAGCGCGCTCGTCGCCTCGTCGAAGAACAAGATGCGGGGCTGCTTCACCAGCGCGCGCGCGATCAGCAGCCGCTGCCGCTGCCCACCGGACAGGTTGCTGCCGCCCTCGCTGATGAGCGTATGCATGCCCATCGGCATCTGCTGGATGTCCTCGTCCAGTCCCGACGCACGCGCAGCCGCCCACGCCTCGTCGAGGCTGAGTGGCGCGGAGCCGATGATGTTCGTAAAGATGTCGCCCGTCAGCAGCTTGGCCGATTGCAGCACGACGCCGAGCTGCTGGCGCACATCGCGCAGGTCTAGCGCGGCGAGGTCGTGATGATCATAAAAGATCGCACCCGACTCCGGCCACTCGAAGCCGAGCAGCAAGCGGAACAGCGTGGACTTGCCCGACCCGGACGAACCAACCAGTGCGATGAACTCGCCGGCGTGAATGGTTAATGATACATCTTTCAGAATGAGCGGCGCGTTTGGCTTGTAGCGGAACGTGACGTGGCTGACTTCAATCTCGCCCATCAGTTCGCCGGGCGAGTGTCGTGCGTCGCTCACTTCGGGCGGCGTTTGCAGAATCGGCTTCGCGCGCTCATAGACGGGCAGCAGTCCGACGATGTTGATCAGCGCAGAACTCAATGTCAGTCCGGTAAAGAGCAATTGATTGAACGCCGTATTGAACGCGAGGAACTGTCCCGTGCTGAGCGAGGCGCGGCTTGCCAGCCCGATCAGCGCAAAGATGACGAGCGACGTGAGCAGCGGATAAGCCGCATTGAAAACGGACAGGCTGTTGCGCACGCTGCGCGACTTGAATGCGATCTGTCGCTGCGTCGTGAACTGCTGCGCCCAGCGCGCGAACGCATAACCTTCGGTGCCTGACACGCGAAACTTGGCGATGCCATTGATCAGTTGCAGCACCATGCCCGACAGTTGCCCCTGCATGGCAATCAACTGCCGCTGATAGCGCAGCTGAATGTAGCCGGCGAATAGCGTCGCGGCAACAGAGAGTGCGACCAGCAGCACGGCGACGAGCGCAAGCCTGATCTGAAACGCGAACAGATAAACGAGTGTAAAAATTGAAAAGATACGGGTGAGCAGAACGGAAGTCGTCGTGCCTGAGATCGTGCGGCGGATCGTGTTGATGCCCATCGCACGCGCGCCGAGTTCGCCCGCCGAGTAATTGCGGAAAAACGTCGCGGGCAGATTGAGCAAGCGATCCCATATGGCGGCTTCGGTCAATGTATTCGCCTTGCCTTCGATGCGCAGCAGCGCCATGTCGCGCGCGATCTGAAACGTCAGCACCGCGACCGCGCTCAACATCAGCGCGAGTCCAATCGTGAGCAGTTGCGTGCGATCGGCTGCGGGCACGACCGCGTCGAAGATGTAGCCCGTCGCGAGCGGCGTGACCAGCGCGAGCAAGCCGATGGCGAGACTGGCCGCGATCAGCGTGACGCAGTCGGCCCCCTGCCCTTGCGCGCCATACGTCATCAAGTCGAGCAAGTTGAGCGCGCGCTGCGGGAACGGCGGATAGAACGTATACGCGAACGGTGCGAGCGTTGCGGCGAGCGCGCGCGTGATGAGCGTGCGCGTGCGCGCGGCCGGATCGTGCAGCTCGTAGCGCGTCGGCGAGCGCGGGATGAGCGCGACGGGCTGCTGCCCTTTTCCGTGAATGCGAGCAGCGCGCCGTGATCGTGCTGCCACCATTCGCCCTTCAACGCGACCTGCCGCACGCGGAATTTGGACGCTTGCGCAATCGCCTTCAAAGCCAGACTCGATTTCGCCCGCAGCGTCGCCGATGGCGGCGCTTGCAGTTCCATGTTTAGCGCGCGTGCGACCAGCCGACTGGCCGCGAGCAGCGGCGATTCGTCGTGCACAGCGACAATGGTCGGCGCGACTTCGGGCGCGAGCAGTGAAGCGAGTTGCTGCACCGCGCCTTCGATCACCGTGCGCTCGGCGTCGGCTTTGTTCTGCAAGCGCGCGCGCTCGCTTGTCTCGCGCTGCTGCGCGTTCGTGCGAATTGCTGCGAGTGCACGCGCATGAAAATCGGCCAGCGCCGACCACGTGCTGTCTTCTGCGAGGTATGCCGTCGTGTTCTCGGCTTGCACGCGCGCGCTGCCCTGCGCTTGCAGCCACGTCTGCTTGCAGAGCGGCAGCACTTGGCCCGCGTCTATCGTCGGCAGGTCAGTGCGATTGAGCAGACGCGCGCCGCCCTCAAGTATTTTTACCCAGAGCACGCCGCGCTTCGTCAGCGCGACTTGCTTGTCGCTCAGGCCGATTTCGTCGCCATGCTCCAGCAGCGTGACGTTCTTCGGCGCGCTCGCGTCAGCGAAGCCTGACGACAGATTCGTGAGCCACGCGTCGACCAGCGTGGCGATGATCTCCGCGTATGCGGCGTCGCTTGCCAGTTCACGCAGACGCGACTGAGCGAGGCGCAATACTTGCGTGCCCGCCGTGCCTGCCGCGAGCAAGCCCAATCCATCGTGTGCGGACGGGATGCCGAACAGCAGTTGCCCCGCTTCGATGCGGAACAGATGCTGACGCGCGCCGACCGTTTCGCCATCGTGCATCCGCACGGCGAACACGTCCACCTTGCCGCGATAGACGACCCATACGCTCTCGCCGTCGTCGAGCGGCAGCGGACGATTGCCCTCGGCGTCGAGCAATCGTCCTTCACGATAGCGCAACGTGAGCAGGAACAGCTCAAGGTCTTTCGGCTGTTCAGAAAGTTCGGTGGTCTGAATGTTGGTCATGTCGAAAACTGTCATGCTGAGTGAAGCGAAGAATCTCTGAGACGCACCTTAAACCATAATGTAGTCATGCGCTCAATTCGATACGGATTGAGCGCATGACCACGTTGCGGCCTGAGCATCATCATAGAGATTCTTCGCTTCGCTCAGCATGACACGATTTGTAACCTGCTCCCTCCCCTGCGTAGCGGGGGAGGGTTGGGGTGGGGGTTACGACTCCACCAACATATCCAACAGCGACTGCACGCTCGCCTCTTGCGGCGCTTCAGTGCGCATCAGTCGTGTGTATGCGCCGCCGCGCCGCATCAAGTTTTGATGCGTGCCGCGCTCGACCACCTTGCCGCGCTCCAGCACGATGATCTCATCGCAGTCGCGAATCGTGCTCAGGCGATGGGCGGCGATCAGACAGGTGCAGCCGCGCCGCCGCAAGTTGTCGTCAATCGTTTTCTCGGTGATCGGGTCGAGTGCACTCGTCGCTTCGTCGAGCACGAGAATCGTCGGATTGCCGACGAGCGCGCGCGCAATCTCCAAGCGCTGCCGCTGGCCGCCGCTGAAGTTGCGCCCGCCTTCTTCGACGGCGTAATCGTAGCCGCTCGGCCGAGACGCAATGTCTTCGTGGATGCCGGCATCCTTTGCCGCTTGCAGCACGTTCGTTTCGGGAATGGTCGCATCCCACATCGTCAAGTTCTGTTTGACCGAGCCCTCGAACAAAAAAATGTCCTGATCCACGACCGCGAGTGAGTTGTTCACCTGCGTGCGCGCCAGTTCGCAGCGTGGCTTACCGTCGAACAGAATCTCACCCGACCACGGTTCATACAAGCCGCTCACCAATTGTGCAACGGTGGACTTGCCGCTGCCCGATCCGCCGACCAGTGCCACGCGCGAGCCCGGCTTCAGCTGCAACGTGAAGTGCTCGATCAGCGGCGGCTCCAGCCGACTGTAGCCAAACGTCACAGCGCGCAATTCGACGAAGCCGGCCAACTTTGACGGGAGATTGCCGCCGTCTGCCGTCTGCCGTCCGCGGTCCGCGGTCGGGTAGTGCAGCACATCGTCGAGCCGATTCATGTCGGCTTGCACTTCTTGCAGTTGGCGGCCCAGCGCGACCATCTGGTTGACGGGTTGAATGAACGCGAACATCAAGGCTTGGAATGCGATCAGCGTGCCGATGCTCATCTGACCGTCCATCACGCGCAAGCCGCCAAGCGTGAGAATGAGCGCGACGTTGAGCGCGAACAACAGCGGCGGCACGGCCGAGAGGAAGATGGTCGCCACGCCGAGTTCTTGTTCGGCGTTGAGCACCTTCGCTTGATAGCCCGACCACTGCGCGAAGAAATCCGATTCCGCGCCGCTCGCCTTGAGCGACTCAATGGACTGCAAGCCATAGGTCGCCGTGCCAAGCAACTTACCGCGCTCTTGCAGCAGCCGCTGATTATTCTCCACGCGGCGGCGCGCGACAAAACGCAGCGCGGCGACGTTGAGCAGCGCGACCGCGATGCCGATCAGTGTGAGCGGCACGTCAATCGTAAGCATCAGCAGCGCATAGAAGGCGATTAGCACGACGTTGATCACGTTCGTCGCCAGCGTGCCTGAGAGCAGCTGCGCGACGCCATCGTTGATGGCCACGCGCGAGCCAATCTCGCCGCCATAGCGCTGCATGAAAAAGTCAATCGGCAGGCGCAGCACGTGCCAGAAAAATTTTGAGGATGTGCTCAGTGCGAGTTTGGTTTCGAGCCGCAGCAGATGATGCTGCTGCAAGAACGTGAGCGCGGCGACGAGCAGCGCGGTTGCGCTCATGGCGATCAACAGCGGTTGCAGCCAAGCATGGATGCCGCCGACGAGCACGTAATCAATGAACGTGCGTGTGTATGCAGGCGTGATCAGTCCGAGCAGGAGCAGCGCGAAACTGGTGAGTACAACGTAGAGCAAGCCCGTTTGCGATCCGTGCAGCCGGCCGCGCAATGCGGCCAGCACACTGCGCCGTGCGCCGCCTTTATGAAATTGCGCGGTCGGCGCGAATTCGAGCATCACGCCCGTGAACGATTGATCGAACTCGGCTTCGCTCACACGACGTCGTCCGAGCGCGGGATCGTTCAGATAGACCTTGCCGTTGGCGAACCCTTCGACCACGAGGAAGTGATTGAAGTTCCAATAGACGATGAGCGGAAGGCGCTGCTGCTTCAAATCGGCCGGCTCGACCTTAAAACCTTTGGCCTCGAGCCCATAGCTGCGCGCGGCTTTGACGATGTTGCTGGCGCGGCTGCCGTCGCGTGAGATGCCACACGCGATGCGCAGCTCTTCCAGCGGCACGACGCGCCCGTAGTGCGCGAGGATCATCGCGAGCGATGCCGCGCCGCATTCGACCGCTTCCATTTGCAGCACGGTGGGCGTGTGCACGCGCTGCGGGTTGCGTTTGGATTTCGTTGAGCTCATCTGACAAATTCCAGCACATAGCATCCTGTGCGAGATTGACGAAACGCCGTCGAAGGCTGCGTCTCGCTGAAGCACACAGGGTTCGACCCGTGCGTTACCCGCACAAAACGCTTCCGCAGGACAGGCAGGCTCAGGCTGCTGCGTGTTGGGATTGTGAGATGCAAACTGGAAAGAACTTTCATCGGCGAGGAGTGACGAGGCTGATGGGCGACTGTTGGCTGACGACGATGCTGCCGTTGCAGAGCGTGCTGCCTTGCAGCGCGAACGGTGGTCCCTGCAGCGATGTCCAGCGATAGCCGCTCGCCTTCGCGGGTCAAGCGTGGTCGGCGGGGCTATAGTTGTACGCAGCGGATACAGTCGAGCGCGGACAGGAGCGCGTGTCAATCGCGCCGAGCAGTGGCAGTGAGGCAAAAGCTGGACGTAGTACTTTCATCCTATTTCAGTTGCGTGGCTGCATGTGGGAAAGTATAATGCTAAGAGGAACGTGGCGTAATTAATGTGGAAGGACAGTTCAAGATGAGCACTGAAACAAACAATGAACCCATCGGTCTGTTTGCAGAAGGCACGGAGGGTATCATAGATTTTGTGTAAATGGTCATCACTCAGATAATCCGAAAGAAGGAGAATAGCGATGACCATCCGACCGGAACTGTTAGACGAACTACTGAAAGAGTATCAGAAGCCTGAAGATCTGTTGGGCGAAAC
>JBBPZQ010000163.1:0-10922 GCA_038198935.1 Anaerolineae bacterium
GCGGTTGTTGCACCAGCTGCTCATGCACTTGCTCACACTGTTGACCGGCGCGCGCTTGCCAGTTCAGCACCGTGCGTTCATCTAAATGGAAGGCAACCACAATGGCTTGCAAGGGACAACCATAGGCGAGCAACGTAATCACCACCGTCACCAATTCAACCGGACTGTGCAACCAATAGAACGCCGTGCCCTTTCGTTCACTGAAGGTCTTGCGGCAGACACGACAGATATAGCGCCGCTCTTTCTGACTATGAATACCGATGTTGCCTTGCCCGCGCTGCCCTTTTGCAGGACATTCAAGATTCGGGCAGAATATGTCTTGAGGGTTCACGCTTCAGCACACCTCCATCTGACTTGGCAGTCCTATGGATTGTGCCTGTGAACCCTCCCTTTTGCCACTCCACCACGCTTTTATGGAGTGCTACCACCGTATCCATTGATTGGAAATTGGAACAATAAGATTCTGAGATGGGAAATACGAAATGGTGACGTGTTTGATCGATTCAAAGATTTTATTACACGTCAACTCGTTAACGAGTGGTCACATTTTGATGAGAATAAGGCGAGAAGTGTTTTACAACCCATTCGGGAATTGCTCAACAATTCAGAGGGGGTGAAAGTTAATGTTTTCTCACTGAATTATGACTTAATGTTTGAGGCGGTATTCAATTCACCTACTTCAAGAATTCTTGATAATGGGTTTTCTGAAAAAAACATTTCTGACAGCAAAGTAAGATATTGGGCTACAGATTTCGATAACGATCTAAGCCCAACGAAAATTAATCTCTTTAAACTGCACGGCTCACTTGATTGGGAATACAATCAGGATACTGAAGATATTTCAATCAAGGAAAACATTTACGACGGTAGAGAGCCTTTGATAATTTTTGGTTCCTATTCGAAGATGCTTTCGTTTGATCCGTTCCTTTATATTTTGAGCAGATTCAGGACTTTGTTGGCAAGCGCGACAATTTTCGTCGTTGTAGGGTATAGCTTCCACGATAAATACATCAATAATCTCTTGATTCAGCAATTGAGTCAAAATACTGATGAGGATATTCCAAAAAAGTTACTAATAGTCGATCCTGGTTGCCAGAGCAAATCCGAAATCCAAGTTGCAGAGGAATTAAGAAAAATTCAAGAAAGTAAATCAATCAATGACATTATTAATTTCAGACAGGTTAGCCCCGACAGAATCAAACTGATTGCGAAATCAGCGTCTGTATTCTATTCCGAGTATTTTTCTAATGGGGCGCAGCGTCTGAAAACAGAACTTGAGCAAACAGAACAAGGAAGTAAGTTGTTTGACTGAAAGGGTAGCATGGTTTCTACACCGAGAACGCCCGCACATTCCGCCTTTATGCATACACCACATTACCCATATTAGGTGAGAACGTAAACGACTCAATACATATCAAGTTTTCAGGCTCTTTGAATCCGCTAGGGTGGAGTCAGGGCGTGGCACGGTCGCTAATTAAGAATGAGCCTCCCGCAAATCTACTATGATTTGCTAGAGTGGTCACCTTAAACGTACCTGTGCCGAACTCGCCTTCTCATCGCTCTCGTCCAACACTGTCCAAACGCTTCTGTCGATGAAAGACCCTAACGGTGTGAAAACCTTAGGGTCTCTTTAGTTGCTTCGCCTCGTTGCGCAAAGTATAATTGCTCACAGCATACCGACATGGTGTCGTGTAAAGTACCATCCCATGCTGACCGAACTTTCCATCTCGAACTTTGCCATCATCAATACTCTGCGCCTGAACTTTGCGCCGGGCTTCAACGTGCTGACGGGCGAGACGGGCGCGGGCAAGTCCATCATCATTGACGCGCTCTCGATAGTGCTCGGCGAGCGCGCCAGCGAAGAGATGATTCGCGCCGATGCGCACGCGGCGCGCGTCGAAGCCGTCTTCGCGCTCGACCCGCAACTCCCCGAATCGTTCACCCAACTACTGCAAGAGCACGGCATCGAGTGCGACGACGGCACGCTCATCCTCAGCCGCGAGATTGTGCGCGGCGGGCGCTCGGTGACGCGGATCAACTCGCGCGCGGTGCCCGTGCGCGTCGTCGAGCAAGTCGGGCAGTGGCTGGTGGACATTCACGGTCAGTCCGAGCATCTCTCGCTGAAGAGTGTGCGCACGCACGTGGACTACCTGGACCGCTTTGCGAATCTGTGGGAGTTGCGCGCGTGCGTTACCGCGAAGGTGAAGCAAATCGCCGACGTGCGCCGCGAACTCGAATCGCTGATCCGCGATGAACGCGAGTTAGCGCGGCGCGTTGATCTGCTCTCGTTTCAAGTCGAAGAGATCACGGCGGCGAGTTTGCGCCTGAGCGAAGAAGACGAGTTGAAACAGGAGCGCACGCGCCTCGCCAATGCCGAGAAGTTGGCGCAGCACGCCGAGGATGCGTTCAACGCACTGCGCGCGGGCGACGACGACAGCGCATCCGCGCTCGACCTGCTCGGCGACGTGAAGCACTCGCTCGCACAGTTGGCCAAACTCGATCCGACGCTCGGCGAATTGCAGAAGCAAGTTGACGATGCCGTTGGCGTGTTGGACGATCTCGCGGCGACCCTGCGCGACTATCGAGACGAGGTGGAGTTCAATCCCGTGCGCCTCTCGCAGGTCGAAGACCGTCTGCAACTGATTTACAATCTCAAGCGCAAGTATGGCGATTCGCTCGAAGCCGTCATTGCGTTCGGCGAACGCGCGTCGGCCGAACTCGATGCGATCACGCACAGCGGCGAGCGCATCGAGGAACTGCGCAAGCGCGAAGAGAAGTTGTTGAGCGAACTGGCAAAGTTGGCGAGCGAACTCAGCGCGAAGCGTAAGTCCGCCGCCGAGAAATTATCGGCGGGTATCGAGCGCGAGTTGGACGACCTGCGCATGACGCGTGCACAGTTCGTGGTGGACTTTCAGCGTCAGGAAGATGCAAACGGTGTGCCACTCGACGGGAAGCGTTATGCGTTCAACGCGACGGGCGTGGATCGCGTCGAATTTCTCGTGTCCGCGAACCCCGGCGAGCCGCCCAAGCCATTGGCGAAAGTTGCGTCGGGCGGCGAGACCGCGCGCTTGATGCTCGCGCTCAAGAGCGTGCTGTCCGCCGCCGACGAAGTGCCGACGCTCATCTTCGACGAAATTGATGTCGGCATTGGCGGGCGCGTCGGCGTCGTGGTCGGGCGCAAGCTGTGGGGGTTGACGGTTGACGCAAACTTCTCTCGCAACGGTGAACGGAAATTAGAGGAAATTAGAGGAAATTCCTCTGACCGATTAGGCCACTCGTCACTCGTCGCTCGTCACGCCCATCAGGTTTTGTGCATCACACATCTTCCGCAGATCGCCGCGTTCGGCGACGCACACTATCGCGTGGACAAGATCATGGCGGACGAGCGCACGACCACCGCCGTGCGCATTCTGCAAGGCAGCGAGCGCGTCGGCGAGTTGGCGCAGATGCTCGGCGCGGTTGGCGAAGCCGGTACCCAAAGCGCGGCAGAGATTTTGCACGCGGCGGAGAAAGAAAAACAAGTTGGTTAGTTTGTTGGTTTGTTCATGGCTAAACCAACTAACCAACTATCCAACGAACAAACATGTTTACACTTGAACACGTCGCCATCACCACGACCGGTGAGAAGTTTGCCGAGACGATTGCATTCTATCGCAACGTATTCGGATTGAAGTTGGTGCGCGAGACGCCCGACTTCGTGTTCCTCAGCGACGGGCAGGGCGGGCGCATCGAGGTGCAGGCGTATGGCGAGCCCGCGCTGCCGCATCCGAGCCACCTCGCGTTCGGTGTGCCGCTCGATCAATTCGACGCACTCGTCGAGACGCTCCGCGCGACGGGCGTGCGCGTGGACGAGCCACGCACGATGAGCAGCGGTGACCGCCTCTGCTACTTCGACGACCCGGCCGGCAATCGCGCGCAAATTGTCGCGCGTGTTGCGCCATTGCCGCTGTGAGGTGACTTCAAACTTCAATCCGCCGTGCGATAGGGGCGAAGCATGCTTCGCCCCGACGACTCTGTGCTAATGCAGACTGTGCCAGTTTCAGTTACGACATCGCTCACTGCCACACAATGCTCGGAGCGTGTCTCGTTCGCCGTTGAACACTGCGGCTTGCAAATCAAATCGGTTGGCACGCTCGCAACACATCCCGGCTCGCTCCACTGGCACATCGTTATGCCGCGCGCGAAGGGCACACTCGAATTGACATACGCTCCACAATCAGGCGAATGTTGGTTCGCCGTCCACGCTAACCGCCGCGCCGACTGGATTGATCGCCTTCTGCCTGACCTCGTTCGCCACCTGCAAATAGAATTCAAAGATAAGAACTCTGAAATCTCGTCAGAACGCGAAGCATGCTCTGACACTGTGCCGCTCGCTCGCTCGCGAGCGGCGAAAATCTGAAATCCGCAATGCTCCTTCGCCCAGTGCTGTTCATTCACGGCTTCGATGGTCGTCCACAGCATTGGTACGACGACGGCTTCCCACAGTTTCTGATCGAGCAGGGCGGCTTCGATCCCGCTCTGATTCGCTGCTTCTCGTTCGGCAACGTCAAGACGCCGGAAGAGGCGCGCGAGATTTACAACAACGAAGGCGACATGCGACTGATCGCCAGCAGGCTAACGCGCGCGGCGAGTGATGCGGCTGACGACGTGGAGTGCGTGATCGAGCGCTTGAGCGCGCGTAGCGTGGCGAAGGGCGGGCCTGAAAAAATTGATCTGGTGTGCCACAGTATTGGCGGCTTGATCGCGCGCTATTATCTCGCGTGCAAAGAGGCTGATGAGTATGGAACGAGCTACGGGGGCAAGGTGCGGCGCGTCGTGATGATCGCGACGCCGCAGCGCGGACTGCACTCGCTCGACTTCGCGCAGGCAATTGTGCCGCAAGGTTCACTCTTACGGCGCGTGCTCGATGCAATCGAGAAGTTGCCGTGGATGGTTGGCAAGTTTTCCGGGCGCCTTGCCGACCTGGACACTTACTGGCGGAAGGTGCTCGCGTTGGCTAGCAAGGAGTTACGCGATCCGCACACCGAAACGCAACTCGATAGCCCCTCCGTGATGCAGACGCGACCGGCGAGCGAGTTCATGCAATTCGTGAATGCGCCCGAACGGATGCCGCGCGAGGTCGAGTTCTTCATCCTGTACGGCGACATCTACTTTCAACTTGATTTGCGCATCTTCGGACTGCGCCTTGTTCGTCATCGCGAATCGTTCGGCGACCTACTCATTCCCGTCCAGAGTTCATCGTCTTTGCCCAACGCGCCGTTCACCGCGCACGTATTCGAGACGCAGCTCGGCGGACACATTCGCATTGGTCGGCACACGCATATGAGCGATCACGCGGACATGATCGCGCCGCTGCACGGAGGATTGCTGCCGCCCACGTCGCACGGCAGACTGCGGCGCAATCCAGACGTGCAGCGCAAAGTTCTAGAGATTTTGACCGCATAGCCTGTTGGCTGTGTTGTCGGATGCTCGGATGGTCGGGTGGTCGAGTGAGGTGCTAACCAACGATATTGCCCGTTCAATTGAGCGCGTTGCCTCCTTCGTGCGCGCAACTGGTCTGGGGAGGGGAATGATCGTGACGGGCTAAGTCGCCACATCTACGGCTGGCGATACCCTACGCTGCTCGTACTGCTTGCGCCAGCCGTACGGGGTCATGCCCTTCGGCTTGTAAACTCCCAGCGCAGTCGTCACGATCAGCGCCAACAGGGCGGCAGCGGAGGCGACCAGCATTTGGATCTGCATCCCATGCAGCTCGGCACCGGACAGAGTCGTCTTCGCCGCTACCTCTGCCAGGTAACTGATTGGCCGCATGTGTACCTGCAAGATGATGGTGGAAAGGATCGTTATTAGGAGTTTCGCCACGATCCAATAGTGCCGGAACAAGCCCCACGGGGTGCCAAGTGACAGGAGGGGCCCGGTGAGCAGTGGGGCGAAGCTCAAGGGCACGATGACAAAGCGAGCGATCAGATCCATCGCCATATAGACGGATCGCACCAGTTGAGCATCCTGGCTGGTCACGCCGACGACGGCAAGCGGCAGGAATGCAGCGACCGCACCGAGCCAACCGACCGCGAAAGTGACATGCGCAGTGAGCACCAACTTGCGGAGGCGGGGTGGCAAAGTCATAGCGGTTGCACGCCGAGTTCAATGCTGCTGAAGGACATTTTGTGCATCGCGGGACCAAAGTCATTGCCGCTGAGGTGCAGGATGACAAACAGCAGGACCAAGACAATGACAACGATCGCAGACGCCTTCACCCAGCGGGGTATACTGGGGGGCGATCCATGGTCGGGCTTTACGCGAGTTTGCGACATGATTGTAACTCCTATGTATGGTATGAGGCGTTCCATGCACAGAGTATCACGTTTGGTGGATGAACTTCAATAATCAAAGCGAGGGATTTGTTCGTTTGTGAACAGTGTGAGCGAAGTGTTCAGAAACTTTAGCCTCGACGCACTGCCCAAACGCGGAGATCACAATCGCTCAGCAGAGGATGTTCCGTGACAAAGACTGACCGACGGGTACAGCGCACGCGCGAACGGCTGCAACAGGCGCTGATCGAGCTGATCGGCAAACGCAGATACGATGCGATCACGATTCAGGACATTGTGGACCGCGCCAACGTCGGGCGCACCACCTTCTATCTGCACTACAGCAGCAAAGACGAATTATTCATAAGCTGCCACGAAGCCATCGTCAGCGAGTTCCATTTAGGGCCACGCTACCATCTTTCCCGAGAAGAACTACTATCGGCTGAACTGCCAGCAGGGATGATCTCGGCATACCGTCATCTGTTAGACGCGCGGGCGTCGCTATATCCCATTTTTCAGGGCAAGGATAGTCCGCTGATACTCAGGCAAATCCGCGACAGGAGCGCGCAGGCAATCGAAGCGAATCTGCATGCAGCCTTTCCCGAAGTTACCAGCACGATCCCGTGTGACCTGCTGGCGAACTATCTGGCGGGGGCACAGACCGCGCTCGTGCAATGGTATCTGGAAAAGCGCCAACCGTACACACCCGAGACCTTGGCGCAGATGTTTCACCGCTTGCAGCGCGCGGCAATCCGCGAAGCGTTCGGGTTATCGGGTTAAGAGAGTGTGAGTAGGCACGAACGGGCTATTCTATTTTCGATCTGGCCAGTTACTCACTGACCATCCGACCAACCCACTATTCCTCTTCCTCGTCCTCGCCGAGATGCCCGTTGCCGTTGCTCGCATCACCTGCATCGAACTCGAACATGTTGAAGGGCGACATGCCTTCGCCGAATTCGAGTTCGGCAAGTGCATCTTCGGCGACTTCGTGCAGCGACTCTTCGTCACTATCGAGCACCGCTTCGAGCACACGCCGAGCTTCGTTTCCGCCGATTTGGCCCAGCGCCCAAATGGCTGATTGGCGAACGTCCGTGTCGCTGTCCTCGCTGACCATTTCGAACAGTCGTGGCAGCGCATCAACGAGCATCAATTCGCCCGCCGCGTATGCCGCTTCGTAGCGCATGGCGACATCGCCGCTGTTCAATTCGCGCAGGACAATGTCGCTCCACGCCAGATCGTTGCTGCGGCCCATCGCAAACACCGCGCTCGCGCGCATCGCCTGCTCGTCGTCGTCGTAGGCTTCGGCAATCACATCCGACACGCGCTCGTCACTGGCAATGGAAACCGATTCGAGCGCGTGGCGGCGCACGTCCAAATCTTCTTGCGCGTCGTTGAAGCGTGTGAGCAGCGCATCCGTCAGCGTGTGCGCGGACGGGTTTGTGAGGCGTCCTGCTTCCGCGCGCATCAGAAAATGACCGAGTCCCTCCGCCGCCGACGCCCGCACCAGCGGGGAGCGATCTTCCAGCAACATTTGCAATTCGCGCCGCGCCACCTTCGGCAACTCATTTTCCCACAAGCCGTCCACTGCGCTCGCCCGCACGAACTCGTCGTCGTCGTCGAGTAGCACAATGAACAGATCGCTGAACTCAGAATGCACAGACAACTCGCTCGCTTCGCTCATCGCATTCACAATCGCGCGCTGCCGCTCCAACGCAATCCGCGACCACTCGCTGCGAAAATCGGCGATGTCTTGCGGCGATGCGCTTGAGAGTTTGTTGATGTCGCTCGGCGACACGACGCCTTGCGATTCCGCCATTTGGCGCAGTGTGCGCACGAACGCTGAGAGTTTGGTCGGTGATGTGTTGGGCATGGTTTCCTCGTAACGATTGACAGCAGACAGCTGACGACTGATCGCAGTGACCTGCCGTCAGCCGTCTGTCGTCTGCCGCCGTGAAACTTAAAACTGTTCTCTGCCGTACAGGTGGCGATAGTACCAGTAGTGCTGGTAGATGCGGCGCACGTAAGTGCGTGTCTCTTGGAAGCGCACGTTCTCGACGGCGATGTCCACGTCGGGCGCTTTCCAGATCGCCGCATTGCCCGGTCCGCCGTTATAGCCCGCGAGCGCCATCATGTAGTCTTTGTCGAACGAATCGTATTGGCGGCCGAAGTAGTATGCGCCGAACTTCACGCCGATGTACGGCTTGTACAGATCGGCTGTCTGGAAGCCGGCCTGCTTCAACGCATTCGCAATCTGTGCGCCGGTGGATGGCATGACTTGGCCCAAGCCGCGCGCGCCGACTCCCGAGGTGACCGTCGGATCGAATTGACTCTCCTGCCACGTCAGCGCGAAATATAGTAGCGGGTCCACGCCATTGCGCTGCGCCTCTTGCACGATGATCGGTCCATACGGGGTAGGATAGACCATGCGCTGCACGTAATCGGGCGTCAGGTTCAAGTCGTCTTCGGGCGCGGCGTAGAAGATGCGATAGCCCGCGCGAATCAAAACGTCCCACGCGCCGAGATCGCGCAGCACGTAGCCGAGTTGGTATTGCACGAGCGCGTCGTCTTTATATTGATCGCTGATGTCTTTCAGTTCGGCTTTGCCTTCTTTGATCATCCCGATCTCGATCAACTGCTTGCCGCGTGCGAGCCGCAGGTCGTCCGCGAAAATCGGTTTGATTTGCGTGAGCAGCAGCGGCCGGTGCTTCGGCTGCGGATCGTCTTGGATCGGAATTGTCACCCACTTGCGCAGCCAGCGTTCCATCTCGCGCACGTCGCCAGGGAACGACGTCGGCACGATGTAATTGCTCTTGCGTTCGTTGCCGAGTGGCACCGTATTCTGCGCTACGTCGAGTCCGCGCATCCCGTAGTAGTCGTCGGGTTTGACTTGGAACGCTTGCGTGAAGCGTGCCTTCGCGCCCGCGTTGTCGCCGAGCCGCTGCAGCGTCTTGCCGAGCCAGAACAAGCCTTTGGCTTTCCACAAGGACGCGGGATAGGTCGCGTCCATCTTCTCCAAGATCGCGCGCGCGCCAGCGAAATCATTGGCGCGATAGCGTGCCAAGCCAGCCTGCGCCAGTGCCTCGACCGCACGCGCGCCGCGCGCATTGATCGCCTGGGTTTTCTCGTACGTGCGCGCCGCGTCAGCCCACTTGTTTTGATCTTCGTAAATTTTGGCGAGCGCGAACAAGCCGTCTTCAGACCAATGACTCGTCGGGTAGTCGGCGGCGAGTTGTGTGTACTGACTGATCGCTTCCGCATCCTGCCCCAACCGATGATAATCGTCCGCGCGCTCGAAGCGCGCTTCTGTCACCCTACTGCTGGTCGGATAATTTTGGATCAGCGCACTCCACTGCTTGACGGCGGCATCTTGCTGATTGGCGAGTTCGTATGCTTTGGCTGAATAGTAATAGGCGAGGTCGCTGTTGCCTTGCTCTTTCAAGAAACGCTGGAACCAGAAGTTCGCGGTGCCGTACTGTTTGTTGTAATAGTACGCCAAGCCTGAATAGTAGTAGTTGAAATCTTTTGGCGCGAGCGTGTTCAACAACTCGACCGCTTGCGGCGCGGCGTCGCCGTCGGTTGAACTACTGATGATGCGGCGCAAGCGCGTGATCGCTTCGTCGGTACGGCCCAATTCGATCAGCGCGCGCGCGGCAGCCAAATCGAGTTGCGAGCGCGTGTTGGAGGTTTCGGCGTATTGCAAGGCGGCGTCAAACGTCAACACCGCGCCCGCGTCGTCGCCCGTGCGGATCTGCACCTGCGCCAGTTGCTGCGCGCTCAGCGCGCGCATGCTCTTGGTCAGACCGGGCGCAGCCAAGACATTCTTAAACTCTTGAATCGCAAGCGCGAGTTGACCCGCGTCACGATAGCCCTGCCCGAGCGTGAGCGCGACGTAAGGCGCGAGCAATTCGTTGGGCGGCGCGGCTTTGCGATAAGCCTGATAGGCATTAAACGCGGCTACATAGTTTTTGTTGTTCTGTAAGGCGTTCGCTTGCTGCAAGATGCCCAGCGCACGGCGTGGATCGTCGTTGGCGACATCAAGATATTTCTGCCACGTATCGGCGGCTGCGCCATAGTTATAATCCAGCGCATACACTTGCGCGAGCCGATAGAGCGCCGCGCGCTTCAATGGCAAGTCTTGCGACGACGGCGCGGCGCCCGCTTGATTGATCAGCCCCTGATAAGCGGCAATCGCTGCGGGATAATTGCCGCCTTCGCGCATCACGTCGCCTTGCGCAAGCAGATCGTCGAGCGGAGAGGGCACTGGTGCTGCGAGGGTGACGCCGAGCGGGATGGCGGACAGCAACAAGAACAGGCAAACGAGCAGACGTACTTTGACGAGCATGGCTTCATTATCTCGGCAGGGCAGGGGATTGTCAAATCTCCCGCTAACGTTGTGCGAAAGCCAACAACGGCTATACGGACACGCAGAGATCATCGCTGGCGGACGGACTGGTGTGTATTGGTTCTTTGCCTGTAGGGCTTTTCCAAAGTCGGTTGACAGGAGATGAAAAAGTGACCTCTTTCGGGTACACTGGCGTTGCCTAAACCCCAGTAGACCGAAGGAGGTCGAGATGCATCATAACACAGTCGCGGCATGGGCGATAGAAACGC
>JBBPZQ010000164.1:0-18695 GCA_038198935.1 Anaerolineae bacterium
ATTTTCGGGGCCAACACAAATGGAGCGAGCAGGTGCCATTCGGCTTCGCTCAGATCAGTCTCGTAGGGTAATCTTGGGGTTGTCATAACCTCATTCTACCCACGTCACGCCATTTTACCGATTTTCCAAACACGCTCTAAGCCAATTCGTTGGCTTCGGCGTGTGCCCCCACGGGAATTCGAATCCCGGTTTTGGCCTTGAAAGGGCCGCGTCCTAGTCCACTAGACGATGGGGGCGAACAACTCACATTCTATCAAAAACCGATGTGCTTGACAAAATTTCACTTGCTCCAAAACCATTCCATCAGGCCGACCGCTTCACCGTACTTCAATTTGCTGGCGATACGGTGCGCGTCAAGTGCACCGACGATGAATAGGAACCAGCCCCACAGTCCACCCGTGATCCACAATAGGAACGCACTCAGGACGATGAGCAACACGCCCTTCTGCCACTGACCGAGCCAAATCTGGCCTGCGCCGCCAAACAAGATGAGACTCAGCAGTGCAGCAACTAGCGGTGACTTCGGGGGCTGCGCAGGTCGAATCTCGTCAGCCATCACGTCAGCGTTATCTCGTCCACAATACCGACGACGACCGCGCGGATTGGCGCGTCGGTTTGATTCACGACCTGCCGCGCCGAGTTGCCCTCATCAACGATCAACACCGTCTCACCTGTGCCCGCGCCGACCACATCCACGGCAATCAAGTAGCCGCCTTGCTCGCCCTCTCGCTCGTCGAGCAAATCGCACAGCAGCAACTTGCGGCCTTCATACACATCGGCGCAGATAGTTGAGACGACGGTGCCGACGACGCGCGCCAGTTTCACGACACGCTCCGTTCCACTGCGTCCACGATGCCGACAATTGCATGGTCAACCGGCACGAACGTCTCGCGCAAGGCGAGCGCGGCTTCGCGCCCGCCAATGACGTACACCAGTTCGCCAACACCAGCCATCATTAAGCCGTCGGCGGCGACCACAGCCTCACCCTTCGGCCTTAACTGTTTGTCGAGCGGCTGAACGATCAAGAACTTTACGCCTTCAAGTCCTTTGTACTTGATCGTGGCGACCAGCGTGCCCATCACTCGTGCAAGGATCATCAATGTCAGACCTCGACGACCCGCGAGGTCTCCTCATCACCAACTTGCTTCGCCGCGCGCTCTCATGCCGAAGCGCGTGTCGGCGGCCAGATTGTCGTCCATCTCAGGGTGCAATTGCGCGATCACGGTTTGCTTCACGAGTTGCTGCGAGCGCGCGATGGCTTGCGCCGCGCAATCAACTGCTGCCTCAACATCAGAGATGGTGCCGCTGAAAAGCACGAACGCTTTGCCGCCGAGTCCATCCGCCAATCGCAGTTCGCGCAGCGTCACATTCGCGCCCTTCACGCCGGCGTCGGCAGCGTGAATGCCGGCCGCCGCCGAGCGCGTTTCGATGATACCGAGTGCGTCGCCGCTCGCTTGCCGCCGCACACCCGAGACTGCACTCGCGACTCCGCGATCCACTTGCGGCAAAAAAATTTCGTCGCGCAGCGCACTCTCGCCGACGCGCCGTCCTGCGTCAAGCGCTTCCTGAACGTCGGCGACCTCACCGCAAATCATCACCAGATATTTGCCCGGCTGCACCGTGCCCGCGGTGATGCGCTCAATCGGCGCACGCTTCACCATCGCGTCGCCTGCTGCAATGCCAACCGCGATGCTGTCGAATTCGAGAAGCCCGAGGGCAACGTCAGACATACAATATCAGATTTCAAATTTCAGATTGACTGACCAAATCTGAAATCTGAAATTACGTGGTCGGCTAACCTAGCCGAATTCTCCAAGTCAAGAGTCTCAGGTGACCATGAACTGTAGCGTGTCTTTTTCGACATCGCTCAGTCCGCTCTCGCTTAGTGTCGAATAAGTGTCAGCACGCAGCGCTTCAATGAAATCAGGTTCGCGTACCGCACGCTGCATCAAGTCGAGCACCTGTGCTTCGTGCTGCAAGAGCGCGCGCCCATAGCCGAGCTGCGTCAGTCCGCGATAAAGAATTTGCAAAAGTTCGAGTCGCTGGGCGTCCATTTCACACAATCCGAAAATGATCCATCATCGTACAGCGTCGCTCGCGGCTGAAGGTTCGGCACGTCGTCAGCCCTTCGCCCGTCGGGCTGGCGATGCTGAACGAGGTGAAGCCTTCGCCGCCGTAGCCAAGGCCGGCGAGCGTGGGCCCGTTCTTGACGAAGATGCTCACGTTGATCTCTCGCGCCATGCGCGAGAGCGGATCAATGTTGCGGCTGAACATCGAAGCGGTGTGACCGAAGCCGTGCTCGGCTTTCTTGGCCAGATCAATGCCTTCATCTACGTTGCGCACGCGCGCGAGCGGAAACACCGGCATCATCTGCTCCGTCCAGATGAGCGAATGCTCGACGGGCACATCCACCAAAATCAATTTCACGTCGTTGCCGACCATGATGCCGAGTTCTTTCAGAATGATGCCCGCGTTTTTGCCGATGTAGTGTTTGTTGATCGTGCCATGCTGCATGGGCGCGCCCATTTCCGTGAAGATCACTTTTTCAAGGCGGCGGATTTCATGCGCGCGCAGTTCATACGCGCCGTGCTTCGTCATGACGGCTTTGAGTTGATCGGCCACTTTGTCAACACAGAAGACTTCCTTCTCGTCGGTGCAGATGACATTGTTGTCGAACGACGCGCCGAACACGATGTCCTTCCCCGCCTTCTCGATGTCGGCAGTTTCGTCCACGACGACTGGCGGATTGCCAGGCCCCGCACAGATGGCGCGCTTACCCGCTTGCATCGCTTCCTTTACGACGCCTGGCCCACCCGTCACGAGCAGGATGCGCACGAGGCGATGGCGCATCAACTGCTGCGCGCTCTCGATGGTCGGCTCGGCGACGCCCGCGATCAGATTGGCGGGACCACCCGCGCGCACGATGGCGCGATTGAGTATCTGAATCTGAAACGCCGAGACGCGTTTGGCATTCGGGTGCACGTTGAACACAGCCGCGTTGCCCGCCGACAAAATGCTGATCGAGTTGTTGGTGATCGTGGACGTTGGATTGGTCGTCGGGGTGATCGCGGCGACGACGCCATACGGTGCGCGCTCGACGAGTGTCAGGCCGTGATCGCCCGACCACGATATCGGTTCGAGAAATTCGGGACCCGGTGTCTTCTGCGCGCACAACAAGTTCTTTTTGAGTTTGTCTTCCCAGCGTCCTAGTCCGGTCTCGCTGTGCGCAAGCTTCGCCAATTCTTCGGCATGCTCTAACATCTCGGCGCGGATCGCGGCGATGATCTGTCTGCGCTTTTCCAGCGTCATTTGCTCGAGCTGTTCGTACGCGTGGCGCGCCGCCGTCACGGCCGAATCCACGTCGGCGAAGATGCCGTCGCCCACGCTCGGCGCCGTACCTTGCGCCTGTAATTTCGGTGGGGCAGGGAAGGGGACGCTGCTGCGTGTGACGACGTTCGGCAGCGCGCGCAACTCGGCTAGCACGCGCTGCACGACCGCATTTACTTGTTGATCGGATACTTGACTTGCCATGATTTATCAAGTCGGAAGGATGAAAAAGTGATTGAGATTCATCCTTCGCCTTTCATCCTTTTTCATCCTTCTCTTACGACGCCTTCACTTTCGGCGCGAATAGACTCACGAACAGATCGCCGCTCTTCTCAAACAGTGGCAGGAAACGCAGCGCCTCGAAGCCGAACGTGCCGACCAGACTGGACACGAACGACATCAACACGAGAAAACCGATAGCGGGCACGTCAAGGGCGTTGATCAGCGCCGTCCAGCGCAGCGCGAGCAGAATCACGACGAACGTGCCGATGAAATAGATCAGAATGCGCGGCGAGGCCGAGCGCGAGATTTCTTTGGGGGTCAGGCTGCGCTCGCACAGCAAGCGCAAATTGCGCGTCACCTCGCGCTGAAGCGTGAACGAGCGCAGTAAGTCAGCCAGACCGTCGGGCGTCATGCCAATCGCCAATGCGCCCGGCTGACTAAGCAAGCGCGCGCCCTCAGCCAGTTGACTGTCGGCTTGCTGCAATTGCTCAATGTCACTCTTGGTCACGTCGCCCGTGATCGCCGTGAACAGCGTGTTGACGTGCCGCTCCCGCGCGCCGAAGACTAGCGCAAGCGCGTGAAGCAGATTCTTGGGCCCTTGCAGCAAAACGGTGTCGGGGTTCGTCTTTGCAAACAGTTGATCGGCTTCCGTCAGCAGGGTGTTGGCATCGGTGAACGATCGCTTGGCAGATTCGAGGTCGAGTCGCACGAGCGCGTTGGTGGTATCACTGATGATCGGCAGGGCTCGGTTCCAGACTTGCACACCCTGCAAGTAGAAGCGCATTGGATCGTCAGCACCGAGCGCCGTGAGCATTTCGTTCATCAGTGCGTCGCGCTGTGCGCTGAGCGTCTGCACCTGCTGCGCGTCGCCGAGTTGCGATGCAATGCGCAATTGCAAGCTAACGATCTGCATCTCCAACCCGGTGCGCATCTGCGCGTAACCGTCCTCTTTGGTGAATTCGGGAAAGATGTCGGGAATCTCGTGCAGTATGTCGCGCGCCTGATGCAGCGGCACAAGCGCATTGGCGAAATCAGATTGCTGCTTGGCAACAACGCCAAGTTTCAGACCCTGCGCCATCAGGCGCATCATGCCTTCGAGTTTCTCGAAGAACGCACCCGCTTCGCCGCCCAACTTCGCTGCTAGGGTCTGCATCTTATCGAGGTGGTAGTACGCCTCGTCCCAGTGCAGATTATAGATGTTGGGAACAGCGGCGTCCAGATGTTTCGCGACCTCGTCGGCCAGCGTGGCGTCTGCCGCTGAGTCCGAAGGTTCGGGTGCTGACTCGACTGGAGTTTCGGTTGAGGACATAATTCACCAACTCAAAGGCTGTCTGATTCCAGCCTTTGCATTACGACGCCCACTCGCCGTCGGCTGCTGTCTTACGAAACTTCGTGTCGCCGTTCACGTCCCACTCGTCCACGATAGCCATGACGACCGCGTCGCAGGGCCGCTTGTCCGTCACTTCGGTCTGGCGCGCGGACGAGCCGGTGGCGAACATGACGATCTCGCCCACGCCCGCGCCGACGGCATCCACCGCGACCACATACGCGCTGGCGTCTTTGCCCTCGACATCCATCTGACGCACGACGAGCAACTTCAGCCCGCTCATGCTTTCTTCTTTGCGGCTGGCGACGACCGTGCCGATTACGCGACCGAGTAACATAAGCGCTCCGCGAAAACGGATCAGGTATCAGGCGTCAAGTGTCATATAGGTTCAGTGCATGACACTTGGCACTTGGCACCTGACACTTATTTTTCGGCTTTCGCCTGCTCGCCCCTGCCGAGCGGCAGCACCGTGTCAATGTTGACGTGCGGGCGCGCGATGACGTGCACCGACACGACCTCGCCGATTTTCTCCGCGCCCTTGACGCCGGCTTCGAGCGCGGCTTTCACGGCCGCGACATCGCCGCGCACGATGGCGGTCACGTAGCCGCCGCCAATCTTTTCGTAGCCGACTAAATCGACCTTGGCCGCTTTGACCATTGCGTCGGCGGCTTCGACCATCGCCGCGAACCCTTTCGTTTCGATCATGCCTAGTGCTTCTGCCATTATCTCCTCCTGAATTCGTCGTTCGCCATTCGTCGTTCGTCGTGAGTGTGGAGTTGCTTTGTGGAATGACGAATGATTTACGACGAAAGAATAGCGACTAGCAACTACTCCTTCGGCAGCAGTCCCAATCGCGTCTCCAGCACCAGCCGCACTTCCTTGACCGTGTCGCGCCACAAGCCGTTAGGACCTTCATACGCCTTGTTCATCTGCTGGCGCCATTGCGCGATGGCGGCTTCGCGCTGTTCGACGGGCGCGGCGTCAACCGTCGTCGCGCGAATGGCGGCAGACTTGGTCGTGGCGCGCGACGGTCGCTCGATCCAGTGTCCCAACTCATCCCAGTTCTCGTCGAAGAATGCGATCACGGGAATCGAGCGATAGCCATTGTTGAGAAAACAATCTTCCAAATCTGAATTCTGATCGCGCAGCAGCACGCGCATCTCGGTCTTCGGCATCGTTTCGATGATGCGCGCGAGCATCGGGGAGTTGCGATGCACGTCGCCGCACCAGTTCTCCGCGATCATGAGCGCGTACGGCACTTGATTGAGTTTTGCAAAAAACTCACGCTCATCGTCGTTCAGTACGCACTTCTCAAAATTTTCTTCCGTCCGTACCCGATAATCGCCCATCTGCGCGAGATAGACTTGCCACGTCATGGCGCTGTCGAATCGCTTTGCGTCAAGTGGGATTTTGTTTTGTGCCATTAATTTATGCTCCTCGTGAGGATGTTCGTTCCTTGCCTGAAATGTTCTCAATCGCTTTGACAGCCGCTTGCCAGCCTACGTCAATGTCGCGCTCCTCGCCGCCGAGATAGACGCGCCCGAACGAGCCGAACGCGACGACTTCGAGGATGTTGATGTCCGCTGCTTTCTCCGCCTCGTTGGCTGCGAGCGACGCATAGGCGGCCGGCTCGACTTCGAGAATGTAGAGCGTCTGGCCGGGAATCAACATCTGGCCGTGTCGCGTGCGATTGATCAGCTGCGCTTGATGGTTGTCAATCTTGCGAATGACCTGCGAGGTCATCACGAGCGGCTTCCAGCGATCGGCTTCTTTCAATTCGAGCGCGTCGAGGATTGCTTGGCCCGCTTGGCGCGTCTCGGCTTGACTGGGCGAGTGCACTTCGAGCACGCCGTACAATCGCTCGACGATCTGCATGCCGGGCCGGACGTTCGTCGCCTTCAGCGCGATGTCGGTGATGCGATTGATCTCGATGCCCGGCGAAATCTCGACGAACAGCGACGCCTCGCCCGCGAGTGGCAGGAAGCCCTGCGCAACCGTGCCCAGAAACGCCGCATATTGTGGTTGCAACGCGTCGAGGAAAACATATGAACGAAGGTCAACAGCCAAAGTCTGTCTCCAGTCGTCAGTCGTCACTCGTCAGTCGTCAGGCGATCTCACTACGAAGATTTCTGGGTACCGCCGACTGGCTATTTCCGCTTGCCTCTTGCATGATCTTCACACCGGCGCTCGCGCCGATGCGCGTTGCGCCGGCAGCGACCATCTCATCTACCGACTTCAAATCTTTGATGCCGCCTGCGGCCTTGATGCCGATGCTCGGACCGACGACTTTGCGCATCAGCGCGACATCGTGCGCGGTCGCGCCGCCTGGCCCGAATCCTGTCGAGGTCTTCACGAAGTCTGCACCAGCCGCTTTGGACAACTCACTTGCCTTGATCTTCTCGTCGTCGTTGAGCAGTGCCGCTTCGATGATGACCTTGACGATCGCGCCGAGCGTGTGCGCGACTTCGACGACGGCGTGAATGTCGCGCTCGACGATCTGAAAGTCGCCCGACTTGAGCGCGCCGATATTGAGCACCATGTCAATCTCGTCCGCGCCGTCTTTGATCGCCTGCGCTGTCTCGAACACTTTCGTCTCAGTTGCGTGCGCACCGAGCGGGAAGCCGACCACCGTGGCGATCTTCACGGGCGAGCCTTGCAGCAACTGCTTGCATAACTTCACCCAGTTCGGGTTGACGCACACGGCTGCGAAGTTGAACTTCCTGGCTTCGTAGCACAACTGCGCGATCTGATCTTCGGTCGCTTCGGGCTTGAGCAAGGTGTGATCAATTAGGTGTGCCACCTGCGACGGATCGCGCTTGACGCCCAGACTGAGCGCGATGCGGCCCGCACCGGCGTCAATAATCGTCTTCGCCTTCTCGCACTCGACCGCACACTGACCCATACAGTCGCCGCAGATGGCGGGTCCCGACTGCTTCGACGCAGCCTGCGTGTTGAGCGCGATCATCACTTCCTTCGTAATACGCTCGACGAGTTGTTCGACTTGCTGATGATCAAGTGACATGAGGGCAGACACACTGGCAAAACTTTCTTTTCGCTAATCTCGAATCGGAATAGAAAAGAAGATTGGGAAGCTTTCGATGACCTCGTTGGGTTTCATAATACGCTGAAATGTCCACAGCGTATAAGATGTGTGCACGCGTGAATGATACAGACAGTCCATGTACGGTAAACATTCCGAGTCCACAACTTCCAAATGATAGAGCCGTGTGCCGACCTGCCAGCTAAGACTAGGTGGTGTAATGATGCCAAAGTGTATGATAGCGCTGCTCAAAGCACATAGAGCGAGGCTGGCAAACCAAACCATGATTAAGGCACTGATGAGTGTCCCTTTAGAGAACTGAGCCACGTCGGCACCTACCTCTTCAGATACCGCTGTTCCACTTCTACAATCTTATTCACCCGCTTCGCGTGACGACCGCCGCCGAACTCGGTCGTGAGCCACGTCTTGACAATCTGTTTGGCGAGGTTCGCGCCGATCAGTGTGCCGCCGAGCGTGAGCACGTTGGCGTCGTTGTGCTCGCGCGCGTTCGATGCCGACGATACATCATAGCACATTGACGCGCGCACGCCGGGCACTTTGTTGGCGACCATGCACGAGCCGATGCCCGCGCCGTCAATCATGATGCCACGCCACGCGCGCCCATCCGCCACCATCTGCGCGACGGAGTACGCGAAGTCGGGGTAGTCCACCGACTCCGCACTGTTCGTGCCGACATCTATTGGCTTGAAACCGAGTTCGGCGATATACGGTTTGAGCGTTTCTTTGAGCGCGAAGCCACCGTGATCGGCGCCGAGCGCGATTGTGGAGGAATGTGTAGTTTGATTGTCGGCTGCTTGGTTGGTGACGACTTTAATTTTTCTTTGAAGAATCAATTCTTGTGCGAGCGGAGTGAGACGTGCGCCCTGTGGAATCGTGAGCGTGCCACCTTCGGCGACGGCGTGCACATCTTCTTGAAAGATTATGCGCGACGTGCGAGAGGGTGTGCGCGCAATCGGTGTCGCCGTTGACGCAAGTGTTGAGGAGCGCGGTGCGCTAGCGATCAGCCGCTCGACGGTTTGCCGTACTAATTGCCGAACTTCGTTTTCCGAAATCATCGGCTCTCAATAGGATGGATATGGAACGGGATAGGAAGAGCGCGGGGTGCTGGTTGCAGGTGAGACTGACGAATTGGCCGGCTGTGCCGGTTCCGCCGTGGCGAACGATGGCGTCTGGATGACAGACCACTGCTGCGGGGGCCAATACGAAATCCACGCCTTGCCGATGATGTCCTTCTGCGGCAACATGCCCCACGAGTGCGAGTCGCTCGAATTGTTGCGGTTGTCGCCGAGCACGAACAATTCTTGCTCGCCAACTTTCGCGGGCCCGTAGGTATACGTGCCTGCATTGGTCTGATAGTTTTGTGGCAACGGCTGTCCGTTGATGAATACGCGCCCTTCGCGGATCTCGATCGTCTCGCCGGGCAGTCCGATCACGCGCTTGATGAAGTCACGTTCTAGGTTGGTTGGCGCTTGGAAGATGATGACGTCGCCGCGCTCAGGCTGATGCAGCATGTAATCAATCTTGCTGACCAATAAGTATTGGCCATCGTGGAAGTTCGGCTCCATGCTGTAGCCTTCGATGCGGAAGTTCTGCACACCCGCGCGGATGACCACGAAAATAATCAGTGTGAGCGCAATTGTTTCGAGGGTCTCGCGGATGAACGAGCGAAGGCTGCTCCATGTGGAAGGCTGCGGTTGGGATAAGGTTTCGCCGATGGGATCGGGGCTATTCTCTACATCCAACGATACGTGAGTCGGCGCGCTGTACTCTTGCTGGTTCAAATTCGTCTCCTGCCAACATGCGACATTATATCACACATTCTAGCATGACAACGCCCGCCGTGCTAAAATCAGCGCATGGTTGTCGGCGTGTGCACGATACAACTTTCGATTCCGGCCAATCACGACCTGAAGGGCAAGCGCCGTGTGCTGCAATCGCTCATGGCGAAGTTGCGCGAATCGTTCAACGTCTCCGTCGCCGAAGTGGGCGAGCAAGACAAGTGGCAGGTCGCCACGCTAGGCGTCGTGACCGTATCGAACGATCAGGCATATGTTCACGGACTGCTCACGAAAGTCGTGGACAGTCTCGAACACGCACGCATGGATGCGCTTGTGCTCGATTACGAGATCGAGATCATGTGAAAACAACTGCGTGCGACCAACATCCAATCCCAAACACTCCGTAACGAACGCGAAGCAGCGCGAGTAAATGGAACTTCGCTCGCAAGGTCGAACGTGTGGGTTAGCGCTATGCGTGGATGAACGCAGTTGGCTCTTGGTTGTTGGCGTTTTTCCTGTGTTATACTTTTGAATAGAGGCATGTGATGGCGTGGATCAAGACCGTCAAAGTCGAAGAGGCGAGCGGCGCACTGAAGCGCCATTATGATGGGGCGATTGAGCGCGCCGGCAAAGTGTGGAACATCGTGTCCAGCATGAGCCTCAAGCCCGAACTGCTGCGCACCTCCATTCAGTTATACAAGACGCTGATGCACGGCGCATCGGGTCTCTCACGCGCACAGCGAGAAATGATCGCGGTCGTCGTCTCGCGCGTGAACGATTGTTATTACTGAATCGAGTCGCACGCACACGACCTCCGTGAAGAGTGTCACGACGACGAGTTGGTGCAAGCCATCAAGAGCGATTTTCGACGAGCCAAAATTGACACGCCGACGCGCGCGATGTTGGAGTTCGCCGAAAAGTCCACGCGCACGCCGAGCGCGACGACGCCGAGCGATCTCGACGAGTTGCGCGCGTGCGGCTTCAGCGACGAAGACATTCTGGACATCGTCCACATCACGGCATACTTCAACTACATCAATCGCGTGGCCGACTCGCTCGGCGTCGATGCCGAACCCGACTTCGAGCCGCTTGAAAAGATTTGCCCAGAGCGGTATCGCATCTTAAGAAAATTCGAGCGCATCCTTTGAGCGCGCGCGAGCTGTTTGTGCCTGGCCGCCTGTGTTTATTCGGCGAGCACTCGGATTGGGCTGGGGTCTATCGTGCACTCGACGCGAGCATCACCGCTGGCTATTGTCTCGCGGTCGGCACGACACAAGGCATCACGGCGCGCGTGGCACGCAACGATTCGCAACTCATCGTGGACTCGCGCGCGGTAGATGACGACCTCATCCCGCTCGCAATCCCATTCACGGCGGATCGTCTCGGCGCGGTTGCGCACAGCGAAAACTTTTATGCATACGTGGCTGGGGTCGCGTTGCACATGCGCGAGCATTATCGCATAGGCAATATCACTATCCAAACAACCAGAATGAATTTGCCACTAAGGAAAGGCCTGTCCTCCTCCGCCGCGATTTGTGTTTTGGCCGCGCGTGCGTTCAATCAATTGTATGCGCTTGAACTAAGTACACGCGACGAAATGGAGTGCGCATATCAAGGCGAGATTTTGACAGGCTCGCAGTGTGGTCGGCTCGACCAAGTATGCGCTTACGGCAGTGTGCCCGTCTCGCTTGTATTCGACGGTGAGCAGATGCACGTTGAACCTGTCGCGCCGCGCGCGCCAATGCATCTCGTAATCGTTGACTTACAGCGCGGCAAAGACACCAAAAAAATATTGCATGACCTCAACTGTGCATTCGTGAGTAAGTCGCCCATCGGCGCGCAAGTGCGCGATGCGCTTGGCACACAGAACAAACGGATCGTCTCGCAAGCGCACTCTGCGCTCGAAGGCGGCGACGCACAGAGGCTCGGTGAATTGATGTGCGAAGCTCAGCAGATTTTTGATCGGCAGGTTGCGCCCGCCTCTGCCGACGAATTGTCCGCACCAAAGTTGCACGACGTGCTTGCGCATCCATTGGTACGCGAACTGAGCTGGGGAGGGAAAGGTGTTGGCTCGCAAGGCGATGGCTGCGCGCAATTAGTCGCGCACGATTCTGAAGCGCAGCAAGCCTTGCTGCGCGAGTTGCCGCCGCTGCTCGACGTGAGCTGTCTTGAGTTAAATATTGTCGCGCTCCAGCAGGTGCGCGAAGGAGTCGCTGTATGATTTCTCCGGACGTTCGTGAGTGGCTCGCGGCTGGACGCAATCTCATTTTGTGCAGCGGTGTGCTCGCCTGTTTCGGTGTCGCGCTGTTGCCCGGCGTGCTGGCGTTTTTTTCCATTAAGGGCTTGCGCATATTGAAGCGCAAGAGCGTGCCATATTTCCATTTGACGCGCTTCTATTTTTATCGCGTCAATCGCGCGACACAACGCGCATCGGAATTGGTCGCCAAGCCGATTATCGTCACCGCCAGCGCATCCGAGCGTGTGAAGACGTATTGGAATCAATTCACGAGTAATCTCAAACATCAGGAGTGAGCCATGGATACAAAAGAGGGTCGCATCATTTTGTTGGGCATGATTCTCGGCACGGCCGCCGGCGGCGCGGCGGTGATGGTCACACGGATGCGCGGCTCGTATTCCGATCAGCAGTCGGTGAAGCAGGCTGTCAGTAATCTCAGCTGGGCGGAAGTGTTCAGCATCGTCGTCGCGACCGTGACGCTCGCCAAGCGCGTGGCCGCATTGAGCGAACCCGTGGCGGAAGTCGTCACCGACAAATAATTCGCGATGAGCGAATTCCCTCGGTGAAATGCATTTCAGCATAGTTGCAGGTTCGTGGCGTGGCACAGGATGAAGCGACGAGCTAGGATTTGGTGTTCGACCTCTCGCTCGTCGCTCGTCGCTCGTCGCTCGCCGCTTTCGGCTTTAGGTGATTGTGTTTATAATCACTGTTTGGTTGGCCATTGATTAGGAGCAGTGTATGAACCTCAGCAAGGACCGTTTGATCGAGATGTATCGTCAGATGGTCCTAATTCGCAAATTTGAAGACCGTGCGTCGGGATTTTATCGCGAGGGCAAAATTGGCGGCTTCCTGCACTTGTATATCGGGGAAGAAGCAGTCGGCGTCGGCGCGATTGCCGCGCTCGAGCCGCAAGATTACATCGTCACGCACTACCGCGATCATGGCCATGCCATTGCGCGCGGCCTTGATCCAAATCGTTTGATGGCAGAATTGCTGGGCCGCTCGACTGGTGTCTCACAAGGGAAAGGCGGCTCGATGCACCTCGCGGACGTGAGCAAAGGTTTCTGGGGTGGTTATGGCATCGTCGGCGGACACATTGCGCTGGCAACGGGCCTTGCGCTCTCATCGCAATATCTCGAAGAAGATCGCATCACGACTTGCTTCTATGGCGAGGGCTCGACGAACATCGGCTACTTCCACGAGGCGCTGAACTTGGCGGCCCTTTGGAAACTTCCGATCCTACACATCTGCGAAAACAATTTGTATGGAATGGGCACCTCGGTCGAGCGCGCGTCGGCGGTGGCCAGCATGGCGGAGAAAGCGTGCGCGTACAACATTCCGGCGGTGCGCGTGGATGGCATGGACGTGCTAAAGATGTATGAGGCGACGCAGCAGGCCGCCGATCACGTTCGGTCAGGCAAGGGACCATACTTCGTCGAAGCGATGTGCTATCGCTTCCCTGGCCACTCGATGGGCGACCCCGAACGCTATCGTGCTAAAGAGGAAGTCGAGCGTTATCGTCTGCGCGATCCGATTCTTGCGTTCGGCAAACGCCTCGAAGCAGATGGCGTGCTCGACGAAGGGCAGCTCGAAGAGATTGACCACGCGATGTCTCAAATGATAGAAGACGTCGCGCGCTTTGCCGACGAGAGTCCCGTGCCGACCGCAGAGGCGCTGTACGAGCATGTGTATGCGAGTCCGAATGGAAGGCATTAGCCGCGTTGCAGGCCAAGAGGTACGCTTTTACATGACACATAGCACATGACACAAGACACTTGGAGCATATATGGCAGAAGTCACGTATCGTGACGCGATCAAAGATGCATTGCGCGAAGAGATGCTGCGCGATGAGCGCGTATTCATCATGGGCGAGGAAGTCGGCGTGTGGGGCGGCTCGTATGCCGTCACGCAGGGCATGTTGAAAGAGTTTGGTGACACGCGCATCAAAGACACCCCGATCTCCGAGGGCATCATCATCGGTGCAGGCATCGGCGCCGCGATGGGCGGCTTGCGTCCCGTGTGCGAATTGATGACGATCAATTTTGGCTTGCTTGCATCCGACATGATTATCAATCACGCCGCTAAGCTGCACTACATGTTCGCGGGCCAAATGAAGGTGCCGCTCGTCGTGCGCGCCGTCGGCGGCGGAGGAAGACAGCTGGCCGCGACGCACTCGCAGTCGCTCGAATCATTGTTCGCCTACGTGCCCGGTCTGAAAGTCGTCATGCCGGCCACACCTTACGATGCCAAAGGATTGCTCAAAGCAGCGATCCGCGATGACGATCCGGTCTTGTTCATTGAGCACAGTCTGCTCTACCCAATCAAAGGGGAGGTGCCGGACGGCGACTACACCGTGCCGATCGGCGTAAGCGACGTGAAGCGTGAAGGCAGCGACGTTACAATCATCTCCTACTCGCGCATGGTGCACGTCGCGCTCGAGGCGGCAGATAAATTGGAGGGCGAAGGCATCAGCGCGGAGGTACTAGACCTGCGCTCGCTGCGCCCACTCGACATGGATCCCATCATCCGCTCGTTCATGAAAACGAATCACGCAGTCATGCTCGAAGAAGACTGGCGCACTTATGGGATCGGCGCGGAAGTCGCGTGCCAGGTCTATGAGCAGGCATTCGGTTATCTTGATGCGCCCATCGTGCGCTGCGCGGGTGTCGAAGTGCCGATGCCGTATGCAAAAAATCTCGAAGCGATGGCGATCCCAACCGTCGGCGATGTTGTGCGTGCGGCAAAGGAACTCGTGCAGTGAAAGTGAAGTGTCATGTATCAAGTGTCATGTATCAACTGCACGTGACACGTGACACTTGACACTTTTTCGCGGAGCGAAACGTGGCAACAGCAATCATCATGCCGAAACTCGGCTTCGATATGTCGTCGGGCAAAGTCGTGCGCTGGCTGAAGAACGAAGGTGACGCCGTGCGCAAGGGCGAGCCGGTGCTGGAGATCGAAACCGACAAGGCTACGGTTGAAGTCGAAGCCGACGCAGATGGCGTGCTGGGAAAAATTTTGGTGCATGACGGCGATGTGCTCGTTGGCGAATCAGTCGGCGAGATCGTTGCGGCAGGGGACAAGGAGAGGGCACCGGCTCACGAAGAGAAAGTCGTGACGACAGCGAAGCAAGATGGTCCGAGCGAGAAGCCATACCCAACGCGACAAATGCCGCCGCCTCCGCCGTCAACCGATCAAAAGCGCGGCTCGACACCCTCACAACCGACGACGGCGGGGCAGGCGGATGAACATAGTGCGAATATTGCGGTGAAAAGCGGCGCTGCACGAATTGATGCGTCGCCGCTTGCGAAGCGCATGGCAGCTGAGATAGGCATTGATTTGCAGCAGGTGAGGGGCAGCGGTCCTAACGGGCGTATTACCAAAGAAGATGTTGAGGCGCATCAGGCAACACAGCCGACGGCACCCGCACCGCAGCCTGCGCCGTCGCTCACACCGCAACCGATGATGGTCGCGGGCGGCGAGAAGCCGCTCAGTCGGATGCGCGCAACCATCGCGCGGCGCATGGCTGAGAGCAAGGGACCCATTCCGCAGTTTTATCTGACGACGGATGTAGATATGGCGGCAGCCATCGCGCTTGTCAATCAGGTGAACGAAGCGGGCAAAGCGGACGACCTGCGCGTGTCGCCGATGACGCTCGTCATCAAAGCGTGTGCGCTCGCGCTGAAAAAATTTCCCAGTCTCAACGCGTCGTTCGGTGGCGACAAACTTATGTATCACGAGACGATGAATATTGGCATTGCCGTCGCAGTTGAGGGCGGCTTGCTCACGCCCGTGATCGCAAATTGCGAGCAGAAGTCGGTCGCGCAGATTGCGCGTGAGGTGCGCGCGGCAGCCGAGCGCGCGCGCTCAGGCAAGATGAGCCGCGACGATTTGACGCCAGGCACGTTCAGCGTCAGTAACTTGGGCCCGTTTGATATCGAGCACTTCGTCGCGATCATCAATCCACCGGAAGCCGCGATTCTTGCGCTCGGCACCGCCAAGCAAATGCCGGTCGTCGAGAACGGCGAGTTAAGCATTGGTTGGCGCATGAAGATGACGCTCTCGGCCGATCATCGTGTGACAGATGGCGCTGAAGGTGCGCGCTTTCTGCAAGAAGTGAAGCGACTGATGCAAACGCCGCTGAGTTTATTCCTCTAGTCAGGCACAGACTTGACGCTTTTGTGTAGTTGCAAAGTCGGTTATCGCCATCATCGCGTAGGCATTACAACTATCCCAAATCCACTAAATGAAAGTTTCCTCAAGAAAGTTGACCGCGCTCCTACTCACGATTCCACTCCTCGTCACCATTACTTTTCTTGCATTCCTAAGTCAACCCGCATTACCAGCTGCTCCATCGAGAACGCCACAAAACTTCGACGGCGCATCGGCAATGCGACTTGCGCAAGCGCAGTGCGACATGGGACCGCGTCCAACGGGGACTGAAGCGGGCCGCAAGACGGGCGACTACATTATCAACAACCTGAAATCTTTTGGCTGGACTGTCGAGACGCAAGAGTTCACCTTTCGCGGTACGCCGATCCGCAACGTGATCGGCAAGCGAGGGCAGGGAAGTCTAGTGATAGTCGGCGCGCACTACGACACGCGACCGCACGCGGACAATGATGTGAACGATCCCACCGCGCCCATCATCGGCGCTGACGATGGCGCGAGCGGTGTAGCAGTGTTGCTCGAACTGGCGCGCGTGCTGCCAGCCAACCTCAATCGCGAAGTCTGGTTTGCATTCTTCGATGCTGAGGATTGGGGTGGCATCGAGGGTTGGCCATTTTCCGTAGGCGCAGATCATTTGGCGGCGTCGCTCACGCGCAAGCCTGATGGCGTCGTCATACTCGATATGATAGGCGACCGCGATCTGCAAATCTATTACGAAGGCAATTCTGATCAGCCAATCCAACAAGCTATCTTCGCCGAAGCGGCGGCGCTGGGCTATCAGCAAAACTTTATCCCGCAGGTCAAATATTCAATGGAAGACGATCACTCGCCATTCTTGCTACGCGGTTATCGCGCCGTTGACATCATTGATTTTGACTATCCATACTGGCACACGCTGCAAGACACCTGTGATAAAATCAGCGCAGACAGCATGGAAAAAGTTGGGCGCACTATGCAGAGGTGGTTACTGAAAAAATGAAGAACGCATTATATCCAACGCACGCGCCGAAAGAACGCGCGTTTTTAATCGGCGTCGAACTGAAAGGCCATCACGACGGATTCCATTTGCAGGATTCGTTGGACGAACTCGCGCAGTTGTGTAAGACGGCGGGTCTAGACGTCGTCGGGCAGACGACGCAGAAACTGGAATCAGCGCATCCGAACACCTACGTCGGAAAGGGCAAGCTCGAAGAGGTGATCGCGTGGAAGCGCGAACTGGACTTCGACGTGCTGGTGTCTGACGACGAGTTACTGCCACGCCAACAGCGCGAACTCGAAGAAGCGCTGCAATCAAAAGTGATTGATCGCACCGCGCTCATCCTCGACATCTTCGCGCAGCACGCGCGCACCAAAGAAGGTCAAGTCCAAGTCGAACTCGCTCAGTACGAGTACCGCTTACCGCGCCTGACGCGCATGTGGACGCACTTGGCACGGCAGGGAAGCGCAGGCGGCGGTCGCTCCGGCGTGTCGGGTGTGGGCGTGGGCTTGCGCGGGCCAGGTGAGACACAGTTGGAAATTGACCGCCGTGACATCCGCGCGCGCATCAGTCACTTGAAGACAGAACTCGAGCATGTCCGCACGCATCGCCGGCAGTACCGTCAGAAACGCGAACTCAACAATGTGCCCGTCGTCGCCATCGTCGGCTACACGAATGCCGGCAAGTCCACATTGTTGAACGCACTTTCAAATGCGCACGTGCTCGCCGAAGACAAATTGTTCGCAACGCTCGATCCGACAACGCGGCGTGTTGAGTTACCATCGGGTCATGAAGCGTTGTTCACCGATACCGTCGGCTTCATTCAGAAATTGCCTATGCAACTGGTTGCTGCATTCCGCGCAACCCTTGAAGAGATCAACGAAGCGGACTTGCTGCTGCACGTCGTGGATGCGACGCATCCCAACGTCATCGGGCAGGCGCGAACCGTCCAGACCTTGTTGACAGAGTTAGAGGTGGACGAGAAACCCATCGTGACAGCCTTAAATAAGATGGACGCCTTCGAGGGCGAGCAGCAAGATTTGTGCGAAGTATTTACAGATGGCGTTCAAATTTCGGCTGCACGGCGCGAGGGCATCGAGACGCTGCTGGCAACGGTGGAGGGCGCGCTCGAAGAGGAATGGCCCGCCGTGACGGTTCGCTTGCCGTTTAGCGCGGGTGAACTTGTCTCACTGTTCCACGAGCACGGAGATATCGAAGACGAAAACTTCGGTAATGGTGGCACGACCATCAGTGGTCGCATCCCACCACATTTGTTGCAACGCTTTCAAAAGTATTTAGCGTGATTGAGCACCGAGTTTGAGATGCAAACTGCCCATGTATCGTTAGCAATACCTTCGCCAAGTTCCGCTGACGGGAGTGGCGCGTTCGCTGGATGAACGCGCCCCAGCGCGGTGAGACGGCGCACGAGTGGTGCAATTAAATTCGCGTCAAGTGTTTCAATACCTTCGCCAAGTTAGGCTGACGGGAGTGGCGCGTTCGCTGGATGAACGCGCCCCAGCGCGGTGAGACGGCGCACGAGTGGTGCAATTAAATTCGCGTCAAGTGTTTGCGGAAGTATTTTAATCGTTTCGCTGACG
>JBBPZQ010000165.1:0-42567 GCA_038198935.1 Anaerolineae bacterium
GTTTCGCCCAACAGATCTTCAGGCTTCTGATACTCTTTCAGTAGTTCGTCTAACAGTTCCGGTCGGATGGTCATCGCTATTCTCCTTCTTTCGGATTATCTGAGTGATGACCATTTACACAAAATCTATGATACCCTCGCACAACTTGAGATCACTCAACCGTGGATTGCTCTACCATCACCGGAACTTTGCGGGCAATTTGTGCGTCCTCGAATTGCGCGTATGTAATCCAGGTTGAGGAGTGATCGTGAAACTCACTATTCATGTTCTTCGCGCGTTTCTCCTGATCACATTGCTCGCGGTTTGCGCGTCGCCAGCCACACAGTCGCCGTCAACGATTGCACCGTCTATTCCTTCACCCACACTTCCTCCACCTGCCCCACTCATACCACCTGATGCTGTCGTACTGGCGCAGTCGGCAAAGCCACGCCTAAATGCGCCGAGCGTGATGAGTGAGCAAGTCGCTACGCTGACGGCGGGTAACAATGCATTCGCGTTCGACCTGTATCTCGCTATTCGCACGAGTCAGGGCAATCTCTTCTATTCGCCTTATAGCATCTCGCTCGCACTCGCCATGACTTACGCGGGCGCACGGACCAACACCGAGCGGCAGATGGCGAGCACGCTGCACTTCATGCCACAAGCGCAACTGCACCCCGCGTTCAATGCGCTCGATTGGAAACTGAGCAGCACGATTGATTTCAAGCTCAACATCGCCACCTCACTGTGGGGACAGCAGGGCTTCACGTTTCGGCCCGAGTTTCTCGACACGCTCGCCGAAAATTATGGCGCGGGCCTACGTCTGGCGGATTTTGTCAACGGGACAAATCGTGAGCAGTCACGCCAGTGGATAAATCAATGGGTCAGCGACAAGACGGAAGGAAAAATCAAGGAACTGTTAGCGCAGGGCATTCTCACTGAGACGACACGGCTCGTCCTGATGAACGCGATCTACTTCAAAGCAGATTGGGACGTCCCATTCACACGCGGTACACGCAATGGCCAGTTCACGCTGCTCGACGGCAGTGCCGTCAATGTGCCGATGATGTCGCGCCGTGCGCCGACGCTGTATGCGAAAGGCAGCGACTATGAAGCGGCTGAAATCGCATACAAGGGCAACCGCATGCAGATGCTAATACTGCTGCCCGCGCAAGGCCAATTCGCATCCTTCGAGCAATCGCTAACAGCTGAACGCGTTGACACCATCGTGCGCGCGCTCAAATCGGGCGAGGTGATCGTGACAATGCCGAAATTCCACTACGATGCGGGTCTGAACCTGAAGGACACGTTGAGCAGCATGGGCATGAGCGACGCGTTCGACTCAAGCCGCGCGGACCTTTCAGGAATGACCGGTGCAACAGATCTGTACATTGCACACGTCGTCCACAAAGCATTTGTCTCGGTGGACGAACTGGGCACCGAGGCAGCCGCTGCAACCGCTGTGGTGACCGAATTGGCATCCATGCCGACCGCTTTGACATTGCATCGTCCGTTTATTTTCCTCATTCGCGATAGCGCAACGGGTACGATCCCGTTTGTCGGACGCGTCCTTGATCCACGTTCGTGAAGGTTGAGATGGAATCAAATCAATCACTCATCCTAGCCGACCTCGTCGAGTTGTACGATGCCGAGGTCGCGTACATGGCGAATCCGAGCGTGCAATCGCAGCGGAACCTGACGCACGTGTTCGTGCACAACTTGGCGTACGCAATTGAGGACGGTGTGCTGCTCGTCCGCTTCGAGCGCGAAGAAGGTGTCATTACGCAAATCAAGTATCACGGTCACTACGGCATCACGACGACAGAGCGCACGCCTCCTCCGCCAGAACAACCCGCAGGCCGCCGACGCCGTTAGTGAGTGCCCAACTGCGCCGCGCGACGAAATCCATGTCGGCGCGATGGTGCCCAAGGTTCCCTCACTCGCCGCGCGTAATGAATTCCCCCATGCAGAGCGTTGACGCCAAGCGCGCCGAGACGAAACGTCCGCGCTTCGGCGAACGCTTGTTCAACAACGCTGCGCTCGGCACGTGGCACGTCGAGAACGTGCGCAAGACGCTCGCCGATTTCGAGTGGCTGCGCGCGCGCGGTGTCGCGTTCCGTCCGTTTCTGGAAATCGGCGCGGGTCACGTGCAGCGCAGTCTCGCGCTAACGAATGCGCTTGGCGCGGACGGCGCGGCGACCGACATCAGCCACGATGCGCTGCGCGACACACCGTTCATGCTGCGGCTGCTGCAATATGAGCGCGCGCCGCTCGTGATCTGCTGCGACGCGCATCATCTGCCGTTTTTGCCCAACACTTTCCAGTTCGCCTTTGCCTATCAAACGCTGCACCACTTCGCCAACCCTGCGCCCGTGATCGGCGAATGCTATCGCGTGCTCGGCAGCGGCGGTCATTTTTTCTTTGACGAAGAGCCGATGGACAGTTGGCTGCGGCGACGGCTGCGCGGCCGACGATTGCTATCGCATCCGCCCACGCGCGTGCAGCGCGTCGCCGCTTGTATGCGCGTCGAAAAATTATTCTGGGACGACGGCGCATCCGAGCGACGGAGCGGCATCACCGAAGCACGCTTCGATCTGTCAAGCTGGCGCGAGGCTTTGCAGCCATTTACCCTTCTTGATCTACAAGTGAATCGCTACGCGCGCATCCACACCAACCTGCACGCATCAGCATTCACGACCCAACTGGCCGGACTGATTGGCGGCAACGTGAAAGGACTCTGCGCGAAGCGAGACGGCGAACCCATCAGCAAGAATTTTCAGGAGCGGTTGATGTGCGTGGACTGCACGTCAGCATCCTTCGCGCGTAATGACAGCGGCTTACGCTGTTTGCATTGTCAGCGCGCGTATCCGATTCACGATGGTGTGCTGCGGATGCTGCCGCGCGATTTGGAGAATCAACTGTACGCGACATGAGTGCGCGCATCATTTTATGTCTCGACCTCGACGCGTTCTATGCATCGGTCGAAGAATTGCTGCACCCCGAGTGGCGCGGACAGCCCATCGTCGTCGGCGGCAAGCCGGACGAGCGCGGCGTGGTGTCGTCATGCAGTTACGCGGCGCGCAAGTTCGGCGTGCGCTCGGCGATGCCGATGAGCCGCGCGCTGCAATTGTGCCCGCATGCCATCCGCACTCCGCCGCGCTTCGGCGTCTATCGCGATTACTCCCAGCGCGTCATGCACGTCGTCCACGAGTATGGCTGTCCCGTCGAGCAGGTCTCGGTGGACGAAGTATTTCTCGATGCGAGTGAGGGTGTGCACGCGTGGTCCGATGCGCGCTCGCTCGCGGCGGACATCCAGCGGCGCATTCGCGACGAAGTAGGCTTGAGCTGCACGCTCGGCGTCGCCAGCAGTAAGTTGGTCGCCAAGATTGCATCCAATCAGGGCAAGCCGAACGGTTTGCTCGACGTGCGCGTGGGCGACGAGGCAAAATTTCTCGCGCCGCTGGCCGTCAAAGAGTTGTGGGGCGTGGGTCCCAAGAATACGGCGGCGCTGCAAGCACTCGGCATCAAGACGATTGGCGACATGCAGCATGCGCCATTGAAAAAGTTGGAGCGCGTGTTCGGCAAATGGACTGAGGATTGGCAGCGCAAGGCGCACGGCATTGATACGAGCGCGGTCGAGACGACGCGCGAGACCAAATCGGTCAGCCGCGAGACGACGTTCGTCAAGGACATCGGCGATCTGAATGAATTGAAGCGCGTGCTGCTCGAACTCTGCGAAGAGGTTGCGCGCGACCTGCGCGACGAAGGGCTGCATGCGCGCACCGTTGCGATCAAATTGCGCTGGACGAATTTTGAAACGATCACTCGCCAAAGCACGCTGGCACAGCCGACCAACAGCGCGAGCGATGTGTATCGCGCGGCGGCGGAACTGCTTGAGGTCACGCTGAAAGCCGGGCGCAAGGTTCGTCTGCTCGGCGTGCGTGCGACGAATCTCGCGGGCGGACATCAACTCAATTTCTTCGATGCGACTGACGAGCGGAAGGAACGACTCGACAAAACGATTGACGACATCCGCGAGCGCTTCGGCGACGATGCGCTACGCCGGGCAGCGCTGGTGCCGAAACAACCTGAGCATGACGAATGAACCTCGCGGGACTTCAAGACCCGCGAGGTTTTTATTTCACTGGAACCCGGTGCGTGCGGGCGTTGTATTAACAGTGAATCACCGAGTGTGACAGACTATCTCACAGGAGGACAGGATGAAAGCGAAATACCGCATGTCGTTACTGGTTGCTTTGATGGCGCTGCTGATCGTGCCCGCATACCTTGTGTTCGCATCGCCGCCGTCATGGCCCGAATCGCCGCCGACGAAAGCCACGATCCGTGGGCCGGGCATCAAGGGCGAGGTTGCGATCACCGACCGTGAGGTGCTGGACAGCCTGCAGCTCGGCGTGTTCGAAGATTTCAATCATCCCATCGCCGCGCCGAATGTGAAGGACGGCTACACGATCACGCGCTGGTTCTACGAGGGCAGCTTCAACTTCGGCGTGCTGCACTACTACCCGAACGCCGACGGGCGCGGATTCGTTAACTTCGAAGATGGGCCACAAATGGAAGGCGACCACACGAAGTATAACGGGGGGTGGTTCTACGCATCGTCGCTCGGCGAGCAAGCGATGAGCAAACTGCTCGCGCAAGTAGCGCCGCGAACCAGTCAAGCCAGCAATCCGACAACGGCACAGCCCGAATTCGCGTTCGCCATCGGTGCCGCCGCGCTCGTCGTGTTGCTGCTCGCTGCACTGCTCACACTGCGTGTTCGTCGGCAATCAGCCTTGACAATGACCGACCAACGTTAGTCACCAGTCTCGTCAGTTTAAGGAGGAACCATGCGCCGTTTCATTTTATTGATCAGCCTCTGCGCCGTTGTGCTCGGCGCTGCGCTGTTCGGATATACGCGCCGCGCGCACGACGCTGCCCCGCAGGCTGCGAACACCTCAGCGGAATCCGCGCCGTCGAACAGCGCCGTCGTGCCGACGCAAAGCGATTCGCCTGCGCCATCGGCGCAACAGCCGAAGAACAGACCTGAAGCATGGGCGGACGAAACATTCTTCGTGCATGACGCCGGTTGGCTTGTTGCGTATAGCCTGGCCAACGGACAAGGACGTTTCAAGATGCCGCCGGGTCTGCTGTCAGCCGATGGCAAGGCCTACGTCGCCGCGCTGCCTTACCCCTACGAATCGGATCATGACGCGACAAGCGTAACCACGTTTGACCTGAGCACCGGCAACGCCATCAAGAAGTTTCCCATCGAAGGTCGCTGGCAGTTGAGCGCGCTCTCGAACGCCGGCGAGTGGCTCGTGCTCACGCGCGTGCCAAGCGAGGAAGAGAAAGCGGCGTGGACAAAATCGAATACTTGGCGCACCGATGTGCGCGTGTATGCGCGCAACAGCGCCGCACCGTTTCGCTCGTTGAGCCTGAACGGGCGTTTCGCGGTGGATGCCGTGTCGCCGTCTAGCGGCTCACTTTTCCTGATCGAGCATCGCCCCGCGAACAATCCTGAGCAGTACGTGATTCGTCTCTACGATCTGGCGCACGAGCAATTACAAGCGGACGCACTGCGCGAGAAAGGCTCGACCGAAGAAGTGATGACCGGCTTCGCGTGGAACGGCTTAGCCACGCCCGACGGTCAATATTTGCTGACGCTGTATCTGAATACGCAGAAAAACGTTGCGTTCATTCACACGCTCGATCTGTTCAACCGTTATCCGGTGTGCATCTTCTTGCCAACAGGCAATGGCGACGCCAACCTGCTGAAGCAGTACACGCTGACGCTCTCACCGAATGGCAGAACCGTGTATGCTGCGAATGCTGCACTGGGCATCGTCGCTGAAATCAGTTTGTCGCGGGCGCAAGTCACACACGTCGAGCAGTTCACGCCCAACACGTTCGGCATCAAACCAGATTACAACGTGAGCGTGCCGACAGCACACAGCGTGCTCAGCAAAGATAGATCGAAGTTGTACTTTACGAGCGGCTGGGACGTGTGGGCTTACGATACGCAGACCAGCCACGCGGATGGTCCGTTCCTCGTCAACGCGCCGATCACAGCGCTCGGCGTGAGCGGCGACGGCAAGCGGTTGTACGTCGCGACGAGCCATGACCCGCTGCTCGTGTTCGACACGGCGACGGGTGGGGCGCTCTCGTATCCGCGCACGACGACGAGCATGAATGGTCAGTGAAAGACGTAGGGGCGGCTCGCGAGCCGCCCCTACGCAACGTTTGTGAGACTTCCGAAGTCCGACGCCGTTTGTCGCTTCGAAAGTCTGCCCGGATACAGATCGTGTTACCGCCACTGCACATATGGATCGGCGACGGCGGGCACGAACAGCGCTTGCCCCTGCTCCCCGCGAAAGATGTAGTACGGCTGCATGATGTCTTGCGGATTGATCACCTCACCCTCGACGTACGCTAATTCGATTGCGACGAAACGGTTGATTGGCTCGCTCGTCACGACGAGCGGCTGCACGGGTTCATAGCCGGTATCAACGTAGAATCCGCGCCGCTTGCCTTCGGTCAGCCATTGCCACGCCTGCTCAGGCGTGCGCAGTGGATAGCGGCTGCGCGCGAGCAATGGACGCCGCCGCCCGATGATGTTCGTCGCTTGCCCATCTTGATTAAACGCGACGGCTAGATTCTTGTTCGCGTATGTCGGAATTCCATTGATGCGCTGAAAGAAAAACACGCGCGACAGCCCAGTGGCTTTCGGCATTGCCTGATCGGGCATCAACAAGCCGTGCTCGTGCAACAACTGCACCGCACGCTGCTCGATGGTCTCTTTCGTCACCGTGACCATCTTCTCGCCCAGCGGTCTCGCCGGCGTATACTGCACGAGCGAGTACAGCGGCACACAAATCCATTCCTGCAAACTCTTGACGATATTCAGCAGCACCGTGCAGTGATTCGGCGGATAATCGCCGACGAGGTATACGTCCAATTCGCGCGGCGCGTTGAACGGCGGCGCATTGAGCTCAGGTGGGCGCAGCGTTCCGGTAGTTGCGCCCGCTTGCCGCGAATCGGGATCGAGCACGCCGAACGCGAGCGGCGGCAGTTCCTTCGGCTCGTCATTCGCCCAGAAATGGACGGGCTGTGGCGTGGGCAGGGTGAGCTCCGCAAGTCCCACCGTCGTGGCAATTGATGTGGGCGTCGCCGCACTTGGCGAGTTCACGACCAGCGTTGACGACATGACCACACTCTTCAGTTTGCCACTACTGATGACCAGCTTGGCGTTGCCATTATATTGACGGCTTGCGTCGGCGCGTGTGAAGGCAACGGTGGGGTTCGTCGCGCAAAAGGGCACCACGTCCTGAGTCGGCAGTCCGACGGCACTCACGGTAAAGTGATCTTGCACGGCAAAGCGCGATTGCAAATATCGCTCGAGGGAGGCGCGCTCACCCAGGTCGTTCACTTGCCCGCCCACGTCGTCATGATACTGAAACTCTGATGTGAAGTTGAACAAGCTAAGTAGGCGTGCAAGATCGTTCTGATCATAGGCATCAAAGAAATCGTCCACTAATTGTTTGATTTGCGCGCGGGTACAGTCCAGTGTGCTCTGGGCGATGGACGTCGGCGTGGCGACAGGGCGTGCAGTCGGCGTGAGCGATGCGCTCTCGCAACCGCTCAACACGCCCACAAGCAGCACGAGCCAAGTGAATGCTAATCGTCGCATCTCGACTTGCCAACACGTAGAGATGTTGCATCGCAACGTCTCTACTTCACTACGTTTGCGAATGTCTGCTCATCCAGAACCCCGCGACGACGACGACCGAGAGCAGTACGAGGGTGAGTGCGATCGGCGATGCGCTATTCGCTTGTGTGGATGATGCACCATTCGTCGCATCACGCACGCTGAGCATCGGCATCGGCTGCTCACCCGCAGCCGTCTCGGCATTGATCACCCAATACCAGATGCCGCTGCGATTGAAGTTCAGCGCGACCGGATAGTGTCCACGCGCGCCGCTGGGTTTGGCGGTGAACACGTCGCGGTGCGATTCCTCGTCAATGTGCTGCGCATAAACGATGAGCGTGTCTGGCAGATACGCGTCGGACTTCGCCGGCGTGACGGTGAAGCCGAGCGTGAGCGGCTGATTGACGACGATATTGGCTGGCAGCGGCGCGTCGAGTTTGATGGCGCTGGTCGTCGCTGCGAGTGGCGCGCGCCAATGACTCACGAGCGATTGCAAATTTGCTTCGCCTTGCGGTGTGGTGAAGAACCAATTGTCCACGTCGCGGTACGGATCGCGCTCATCACTCTCAGTCAGATAGACGTAGCCCGGCCGCCCATCGCCGCCCGGATAATAGCGCAGGCGCGTGTCCACGACCATCTGCCCGACGCAGTTCTGCACGTAGCGCGTGAGTTCGTAGCCGTCGCTCACGATCGGCACCGCCATCCGCCCCCACGTCCAGTGAATCATGCTCTCGAAGTCTAAGCCTGTGGCATTCACCTTTTCATTCAGCGGCACTTCGCCGCTGATACCTGGCCCTTTCAGCGTCAACTGCTGAGGCGGCGGCAAGGTGGATGCCCGAACGACTGCAACGCCGAGTCTCTGCAACAAGCTGCGCAACGCGGCATCGGCGTAGGGCGCAGCGCAGAACCACTTGCCGTCGTGGTTAGCCACAACGCCAGAGTCCGCGCCGCCGAGATCATAGACGAAGCCCGCGCCGCCCGACGGATTGAGCGTATAGCGCACGCGATGAGCGACGCGATATTGATTGTCTTCACGGTAATACGAGGTCAGTTCATAAGCGCCGCTGATATTCGGCGCGGTGATGATCTGACGCTGCGCAATCATCTCCATCAGGTCGAGACCTTCGAGCAAGTTTAGATCGCTCACCTCGACCACGCCTGTCAAGCCCGGCCCGCTGATGGCAAGTCTGTCTGGGCGACCTTTGGCTTGCGCGAGCGCGGCGGAGGTGAACAGCAGCACGACCAGCGCGAATGAGACGACTAGTTTTTTCATGGTGAACCTCATGCTCGGAGAGACCTGTCAGGTTTTGAAAACCTGACAGGTCTGCTCTGCGTTAACGAGCGTGTGCGCGGCGACCCCGCCGAGCAGCACGCCGCCAACGGCGATCAGCGTCAGCATGTACGGAACATCATTCGTCGCATCCTTCGCAGGCGGTGCGGGATTGTTTGCCGTTGTGTTCGCATTGCTCACGACCGTGAGCGGCATCATCTCTTGTCGCCCTTCAAACACGCCGAGATCAACGCTCCAGTACCACGCGCCCGCGCGCGGCAGTTGTATCGTCACGCCGTAGTGGCCGGGCGCATCGTCGGCACGCGCACTGAACACGGTGCTTGAAGCACTGCCCGCTTCGGCGATATAAACAATCAACGTATCGGCGAGCGGCTGCTGCACGGCGCGGACGGTGAAGCCGAGTTTGAACGGCTGTGCCGCGACGATGGGCGAAGGCACGGCGTCCAACTGCACGCTCACGCTATCGGGCGCGTTTGGCTGCGACACGGTCAACGAGCCGCCGAGTTTTTGAATCAGGCGGCGCATCGTCTCGCTGCCATGCGTCGCCGCGTAGAAGTAGCCGCCCTTGAACGCTTCGCCGCCGCCGAGATCGCTGCCGTCGTAGCGCACGATGCCGCGTCCGCCGGGCGGGTGTGGGAAGTACGTGAGGTGGTCAACGAACAGCGCCGTCTCACCCTCCATCGGCGTGTAGCGCGTCAGCTTGAAGCCGTCGCCGAGTGAGGCAGGCGTGATGCGCTGCTCGAAGCGCACGAACTGCTCGGGTCCCAAACCGTCGAGCAGTGCGCGCTCGGTGACGATGACTTCGCCCTTGATGTCGGGGCCGCTGATGATGAGCTTCGCCGGCGCGCCGACTGGCCAAGCCCATGTCGCGGCGGTCGTCAGCCACAGCAACCCGATGGCGAACACGAACGCATATTGAATTTTTCTCATCGCATCCTCCTTGAAAAAGTGCTGAGTGCTGAGTGTCGCGAGCAACGCCGACCACTTTCACGTTGACGCTCACAATCAATACAAGGCTCGCGCAGCACGGGTTCCATTCAGGCGAAATTGCATCACGCTCTCACTTGCCCTTTGGAGCCGGCGCAGCAAAGAAGAACGGTTCAGGGAACGCGGGCCAATCCGACGCATGACGAATGATTTGGAGCGAGGCTGCGTCCACCGTCCACATGCCGCGCTCGCGCGTCTTCAAATCGCCTGCCGTTGACGGTAGTAGATACAACTCACGGCCATCAACACTGATAGCAAGACCATCAGTCGGTGTAGGTAAGTGTAATTCGCTCATCAATTGCAGTGAATCACTCGCCAGCACCCCCAGACGATCCTCCCATGCAATGTACAGCCGCGCGCCATCCGGTGAAATAGCGAGGTATACACCTTCACCGCGTCCGACGGTCGCAGATGGAATCGACAGCCGACCACCGAGCAATTGTTCATTCAGCACGCGACCATCTGACGTCTGCCATACCTGTAAGCGCAGATCATTCACGCGCGGGTACACTCCATACAAACGCGTGCCCTCGGGCGCAAGCGCCAGTGCGGGCTTGATCGCCGTTGGCGCGCTCACTTGCCACAGCGGCTTTAGCGTCTCGGCGTCAAGCGCGCTGATAAATCCATTGCAGTCCGCATACAGTTGCCGATGATGCGGTCGTCCAAGCAGGTGGACGGGCAGCCAAGCGTCGCGGCACGAGCGCAGCGCCAGCGCGTCATCGGGCGCATATATCATTTGCTGTGTGTCGAACACACGGTTCCATCTCTGGCGTGTCTGATAACTGAGGTGCGCGACGACCAGCCAGCGACCATCGCCTGAGAGCGTGATCGGATTCCCGCCGAGCAAATGTGAGCGATCGAGAATCGGTAGTTGCTGTACGACCTGCCAAGTAGCCGTATCCACGATTTGCAGTCGTCCTTCGAGCGTTCCATCTACAATGTACAGCCGCATTCCGTCTGGCGAGACTGCCATGCCGGACTGGTCGCCTTCGACACGAAATTCGCGCAACACGTGGCCGCTCACGGGATCAATCACGCTGACGTTCTGCGACTGGAACGCGGTGAGATACAGCCGCGTGCTGCTCGCGTTCTGTCGCTCGCTCGCGCTGATGGTCGGCGCGGAGAACGTGGGACGCGGCGGTGGCGTGAGATTCGCATCGCGCGTGGCGACGAGTGGTGTTGGGGGCGTGATGATCGTAGATGCTGTGATTGCAGACGGCGATGTGGGCGCGACACTCGGCGCGGACGTAGCACACGTTGTCAGCACCCACATCAGACCGAGCGTAACCAAGAAGCGCAGCATCGCCAATCTCTATTCACGCGCGCTGACGCAGCCACAACACGCTCGCGCCGACAGTGAGCAGCGCGCCCAGCATCAGCATCCAGCCGAGCGGCGAAGGCGCGTTCGCGGGTGCGGTCGCCACAGCGGGTGCTGCCGTCGGCGCGACGGTGTTGACGGCGAGCGCGGCGACTTGCGTGGACGTGGGCGTCGCTGCGGCGGCAGCGACTTGCGCGGGCGTGGGTGTGGACGCTGCATCAGACGACGCCGACTGCAAGATGGCCGTTGCGCGCGCGGCGGCGATGCCCGCGATCATGGCGAGCGCAAGCGATTTTTCGCGCGGCGACATCGCCATCGTCGGTTTGCCGGTCGGCTGTGCGCGGATGTAGGTGATGGCAGTCTGCGGATCGGGCCAGTCACTCTCGCTAAAGGCGGGCATCACGCCGCGCGGATGGCGCATCTGGTTCTTGATCTGTTCGTCGGTAAGCGTGGTACCCGCCACGCGCGGCGCGATGTCAGACCCTTCAAAGTTCAAACCGTGGCACTGGAAGCACGGAAAGCCGCCGGCCGTCGCCTTGGATGGCTGACCGATGAACAGCGTCGTCGCGAGCAGGATGCCGATTGCCAGCGCGCACAGCGAAAGCATGAAGCGTTTCATATATCCTCCTGCTGATGGAGAGCTGACAGGTTTGCAAAACCTGTCAGCTCTCTTCCTATTGTGCCGTCACGAAGCCGATCGGCTTGAACACCCTCTGCTGCTGCTTGAGCGCGCGGCGCGTCTCGCCCGTCTGCGCGTCGAGCACGTACACGGTGTAGTCGTTCGGGCTGGCGGCGAACAACTCGCGCTCGTCGGCGCTGAGTTGAATGCCGTAAATGTCTTTGCCCGTGAGCCAGTGTCCGAGGGGCTTGAGCGTGCTCGTCTCGATCGCCCACAAGCCGTTGCCCTTGTCAAAGTCCACAATATCCACGAAGTACAGGCGCGTGCCATCTGCACTCAGGATCGCGCCGGGCTGTGCGTACATCTTTGCGCTCGCCGTGCCGACAAACAAACTGGCCACTTGATGCAGTAGATTGAACGACGTGGGTGGCTTCGTATCACTCATCACGACACTGCGCACGACTTTGCGTTGCGTCACGTCGAATGTGAATACCTCTTTGCTCCGCCAACTGATGACATACATCAGCCGGTTGTCTGCCGACGCGAGCGTGTACGAGATGCCGTACACACTCGCCGGGTCACTCGGGTTGACCTTGCTCTCCAGCACCACCTTCGGATCGAACAAACCTGTTTGCGTGTCGAGGAATTGGAAGTAGCCGGCAGGACGAATCGGGTGATCGGCTCCACAGTAGCCGTACAGATAACGCCCTTCTGCCCTGAAACGTAATCCCCAGGTCCCGCAGCCGAGTTCAGCGCCGCTGCTCCGCTCGACCAAGCGCGTGAATGTGATCGCCTGCTGATTCATGTCGAAGGCGACGAAACGGTAGCCATCGCGTTCGCTGTTGCGCACGATTTCCTGCAACAAGTAGAGTGTCTTACCATCCGGTGCGAGCGTGGCGTTCAGCCCGAAGCCGTGCGCCTGCACGTCGCCTGGCACTTCAACCTGACGTTCGACTTTGCCGCTATCGAGATTCAGCGCTGCAATGCTCGTGTACCAAACAGCGGGATTGTTTTTTGTTGCGGGTGGCTGCCGCTGGGGGTTCTCCATGATAAACAGCCACCGCTCATCAGCAGCCAGCACCGCCTGCACCACCGGTTCAAACGCCTGAACACGATTGGGCACTTCAGCCAACCGGGTGAGCGCGCCCGTCATCAAGTCTACAACGTACACGCGCGTGTGCCATTGCTGATCGAGCCAATGCATTTGCGTGACATACAACCGCCGCTCATCCTTGCTCAAGAGCAACTGACCGTGTGATACCTCGCGCACAGACCCAGTCGTCAGTGGGACATCATCATTCAACAACATTTGTTTCGGGTTTGCGCTGCGCGTTAAATCCAGCATGTTCAAGCTGACCTGCCAGCGAAAGTCTTTCGCCTTGCTCACCAGCCTGTATTGCCAGCGTCCATCGCGGGAGAAAACTTGTGGCGTGTAGTCGCGTGACAATTGGTTCAGCACTTGACCCGTCTGCGGATCGAGCGCGAGCTGTCGTTCCTGCGCGCCGTCAATTACCCACACGGCAGGCACATCGGGTGGGAGGGGCGTGGCGCTCAGCGCGGCAGTGGCGACGGCTGTCGGCACGACCTGCGCGGCCGAGGTTGGCGCGCTGGTGGGTGCCAGCGTCGGCAGCGCGGGCGACTGCGCCAACACGCTGCACGCGGACAGCGCCGCTAAGATAATAAATGCCGTAACCAGTTTCCGCATCCTCGCCTCCTCTGCTGCCGAACGTATCTACCATGCATACAACGCTCGCGTGGGTTGGGTTCCCTGCGCAGCGTTGATGGCGGCATCCGTGCGGCGTGGACTGCTATTGCAGCGACTCCGCAAAGCGCACGGCGGCGTCCATGTCCTGTTTCGTTTCGAGCCGATAGGTGACGCCCTGCGCGACACTCTCCCACGCCAGCGTGTTCGCATCCACGACGCGCTGCGTTTCGGCAATCGGTTCGCCACTCGGGCTGAGATGCACGAGCACATGCGGCTCGCCGGTGAGCCACAGTGCGCGTGATCCGTTCACCGTTGTCTCTTCGATGATGGTGCCGGGTCCCACGCCCTTGCCAAAGTTCACTAACTTTTCATAGACAACGTTATGCGCTTCGTAAAGCGTGAAAGTCGGCGCGCGCGGATCGCCGAAGACGAGGATCGCTTGCTGGTAGTCCGCGCCGAAGACGTTTTGCAAATACACGCGCGACGGCTGCTGATCGGGCGGGAGCAGCAGCTTAAACTTTGCGAGCGTCTGCGCGTCGGCGAGCGTCGTCACGCAGCATTGCGCGCGCGGCGTGGGCGACGGCGGGAGGGTCGGACGCGGCGTGTCGTTCGCGCGCAACGTCGGCGTAACGGTCAGCGTTGCTGTCGGTGTGACCGAAATGATCTGGACGCTGCGCAAGCCGAGCAGCTGCGCGATGGCGTTGCGCGTTTCGGGTACGGCGAGCAGCAGTGCGATGGCGAACAAGATGGCGAACGCGAGCGACCACGCATGGCGCGGCAACCATGTCCAGCGCGCGCGCGGTGCAGCCTCGAGTCGCGCGTGCACACGCAAGGCAATGCGCGGCACGGATGGATACTCGATGTCCTTGCCCGCCTGCATCAGCGCTGCTTCGAGTTTTGCAAACTCGCGTGGGGTGTTCACTGGTTCAGTCGTGCCAAGCATTTCACCGCCGAGGCGCAGAGGAGTTTTGACGGGTCGCTGCGACCGCTGCCTCTCTGCGGCTTAAGCCATTCCGCCCAGCGTCGTCAATTCCACCAAATCAGGATACTCGCGCCGAATCAGTTCGCGCAGTTTGGCGAGCGTGCGATGCAGACGCGACTTGACCGTGCCGAGCGGAATGTTCAGCGTCTCAGCAACTTCTTGCTCAGGCAATTCGAGGAAGTAGCGCAGCACGATCAATGCTTGCTCGTCCGCGCCGAGTTTGCTCACCGCGTCGCGCAGACGCTCACTGCGCTGTCTTGCGCTTACTGCGCGCTCGGGTGAGGGTTTGTCTTCGCTCATCAGCACCTGCTCGCCGTAACGCTCGGTCATGTGCGCGCGGCGTTTGTTGGCTTGGATGCGGTTGAGAGACTGGGTGGTGACGATGCGCAGCAGCCACGGACGGAAGGGCCGCCCGCGCTCGAACGAGCGCAGCGCGTTATACGCGCGCACGAACGCATCCTGCGCCGCGTCAGCCGCTTCGTCGGCGTCATGCGTGATGAGGTACGCGGTGCGGAAGGCGATTTGCTCGTACTGCTGCACGAGCGATTCATAGGCGCGCACGTCGCCGCGCTGCGCGCGCTCAATCCAGCGTTGCTCGTCGTTCAATCCCGACTCCAAGCCGCGGTCTGCTTACATCCATCATACAACGCTCACCGCAGGCGCGTTCCATGCAAAACAAAAACGGCTCATCACATGGATGAGCCATTCTAAATTTTCACACCGCTGACAGTTGAGCGATACGCTCACGGCAGCCGATTGAACCACAGCAGCGAGAGCATGCCCGCGAGCAGCGCGAACGCCATCGCGATGCCCGTGAACAAATACGTGACTTCGGTCTTCTCGGTGCGCAGCACCGTTGTCTTGCCGAGATTATCGTAGATGCGATGCAAGTCTTGCTCGTTCTGCGCGTTGTAGTATTCGCCGTCGGTGACATCGGCGACGCGCTTCAAGCCCGCCTCGTCGAGCCGCGTGCGCACGGCTCGTCCCTGAATGCGCAGGATCGTGCCTTCGGCGGTGCCGATGCCAATCGTATAGACACGTACACCGCGCTGCGCTGCTTCTTTCGCCGTCTCGGCCGGTTCGGGTCCCACGTTACTCTCACCGTCGGTCAGCAGCACGACAATCGCAGGAGCGTATTCACCTTTGGGCAGACGCGTCGGCGAGGGCAGCGCGGTGCCGCGCGCGGTCGGCGGGATGTCGGCGTTATTGATTTCGAAGATCGCGTCGAGCGAGGTGATAATGCCTCGTCCAATCGCCGTGCCCCGCTGTGGCTGCAAGCGATTGATGGCGGCGATGACCGCATCGCGATCGGTTGTCGGCGCTTGCACGATGAACGCATTGTCGGTGAACGAGACGACGCCGATGCGCACGCCGTTCGGCTGCTTCTGCACAAAGTTGCGCGCCGCATCCTTCGCCGCTTCCATGCGCGTCGGCTTCAAGTCGTCGGCTTGCATACTGCCCGATACGTCAATCGTCAAGATGACCGTGCCCTCTTGCTTTGGCAACAGCACGACCGCTTGCGGCCGCGCCAACCCGACGATCATCACGATGAGCGCAAGCAGGAACAGTGCGGGTGGGATGTGGCGGCGAATGCCGGGCCCTTTGCCCAGTGCTTCTTTGACGAGCGACAAACTGGCGAAGCGTACAGCATACTTCACGCGCCGCCGCTGCGCCCAGACATACACCAGCACCAATAGCGGGATCAGCAGCAGCAGCCAGAGCAACTCGGGCCAGATGAATACGGGTAAGGACATAAATACCTCACGAGCAGTGAACGGTGAACAGTGAACAGTCACTCGTACACAGGTAGACAGGTACACAAGTACGTTCATACCTGTGTACCTGTCTACTTGTGTACCCCTTCACCGTACACTGCTCACTTTTTCTTCTAGCGTCCACTCGCCGCAGTCGCTGCGCGCCGCTGCTTACGCAGCGCAGCGAAGCGCACGAGCGAGCGCACCAAGTCGTCTTCGGTCGAGAGCGGCATCACGTCCACGCCGGCGTGTTTCAATGCGGCGTTGATCTGTGCCTCGCGCTTTTTGGCTGCCTCTTGGAAGCGCTTGCGGAATTTTCTGTCCGACGTGTCAATATACAACTGCTCGCCCGTCTCGGAGTCTTCCATGATGATGGGCCCGATGTCGGGCAGGTCGCTCTCGCGCGGATCGTGAAGACGCACGGCGATCACTTCATGGCGCTGCGTGAGCAGTCGCAGCGGCTTCTCCCAGCCCGGCGAGCTGATGAAATCGGAAACAATGAACATGAGCGAGCGGCGGCGGATGGTGCGCGCCGCGCCTTCGAGCAATTCGGTCAGGTCCGTCAGCGGCGCTTTGGGCAGCTTCGGCTGCTTCAGCAAATCGTTGATCAACCGCAGCACTTGGATGCGTCCGCCGTGCGCGGGAATGATCTTCTCGATGCGCCCGCCGTAGCAGATCGCGCCGACGCGATTGCCGTGCCGCGTGAGCAGCCGCGCCATCACACTGACGTACTCGATGAGGCTGTCGCGCTTGAGCATGTTGACCGTGCCGAAATCCACCGATGGGCTGAGGTCGAGCAAAAACCACGCCGTGATCTCGCGGTCTTCGTGATACTGGCGCACATATGGTGTGCCCATGCGCGCCGTCACGTTCCAGTCCATGTAGCGGATGTCGTCTTCGGGTTGGTACTCGCGCACTTCAGCCAGATCGAGACCGAAGCCATAGAACAGCGTGCGATAGTCGCCTTGCAGCATGCCGTCCAAGCGGCGCACGACATGCCAATCGAGGCGCTGCAAAATTCGTTCAGGGGTAGATGTCATAAGTGGCTGATGGCAGATGGCGGATGGCGGATAGTGGATTCATCGGCTATCGGCTATGCGCCATCGGCTATTCGCTATCGGCTAACCGGCTCTCGCCCTTCAACGGTCAGGTGCTCGTGCATCGGCACGACGGGGACGGGAATACGCGACAGGATGCGCTGCAAGATCATGTCGGCGCTCACGCCGTCCGACATCGCTTCATACGAGAGCACGAGGCGATGGCGCATCACGTCGAGCGCCATATCAATCACGTCTTGCGGCAGGACGTAATCGCGTCCGCGCACGAACGCGAGCGCGCGCGCGGTGAGGATGAGATTGATCGAAGCGCGCGGGCTTGCGCCGTACATGATGTACTTGGACAGATCGCCTAGTCCGTACTGCTGCGGCTGGCGCGAGGCAGAGACCATGCGCACCGAGAATTCTATCAGCGATGGATCGGCATACACCGCGTCGCCTTGCTTCTGCAAGTCAATCAACTGCTCAGTCGTGATGACGCGCTCGATGGCGAGCAGCGGATTGGTCATGCGCTGCACGATCACGAATTCTTCGCGTTCGGTCGGATAGCCGACCAGCACCTTCATCATAAAGCGATCCACTTGCGCTTCGGGCAGCGGGTACGTGCCCTCGGTCTCGATCGGGTTCTGTGTGGCGAGCACGAGGAATGGATTCGGCACCTTAAACGTGTCGCGGCCAATCGTCACCTGCCGCTCCTGCATCACTTCGAGCAAGGCGGACTGCACCTTTGCGGGCGCGCGATTGATTTCATCTGCCAACAACAAATTTGCAAACACGGGACCGAGCGAAGTATTGAACTCGCCGGTCTTTTGATTATAGATGCGCGTGCCCACGAGGTCAGCGGGCACGAGGTCGGGCGTGAACTGGATGCGCTTGAACTCGCCGCCGATGGATTCGGCGAGCGTCTTGATCGCCATCGTCTTCGCCAATCCCGGCACGCCTTCGACGAGGATATGCCCGCGTGCGAGCAATGCGACCAGCAAACGTTCGAGCAGATGATCTTGCCCGACGATAATCTTCTTGACTTCAAACAGCACCTGCTCCATCAGACGCGCGCCTTCCTTCTTTTGCTCACTATTGGTTTCAGGTGCGCCGACAACGGCTGTAGTCATTCAACCTCCGAAAGGATTTCAGATTTCAAATTGTGCTTCGCTCACGCCCATATCATTCAACAAATTCAAGAGCTCACTCGCCACCACTTGCGGTTCAACCAACATGTGAAAGTGCCCCGCACCCAACTTGCGCGCGCGCCAACCGAATTGCTGCGAGCGAGCGAATGCCGAATCGTATGGGGCGCTGAACTGCAAGTAGCCGCACGGCGCATTGGGCCAGCCGTCGAAGACGGGAATCACTTGCGAGAAATATTCGAGTGGCTGCGGATGCAGTTCGGCGAGCAAAGCACGACGCACATCGTCGTCGGGCAGGATGTCGCGCAGGTCTTCGTCGCTCCACTGGGGCCAACGAGCACCTACACTCAGGTCGGCGCTCATCTGCTCGGCGAACTTTGGCGCTTCACGCCCAACCATATCCAGCCAACTCTCGCCATTGGTGGGCAGGCCGGCGTCCACGAACAAATACGCTTCGACCGCGCGCTCGGTCAACTCGCGAATCGCCGGCAGCAGCGCACCCGCGCCGCTGTGCGCGACGAGCGTCACCGGCTCGATGGGCGCAGCGTTCACCGCGCGCGCTGCGGCATTGGCGTGCTGCTGACAATAGGTCAACTGATCGTCGAAACGTTCGTGCAGATCAGGCACGACGACTTGATAGCCGCGCCGCAGCAGCTCGTCCGCGACGAGCGACCACGTGAACGACCCAACGAGCGGACTGTGGACTAATAAGAACATTTTAGATTTCAAATTTTAGATTCTAAATTGAGACCAAACTTAAATTCTAAAATTTGAAATTTGAAATTAGTACGGTGGCGACCCGGCCGCCGACGCAGCGACGTTAATGGGCACTGCGAACCCGATGCCGATGAACACATCTTGATCGGTTGGGTTCACCAGACCCGTGACGATGCCGACCACTTCGCCGTCACGATTGAGCAGGGGGCCACCGGAGTTGCCCGGATTCACCGCCGCATCAAATTGAATCAGACCTTGCAGCGGCTGCTGCGCCTTCGGCGGTTTGAAACTGCGATTCAAGCCGGAGACGATGCCTTGCGTCACCGAGCCGGTGATGCCGAACGGACTGCCGATCACAATCGCCTCGTCGCCGGGACGCAGCGCGCGCGGATTGCCGAGCGTGGCGGGCACGAGATTGTCCGGCAGAATCTTCGCGCGCAGCACCGCGATATCTTGATCGGGGTCTTTGGCGACGACATCCGCTTGCGATTCCGAGCCATCGAAGAAGAACACTTGGATGTCTAATGCGTTGGCGACGACGTGCAGGCTCGTCAAAATGTTGCCGTTCTCGTCGAGGATCACGCCCGAACCGCGCCCACCTTCCGCTTTGCCATCGGTGCTCACGACGCGCGTGTGAATCTCGACGACGGATGGGCGCACCGCCTCAAAGACTTGCGCGCCGATGGCGGGCGGCGGCGTGACCGACGCGAGCGCCTGCTGGATCGCGGCGTCCACGTCGCGCTGCGTGAGTCGCGGCGCACCCGTATTGAGCATCGTCCACGCAGTAAACAGTGTGAACGCGATGATGATGCCGATGGCAATTTGCGACAGGCTGCTCACGTACTTGCGCACGTCGCGCGATCGCTTCGGTGCTGGCGGCGTTGGCTTTGGCTCAGGTTTAGTCTCAAGTGGCGGATAGCGATACATTGCACATCTCACGTGAAGGAAATTACGGGTAGCATAGTCGAGAGCGATAGGGGCGTCAAATTACTTGACCATCAATTAACGCCGAGAGTTTCATCTATACAGCTACACCATCCAACTCACTGCGGTTGCGTCACGCGCAGAAAATTTTGAAGCGCCGCGCTCGCCTTATCGGGCGCTTCCATTAACACGAGATGTCCGCCCTCGGCGACGTTCACCCATTGCGCGTGCTGCCACACGGGACGAACTTCGGCTTCGGTCGTCGTCGGCAAGACGCTCGCGCCCGTGCCGTGAATGACGAGCATCGGCTGTGTGACGTGCGGCAAATAGGGCCACGGATCGTATGCACGAAACGACGCATAGATTTGCGCTTCGGTCTCTGGGGCGCATAACAACTCCACTGCGCCGCTTTCCGTCTGCGCAGTCGCGTGCGCGGCAAACAGTTCGAGCAGTTCGCGCGTCCACGACTGGTACGGCGGGCGCGAACCCAACGCCTCCATCATCGCCTCACGATTGTGCCACGTCGCGCGCCGATTGCGCGTGCGCTCGACGAGCGTGTTGCCCTGCTCGGTTGAGTAGCCCGCGCCGACGCGGCTGCGAATTGTCGGCTCGATCAGCACCACGCGCTCGATCAATTCCGGCTTGCGCGCCGCCGTGACCGCAATCGCCGTTGCGCCGGAAGAATGTCCGACGCCGATGATCGGCTGCCACTGCATCGCTTCGAGGAATTTTTGGAAGTCGTCCACCGTCGCGGGCCAACTAAACTCGCTCGCGTGCTTCTCGCTGCCGCCGTGCCCGCGTTGGTCGAGCGCGATACAGTGATACTCGCTCTGCAAGTCACGGATGATCGGCTGCCACAACTCGGACGTGAAACCCGTCGCGTGATAGAAGACGATGAGCGGTTTGCCCGCGCTGCCATAGTCGAGATAGCGCAAATGTAAAGCATTGACCTTAACATAATGTGAAGTGGGCATGAGCGGCTGACTCGTGACGCGTGTATAATTTCAGCTGGTCTCACGATTATACGACAAATGCCGATCACTATCCGACCTGCGCGCAAAGCCGACGAGCAGATCATCAAGCAGATCGTGCGCGACGCGCGCATCAATCCGACGCAGCTTGACTGGCGACGCTTCCTCGTCGCGGACGACGAAGGGCGCATCGTCGGCACGGGCCAAGTCAAAGCGCATCGCGACCGCAGCCGCGAGCTGGCTTCGATTGCCGTCATCGCTGCCTATCAGCATCGCGGCGTCGCGAGCCAGATCATTCGCGCATTGCTAGCGCGTGAAGATAGCGACGTGTTTTTGGTCTGCCGTGCACAACTCGAAACGTTCTATCAGCAGTTTGATTTCCGCCGCGCGAACCGAGACGAGATGCCGCCTTACTTCCGACGCTTCGAACGATTCATGCGCTTTTGGAATGGGATTGTGATGAGACGAGACCGTGATGCGTAACGCGTAATTTTTTTTGCGCATCACGCAGTACGCATTAGGACGCCATGACTAACCGATCAAACACTCGCTCTCTGCTCGCCGTGTTCGCGCACCCCGACGACGAGACATTTGGGCCAGGTGGCACGCTCGCGCTGTATGCAAAGCGCGGTGTGGACGTGCATTTGCTGTGCGCGACGCGCGGCGAGGTGGGCGAAGCGCCCGACGATTGGCGCGGTTACGCGGACACGGCGGAGATGCGCGTCGCGGAACTGCAATGCGCGAGCGAGACGCTCGGCTTGCGCAGTGTGCGCTTTCTCGGCTACCGCGATTCGGGGATGCCCGGCTCGCCCGACAACGCACATCCGCAGGCGACAGTCGCGCAGCCCATCGAAGCCGTTGCGCACAACATCGCCTACCACATGCGCGAACTGAAACCGCAAGTCGTGATGACGTTCGATCCGATTGGCGGTTATCGCCATCCCGATCACATCGCGTGCCAGCGCGCGACGCTTGCGGCTTTTCAGATGGCGGGCGATGCTAGCGCAAGTCTCGACGGATTGCCGCCGTACGCGCCGCAGAAGTTGTACTATCACACGTTCCCGCGCGGCACGTTGCGGCTCGCCGTGCGCCTGCTGCGCTTGTTTCGGCGCGATCCGACTCGCTTCGGGACGAACAAAGACATAGACCTCACGTCGCTCGTCGCCGATGAGTTTCCGATCCACGCGAATATCAACATTCGCTCTACGACGGATGTAAAGATGAAAGCGATGCAGTGTCACATCAGCCAGAATCCCGGCATTCCGCGCGGACCGGCCGCCGTGCTGTTGCACATCTTCGCCTCCCACGAACACTTCATGCGTGCGCTCCCCACACCGCCACTGCGCATTATGGAGCGAGATTTGTTTGAGGGAGTAGTTTGAGTGTGGCAGTAATGAACTAGAGAAGAGCGTATGGCCACTAGCAAGATGCATGCCGATGAGGTGGACACCGACGTATCGCTCGTCGTCCGTTTGCTCTCCGCGCAGTTTCCGCAGTGGGCCGGCCTTCCCATCGAGCCGGTCCAGTCCGCTGGCACAGATAACGCGCTCTATCGGCTTGGCGATGCCATGGTCGTGCGACTCCCCCGCATCCACTGGGCCACCGGGCAAGTGAACAAAGAACACGAGTGGCTGGCGCGACTTGCTCCGTTCCTGCCGCTTGCCATCCCTGTCCCGCTCGCGAGGGGTCATCCCGGTGAGGGCTACCCTTGGCATTGGTCGGTCTATCGGTGGCTTGATGGCGCGGAAGCGGCCATCGAGCGCATGGCCGATCCACGCCAAGCGGCGATTGATCTGGCGCAATTCATCGGTGCGCTTCAGCGGATAGATGCCACAGGCGGTCCGCCGTTCGGGCCGCACAACTCTTTTCGCGGTGAGCCATTGGCGATGCGCGACACGCGCACGCGCGACGCCATCGCAACCCTACGAGACTCGCTCGATGCCGATACCGTGACCGCCGTGTGGGATGCAGCCGTTGCGGCACCAGCGTGGCACGAACCGCCCGTCTGGATTCACGGAGACCTGACGCCTACAAACCTACTGGCGGTACACGGACGGCTCAGCGCGGTTATTGATTTCGGGTGTCTGGGTGTGGGCGATCCAGCATGTGATGTCATGACTGCGTGGATGTTCCTGTCTGCAGAAACGCGGGACGTATTCCGCACAGCGCTACGTGTAGATGACGCGACATGGACGCGCGGGCGCGGCTGGGCGCTGTCGGTCGGGCTGATTGCCCTGCCCTACTATCAACACAGTAACCCCATGCTGGCCGGCATCGCCCGGCGCGCAATCCATGAAGCCCTTGCCGACTTTCGTGCAGGCGGTTGAATGGGTTTGTAATGCAGCGGTGATTGAGCAGCCTGAACCCGCCCAACACAACATGAGCGGACATCACTGCGCGTAAGACGCAACGCTGGGTGGCAATCTCCAAACGCGCGGGAGGTTCTGATGCCCGTTGATGGTAAACTATTGTCCTTCACTAGCCGAACCGAATGGCGAGCGTGGCTCGAATCTCATCATGACCACGCCAGCGAAGCCCAGGTGGTGATCTACAAGACGGGCCCGCGCAAAGCACATCTCTCACTCAATGAAGCACAGGAGGAGGCGCTGTGTTTCGGCTGGGTAGATGTAAAGAACAAGCGCATTGACAGTTCCAGGTATTCGCTCCTATTCAAGCCGCGTAAAGCGGGCAGCGCTTGGTCAATCAGCAACATCCGCCGCGTGGAGCGACTGATCGAAGCTGGTCTGATGACGGAAGCCGGACTCGCAAAGGTTGCTGCCGCTCACGGCGACGGACAATGGGATGCCGCGCTCAGAATTGAGAAAACGGATCTAATCCCACCCGACTTGGAGAAAGCGTTGCGGAAGCGAAAAGGCGCTCTGATCGGATACCGAAGTCTGACGCACTCGCGCAGGAGACAAATCCTTCGCCGGCTCTTGACGGCGAAGCGCCAAGCAACCAGACAACGAATAATCGAAGCTATTGTTCAGGAAGTTGTGAAATGATTTCGCCTTCCGACACGACGTGCAGCGGATGCGTCGCCTCTCATGCAGAATCGCGAACCCACCCGAACCGCCAGAAGCGTCATTCACGCGCATCCATGGCCTGTCCTAAGCGGGACGTTTAGTTCGACACACAAGCCTCTTTTGCGCCGGTGGCTCATGCTGATTGCGCAGCAATACAACACGTCGCTCTATTCCCGCACGTGCCCATCCGCACACACACCACGCTCTCGTCGCAAATCTCTCAATAAAGTAGCGGTCATGCACGACGGCGAGAATCGTGCCGTCGAACTGTGCGAGCGCCTGCTCGAAGCGCGCACGCGACGGAATGTCGAGGTGGTTGATCGGCTCGTCGAGCAGCAGAAAGTTGCAACCGCGCGCCACCAGCGCCGCCAGCATCAAGCGCGCTCGCTCGCCGAACGACAGCGACTGGATCGGCGTGAATACTTGGTCGCCTGTGAACAGGAAGAAATGCAAAAAGTGCCGTGCATCGGTTTCGGAGAGTGGCGCGACATCACGAATACTCGTGAGCGCGTCGCGCGTCGGATCGAGTCCCTCTTGTTCCTGCGTCATGTAGCCGAGCCGCACGTTGGCACCGAGCCGCACGCGGCCTGCGAGTGGCGGAATCTGCCCCGCAATCGTACGCAGCAGTGTCGTTTTGCCCGCACCGTTGGGTCCCACCAGCACGACGCGTTCGCCGTGCCGCATGTGCAGGTTGAGGTCGCGCAGCAACCCCCACCCCGGCCCTCCCCCACTTTGTAGGGGAGGAGGCAAACTCCCCATTCCCTCTTGGTACGCTTCCAACGGAGGAAGGGGTTGGGGGATGGGGCTTTCGTATCCAACAACCAAATCCTCCGTCACTAGCACGTCCTGTCCGCTGGTCGGCGTTGCGCCGAAGTCGAGTTTCATCTGCCAACTGTCTTGCGGCTTCTCAGCGCGTTCATCCGATTCGAGATAGCGATCCAGTTTTTTCTCGCGCGACACGGCTTTCTTCGCCACCTTCTTCGCGTAGCGGCGCACGTTCGGCTGACGCGGCGTCGTCGTGACCTCGACCCAACGCGCCTGCTCCTTCGTCGCCGCGATGTCTTGCCGCATCCGCCGAATCTCCGCCTGCTCGTCTCGCCACTGGTGCATCTGCCGTTCGCGCTCGGCTAACTTCTGCTCAAGGTAATCCGAATAGTTGCCGACGTATTCGCGCAGCGTGTGTGTCTGCGGATCGAGATCGAGCACGCGCGTGACCGTGTGATCCAGAAACGTGCGGTCGTGCGAGACGAGCAGCGCCGCGCCGCGAAAACTGTTGAGCCACGCTTCGAGCCATTCGAGCTTCGCGATGTCGAGATGATTGGTCGGCTCGTCGAGCAGCAACAATTGCGGGTCGGACAGCAGTACACTCGCGAGCGCGAGCCGCGTCTTCTGGCCGCCGCTCAAGAAGCGGATCGGCGTGTCGAGCGGTAGGTGTGCCAGCCCGAGCGCGCGCAGCGTTTCCATCACGCGCGCTTCCTGATCCGCCGACGCACTCAAGCGCGCGAGCGTCGCATCAAATTGCGTTTGCAAATCCACGCGCGCGGGTGCGCGCACGAACGCATCGGCAATCCGCTCCAACTCCAGCGTGAGTGCCTGCACGTCGCCCTGTGCGCGAGACAAAAAGTCTTGCAGCGTTTCGTCGGCGGCGAACTGTAAGCCTTGCGGCAGATAGCCGATGCGCAGATCGGATGGCGCAAACTGCACGTGACCGGCATCGGCGGTCTCAAAGCCCGCGATGATGCGCAGCAGTGTCGTCTTGCCGCCGCCGTTAGGCCCGATCAACCCGACACGTTCGCCTGTGTTAACGTTGAACGACACGGCGTCGAGAATTTTTTCGACGGCGTATGATTTTGAGAGATGATGAACGGTGAGCACGCTGATCTCACATTGACTCTCCCTCAGCCCAACCCCTCTCCCGCAAGGAGCGGGGTTGGGGGTGAGGGACAGCTACTCTAATCTCAGCACCTTAAACGCTTCGGCTAACGCCAAACCAGCAGGCTTGCCGATGCGCGCGGCACGCTCGCGCCAACTCGTCGGCAGCGCATTCGCATCGGACGTCTGACTGACATGTGCCAGTCGCGCGGACAGCTTGCGCTCGAAGGATCTGCCGATGTCCACGTACGCATCCGCCGCATCGCTGGCGAACAGCCACACCTCGCGCACCGTGTGCGGCTGCAACTGTTGCTCGGCAAATGCGAGCGGCGTGCGCGCGAGCGGGTACACGGCGTCGAGCGCGGCGCGTCCGACCCCGCGATGGTCTCGGTGATTGAAGTACGGCGGATATGGCTGCTCAGGGTCGTGCGTGAACACGACGTTGGGCTGCCAGCGTCGAATCCACTCGACCAGCTGGCGACGCAGCTCGCGCGTGTTCTCCACTTCGCTGTCGGCGTGTCGCAGAAATGCGACCTCTGCAATACCCAACTGCTTTGCCGCTGCCAACGTTTCCGACTCGCGCTGCATACCCACCATCGTCGGCACCACGTCGAAATCGTGCGAGCCAAGTTCGCCTGACGTGACGAGCAGCAGCCGCACCGTCGCGCCTGCGTCGGCGGATAGCGCCACCGTGCCCGCGCACCAACTCTCGATGTCGTCAGGATGCGCGGCGATGGCCATGATGGAATTTGCTGTTGGGGGTTGAACAATTTGCATGAGTCTCTCCTATTATGATTGCTGATGCGGGACGCGTGATGCAGGATGCAGGCGAATGCTCTTCCAGCTTGCATCCTACATCCTGTATGCGAGTTACGCATCACGCATTACGGATTCTGCATTACGCTTCTGCCACTTCTCATAAATATCTGCAATCACATCGTCAATGTCGGCGCGATGCGTTTCCACGTCCAGCACTTGCGTCTGCGCGGCGGCTTGCTCCAGCAGCGCGGCGATGCTCGTGCGCGCGGCGTCGAAGACGTACTCGTGACGGCCATTTTCACTTTTGACCAACGTCGCGCATTCGAACTGCGGCACGATACCGTTCGCCGTCTCGACGAATAAGTGGCGACGGTCTGCGAACTCGCGGCGCAGTCGCTCGAACGAGCCGTCGTAGGCAATCTTGCCGTGATCAATCATGACGATGCGCGCGGCGAGTTGCTCGAGGTCGGACATGTCGTGGCTCGTCACCATCACCGTCACGTTCTGCTCGCGGTTCAAGTCCTTGATGAATTGCAAAATCTTGCGCTTGGCGAGCACGTCGAGTCCGATGCTCGGCTCGTCGAGAAATAAAATTTCAGGCTCGTGCAAGAGCGCCAGTCCGAGATCGGCGCGCATCTTCTGGCCCAGACTCAACTCGCGCGCGAGGCTGTGAAAAAACTCGTCGAGTCCGAGCAATTCTTTGCACAGTGCGACCATGCGCTCGTAACGCGCGCGAGGAATGTCCCACACCACGCGCTTCCATTCGTAACTGGCCGCGACGGGATGATCCCACCATAACTCGGTGCGCTGGCCAAATACGACGCCGATGTGGGCGACGTAGCGCACGCGCTCGTGCCACGGATCCATGCCGAGCACGCGCACCGTGCCTTGGTCGGCGGCCAGCACCGACGAGAGCAGCTTGACGGTTGTGCTCTTGCCTGCGCCGTTCGGTCCCGCATACGCGACGATCTCGCCGCGAGCAATTTGCAAGTTGATGTTCTGCAATGCGCGCACGATCCGCATCGTCGGCTTGAACAAGTTGCGGAACACATCGCGCACGTTGGCCGAGCGCTGGCGCTGGTAAAACGTTTTCGAGACGTTCTTCAGTTCGATGACGGTGTCCATGTGGTCCCTGATGCCTTCATGCCCGATGCCCGAGCGCGTGGTAGCGTGAGGAGCCGCTGCGAGCATAGTGCTGCATGCCTTTCATAAACATGAAACGCGCGAACAACAGCATCACGAGTGCGACGAGCGGCGTGGCAATACTCGCGCTGGGCGACGCGTCGAGTCCGAGCAAATAGCGGCTCGGATACCACGCCATGAAGCCAATCGGAATCAAGGTGATAAAGCCTAGCACGACGGAGTTGAGCCCGTCGAATGGAAATTGTTTCAGATGAGAGAACATGCGAATCAGCGGCGTGGTGATTTCTTCGGCGGCGCGCGGCGCCCAGAACGCGAGACTGCCGACAGTGAACGAGAACGCGAGCACGACGGCAGCCGAGGCGATGACGTTCATCAACAAAAGCAAGAGCCAAGTCGGCGAGAGCGAAAACGGGAGATTGACGATGCTCCACATCAACAGTGCGACGCCGATCAGCAGTGTGCCTGAGCTTTCGATGGGCGCGAAGCCTTCGGTGAGCAGTGCCATCCACAGCGGCTGCGGCTGAATGAGCGTGTGGTCGAGTTGGCCGCGCCCGATGCGGCGGCTGATGAACAACACGTTGTAGCCAAAGAAGGTATCGAGTAATCCATTTACGATGGTCGCATAGCCCAGCATGAAAATCAACTGCGGCTTCGTCCACGCGCCGATGCCGCCGAAACGCTCCGCAATGAGCAGCATCGCCGCGATAGAGGCGAACTTGACGGTGGCGTCGGTGAGATACCACGTGACGAATATCGTCAGACTGCGCGTGAGCAGTTGGAAGTCGAGATAGGCATACAGTCGCCAGAGTTGGAAAAGGCGAGTGAGTGTTTGCATAGGTTAATTCGTGATGCTTATTCGTAATCCGTAATTTTTTGTTACGCATCACGCCTTACGGATTTCGCATTAGAAGTTCTCACCCTCCAAACGACACTAGTCGCTCGCGGTTGCGATTCCACAGCCAGTGCGCGAGGGGCCAGAGCACGATTGCCCAAAACAATTGCAGGCTCATCAGTGCCAGCGCATCGCTCGTGCCTGTGTAGATACGCAGCGGCGCGGACGCGACCGACGCGAACGGCAGCCATTGCAGCACGTCGCCCAGTTCCCACGGCATCAGTTGCAGCGGAATCAACGCGCCCGATGCGAGCACGGACAGCGCGGCGCGCACGCTTTCCATCGCATAGACCGTCTGCTCGAAATAGACGAGCATCGCGCCGAAGATGAACTCGAGCGCAACGCCGACGACGATGGCGAGCAGCAGGCTGACGATAAATGCGATGCTCGCTGCGAGACTCGCTGGCAATGGGTTCACGCCGAGCAGCGGCGAGACGAGCAGCAGCGGAATCGAGAAGAGCGCGAACGAAAACAGCCACTGTCCGACCATGCGCGCGGTGAACTGGCCCACCAAGCCGAACGGCTGCAAGAAACTGACGGCAATAGAGCCGTCGCGCAGCGAGACCCACAAGTTCGTGCGCGAGGTCAGTTGATCGGCGAACACTTCTTCGATCAGCGTATAGGTCAGCACCGCGCCGACGCTCATGCCTGACACGATGCCCTTGCCTGCGAATGCGAGCTGCCAGACGGAGAGCAGCACGACCACGCGCAGGAAGCGGAACCCATATTGCACGAGAAACAGCGAATCGTCGCCGACGGTGCTCGCCGCTTCCATCGCGGCTGTCTTGGCGAATTGGTGAACAATGTGTGTACGCATCGTCGCCCCTCAGCCTACCCTCTCCCTGCAAGGGAGAGGGTGCGTGCCTCAAACTCCTCTACGATCATTCCGTACAGCAAGCCATCGTGATATGCGCCTTGCGTGAACACCTGCCGGCGTAACCGCCCTTCCAGCTGAAAGCCGAGCGACTCGTGCAGGTGGACCGACGGTTGGTTGAAAGCATAGACCAGCACGTTGCACTTTTGATAGCGCAACTCGCGGAAGAAGAAGGTGAGCAGTAGCATAATCGCTTCGCGCGCATAACCTTTGCGCCGATGCTGCCTGCCGATGGAAACGCCGTACTCGAACGTGCCGTTGCGCGGGTCGCAGTCGTGCGAGTTGATGGAGCCAACGACGACACCTTCACGATTCTCAACCGCCAGCCGATAGACATCGTTCTGCGGTTCGGCGGCGGATGTTTGTTGCGCCCACCCGCGCGCGCGTTCGGTCGAGCGCGGTAACTTGATCCGCCAGGCCATGCGCGCCATTTCGGTGTCGGCTTCGTCGAACGCATGGAACGCTTCCCAATCGCTCGGCTCAACCGCGCGCAGCCGAACCTTCTCGCCTTGCCAAATGTTGTCCTGCATGATTGTGTCCTGTGTAGAGACGACTCTGTGTAGAGACGACTCGTCGAGTCGTCTCTACGAGTCGTCTCTACGAATCTCAACTCTCAGCCTGCGCGCTGCTCGGCTGTGGCTCGCGTTCGTGATTCAACGCGGTGTGGCGAATCAGCCACAGCACGGGCGCGAGCAGTACCGCCGATGCGCTCAGCGCGGCGCGGATGGAAATAAACGTGCCAATCGCGCCGACGGCAGGCCCGCCCGCGATTTGGCCCAGCGCATTCGCCTGACCGCTCAGCGAGAAGATCGTCGCGCGCACTTGCGGATCGAGCCGCTGGTTGACCCATGCCATGTAGAGTGGCCCGATCATGCGCCGCAGCACGCCGACCGCGAGCGACATCAGCACGACGAATGCGAAGCCGCCCGACCATGCGACGGCGAGCATCATGAGTGCGAGACTCCCATACAACACGAACAGCGCGCGTGCCGACGCGCCATGATGGTCGGGGCGAATGCGCCGACGCACCACTTCGAGACTGAGTGCGCTCAACAACATGATGGCGATACGGATGGCGCCGAGCCAGACGATGGGCTGCCAGTTGAACGCAACCGGGAACGTGAAGTTGTCCAGCATGTGCGCCGTCCACAGCCGATCATAGCCTTCGCTCGCAATACCATCCACCGCTGTGACCGCGAGGATCGTCAGCAGTGCGGGGCGGCGCTGAATCATGCTCAGTCCGTCGCGCAAGGTCGCCGCCATTTGTTGAAATGAATTGCGGTTTTCGCGCGGCTTCGGTTTGAACCCGTGCTCGGGCATGGCGACGATCAGCCACACAGCCATCACGCTGGTCAGCACGCCGCCGAGCACGATGGGCAGATTGATCTGCACGCTGCCGAGCGCAATGCCGAGCAGCGTTCCGATGACTGCCGCGATTTGCCCGACCTGCGCCGCGCGCACGAACGCATGGCTCGCGCCCGCTTCGCCAATCTCGTCGGCGACCCATGCCTCGCTCGCGCCACTGGTGAACGTGTAGCCAATGCCCCAGATGATTTGCGCGAGCAGGATTGCCTCGAAGCGCGGCACGAGTCCTTCCAGCGCGAAGCCGAGTCCGACAAGCAGATAACCGATGATGATCGAGAGGCGGCGGCTGTACACGTCGGCGACGATGCCGGTCGGCACCTCGAAGATGAACGCCGTTGCCTCCAGCACCGTACCGACCAACACCAGTTGCAGTGGATTGAGGCCAACCATTGTGACTTGATAGATCATGTTGGCGGCGACGATCATGCTGAAGAATAGTGACGTGCCGCCTTCCATCAGCAAATAAATTTTGTATGCGTCGAGTTTGCGCATCAGTTGCATCCTTCGTCAGAAACAAAAACGCCGTGAGGATGGCTCACGGCTGGCTGAGACCCGTGCGGTTTTCAAAAACCGCGCAGGTCTGCACAAAGAAAAAGCCGTGGGCGCGAGTGCGCCCACGGCTTGAACGTTAGCTCAGTTCACGATCAGCGGCGAGCAGACGCACTTGTCTCCCGAATGGGGTTGGTGTATGAAATCAGTGTTGTCATGGGTGTCTGCTCGTCGAAATTTCTGACGATGGAGCGAGTATAACAATGGACAGGTATGCTGTCAAATGGAACGCGGCAGTTCGTCTCAGTTGGTAAATTTTCGGTCCGCTGTTCGGCGTGGCGCCTTCGGTCTATGCGCACCGCTCACGGCGCGGCGTGCAGTCCGGCGGCGGCGAGCAGCGGCGTCAGCACGCCGTTGCTCTTCGGCACGAGCGTGACGCGCGCCTTGCTGTCGGCAATCTTGTTCAGCTCCAAGATGTCGAACAATGCCTCCGATACATCCGCGTCCAGCGCAATCTTTTGCAGCGCCGCGCCGACAATCTGCGGACGCATCGCGTTGGCTTTGGCGAACTCAATCGCCGCCTGCCGTTCGGCGGTGCTGGTGATGATGCTCACTTGGTTCGCGCCGTCCTGTCGGATGGCGGACGTGACCTGCCGCAGACGGTTGACGACCTTTTCTTGAATCTGCTGGATCATGCCCGTGTCGCGGAAGTGCACCTTGCGGATATACACCGAGCCGAGCGAGTAGCCCCACTCTTCGGACTTCGGCGAGACTTCGGTGCGCAGCGTCTGGCTCATTGTGTGCCGATTGACCAGCATCTCGCCGAGCGGCAAATTGCTGAGACTGCGCACGGTCGCATTGCCCACGTTCGCGGCAAGCGAGCCTTGCGGGTCCACGTTCTTGATAAGTACGAAAGTCAATCCACAACGCTATATCGTCATCACATCTGACCCCATCATCTTATCCGACGTGCTTCTACCACGCGCCCGCCAATACGCCAACGCCGAGCGCATGGCTGCGACTCTATGACGGATCGCCGGGCGTGCGAGGCGAAAAATTAGGTAGATGCGCGTGTCGTGGTATTGCGGCGCTACTGGATCAGCCTATCCGTGAATTGCCGTTTAGCACGTATGTTCTAAGTTAAGTTTCCGCAAAAGTCGCCCGGCGCAAAAGTGGGCTAGTAGTCTGTCATGGTTGAATTTGGGAGTTTCGCCAAATTGAGTATGCTCCAGATATCCTCGATGTGGAGATGCTCAATTGGCAAAGAAATATGTCGTGACGCTCACGATTGCGGAACGAGAACAGTTGTTGCGGCTGACGCAGTCCGGCAAAGCCGCGGCGCGCAAGATCAAACGTGCGCATATTTTGTTGAAAGCCGACCTGCGGCATCTGGATGCGCGCTGGACTGATGAACAAATTCGTGACGCCTATGCCGTGCATACCCATACCATTGCCGAGCTTCGCAAACGCTTGGTGCTGGCTGGGCTAGACGCGGCATTGCCAGAGCGCCCGCGCGGTCATCGTCGCCGCGCGCTCGACGGAGAAGCGGAAGCGCATTTGATCGCCGTGGCGTGCAGCCCGGCAGCGGACGGTCATGCGCATTGGACGCTGCGCCTGTTAGCCGATCGGATGGTCGAACTCAAACAGGTCGAGCGCGTCTCGCATGAAACCATTCGGCAAACGTTAAAAAAAATGAACTTAAGCCTTGGCTGAAAGAGCAATGGTGCATCCCGCCGAAAGCCGATGCGGAGTTTGTCTGCCACATGGAAAATGTCCTGGGCATCTACAAACGCCCGTATGATCCGCGCTTTCCGGTCGTGTGCATGGATGAACTCAACAAACAACTGGTCAGCGAGACGCGTCAGCCTTTGCCGCTCACGACTGGTCATCCCGCCCGTTACGATTACGAGTACCAGCGTGAAGGTGTCGCCAACGCATTCATCCTATTTGAGCCGCTAGGCAACTGGCGAACTATCGACATCCGCTCACAACGCACCCAGCGGGAATGGGCGTTCCGGATGAAAGACTTGCTGGATGGGCACTTGCCAGAAGCCGAACGCATCACGCTGGTGCTGGATCAACTGAACACGCAGGTGGGCGCATCCTTGTACAACGTGTTTGAACCCGCTGAAGCCCGTCGCATTCTCGACAAATTGGATTTGCAGTACACGCCCAAGCATGGCAGTTGGCTCACCATGGCCGAAATCGAATTGAGTGTGTTCACTCGTCAATGTTTGCATAAGCGCATCGGCGATGGCACGGCCTTCCAACGGCTGGCCACGACCTGGAGCGACCAACGCAACCGCTCCGATGCAACGGTCGCTTGGCGATTCACGACGGCCGACGCACGCATCAAGCTCAAGCACCTTTACCCAGTCATTCAACACTGACAGACCACTAGGTCATGCGTGTATTGGTGGGACATAGCCAAGACTCCCGGAAATCAAAATCGCCCGCGTGCGTTGAATTGACGCAACACGGGCGATGATGGCATTGTGCTATCGTTGATGCGTCTTGCACACGCATGGCTGGCGGCGCGCGGTGTGACCACGATGCCGCAATTCTTTTCCGTTGTTATTTTGGGCGGCGCGAACTGCGCTTCGCCGTCTTGGATCGAGCCGCGCGCGCCGATGCCGAAGAGCGCGAATGGTTTGCCGCGGATGAGCGCGCCGCTCCCACAGTCGCCTTTCGTGCTGCACTCGCAACGCGCCGCTTCAGTTGCACATGGACGCTGCTGCCTAATGCGCCGGCTACCCGCTTGACAAACCCCAGATCATTGACCCGCTTGCCCTTTTCCAGTCGCGCAATGCTCGGCTGCTTGGTGCCGCTGCGCTTGGCGAGTTCAGCTTGTGTCATCTTTTGCTGCATCCGCAACGCGAGCACCTGCTCGGCGATGTCCCACTCGGGCTTCAGCTCCTCGTAGGCCCGCACAAATTCAGGGTCTTGCCATTGTTTGGCTTGCCACTCGGAAACGTCTTCCTCGGCTGGGTGAACCTTCGGCGTCTGCCTGTGATTTCGACGATTGCTCATCTTTTCTTTTTCCCTTTCTGTGCGCGCTGGCTAGTCCGTTTCGCGTGATCGGCCATGCGGTTCTCGGCAATGAGCAGCTCGCGCTCGGGCGTCTCGTCTGTCTGTTTCCTGAATGCGTGCAGCAATACAAATCGTTGTTTGCCACTGGCTGCATAGTATTACAACGTTACTTTGAGTTCGCAGCCTTAAATGCTATGGCAACGGCGAATGTCACGACGCAAATAAAGTGCCTTATTCACATGCGAAATGTGGCACGCTCAATGAATGGCACTTTCGCGACTGCATACGTGTTGAACTGAACACGGATAACAGAAGGCCCTATAAAATCGGCTTTTTCTGAACGAAGTAACGTTGTAGTAATAGTACAGCACACGGTAATTGCCCGGTCGTAGTTCCCACAACTTCCCCCTCAATGGTCGTGCCTGCGGCATGTCCAAGAAAACACCAAAGCGGCGAAGCCAGTCTAGATGGCGCTCGACGCTAACGCGCTCGGCTGGTTGAAGACCGTCAACGAACGCCTTCACGGGGGAATGGCCACGCGCATCCAGATAATAGACCACCACCCATTCTCGTGGCTCGCTCATCGCTGCTCCATTATAACCGTGTCGTTATATCACGTCAAACGTACCGCGCGCAACCTCGCACAGCCTTGCTATCGGAGTCTCACCGCTTTTGGATTTGCACCACTGGCCGCGCACGGCTATTGAGTTGTTAATCGTTCAGCGCCTAACGCGCGCCGAACATGACCGCGAGCGCATCGCCGAGCGCGCCGCGATCATCATCACGCCGATGCAGATACTTCTCGGTCGTGGTCGCGCTGGCATGTCCCAACAGGCTTTGCACACGGCGCAAGTCTTTGGTCGAGTCCCAAGCGGCGCCCGCGCAGGTGTGCCGCAGTGCGTGCGGATTCACGATGCGGCCCAATGCTTTGAGTGAGTAGCGCGCGACGAGTAAGCGGATCGCTTCACCGCTCAGTGGCTTCGCCTCTCCGCGTGAATCGTTCGCGTTATCGTGGGCGACGAACACGGGCGCATCAGCCTGCACGTCACCACGCGCTGCGAGATAATCACGAATGGCGTGCGCGGCTGCCGACGGAATCGGGCGCGTGCGGTCTTCGCCGCCTTTGGGTGTGTAGCGCAACTCGGTGGCACCGTCGCCGCGCTCGACGATCATGCTGTGCCTCAGGCTGGCCGCTTCGGTGCGTCGCAGTCCCATCGTGAGCATGACAATCAAGATCGCGTAATCGCGCTTGCCGTCGAGCGTGTCTCGATCAACGCACCGCAACACTTGTGCCGCTTCACCGCTGGTCAGCCACTTCGCGCCCGCATACGCTTCCACCTTTGGACGGTTCACGCCCTCGACGGGGTTGCGCTCGACGAGGCCACCGTACTTGGCCGCTTCAAACAGCGAGTGCAGCGCCGCCAGTCGCACGCCAACCGTCGCGGCGCGCAGTCCTGTTGCGCTGAGTTGATCGCGGTAGTGGATCACGTCCTGCCGTGTGACCATCGCGGGATGCTGAGCGAACCACGCGAGGAAGTTGCGCCATGCCGCCGGCCGCGTTCTGCGGCGTCACGGGTCTGCGTCCGACGTGGGGCTTGGTCAGTCGGCGCGGCGCGATGGAATTGGCGTGGAGCATGGATAAAGTGGGACCGATGGCGCGCAGCGCGGAAGATTGCGGCTGGGTGCTGCAAGCCATCGCCGGTCACGACCCGAATGATTTCACGACGAGTGAACGCGTATTCAAGTTCAAGCCGCGCGCGACGCGCACGGACTTTCGTCTCGGCGTGCTGCCGATAGATTATTCGACCGCGCCCGAAGTTGAAGGCGTGTTCGCGGACGCGCTGCGTGTCTTACGCAAAGCGGGCATGAAGCTCACGCGCGCCGAATTGCCTGACCTGCCTATCGAAGAAATCACGCGCACGCTCCTCAACGGCGAAGCGTGCGCCGCGCACGAAGCGCTGATCAGCAGCAAGCAGTTGAACGAACTGGTGGACGCGGGACAGAAAGAAGGCTTGCGTAACAGTTTGAGCGGCAGCGTCGCCGCCTTCGCGCGCGCGCAGCAGCAGCGCGAACCCGCCAAGCGCGCCGTGCTGAGTCTATTTGAAAAATTCGATGCGCTTGTCGCGCCGACGGTGGCGAGCGTAGCGCCGACGCTCGACACGAATCTGTCGCAGGGGACGGGCGGGCGGCGCGGCTACGCCGTGCTCGGCGCGCTCGCAGGCGTGCCGTGTCTCTCGGTGCCGATGGGCTTCGGCAAGCAAGGGCTGCCGTTCGGCCTTTCGCTCACGGGCAATTTGTTCGACGAGAACACGCTGTTGCAAATCGGCATGAGCTATCAGCGCGAGACAGAGTGGCATCGGATGCGGCCGAGTGACGAGTGACGAGTGACAAGAGCAGACTTCCGAAGTCTCAAAGACTTCGGAAGTCTAGTTCTCCAACTTCATCTGTGTTAGAATGCAAATCGCCACGACGCATCCGCCCCAATCCTGATGCGGCGCGGCGAGGTCGAACGTGGAACGAGTAACGCGCTTGAGCGTAACGCGCGACGGTCACGAAAAAGTTTACACGCTCTACAAACCCCAGATCGAAATTGGGCGCGGCAGTCAGAACGACGTGGTCATCCTCGACAGCCGCGCCTCGCGTCGGCACGCGCGGCTCACGCAGCAGGCCGACGGCTGGCTGCTCGAAGACTTGAATAGCGCAAACGGCACGCGCGTGAACGGCGCGCCCATCACGCGCGCGACTGTCGCTGAACCCGACGCGATCGAGATCGGCAGTGCGCGACTGCACGTGCAGTGGACGGAGCCACAGCCCGCCGAACAAAGTCCCACGCTGCTGCAAGCCACGCTGATTGAATCGCCGCTGCAACTCGATCAGACGTTGAGCGAGCAGCCGCTCGAACTGGCCGTGCAGGACACGAGCGTGCCGCGTCTCGCCGTGCATTTCGAGGGCAAGGTCTGGGAAGTCGCGTTGCGCGGTCCGCGCTTTAGCATCGGCCGCGCGAGCGACAACGATCTGACGCTGAACGATGCGAAGGTCTCGCGCCATCACGCCACGCTTGAGCAGCGCGGCGAACATGTCTGGCTCGTTGATCGCGAGAGCGGCAACGGCACGTTCGTGAACGACGAGCGCATTCACGAGCGCGTGCTGCGCGGCGACGAAGACATCCGCATCGGCGGCGCGCGACTCACGTTCAAGCCCGCCTTCCATCCCGAACAACTGGCGGTGCATGTTGGGCAGGTGACACGTCAACCAGTGGTCGTCGTGCCCGGCTTTCTCGGCACGAAGTTGTGGCGCGGTGATGTGATGTGCTGGCCCAATCTGCGCGAACTGCTGATACACCCAGAAGACTATCGCTTGCCCGAGCACGACGATTTGCAGCCGCGCGGCATCGTGGACGAAGTGGTGGTCGTGCCGAACCTGATCAAGCTCGAAAAGTACACGCGGCTCGTCCACTTCCTCACCGACAGTCTCGGCTACGTCGAGGGCAAAGACCTGCACGTGTTTGGTTACGATTGGCGCAAGGACTTGCGGCTAGCCGCGCGCAAACTGGCCGACGAGGTGAGCGCGTTCCGCGACACGCTCGACACGCCGACGCGCGACGTCACCATCCTCGCGCACAGCATGGGCTGCCTCGTCACGCGCTACTTCATTGATCGCTTGGGCGGCGACAGCATGACGGCGCGCTGCGTGCTGATGGGCGGACCGCAACTCGGCATTCCGAAATTCATCGTCGCCATCCTTTCGCGTATGATGCCGCTCGGCGCGCTGGCGGATCGCGTGCGCGCGACGCTCGCCACGTTTCCATCGGTGTATCAAACACTGCCGACCTATGCGTGCGTATTCGACGAGCACGGTCACGCGATTGACGTCTATGCCGACGACCGCTGGCTCGCGCCCGACGCGCGCGCGCATTTGCAAAACGGCCTCGCCTTTCGGCGCGAGTTGTCCGACGCGGCGCGTGTGCCGACGACTTGCATCTTCGGCTACGGCACGAAGACGATCAGCAAAGTGATCGTGCGCGTCACGCCCGACGGCTCATGGGAGGACCCGCAATTCATCGAGCAGAGCATCGGCGACGACACCATCCCCGACGCGAGCGCGATCTTGAAAGGCGCGGACATTCATCCCGTGCAGCAGCATCACGGCGCGCTGTTCACCGACAACGACGTGAAGATGCGCTTGAAACTGGAGTTGACGCGCGGTTAATGGCAGAAGGCGGATAGCAGATGGCAGATGGCGGATAGCGGATAGCAGATGGCAGATGGCGGATAGCGGATAGCAGATGGCAGATGGCGGATAGCAGATGGCTCATCGCATATCGCGTATCGTGATTGGCGATATGCGATATGCGATATGCGATATGCGATGAGCAATACAGACTCTCCCATGATCGGTCAGCATTTCGGACGTTACGAAATCCTCTCCTTGCTTGGACGCGGCGGCATGGCCGACGTGTATCTCGCGCACGACCCGCAGCTCGAGCGCGACGTGGCGATTAAGTTGATGAACGCCATCGTCGCCGAGCAAGACAACTCGAGCGCGCGCTTCATGCAGGAGGCGCGCGCCGTCGCGCGTCTGCGTCACGCGCACATCGTGCAGGTCTATGACTTCGCCGTCGCCGATGGCCGCCCATACATGGTGATGGAGTACGTGGACGGCGGCTCGCTCAAAATACGCGAGTCGGGCCAGCCGCTCTCGAACGACGAGGCGCTGCGCATCGCGGCGGCGATTGGCTCCGCGATTGATTACGCGCATCAGCAAGGCTTGGTGCATCGCGACATCAAGCCTGCGAATATTTTGTTCACGCGCGCGGGCGAGCCGGTGCTGACCGACTTCGGCATTGCCAAGATCAGCGGGCAAACAATGAACACGGTGAGCGGCTCCGTGAGCGGCACGCCGACGTACATGGCGCCCGAACAAGCGCAAGGCAGCGCCGACGCGCGCAGTGACCTTTACTCGTTCGCCGTTGTCGTGTACGAAATGCTGACGGGGCGCGCGCCGTTCAGCGCGGACACGCCGCTCGCCATGCTGATGAAACATCTGCACGAGCCGCCGCCCTCGCCGCTGGTATGGCGCAATGATCTGCCCGCCGCAACAGCCGACGTGTTTCGCAAGGCGCTCGCCAAAAATCCCGACGAGCGTTTTGCATCCGCGAACGAAATTGTTTCCGCATTGCGCGCTGCGTTGGCGGGCGAAGTCGCAGCCAGCATCGCGCAAGATGCGCCGACGTTGCACGACGCGCGCACGCCGAGCGCCGTCAACGCAGCGCTGAAGGTCGCCGCGCCTGCGCCTCTCAATCCAGCGCAGCGCGCGCTGCACGGCTTGGCCTCGCTCGCGGCGATCTTCGCGCCGCTGGTCGGACGCCAGCAGCCTGAACTGAATCAGCAAGTTAATAATCGCCGCGAACAGATCGCGTCGCTGATGGCGATGATCGGCATCTTGCTGGCGGCGTTCCAGACGTTGACCACTGCGTTTGATGTCGTGTCGAAAAGTTTCGCGCCGCTCCTCGCCGCGCTGCCCGTGCTGATTGTGGTCGCGCTCGTATTGGGCGCACTGGCGGCCGTGAACGCGCTGCGCTCGTCGCCGTCGGCGCAACGGCGACGGCGCGCGGGATTGTTGTTGGCTGTGCTCACATTGGCCGCGTTGGGTTGGAGCGGCTGGCAAGTGTACGAGCGCGTGCGCGAGCCGAGCGTGCCGATTCTGCTCGTCGCCGATTTCAAACGCTGTGACACGTGCAAGGAGCGCATCATTGGCGCACAGATTTACGAGCGGCTGAAGCTGGAACTTGGCCGACTGAAGTTGGCAAACATCGAACTACAGCGCACGTTCGACGCGTACAGCAGTTCCGATATCGCGCGCGCGCGCGGCGCAGACGCGAAGGCGACGCTCGTCATCTGGGGTTTATACGACGACGATCACATCTCGCCGCACGTCGAGTTGCTGCGCGCGCCATCGCCGAGCAACGCGCACCTGCCGCGCCCCGAAGATTTGTCCGCCGCCGATTTTCATTTGCAAGGCGGCGACCGCGAGATCACATTCATGGCGCTGCTCGCGCTCGGCTTGACGCGCTTCGCGGACGGCGATTTTGCGAACGCGCTCACGTTATACGACGCCGCGCTGCAATCGTCTGGCGATGCGAGCGCGCCCAATGCGGAAGTCGCGTATTTCTACAAGGCGCTGACCGAATATGAAAACGGCGAAGCGCCCGACGACGTGCAAAGCAATTTGCAGAAAGCCATCGCGCTCAAACCGAAATGGGCCGACGCGCACTTCTTGCTCGCGCTCACGTACCTGGACACGTGCAAGCCCGACGGCACGAACGCGCGCGACCTGCTGTTGAAAGAGAGTGAGACGGCGGTGCAGCAGCGCGCCGACGCGAACACGTATAGGCTGCGGGGCTTCGCGCTCGCGCAATCGGGTCGCTGGTCCGAAGCGGCGCAGTCGTTCGAGCAGTCGTTGAAATTGAAAGAGGATGCCGAAGTGCGCCGCGAGTTGAGCGAGGCGTATCGCAACATGGGGCGCGACGATCTGGCGCAGCAAGCGCAACAGAAGTTGACGACGGCCAAGCCGCGCAGTGGCGACGAGGCGAGCGCGCTATCCGCCGAGGGCGATACGCTGTATGCGCAAGCCAAGTACGCCGACGCCGCGCTGCGCTATCAGCAAGCGATTAGTCGCGCGCTGACGCTGAAGCAGCCGCACACGACGGTTGCATTGCTGTACGGCAGTCTCGCGCAAGCGCAGAGCGCGCAAGCCAACGATGCCGACGCGCTGCGCAGTTATCGGCAAGCCGAAACGTTGTGGGGCGCGCACTGGCCCAGTTACAAATCACTCGCGCTTGTCGCCGAGAAAGCGGGTCAGCCCGACGATGCCATCGCGGCGTATCAGAAAGCCATCGCCAACCTGCCGTGCGACGCCAACGCGCACAGCGCGCTAGGACGACTGTACACGCAGCAGAGTCGCAACGCTCAGGCGATTGACGAATTTCGCAAAGCCATCACCGCCGATCCGAGCGATGGACTCAACTGGGTGAGCCTTGCCAATCTGCTCGCGCAGCAAAGCAAATTCGACGAGGCCGATGCGGCATTGCAGAACGCCGTCAAGCCGTTGGAGAATCAACTCGCGCAAGAGCCGACCAATGCGCGTATGCTGTTCGTGCTCGGCTCGACATACTTCCTACTCGAACAGTACGCATCCGCGCTGAACACGTTTCGCAAATACACGGCGCTCGCGCCCAACGACGCGGATGGTTTCGCGTGGCTGGCGCGCAGCGCGGAGGCGCAGAAAGATTGGACGACGGCCGCCAAAGCATACGAGTCGCTGCTCGCGCTCAAGCCGAACGACGCGGCGACGCACGAGTGGCTCGCGTTCGTGTACGGCAGCCTAGACCGCGCGGACGATGCGCTGAAAGAATTGCGCGCGGCGGCAACGCTCGACGCGAACAACGCGACCTATCAGACGCAACTCGCGCTCGCGCTCGTCATCGCCAATCAGAATGACGAAGCCATCAGCGCCGCGCAGCGCGCGTTGCAATTGGACGCCAATCAGATCGTCGCGCATTACGTGTTGGGCTTGGCGCACAAAGCGAAGCGCGACTCGGCGCAGGCAATCCGTGAATTGCAAATCGTCGTCCAGAGCGCGAACGCGAGCGCGCAGTTAAAGCAGGCGGCGCAGCAAGCGCTGCAAGGATTGCAATAATTTCTGGTGATTATTCACAAGTTTACAGGATGCAGCATCCTGAGCTTGTCGAAGGATGCGGGTACTCGGAGAACGCATGGTTCGACAGGCTCACCATGCTTGCTTCCAAAGATGTGAATAATCACCAGAATAATTTGGCTGCACCTAAGTGCAACCACCGAAGTTATGCAGGATACGCACCGATGACGGATCGGATGCGCTCTGGGCACAAGTTATAGCGAGCAAAGAACGCCTGAGCCGCGCGCACGAGCGCCTGGATGTTCTCGAACAGTGCACAATGGGTAA
>JBBPZQ010000166.1:0-37847 GCA_038198935.1 Anaerolineae bacterium
GCTTAAGCAAGGATTATGAAAGCTTGCCGGAGACGAGTGAATCGTTCATTTATGCAGCGATGGTTCGTCTCATGCTCAGGCGCGTGACTCATCAACCTGCGATGTAGTGCTTATGTTCGACTTTCCAAACAGGCTCTAAGTTCGCAATCATGCGCCGCTCATCTGAAGTTACTCGGAACACAAAAGTATCTGCTCTCATATCACCTCGCACGGTCAGTAAACGAAATAGCCGTGATTGCGTTTATCGCAATCACGGCTATTATGACAGTGTGAATACAGCGTGTCTAAAATATTCGACTAATTCGACTAATTCGACGCTCTAATCATCTTTATCAGGGTCATAGGTCACATCATGCCAACGGTTGTAAAGTTCGGGCATGGCTTTTTTTACCTGTTCGTATCCGCCGCCGACCTTGCGGAATGCGGCCTTGAAAGTTGTTTCCACCTTAGCCGAGCGTTCAATTTCCTGTTGTCGAATCTCTATAGCCTGCTGCAACCTACCCAGCGTTCGCGGTTGCAGTCCGTAGGGTTGTTTTGGCTTTGCGTCTTCATCACTGCGCGCGGGTGCGGGCGTGGGTTGTGCTTGCGTCTCTGGCGGTTGCGCCGCCTGCCCGGCGTCGGCCACGTTCGCGCTCGGCGCGTCAAGCAGTCCGTAACGTCTCATTTCGCCTAGAAGTTTTTCCCACTCTGGGCGCGCGTGGTTGGGTTCGCCGTCGGGAATGTGAACGCGGATAACGGTATCGCCGTCTGTCTCCGAAACGCGGTAAATATTGCCTTGGTACACCGTTGGGGTCTCACCATCGCCCGGATAGTCCAAAGCTATCCATTTGCCGAAACGAATTTTATTTTTGAAGGTGGCGTACTTCGGTTTTGGCTCGCGCTTATTCAAGTCTTCCGCCAGTCCGCAAAGGTTCTCAAATGTTTTTGTGATTCGCAATTCAGTTTCCATTATCAGCACTCCAAAGTAAAAAGCCGCTCACGTCTGTTGACGCAAACGGCTTCGGGTGTGCTATACTTCGACTGTCAGCCGTTCGCGCGGCTAGGCCATTGCCCCAGATGTGCAAGTATCGTGGGGCGTTTTTCTTTGCGGTAATTCTAGCGCATCTGTTCTGACTTGACAATGCGTTTGCGATACGGAACGTGCAGCAATTCAACCGCTTTGCGCTTCGCCGCTTCACCGCGTCGGTCATAGCGCGCGGTCGTGTTGACGCTCGCATGTCCCGCCAACTTTTGCACGGTCGCAATGTCCGCGCCCGCGTCGAGCAAATCAGAAACGAATGTGCGCCGTAAATCGTGCGGCGACAGGTCTTTGACCCCTGCTTGCTCGGCGCGCTTACGTAGCGCGTTAAAAATGGCTTCGGCGTGCATCCTGCGAACGATGACGCACCCGCCCTTGTTGACCGGACAAAACAGCGCGCCCGCTTCCATGCCGCGCACACTCAGCCAATCGTCTAGCGCGTCCTTTGCGCCGTTCGTGACGTATGCCGTTCGTTCCTTGTTGCGCTTGCCGCGAACGACAAGCAAGCCGTCGGCGACGTGGTAATCGTCCAGGTTCAGCGCGCACACTTCGGCGCGCCGCAAGCCGCCCACGCGCAGCAGGGCAATGATAGCCGCGTCGCGCGCGCCTGCCGGTGATGCGTCATCGGCGCACGCATCGAGCAATGCGCTTATCTCGCCGGCCGTCAATGCGCGCCCTGCGGGGAGTGTGCTGCCCGTCACGCTCTGCACGTCCGCCGCGCGCGTGTAATCGTCTGCACTCATCAGCCCTAATCGCCATGCGGCTTTGAGTGTGCCGCGCAAAGCCGATAGCATCTTGTTTGCGGTCGCCGCGCTGTAGCGTTCGGCTAACTGCGAGCGAATGGCCGCCGTGTGTTGGAAGCGCAGCGCGGCCCAATCCACCGTCAGCGCATCCGGCGCGCCCAACATCTGAGCGATGGTCTGCAACGCCTCGCGCATCGTGCGCCGTGAGCCGTGCGCCAGTCCCGCGAGATAGACGGCAGCCGGATTGCGGTCAAGTGCTACGGCGGTCTGTTGCGTCGTGATGATAGCGGTTGTCGTGGTCATGCTTGCCTCTTATGAGAATTGTCATTCTCGTATGTGATAACGTGATGAACAGGGGCGCGCAATGTCATATCACATGACATCCGCTCGGCAATGGTATAATCGCAGAGAACAGAACGACTGAATTGATACGCGCTTTCGCTCAAGGGCAACGAGGACGCCGATGCGGCATTGCGCGGAGGCGGCGCGCTTGAGGCATTCGTCGAAGCACGCGCACAAGGCCTCACCAAATAACTCGGCATCACCGGTCACGGCCTGCACATCGCGGCGACGCACGCGCACGCCCTGAGCAAGTTCGATTTCGACTCGGTGCTGTTTCCGATCAACCCCGTGCTATGGGCGAATGAGGTCTATCGGCGCGACGCCGAGCGACTGCTCGAGCTGGTGCGCACGCGCGACCTCGGCTGCATGGCCATCAAAGCGTGGACGAAGGGACCGTGGGGCGACCGCGCCCATACCTACGCGACATGGTACGAGCCGTTCGAGGACGCTCCGACCCAAGCCGATGTGACACGCTTCGCACTGTCGCAGTCCGGCGTAACGGGCTTGTGCAGCGCGGGCGACACACGCTTGCTGCCGAACATCCTCGACGTGGCAGAGCAGTTCACGCCGATGCGTGAGTTCGAGCAAGCGGCGATGGTAAAGCAGTCGGCGAAGTACGAGCCACTGTTTGTATAGTGGAGCAATCCGAAATGCGTGATGCGTAATTCGGATTACGGATTACGCATCACGCATCATCCTCCCATGTCCCCTCACATCGAACTGCTCGTCGCCGACGACTGGCGCGATTACGAATTGCTGGACAGCGGCGACGGCATGCGCCTCGAACGCTTTGGCGCGTACGTGCTCGCGCGGCCTGATCCCGAAGTGCTTTGGCGCAAACGCATGGATGAATCGGCGTGGGTGAATGCCGACGCAACCTTCCAGCACGGCCCCTCCTCTGTCCCCCCCGCGCGCGGGGGGGATGACAGGGGGGGCGAGCGTTGGTCGAAGCGCAAGCAGATGCCTACACAGTGGCTCATGCGCTACCACGACCTCGCGTGCTATGCGCGGCTGACACCGTTCAAACACACGGGCGTATTCCCCGAACAAGGCGCGCTGTGGAACTTGATGCGCGCTTGTCTTTCCCCCCTCTCCCTACAAGGGGTTGGGGGTGAGGGTGCGCCCCACGTCCTCTCGCTCTTCGGCTACACCGGGCTGAGCGCGCTAACGTGCGCAAGCGCGGGCGCGAAGGTCACGTACGTAGATGCATCGAAGTGGGCGATGGAGTGGGCGCGCGAGAACCAGCGCGCTTCGCACTTGGACGACAAGCCGATTCGCTGGATCGTGGACGACGCGCTGAAGTTCGTCAAGCGCGGGGTGCGGCGCGGGGTGCGCTACGATGCCATCGTGATGGACCCGCCAGCATTTGGGCGTGGCCCGAAAGGCGAAGTCTGGAAGTTTGCCGAATCATTCCCGCCACTGCTCGATGCATGCGTCGCGCTGCTTAGTGATGCGCCGCTGTTCGTCGTCGTCACCGCATACGCGATTGAAGCTTCGTCGCTCGCGCTGGCGAATCTGCTGCGCGATGCAGTGGGCGAGCGCGGCCAAGTCAGCGCTGGCGAACTCACACTGCAAGAAAAGTCAGGCGGGCGTGTCTTGTCAACGGCTATCGTGGCGCGCTGGAGTCCGTAGCCATCCGTTGTCCGCCGTCAGCGTCCCGACATTGCCCTTCCAAAAAAGATTTGCGTCAGAACAATCCCCAGCGCATACAGCGCCGCCATGCCCAGCACCAGCGGCGACCAGCCGTACTGCACTTGGATCACACCGCTGATGAGCGGGCTGATGATCCACCCCAACGTCCAAACCATCTGATTGAGACTGCTATAGGTTGCGCGCGTCTCGTCGCGCACGCTCTCCATCGCGTATGCATCGAAGATGGGCCCGCTCAACTGCATCAGCGACGGGCGCAGCATGAATCCCATAATGCCGAGCAACGCAAGCGGCGAGAAGCCGGCCAGCAGCAGCAGCGGCACGCTCAACGACTGCGCTGCAATCACTGCGCGCACCTTGCCGAAGCGCTGTGCCACGACGGGCCCAAACGCAATTGAAATGCCCGCGATGATAGCCATCAGTGAGAAGATGGCGCCCACTTCGCTGTCGTTCACCCCGTAGCGTTGGCGCAAAAAGACGTTGTTGAACGGAATGAGCAAGCCCGCGCCGAGACCGATCATCAGATTTGGAAACAGCAATTTGAACAGCATCGTACCGTCGCGCCGCGCGCCGCTGAGCGGGCGACGCGCGATGTTGCGCGCGCTGCTTGGCGCGGCGTGCAGCATGAACAGCGGAATCAGTGAGAGCAGATTGATGAACGCGGCGATGAAGATGCCCGCCTGATACGCGCGCACGTCGCTCGCGCCGACGCCGAGCCACGCGCCGAGCCACGCGGGCACATTGCCGCCGAGCAGGCCGCCCGCCACACCCGCGACGGCGATCACCGCCTGATTCATGCTGAACAGGTGCGTCCGTTCCTGCGCGCCGCTGTTCTCGATCAGAAATGGCGACATGCTGACGATGAACAGCGACGTGCTCGCGCCATACAGTGCAGTGATGGCGAGGATGCCCTCGACGCTCGTGAACAAAAGCATGCCGAGCAGCGACAAGGCATTCGCGCCGATGGCGAGGATCAGCGCGCGCTTGCGCCCCAGCGCGTTGCTCAACATGCCCGCAGGCAGCGCGAGCACGAAGATGATCAACTGATCGAGACTGGCGATTAGTCCGAGAAAATCTTGCTGGTAGCCGAGACTGAGCAGGTAGAAGTTGAAGAGCAGTGAGTAGATGCTGATGACCACGCCGCCGAGCAAGTTACTCAACAGGAACAAGCGCGCGTTCGGACTGAACGCGGCCACATGTGACCAATAGTTGCGGAATCCATCGCTGACGGCAGCCGAAATTTGCATGAAAGAAAGTTTAGTGGACGCGCGGTATTTGCGCAATATGCAATGCTCTAACTCGGCGGTCATACATTGTCACGTTGTATAATCATCTCATGCGCGCGCAAGCGTTTTACAAGCTGGTCACGATGGACGAGGCGGACCTTTACGGCCGTCTGTTTGAGTTGTTGACTGAACACAACATCGCCTATTGTCTCATCGGCGGTCAAGCAGTCAACGCATACGTCGAACCGCTGATCAGCCTCGACCTAGACGTGGTTGTTGCCACCGATCAAATCGAAAAGGCGGCAGACTTGCTGGGGCACGAATTCACCATCAAACGATTTCCACACAGACTGAGCATTTCGTCGGCACAGTCTGGCTTGCGCGTGCAAATCCAGATTGATCCACGATACGCGTCGTTTCCGTCGCGCGCCGAAGCACGCGATGTGCTTGGCGTGCATCTATGCGTCGCGTCGTTGGACGATGTGCTGCAAGGAAAAATCTGGGCGGCGCAAGACCCGACAAGACGGGGCAGTAAGTTCCAAAAAGATTTGCTGACATCACGCGATTGATTGAACGTTTTCCAGAGCTTCGTGAAAAAGTTCCAGCCGACCTTCTTAAACTTATTGCGGTGAATCCACGTATGGACATCCTCGAATCCTCCCTCAGCCCATCCGATCCGCAATTCAAGCAGAACGAGCAACACAACCGCGCGCTTGCCGCCGAGTTGCGCGAGCGATTAGCGCAAGCGCGCAAAGGCGGCGACGCGCAGGCGCACGCGCGTCACCGCGAGCAAGGCAAGTTGTTCGTGCGTGAGCGCATTGATAAGCTGCTCGACGACGGCGCGCCGTTCCTCGAACTATCGCCGCTCGCCGCACATGAAATGTACGACGGCGACGCGCCGTCGGCGGGCATCATCACGGGCATCGGTTTGGTCGAAGGGCGCGAGGTAATGATCGTCGCCAACGATGCGACGGTGAAGGGCGGCACATATTACCCGCTGACCGTCAAGAAGCATCTGCGCGCGCAGGAAGTCGCCGCGCAAAATCGTTTGCCGTGCATCTACATGGTGGATTCGGGCGGCGCGTTCCTGCCGTTGCAAGATGAAGTCTTCCCCGACAAAGACGACTTCGGTCGCATCTTCTACAATCAAGCGCGACTGAGCGCAAAGGGCGTCGCGCAGATTGCGGTCGTGATGGGCAGTTGCACGGCCGGCGGTGCGTATGTGCCCGCGATGAGCGACGAGACGATCATCGTGAAGGGTACGGGCACGATCTTCATCGGCGGGCCGCCGCTCGTCAAAGCCGCGACAGGCGTCGAGGTCTCCGCCGAAGAACTCGGCGGCGCGGACGTGCACACCCGCTTATCGGGCGTCGCCGATCACTTTGCAGAGGATGATGAGCACGCGCTCGAAATTTGTCGCAGCATCATCTCGACCTTGAACACACCGCGCGTAGGGGCGCACGGCCGTGCGCCCCTACCAGATGTCATCGCCCCCGAAGAGCCGCGCTACGACCCGCAAGAGTTGTACGGCGTGCTGCCTGCCAATCCGAAAGTCGCGTATGATGTGCGCGAAGTGATCGCGCGCATCGTGGACGGCTCACGCTTCCGCGAGTTCAAGGCGCGCTACGGCACGACGCTCGTGTGTGGCTTTGCGCGCGTGCACGGCTACCCCATCGGCATCGTCGCCAACAACGGCGTGCTGTTCAGCGAGTCGTCACTGAAGGGCGCGCACTTCGTCGAGTTGTGCACGACGCGCGGCATCCCGCTTTTGTTTCTGCAAAACATCACAGGCTTCATGGTTGGCAAAGAATACGAGCAGGGCGGCATCGCCAAGGACGGCGCGAAGATGGTACACGCCGTCGCCAACGCCAACGTGCCGAAGTTCACCGTCGTCATCGGCGGGTCGTTCGGCGCGGGCAACTATGGCATGTGCGGGCGCGCCTATGAACCACGCTTCCTCTGGATGTGGCCTAACAGCCGCATCAGCGTGATGGGCGGCGAGCAGGCGGCGAGTGTGCTGCTGACCGTGAAACAAGATCAGAATGCGCGGCGTGGTATACCGCCGCTGACGCCCGAAGAGCAAGCAGAGTTCAAACGACCGACGCTCGAAAAGTACGAGCGCGAGGGCAGCCCGTACTACTCGACCGCGCGCTTGTGGGACGACGGTATCCTCGACCCGCCCGAAACGCGCCGCGTGCTCGCGCTCGCGCTCGCCGCATCGCTCAATGCGCCGATTGCGGAGACGAAGTATGGCGTGTTCAGGATGTAGAGGTTGGAAGTTGGAGCTTGGAATGAGACCTGTTGTATGTTCTTTAGTTTGGATGATTGCCTTGCTGCTTGTTGTTGCGTGTGAATCTGCGACGAATACGCCAATGGCGGCTGAAATCCCGACTGCTCGCGTATCTCCACATGCGACACTAACCATGACGAGCGCGCCTTACCCGCCACCGCTTGCGACATCCAAGCCTTTTACACCACTGCCAACGGCTTCACCAACGACGGCGCCTGAACCGACTCCCACTACGGTGATTAGCCCGCCCATCAATCCGCCGACTTCGGAACAATTGCAACGGCTCAATCATGATTTCTTATTTCTGAGCAATCACAATCTATTACGTTGGAACCACATGACCCATCGCATCGAATCGCTCGCGTCGGCTGTCAAAACCTATTCGGTTGATGCCGCTGGACAACGTATTGCATTGATGCGTGCCATCTCTGCGGATGAAACCGATGTGGCGTGGATGGATTTGCGGTCACCTCAGGTGAAATCAGTAGCGCAAATGACGCGGAACGACATACCTCCAGAAACAGACCGTCCTGACCCCAAGTTGTTGGACATTTCGCCCGATGGCAAATGGATTGCATACGCAAACCCGATTGCGCTGCCAACCATCTCCTCTGGGCAAACCACGAGCACGACATTAACCAGCACCGTTTACGCAGTACAACTCGATCCACCCTATCAACACAGCACATTCGGTTACTGCACCGCTGGACGCACAGGTTTTACGATGAGCACGATGGGCGAAGGCGCAGGATGTCTCGAATTGTTATGGTCACGCGATAGCCGCGCAATCGCATGGGCAGATTTTTGGGGCTTGTGGTTTGCCATGCCAAAGCAACCAGCCTATCTATTGACCTCGCACCGCTACGGAAAAGCGGTGGGTATCTGGCATCCTGTGGAGTGGAGTGATGGGTCACGCTACTTGCTGGGCGAAGTGAGAAAGTATGAATGGCGCGAGTGGAGCATCGCAAGTCCAACACTGAATCAAGTAGTCGAAGTGCCAGCGCCAGCAGGGATCGGCTCGAATGGTAGCGCAGTCTGGATGACGGACGATCGTCTGTTTGTGCTTGCCTACGAGAGACTCGGCGACAAGCCAAGCTTTTCAGCCCATCTGTGGAGAGTGAACGCCTCACAGAATTTGACGCTAACACAGGAGTTGTCATTCACGTTCAATTTCAACGATAACGCATTTCCAACTGCATTAAATCAACTCACTACCGACCGTTTAGCATTGGTCGTGTTAGGGTCGGGGCGTGGGATTGAGTCCGAGCGCGGCATCTACACCATTGAGTTGGCACAACGCAAACTGCGCAAACTGACCGGGCTGCCACCATTGCCACCAAGCGGGGGACAGACCGAAATTTTTTGGGCGACCAATGGCACGGCAGCAATCGTGCGTGGTCTCGATACGGGCGACCCGCTAAACAGCACGCCAAATTTTTCCGCACGCAAATCCAGCACGCTCTACGTTCCGACCGACGGCAGCCCACAAATTGACCTTACCCCCATCGTCGGCTACGATGCGTGCTGCTTCATATGGCTGCAATGAAAGTTCACCTCGACACCGACCTCGGCGGCGACACGGATGATTTGTGCGCGCTGGCGTTCTTGCTCGCATCGCCTGACGTGGAGATCACGGGCATCACGACCTGCACCGAATACGGCGGCAAGCGCGCGGGGTACGTGCGCCATGTGTTGCTACTTGCAGGGCGCGACGACATCCCTATTGCCGCAGGCGCGGATGGCGGGCTGATGGGACTGCGCTATCCAGCAGGCATCCCCAATGAGACCGACTTCTGGCGCGAAGCAATCGCGCCGTGTCCCAGTTGCGCAGGCGCAGCGCTCGACTTGTTGGGCGCGAGCATCGCGCAGGGCGCGACCATCGTTGCGATTGGACCTTACACGAACCTCGCACTGCTCGAAGCGATGAGACCAGAACGACTCGCGCAGACACGCGTCGTGCTGATGGGCGGCTATCTCCCGCCGATGAAAGAGGGATTGCCACAATGGGGCGCGACGCACGATTGGAACATGCACGACGACCTTGCGGCGACGCAGCGCGTGCTGACGTGTTGCCGTCCAACTATCGTACCAATCAACGTGAGCGTGCAGACATATCTGCGCGCACGTGACCTGATGCGTTTGCGTGAAGCAGGTGCGCTTTGCGCGTTGCTGGCGCGGCAAGCCGAAGCATATGAGCGCGAGTATAACCATCAAGCATTGGGCAAAGCGTGCGCGCTGCTGCCCGACGACCTGCTCAACTTCCAACACGATCCGCTCGCGTGCGCTGTCGCGCTCGGCTGGGACGGCGTGACGATTGAAGAGTTGCCCTTGCGCATGGAAATCGTGGACGGCTATCCCGTGCTGCATGTCGCGCCCGACGGAACGCGCTACGACGTCGTGACCTCCGTTGATGCAGAGCGGTTCAATCAGTTGTGGTTGGACACAGTATGTTCCAAAAGATTCTGATCGCCAATCGCGGTGAGATCGCCATCCGCATCATGCGCGCGTGCCGCGAGATGGGCATTGCGACCGTCGCCGTGTATTCGGAAGCCGACCGAGACGCGCTGCATGTCGCGCTCGCGGATGAAGCCGTGCTGATTGGACCCGCGCCCGCGAGTGAATCGTATCTCAACATCGAGCGCGTGATTGAAGCCGTGAAGCGCACGGGCGCGCAAGCGATTCACCCCGGCTACGGCTTCCTCTCCGAGCGCGCGGAGTTCGCGCAAGCGGTGCGCGATGCGGGCGTGACGTTCATTGGGCCCTCACCCGACGCGATCCGTGCGATGGGCAGCAAGACCAACGCACGCGCGCTGATGCAGGCGGCGGGTGTGCCGCTTGTGCCGGGCTTTGCTCCCTCCTCTGTGCAACAAGGGAGGGCCGGGGTGGGGGTCGTGGCCGATGCAGATTTCTTCTCCGCCGCCGAGCGCATCGGCTATTCCGTAATGGTCAAAGCAGCCGCGGGCGGCGGCGGCAAGGGGATGCGCGTCGTGAACCGTGCGAGCGCATTGCAAGACGCGCTCGACTCGGCGCGGCGCGAGGCAGAAAAAGCGTTCGGCGACGCGAGCGTCTATGTGGAGAAGTTACTGGTCGCGCCGCATCACGTCGAATTCCAAATTCTGGCTGACCAGCACGGCAACACGCTGCACGTACTCGAACGCGAGTGCTCGGCGCAGCGACGACATCAGAAGATCATCGAAGAGACGCCTTCGCCTTTGATGACACTAGCATTGCGTGCGCGCATGGGCGAGGCGGCAGTCGCGGCGGCGCGCGCGGTGAACTACGTCAACGCCGGCACGATTGAATTTCTGGTGGACGCCGACGCTTCACCGTCGCGCAACTTTTACTTCCTCGAAATGAACACGCGCTTGCAGGTTGAGCACCCGATCACCGAGGCAATTAGCGGACTTGATTTAGTCAAGTGGCAGATTCGCATCGCGGCGGGCGAGCGGCTGCCGTTCACGCAAGACGACATCCGCGCGCGCGGCCATGCGATTGAGTGCCGCGTCTATGCCGAAGACCCCGCCAATAATTTTTTGCCTTCGATTGGCCGCGTGCTGTTCGCCGAAGAACCCCGCGCGCCGGGCGTACGCGTGGATGCGGGCGTGAGCACGGGCCGCGAGGTGACTCGCTTCTACGATCCGCTGATCGCGAAAGTAATCGCACACGCGGAGACGCGTGCCGACGCGATTGCAAAAATGGATCGCGCGCTGGCGGACTACACCATTCTCGGCGTGACGACAAACATCGCATTCCTGCGCGACGTGCTCGCATCCGATGCCTTCGCGCGTGGCGCGGTCACGACACAGTTTGTGGACGAAGCGTTTGCCGACTGGTCGCCGCAATTGGATATGCCAGATGAGGTGCTGATCGCAGCCGCGCTGAGCGAGACCACAGCGCGGCGACAAGAGACTGCGACTACTGACGACAGCGATGCGCACGATCCGTGGCTCAGGGCCGATGCGTTTCGATTGGGGCACGGCTGATGGAGTATCGCTACAACGTTGGCAAGCACATCAAGGTCGTGCGCGTCGAGCGTGACGGCGATGGCTATCGCATCTCGATTGACGATGGACCTTCACGCGACGTGACGATAACCCGCGACGACGAGCACACCGTTCGATTGCAAATCGGTAGTCAGCAGCGAAGGGTGCATATCGCGCGCGCGGACCAGACGCGCTGGGTCGCGCTCGGCTGCGATGTGTTTGAATTGAAACTAATGCAGCGCGGCACGGAACGTCAGCGCGCGAGTTCAGAAAGCGATGCAGGCAGTCTGCAAGCGCAGATGCCAGGCCAGGTCATTTTAGTTGCCGTCCAAGAAGGTGACGAGGTGACGAAAGGACAAACGCTCGTCATCCTCGAAGCGATGAAGATGGAACTGCGCGTGCAAGCACCGAGTGCTGGTCGCGTAAAGCGCGTGCTCGTGCAGCAAGGGCAGGTGGTCGAGCGGGGACAACAACTGGTCGAAGTAGTCAGTAGTCAGTAGCCAGTAGTCAGAACAATTCAGCTGACTACTGGCTACTGGCTACTGAATCCTGCTCGCTGCAAAATTCTCTGTGCGGCGCGCAGCATCGGCATGTCCACCATCTTGCCGTAGAACTCGAAAGCGCCCGTGCCATTGCGCTGATGCTCCTCGAAGATTTGCATCAACGCGCGCGCGTGCGCAATTTCCTCCGCGTTCGGCGTGAACGCGTCGTGGATGATCGGCACTTGTCGCGGGTGAATCGCCAACTTACCGTCGTAGCCCATCTGTAACGCACGGCGCGCATCTTCACGCAGACCGTCGTCGTCGTTGAACGCGACGTACACCGTATCAATCGCTTGCAGGTCGTGCGCGCGCGCGGCGAGCACGACGGCGCTCCGCCCATAAAAAATTTCCCAGCCCTCTTTGCTGCGTGTCGCGCCAATGTCGCCCGCCAAGTCTTCGGCACCAAAGATCAGCGCGCGCAAGCGCCCATCCGCAGCCGCGATCTCATTCAGGTTCATGATGCCGCGCGCCGTCTCGACCACCGCGAGCAAGCGGATAGCGCCGACTTCCCAATTGTGCCGCTCCTCAATCTGGGCGAGCCAATGGCTGACCGAGCGAATCGCTTCTGCCGATTCGACTTTCGGCAGCACGTAGCCGTCCGGGTGCGCGCTGACCGTCTGAAATAGATCATCGTGTTCTAGACCGGACACCGACGTGTTCAGACGAATCAATCTTTCCGTGGGCCCGAAGTCAATCGTCTGTAGCGCCTCACACACCACATTGCGCGCCGCGGCTTTGCGATTGAGCGCGACGCCATCTTCCAAATCCATCACGACCGAGTCAACGCCGAGCGATGCACCTGTCTGAATCTTGTGCAGATCGTCGCCCGGCATGAACAAGACGGCGCTACGGAGGCGGCGATGCGGTAACAGTGCGCTTTGCTGATCAGAACTCACGCTTCCGTCCTCCGTCCTGCGTCCCCCGTCTTTTTCAGAAACATCACTACCCGCTCGACCTCGATCACTAACACCCCATCCTGATTGCGTCCCGTGTGCTTCAGCCGCACGATGCCGCGATCAGGTTTGCTTGCCGATTCGCGTTTCTCCAGCACCTCGCTCTCGACGTACAGCGTGTCGCCGTGAAAGAGCGGATGCGGATGCACGACCTTCTCGTAGCCGAGGTTGGCGACAATCGTGCCCTCGGTCAGTTCGGAGACGGTGATGCCGATGAGCAAGCCGAGCGTGAAGACGCCGTTGACGATGCGGCGTCCGAATTGTGACTTGCTCGCAAAGTCTTCGTTCATGTGAAGCGGTTGCGTGTTCATGGTCAGCGCGCAGAACAGCACGTTGTCCGTCTCGGTGATCGTGCGCCCCGTCGCGTGATTGAACGTTGCGCCAACCGTGAGGTCGTCGAAGTATTTGCCTGACATTTATGGTCTTCGTATCCAAATACGCTCAAGCCGATCGGCCATGAGCGAACTCAGCAAGTTGACATTGGACGTGGGAAATTTGCCCTGAGTATAAGCACATTTGTCCAATCGCTCAAACGATGTTATGCTGAATTTGTCACTTGTATCAAACTTATCGCGGTCGTGGGCAGGTGCGCCACGACCGTTTGTGTTGTGTGTTGAGGACCGGTATGCTGCAACATCGAACTGACATTCGCAATATCGCCATCATCGCGCACGTGGACCACGGCAAGACGACACTCGTGGACGGCATGCTGCGGCAGTCGCACGTCTTCCGCGAGAACCAAGTCTTGATCGAGCGCGTGATGGATTCCAACGACCTCGAGCGCGAGCGCGGCATCACCATCTTCGCCAAGAACGCTTCACTCATCTATCGCGGCATCAAGATCAATTTGGTGGACACGCCGGGTCATGCCGACTTCGGCGGCGAGGTCGAGCGCGTGCTGAACATGGTGGACGGCGTACTGCTGCTCGTGGACGCAATTGACGGGCCCATGCCGCAAACGAAGTACGTCTTGCGCAAGGCGCTCGCCATGGGGCTCAAAGCGATTGTGGTCATCAACAAGATTGATCGCCCACATGCGCGACCGACCCACGTGCTCAACGCGACGTTCGACTTGTTCGTTGATCTCGGCGCGACGGAGCAGCAAGCCGAGTTCACCACGATTTACACTGACGCCATTCGCGGCACGGCGACACTCGATCCGAACAGCACAGGTGAGGACCTGCAACCGCTGTTCAACGCCATTGTGCGCGATGTGCCTGCACCTTTGATTGATCCCGATGCGCCGACGCAAATGCTCGTCAGCAATATCGGCTACGACTCGTATAAAGGCCGCATCGCTTTCGGGCGATTGTTCGCGGGCACACTGCACGCTGCGCAGCGCGTCACGCGCATTGACATTCACGGCGCGCCTCACGGCGAGACGGTGGGCGAACTCGGCGTGTTCGTGGGACTCCAGCGCGTGAAGGCGAGCGAGGTCAGCGCGGGTGAGATCGTCGCGGTGATCGGAATGTCGGACGTGAACATCGGCGAGACGATTGCCGATCCCGATCAGCCACTCGCGCTGCCGCCCATCACGGTGGACGAACCGACGGTGCGCATGTCGTTCGCGGTGAGCAGCTCGCCATTCGCGGGGCAAGCAGGTCAGTGGTCAACGTCGCGCAAGTTGCGCGAGCGTTTGTACGCCGAACTCGAACGCAACATCTCACTGCGCGTGAGCGACGGCGAGACGCCCGACGCGTTCTTCGTCAGTGGGCGCGGCGAATTGCACTTGGCCATTTTGATCGAGACGATGCGCCGCGAAGGTTACGAATTTCAAGTCAGCAAACCTGAGGCGATCATCAAGCGCATTGACGGCCAAGCGATGGAGCCGTGGGAAAACGTGACGGTCAGCGTGCCCAACGAGTACGCAGGCGTAGTCGTCTCGGCATTGGGGCAGCGGCGCGGCGAGTTGCAGAATCTGACGGCGATCTCGGACAGCGAAGTGCAGTACGAGTATCTGGTGCCCACGCGCGGACTGCTCGGTTTTCGCGGACGACTGCTGACCGAGACGCGCGGCACCGGTATCGTACATTCGGTGTTCTTCGGCTACCGTCCGCTCGCGGGTTCCATCGAGCATCGCAGCGCAGGCTCACTCGTGTCCGGCGATAGGGGCGTGACGACCAACTATGCGCTGCACGACATCGAGGAGCGCGGCACGCTGTTCATGGGCGCGGGCGTGCAAGTCTATGAAGGCATGATCATCGGCCAGCATCAGCGCGGCGGCGATCTGGTCATCAACCCGACGCGCAAGAAACATCTGACCAACATGCGCGCGTCCACCGCCGACATTCAAGTGCGGCTCACGTCGCCGCGCGTGATGTCGCTCGACGACGCGCTCGAATACATCGGGCCCGACGAACTGGTCGAGGTCACGCCGGAGCATATCCGCATGAGGAAGCGCGTACTCGACGCGCTCGAACGTAAGCGCGAGCGGATGCGTTCGGAAGCACAGCAGGAAACCGCGTGAAAATCGGGCAGGCATAAGACTTGCCCTTTCGATTTTTGGTTGACTTTGATTTCAATCGTCGTTACAATCGGCACAACCTACGTAAGGATATGCTGATGGCGACGACAGAAAGCCTCGATGCTGCTCGCACGCTTGCGCCGGGAGTGACGCTCACCCGCACCGCGCGGCTGCGCGGCGTGAAAAATTTTCTGACTGCGATGATGTTCCTCTCGCCGTCGCTCATCATTTTTGTCTTTTTCGTATTCATCCCGCTCGTCAAGACGATTGACCTTAGCACATTCCTCACCGACGCCATCGGACGACCCGTCGAACGCACGTGGCTGGAGAATTATCAGACGGTGTTCAGCGCTCCCGACTTGCTCAACAGTTTGAAAGTTTCATTGCTGTTCGCGCTGTACGTCGTGCCGGCCACCATGATCTTCTCGTTGTTCCTCGCGCTGCTCGCCAATCAACCACTGCGCGGCATCAGCGTCTTTCGCGTCATCTTCTCATCTACCATCGCCGTATCTGGCGCAACTGCCTCGCTCATATTTTTGTTTCTGTATCATCCGGCGATTGGCGTCTTCAACTTCGTGCTCGACCTCGCGCACTTGCCGCGCGTGAACTGGCTAATCGAAGCGAGCAGCGCGCTGCCGTCGGTCGCGCTCGTGACGGTATGGTTGACACTTGGCTTCAACACGGTCATCTTTCTCGCCGCCTTGCAAGGCATCCCGCAAGAGTTGTACGAGAGCGCACGCATTGACGGCGCAGGTTTTTGGTCACAGCTCCGCCACATCACCATCCCGATGATTTCGCCGACCATCTTCTTCTTGATCGTCGTCTCGACGCTCGGCGCACTACAGACGTTTACGCAGGTCAACGTGATGACGCGCGGCGGGCCACTCGAATCCACGCAGGTGCTCGTGCATCTCATCTATCGCGCGTTCTACTTCAATGGACAGTACGGCATCGCGGCAACGCTCTCGGTGATTCTGTTCGTCATCATGCTCGTGCTGACCATCATTCAGTTCGGCGTGTTGGAACGCAGAGTGCATTACGGGTAGCGAGTAATCGAGAGATTGATGGATTGGATGAAGTCAGTCTGTCCAATTGCTCATCTCCAACTCAGAGACAACCATGAACACCAAGACTCAAGTTCTCATCAAGCACACCTTGCTCTACGCCCTGCTCATACTGATGGCGGTCGTCGTGCTGTTTCCGCTGTATCAGGCGCTCGTGACCAGTCTGGCGACGGAAGCCGATGTCTCGAACTATCCACCGCAACTGTTTCCCGTGCACTGGAACTTCGACAACTTTAACGATGCGCTTAACCGCGCGCCGATCCCGCGCTATCTGTTGAACAGTGTGATCCAATCGTCCATCGTCGCGCTCTCGCATCTGGTGATGGCGAGCCTCGCCGCCTACGCGTTCGCCTTCATTGACTTCCGCTTCAAAAACTTTTTCTTCCTGCTGTTCCTTTCGACGCTGATGATTCCGTGGGAAGCGACAATCATTCCGAACTATCAGTTCGTCGTGAACGATTTGCATCTAAAAGACAGTTACCTTGGACTGGTGCTGCCGTTTCTCGCGACGGCGTTCGGCACGTTCCTCGTGCGCCAATTCTTTCTTTCGATTCCGCACGACTTGTACGATGCGGCAGTGATGGACGGCGCAGGTCATCTGCGCTTCCTGCTCACCATCGCCGTGCCGCTCGCTCGGCCCGCGCTCGGCACGCTCGCCGTGTTCAGTTTCTTGCAGACGTACAACCAGTATCTCTGGCCCCTGCTCATTACCAACAACCGAGACATGCGCACCGTGCAGATTGGACTCGCACTGCTGCAAGACCAGGAACGCTTTTTGTGGAACGTCGTCATGGCGGGCGTGGTCATGATTCTAGTGCCGACGTTCATCCTGTTCATCCTCGGCAACCGTCAACTCATTCGCGGTCTGACCGCAGGCGCGGTAAAGGGTTGACGTGAGCACGGCACACTCCACTGACGCACAAGCCTTCCACGACTTCGAACACGCGGGTTGGCAGAACGGCGCGCGAGCATATCACGCCTCATGGACGCGGCTGACTTCGCAAGCAGTCGAGCCGTTGCTCGACGCGGCACACGTGGCGCGCGGATTGCGCGTGCTGGACGTGGCGACTGGTCCTGGCCAGCTCGCCGCCGCCGCCGCCGAACGCGGCGCCGATGTCAGTGCCATTGATTTTGCGGACGCGATGCTGACGCAAGCGCACGCGCAATATCCGCACATTCAATTTGAAGCGGGCGACGCCGAGGCACTGCCGTTTCCGCCGCTCTCGTTCGATGCAGTCGTGATTGCGTTCGGCATGCTGCACTTCGCGCGTCCGGAAATTGCACTGGTCGAAGCGCATCGCGTGCTGCGCGCATCGGGTCGCGTTGCGTTCAGCGTGTGGTCAACACCCGATCAAGCCATTGGATTCCGCATCGTCTATGACGCCATTCAAACACACGGAAACATGGACGTGCCGCTGCTGGCTGGTCCACCCTTCTTTCGCTTCAGCGATCATGAGCAGTGTCGCCTCGTGTTGCGCGAATCGGGTTTCGCCAATCCGCAGGTCGCGGAAATTCCGCTGACGTGGCAATTGCCATTGCCCGACGGTTTGTTCGATGCATATTATTTCGGCACCGTGCGCACCGGTCCCTTGCTGCGCACGCAAACGCCCGACGCGTTGAGCGCAATCCGCGAAGCCATGCGCAAGGCATCGCTCGAGTATGCGTGCGGCGACCACATCGCAGTGCCGATGGCGTGCGTGCTCGCATCCGGCGTGAAATAGTTCGTGTCTGATTGCGGCGAGAGGAGGTGATGCGCAAAATTTGTCGTTCAAGCAGTAAGCGATCCGTGAAGATCAATTTCTCTTTGGAGGAGAAAGCATGAAACGATTAACGCTCGTGACGATGTTCGTGTTGGTTACAACTTTGCTGCTCAATGCGTGCGGACCTAGCGGCTCGACCACGGCGTCAACGCCCGCAGGCGCACAGCCGAATGCGTCGCCGACTTCGGGACTTGCGCAAGCGGTCACGCCCGGCGCAGTGCAAGCCACGGCGACGCCTCTGCCGACGCGCGCGCCGCGGCAAGCTCCGGCCGGTGCAACACGCGTCGAGTTCTGGCATGCGCTCGGCGGCGCCAACGGCGATGCGGTCGAAGAGATGGGCAAGCGCTTTAACGCGCAGTCCAAGACCTGTTTCGTTGACCCTATCTTTCAGGGTGCGTATGACGATCTGCTAAACAAATTGAAAGCCGGCTTGCAGTCGCGCGACGTGCCGGCGCTGGCGCAGATGTTCGATCTCGGCACGGCGGTGCTGGTTGATCTGAAAGTCATTGCGCCGATGCAGGACTTCATTGACAAAGACAAGTACGACATCAGCGACTACGAGCCCAACGTGCTCGCGTACTACACGGTTGACAAGAAGTTGTACGGCATGCCGTTCAACACCTCGAACCCGATCCTATATTACAACAAGGACGCCTTCAAAGCGGCCGGACTCGATCCCAGCAAACCGCCGCGCACGTACGCCGAAGTGCTCGACGCAGCCAAGAAGTTGACGAAGAAAGATGCGAGCGGCAAGGTGAACATGTACGGCTACTCCATGGCCATCTACGGCTGGTTCTTCGAGCAGCTGCTCGCGTCGTCGGGTGGACTGTATCTGGACAACGGCAACGGGCGTGACGCGCGCGCGACGAAGGCGGCGTTCAACTCGCCCGAGGGCGTGAAGATCATGCAGTGGTGGAAGGAAGGCTTCGACGCTGGCGTGTTCGGCAACTTCGGGCGTGCCACCGCCGACACGCAGAAAGCGTTCGACGCGCAGCAGACAGCCATGATCATCGAATCCACCGCCGGCTTGCGCGGGCGCTTGGCTGCGGCGCAGGGCAAGTTCGAACTCGGCACCGGCTTCTTGCCGCGCCCGGACGACGCCGCATTCACGAAGTCTGGCACGATCATCGGCGGCGCGTCCGTGTATATCATGAAAGATCGCTCGCCGCAGGAGCAAGATTGCGCGTGGCAGTTCGTCAAGTTCGTCACGACGCCGGAGATTCAGGCGTATTGGCACACGGCGAGCGGCTACTATCCGGTGCGTAAGAAGTCGTACGACGTGCAGGAAGACAAAGATTGGGTAGCCAAGTACCCGCAGTTCACGACGGCGGTTGAGCAATTGCACGCCGCGCCGAACATCCGCGCCACGCAGGGCGGCTTGACGGGCGTGATGCCGGCCGCACGTCAGCGCATCGAGTTGGCGATTGAGGAGGTGCTCGCGGGCAAGAACCCGCCGCAAGCCGCACTCGACAACGCAGCCACCGATGTGACCAAGCAGATCACAGACTACAATCGCACAGTGAAGTAGATGTTGGAGATTGGACGAACCGCGAAGGGCACGACGCCAATCGCCGTTTCCGCGATTGGCACAGTGCCAGACTCGGAAGCCGAGTCTGGCGAGGGCGCGAAGAACTTGTGTGGCTTTGCGTTCTTCGCGTCTTCGCGGTTCTATTGAATTGCATATCGCAACTCGTATGAGGCAACATGGCTGTCCCGACGGGACGACAGAACTGGTTGAGCAGCGGCATCTTTGATTTAATCGTCGTCGGCGGCGGCATTAACGGCGCGGGCATCGCGCGCGATGCAGCGCAACGCGGCATGAGTGTCGCGCTGCTCGAAAAAAACGATTGGGCCTCGGGCACGACGCAAGCGCCGACTCGCCTCATTCACGGCGGTTTGCGCTACCTCGAATATTTCGAGTTTGGCTTGGTGTTCGAGTCGCTGCAAGAGCGCGAAGTGCTGCTGCGTATCGCGCCGCACCTCGTGCATCCGCTGCCGTTTATCATCCCGATCTATCAGCACAACAAGCGCGGCGTGTGGCTCGTCAATCTCGGGATGATCGTTTATGACGTGCTCTCGTTCAGGAAGAGTGTGCCGCACTATCGCTGGTTGAGTCGCCAGCGCGTGCTGGACCTCGAACCCGGACTCGACGTCAACGGCCTGCGCGGCGGCGTGCTGTATTACGACGGGCAAGTGGATTTTCCGGAGCGCCTGTGTTTGGAGAACGTGCTGGCTGCGCGCAATGCTGGGGCGACCACGAGCAATTACGCCGAGGTCATCGGTTTCATCGGCAATGAAAAATCTATTGAAGGCGTGCGTGTACGCGAGACGCTCAGCGGCAAGGCCTATGAGCTGCGCTCGCGTCTGGTCGTTAACGCGGCGGGCCCGTGGGCGGACAGCATCACGCAGTTGCAAAGACACGACGAGCCAAAGCGCGTCTTCCGCTCGAAAGGCACGCATCTCGTCGTGCCGTCCTTCTCGTCGGCGCCGCAGCACGCGATCTACATCGAAGCCAAGAGCGACCACCGTCCGTACTTCGTCGTGCCGTGGATTGGCAAATTTCTGATTGGCACGACGGACGATCCGTACAGTGGCGACATGGACGACGTGCGTCCGCTCGAAGACGAAGCGCGTTACTTGTTGTCGGAAGTCAATCAGGTGTTCCCGCGCGCCCAGTTGACGACAGAAGATGTGGAAATTGCATACGCCGGCGTGCGCGCGCTGCCGATGGCGCGCGGCAGGAGCGACACCACCGCCTCGCTCTCGCGCCGCTCGTTCATTTACGACCACGAAAAAGAAGAGGGCGTGCGCGGGCTGATCTCGATCATCGGCGGCAAACTGACTGCGTATCGGCGGCTGGCGCAAGCAGTCGTGGATCACGCGCAGCGCAAAGTGCGCATCCCGAATGTGAAGCCGTGCGACACGAGCCGCGAGCCGCTGCCCGGCGGCAACATGCCAAACTTGCTGACGTATTTGCAAGCGGAAGTGCAGCCTGCCGTGCATCGCTTCGACCTACAGCCCCAGCAAGTAGAGCATTTGATAAAATTGTACGGTTCGCGCTACAAGGATGTGCTCGCACTGATAGAAGAGAAGCCCGAACTCGGCGTGCGTCTCTCGAAGGGCGCACCCGACATTGCCGCGCAAGTGGCGTTCGCTGTCGAGCGCGAGATGGCCCAGCGCCTCAGCGATTTTTTCGTGCGGCGCAGTGGCATGATCCACCGCGAGCTGAACGATGCGACGGTGCTTGCCACTGCGAAGATATTTGCGGAGTATCTCAGGTGGGACGAGGCGCGCACGCAGCGCGAGATCGAGACCTGGCAACACGAGCGCGCACGATTGTTCACGTTGCAAGTTTCGTAGAGACGGTGCGGTGCAATGTCTCTACGTCATGCGACGATGTGACCGAGTGATCACCTGACCAATGGACAGCACGACCACAAGACCGACCGTCGCGCCGGTCAAATCCGTGGCAATGTCCAACCACTCGTCGCTGGCTGACTGGCGCGCTTTGTGCAACAACTGAACCCATTCCCGTGAGCCAGCCACGAACGCCACGACGGCATACAACATCAAGAGTTTGATCAACCACGCGCGGCTTGGCGCGTTGCGCTCACGCGCGAAGGTCAGCACGAGCACTGCCATCAGCCCCGCGAAGATGAAGGCGTGCATGAGGACGTGCGAAGCGTCGCTGGCGAACACGAAATTGAACGCGCTCGCATAACGCTGCGAGAAAACCGTCAGATAGCCGAACGGAAACAGGACTGCCGCAATCCATATCGCCAGCAACACAATTCGTTTCATCATTCGTCTCCGCACTCAAATTGCTTGATTCTACCCATGCATCCAGCATAGCGCAACCAGTTGGACTGAATCATGAGTCACGAAAGAGACCATCCATTGCTCCGCGTCCCCATTGAAAAACTGAACGACTTTGCTACGCGCATCTTTCTGGGCGCGGGCGCACCCGCCGATACGGCGCGGTTCGTCGGCGAGTCGCTCGTGAAGTCTGATCTTTACGGCGTGCGCTCGCACGGATTGCAGTTGTGCATTGCCTATCTCGCACGCATCCAATCGGGACTGATCCAACCGAGCGCGCAGCCGACAATTGCCCATGAAAGCGCGGCAACCGCACGGGTGAACGGGCAGCGCGCATTCGGCCAGATCGTTGCCGAACGCGCGGCGCTCATCGCCATCGAAAAAGCGCGGCAGCACGGCGTTGCCATCGTGTGCGCCGACAATTGCAATCACGTCGGACGTATTGGCGCCTATCCTGAATTGATTGCCGACGCGGGACTGATCGGCTTTGCGCTCGTCAACGCGACGACCGCCATCGTCGCGCCGCACGGCGGACTGCGCAACTACTTCGGGACGAATCCGCTCGCGTTCGCCGTGCCGGTGCCGAACGATCATCCAATCCTGATTGACTTCGCTACCAGTTCGGTCGCAGCGAATAAGTTACGCGTGCTGAGCAACAAAGGCGCAAAGATTCCGCTGGGCTGGATTCTCGACAAGGATGGAATGCCGAGCGACAATCCCAATGATTTTTTCGACGGCGGCTACTTGCTGCCAATGGGCATGCACAAAGGCTACGGCTTGCTCATCATGGTCGAAGTGCTCGCCGGTTTATTGAGCGGCACGGGCAGCAGCGTGCTCGCTAAAAGCGCTCTCGGGAATGGCGTGTTCCTGATTGCGATCGCGCCGGAGTTCTTCCGCGTCTCGTCAGAATTTTACGATGACATGCGCCGTCTCGTCGCCGCGCTGCGGGCGACGCCACCACTTGAGCATGTTGATGCCGTTCTGGTGCCCGGCGATCCCGAAGCGCACGCCGCCGCCGACCAACTGCGCGACGGCATTGAATACGACGACGTGACGTGGCAGAAGATTTTGCAAGCGGCGCAGAGTGTGGGCGTGGCATTCGCGGTTGCGTAGCAATGGACAATCTCTTTAAGGTTGGATGATCGAGTGCAATACATTTCACCTGAACGACTACACGACTTCGGCACGCGTATCTTCGTCGGTGCGGGTGTGCCCCGCGCTGTCGCCCAACGCGTGATGCAAAACCTCGTGCGCGCAAACCTGTACGGTATCCAGTCACACGGCGTTGTACGGCTGGCGGACTACGTGCACGCCGTGCAGAACGGCCGTGTTCACGCCGACGCGCAGCCAACCATCCTCAACGAAAGTGCGGTCACCGCGCTGCTCGACGGCAATTGGTGCTTCGGGCAAGTGGTCGCCGAGCGCGCGATGCAAATCGCGATTGCGAAGGCGAAGGCAAACGGGGTCGCCATTGTGTGCGCGCGCAACAGCAACCACGTCGGCGCTATTGGCGAATACACCGAGATGGCGGCTAACGACGGCTTGATCGGACTCGCCTTCGTCAACGGTGTCGGCTTGCTCGTCGCGCCGCACGGCGGCAAAGCGCGCCGCCTCAGCACCAACCCGATCGCGTTCAGTGTGCCTGTGCCGGGCGGACGGCCCATCTTGATGGACTTTGCCACCAGCATCGTCGCCGAAGGCAAATTGAAAGTAGCGCGCAACAAAGACGCGAAAGTTCCACACGGCTGGATTCTCAACCAACAGGGTGAGCCATCCGATGATCCGAATGACTTTTATGCAGGCGGATTCCTTCTGCCGGTCGGCGAGCACAAAGGTTACGGACTGAGCATCATGGTCGAGATTCTCGGCGGACTGTTGAGCGGCGCGGGCGCGGCGATGCTCGGTTCGGCACCAAGCAACGGCTGCTGCTTCGTCGTCATCGCGCCCGAATTTTTCAGACCATCCGAAGAATTTTTTGAGGACGTGTGCCGTCTCGCCGACACATTGCGCGCCACACCGCCGCGTGATGGCTTCGAGTCGGTCTTGATGCCGGGCGACCCCGAAGCGCGCGCCCAAGCGGAGCACATGACCCACGGCATCCCACTCGACGACGTGACGTGGCAGACGATTATTGATGCTGGCCGCCGCGTCGGTGTAGAATATGAAGAGTGAACGTTTTCGACGTGGCAATCATCGGCGGCGGACCTGCGGGCACGTCTGCTGCCATCACCCTCGCGCGCGCGGGCCACTCGGTGCTGCTGCTCGAAGCGCGCCCCATCCCTCACGACAAACTTTGCGGCGAATTTCTCTCGCCTGAATGTCAATCGCTCCTCGCGCAATTGGGCTTGACACAAATTGTTCGTGCGCTGCACCCGACGACGATTGAGCACGCGCGCATCATCGCCGACGATGGCACGCAGTGGATTGCGCCGCTGCCCTCCGAAGCCCTGGGCTTGAGCCGCTATCGTCTCGACTTCGCGCTGATCGAAGAAGCGAGTCGGCTCGGCGCGGTCGTGCGTGAGATGCGCGCCTGCATCGGCGTGAACGGAAATCTGCGCGAGGGCTTTGAGGTGGTCGCGCGCAATACGCGCAGCGAAGCGCAGGAGAAATTTCGCGCGCGCGTCGTCATCAGTGCGCACGGCAAACGCTCGACGATGGATCGCGTGCTGAAGCGCAAGTTCCTCGGCAAGCACTATCCGCTGTTCGGCATGAAGCGCCACTATCGCGGCGCTCCCCTCGACGGCGTTGCGCTGCATGCTTTCGCGGGCGGCTATTGCGGCTTGGCGGAAGTGGAAGACGATGCGATCAACTTGTGTTTCCTCGCGGACGAGAGAGTCTTTAGCCAGGCCGGCCCACACCCTAGTCCTTTCCCTCAAAGGGAGAGGGAGTTGGTGCCACCTTCTCCGCGACGGAGAGAAGGGGCGGGCACAGGCGGTGATGCCCGTATTGATAATTTTCTCCATCACATGGCGCGCGCCAATCCCACGCTCGGCGCGTGGCTGCGCGATGCGCAGCCGATCGGCGATCAATGGCTCAGCGTCGGCGCGCTCGTGTTCGGCGCGCGCGGTACGCATTGTGATGACATCTTGCTGGTCGGCGATGCCGCCGCATTGATCGCGCCGCTCGTCGGCGACGGCATTGCGATGGCCCTGCGCGGCGGACAATTATGTGCGCGTGCAGTTACGAAATTTTTGGGCGGCACGACGTCGGCGGCGCAATTGAAGGCGCAGTACACGCGCGCCTTTAACGCCGAGTTTGCGCCGCGCGTCCAACTCGCAGGCGCGCTGCAATCGCTCGCGCTCCGACCGCAATGGCTGCGCCCAACCCTAAGGTTATTTCAGCGTGCGCCTGCACTGGGACGCTGGGCCGTCCATCATACTCGCGGTTATTGAGCAATGCGGATGATCGTGCGCGCCGTAAATAGAGTACACGCATTTTCATGAAAGTGACTTCACGCAATGACGCATCCGAAAATATTGCAGTTGAGTTTAGGCGTGCCGCAGCACCAGTACACGCAGTTGGAAATTTACGAACGCTTCCTCGAACCGCACCTCGGTCGCAATCGCCGCGCGCGTGCCATCTTTGGCCGCGCGGGCATCAAGCAGCGCTTCACCGCCGTCGAAGGTGAATATCATCATGTGCTGCGCGGCACCGAAGAGCGCAACATCCGTTATATGCAGGACGCTGTGCCGCTCGGCCAGCAAGTGATCGCTGACATTTTGGAGCAGAGCAACCTGACGGCGCGCGACATTGACCAGTTCACGGTTGCCTCGTGCACGGGCTTCGACATTCCGGGTCTCGACTTGCATCTCGCGGGACGGCTTGGCATGAGACCCGATCTGAGTCGCACGTGCATTCTAGGCATGGGCTGCTACGCGGCGTTCCCGGCACTGCGCCGCGCGCGCGATGCGGTGTTGGCCAATCCGTCGCAGCGTGCGCTCGCGCTGTGTATCGAGTTGTGCTCGCTGCATTTTCAGACGGGCGACGACACGGAGAACGTGATCGTGTCTGCATTGTTTGGCGATGGCGCGGCCGCCGCACTCGTCGGCTTCGACGACGCCAGCGACGCGCCGCAGTTAGTGGACGCGCTCACACACTGCGAGTACAACACGTTTGAGGACATGGCATTCCACGTGACCGATCACGGTTTTCAGATGGAGTTGTCGTCGTATGTGCCGCAGTTGCTCGGCGCGGCGGTGGAAGATTTTGTGGATCGGCTGCTGGATCGCAATCACTTGCAGCGGCGCGACGTGCGCTTCTGGGGTCTGCATCCGGGCGGTTTGAAAATCATGGAGCACATCGAGCAGCGACTCGAGCTCGAACCCGATGACCTGCGCTTCTCGCGCGCGGTGCTGCGCAATTACGGCAACATGTCGTCGCCGACGGTGTTGTTCGTGCTCGACGAGATTCAGCGCAACGGCAACCCGCAGCGCGGCGACCATGCGGTACTGATGGCGTTTGGACCCGGGCTGACGATGGAGAGTGCACTGTTACGGTGGTAATCGTTGCTCATGCAACTTTATGACAATTCGGGAAGTCATTGTTTAACGAACGCTTAATGATTTTTGCGTTATTTGCGTTGTTTGCGCGAGAGTGCATCGGTCGGGGCGCAATCAAATCGCGCCCCGATTTTTTCAAAACAGTTTGCTTTGCGGTGATACGTTCGGCAGCGTGCCGCCTCCCGCGACGTGGTGCGCCCAGCGGGTTGGCTCCGGCAGCCGATAACCTTTCACGCATTTGAGCGTGAACTCAAGCGCGCTCTGCAAGTCCACGCGATGACCAATCGAGACGAACAGCGGTGCGACGTTCGCCTTGCTGCGCACCACGGCCCCAATCACTTCCCCGCGATCACGCAACTCACTCCAACTGCCCGCTTCCTCTGCGGGCATTTCGTACTGACCCACCAGTTTTGACTTCGCGCATCCAATCGTCGGCTTGTCCAGATAAATGCCGAGATGACACGCAATGCCCATGCGGCGCGGATGTGCGTAACCTTCGCCATCTACTATCAGCACGTCAGGCTCGATGCTCAACTTTTCAAAGGCGGCGAGCGCGGCAGGCGCTTCGCGGAATGCGAGCAAGCCAGGTACATACGGAAACATCACAAGCTGCTCGATCACCGCTGCTGTGACCGGCTCCAGCGAAGGATACGCGAGCACGACGACTGCCGCGCGCGCCGTCTCCTTATTCGGGAAACTCAGATCAACACCCGTGATGTTGCGCACCTCGCCGAAGTCGCGCTGACGAATCACCCGACTGGCCAGCTCGCGCTGAATCTGCCGCGCCTCTTGTGCGCTCACATTCCACGAGTGCGGGACATTGCTGTGCATCCTTCGATGTTAATGTAAGCACATCGCAGGCGCAACTAGCTGTGCTATAATCCGCGCACCGCCCAGTTGAAATGGAAGACGGGAGTGTCAGATGTACGATTACATCATCGTCGGTGCAGGCTCCGCGGGCTGCGTGCTCGCCAATCGTTTGAGCGCAGACGCGAGCGCGACAGTGCTGCTGCTTGAAGCAGGTGGCTCTGACACACAGCGCGAAATTCACGTTCCCGCCGCGTTCTCAAAACTATTTAAGACACCGCTCGATTGGGCTTACGAAACGGAAGCGCAGTCCACACTCGGCAATCGCAAACTGTATTGGCCGCGCGGCAAGGTGCTCGGCGGCTCCTCTTCGATGAACGCGATGATTTATATACGCGGCAACACTCGCGATTACGATCAGTGGGCGCAGTTGGGCAACGAGGGCTGGAGTTTCGCCGACGTGCTGCCGTACTTCAAGCGCGCCGAGAATCAGGAGCACGGTGCGTCCGACTTGCACGGCGTCGGTGGACTGCTTGACGTGTGCGATCTGCGCACGATCAATGCGCTGTCGCGCGCATTCGTGGATGCGTGTGTCGAGCTCGGCATCGCGCGCAACGACGACTTCAACGACGCGCACCAAGAAGGTGCGGGCATTTATCAAGTGACGCAGCGCAATGGAAAGCGGCACAGCACGGCGGCCGGCTACTTGCGACCCGCACTGAAGCGCGCGAACCTCACCGTCCACACGAACGCGCACGCGACGCGCATTCTGTTCGAGGGCAAGCGCGCGGTCGGCGTGCAGTATCGGCGCGACGGTGCGAACACCGAAGTGCGCGCCAAGCGTGAGATCATTTTGTGCGGCGGCGCTGTCAATTCTCCGCAACTGCTGATGCTGTCGGGCATCGGCGCGGCGGATCATCTCAAGCAATTCGGCATCGCGGTTGTGATAGACTTACGCGGCGTGGGACGGAACTTGCAGGATCATCTGGCGACGGGCGCACTATACGAGAGTACGCAGCCGATCACGCTGGCGGGCGCGCAGAGTGTGCCGAACCTGCTCAACTACCTCGTGTTCAAGCGCGGCCCCCTCACATCCAATGTCGCGGAGGCTGGCGCGTTCGTGCGCACGCGGCCCGATTTGCCCGCGCCCGATTTGCAATTTCATTTCGCGCCCGCGTATTTTGCGAATCACGGCTTCGATGCGCCGACCGGTCATGGCTTCACATTCGGGCCCACGCTGCTGCACCCCGAAAGTCGTGGCCAGATCGCGCTGCACTCGCCCGATCCATTCGCGCCGCCGAGCATCCAGCCGGACTATCTTAAGAGCGAGGCGGACTTGCATTTGCTGATCGAGGGCGTGAAACTTTCGCGCAGGCTCGCACAAACCAAAGCGTTCGATCCATATCGCGGTGCGGAAGTGCGTCCGGGTGCGGACGTGCGCGACGACGAGGCGCTCGCGCAATTTGTGCGCGAGAGCGCGCAGACGCTCTATCATCCCGTCGGCACTTGCAAGCTGGGCAACGATCCGTCGAGCGTGGTGGACGCGCAGTTGCGCGTGCATGGCGTGGACGCGCTGCGCGTGGTGGATGCTTCGATCATGCCGAACATCGTCGGCGGCAACACCAACGCGCCGACGATCATGATCGCCGAAAAAGCGGCGGACATGATTCGTGCGGGTGCATAGTCCCCAAAACTTTGTTAACACTGAGATACGGACGGCACAGAGTCAGTTTGAATAAACCTTCGTTTGCTCTGTGTCGCTGTGGTGCATCAAGTCTTACGAATCCATGAAACTCAATCACACCCTGCTGCCGATGCGCGATTACCACATGGCGAAAGATTTGATGTGGGATCCGCGCGCGATTGATCTGAGCCGCGACCGTGACGATTGGCAGCAGCGCAGCGACGACGAGCGCGAGTCCACGCTCACGCTCATCTCGCTCTTTCACGCGGGCGAGGAAGCCGTCACGCACGACCTGTCGCCGCTGCTGATGGCACTGCGGCGCGCAGGCGGCCAGCTCGAAGAAGAAATGTTTTTGACCACACAACTGTTTGAGGAGTCGAAGCACTTCGAGTTTTTTGATCGCTGGCTCGACGACGTGATCGGCGGCGAGATGGATGTGACGCAGCGGTTGGGACCCTCGTATCACGAACTGTTCTATCATGACCTGCCGACTGCGCTCAACAGACTGCATGGCGACTGCTCGCGGACGTCGTTGGCGGAAGCGGTCGTGACCTATCATATGATCGTCGAAGGCGTGCTCGCCGAGACGGGCTATCATTCGGTGTTCGACAACTTGCAGGAGCAGCAGACGTTGCTTGGCTTGGCGGAAGGCATGGGCTACATCAAACGCGACGAGGCGCGGCACATCGCGTTCGGCGTTTATCTGTTGCAGCGGCTCGTGCGCGAGGATGCCTCCGTGTGGGACGTGATTGACGCGCGCATGAACGCACTGCTGCCCAAGGCGCTCGGCGTCGTCACGGAATCGCTCGCCAAGTTCGGCGACAACATCCCGTATGGCATTGATCTGGACGAGTTGATGAGTTTTGCCGTCAGCCAATATACGGCGCGGATGGGTGCGATACAACGAGCAGTAGGTACCTTCATGCAAACGGACTGATTCACCATGAACCCGAATCCCTTTTTTGACAAGGCCAAGAACCGCTTTCGCTATCTTCTCGACGAATATCAATTGGTGTCCGTTCAGGAAAGATACCTTGAGCGCGCGTTCGGCAGTTGTTCCCTGGTGTTTCAGTCCGAGGATTTCTATCTCAGATTCTTTTGGGACGGAAAAGACTTCATGACTAACATCAGTGTGACACTACGCTTGTCGCCCTCATCAACATTGGAGCGAGTACGTTATGGCGACTGGATCGGCTTCGAGTCCTTTCGCAATTACTTGCTCGACGGTACAGAAGGTGCCTGGCTTTACGACTTCGATTTGACTAAAGACCTCGATGCCCAACTGGAGCGCTTGGACAGGGTTCTCCATCCACAGTGGCATTGGCTTTTGCCCATTTTCAGACGCGATCTTGTTATATTCAATGAAGTTGGAGTAAACATCGCGCAAGTTGAGCGTAATGAAGATACTCATGCACACAGATTGAAACAAGACTGTTTGACATCTATTACAGAAATGCAGGACGCTTTCCAGTTCTTGGCGAGCGAATATGGATTTCGTTGTACAATTGCAAACATCTTGTTCGTGCGATTCGAGACCGACTCAATATTCGTCAACTTACATTACGATCGTTTCGCCTACCCATCGCTGACGTATTTTGGTCCAACCAGCAGTCCTGACGAGCGTTATTCTCTCGAGGAATTACATCGTCTGATTGGCAAAGAAGTTCCGGCGGTCATGATTCCAGGCAATACGCCACATGACGTTCTTCTGGCAAGGCGCGCGGAGCAATTTCGCAAGTGCTATGTTGATGACATACTTCATTCTGCGCCGATGCTCGACCTTCTGCGCGAGCAAAGAAGGAATGACGAGGTCAAGGCTGCGGCACGCATCGCACAACAAGAACACGATCAGGATGTGCGTTTCGCAAGATTGTGGGCAGAGGCAGCCTGGAACAGCAAAGGGTACAAACTTGTCATTCGCCATTATGAATCAATCCGTGCCGATTTGACAGAAGCAGAGATCAAGAGATTGGAGTTTGCAAAGCGACAGATAAGTTGATCCCCACACTAGAAATACTCAAGGAGTTGTATGTCCAAAACCATCCGCCAATCCGTCACGATCAAAGCGACACCCCACGAAGTGTATGAGGCGTTAATGGACTCGCGCAAGCACGCAAAGTTCACGGGGGACCGCGCGCGCATCAGCCGCAAGGTCGGCGGCGCGTTCAGCGCGCACGGCGACTACATTACAGGCACGAACCTCGAACTCGTGCCCGACAAAAAAATCGTGCAGTCGTGGCACGCGAGCGAGTGGCAACAGGGCCACGACTCGCGCGTGACGTTCAAGTTGGCGCCCGTCAAAGGCGGCACGCGCCTGACGTTCACGCACAGCGGCGTGCCCGACCAGTTCCACGACGACATCAAGCAGGGTTGGATTGACAGTTACTGGACGCCGTTGAAAGCGTTTCTTGAAAAGTGACGCAACGCTTTGCGTGACGTGATGCGCGTGCTATACTGCCTCAATCATGTCCGCTTGGCGCTTGTCTCGTCGGCAGTTCCTGAAACTTTCGGTTGGCACGGCAGTCGCAGGCGCGGCTTCACTCACGGGCGGCGTTGCGCACGCGATGAGTGTCGAGCCGCGCACGCTCACGCTCGAACGCATCACGATTCAGCTCGCGCGCTTGCCGAAGTCATTCGACGGCGTGCGCATCGTGCAGTTGAGCGACTTCCATCACAGCCCCTACATCGGCGACGCCGAAGTGCGCGCGGCAGTTGAGGTGGCGAACGCGCTGCGTCCCGATTTGATGGTGCTCACGGGCGATTACACGCTATCGGTGCGCGCGGACGAGCATGCCGAACCGTGCGTGCGAATTCTCGCCGCGCTGCGCGCGCCGCTCGGCGTGCTCGCCATCACTGGCAATCACGACTATTGGGGCGATGGCGAGTTGATTCGCAGCACGATGCGACGGCATAACATTCCACTGCTGCTGAATGGCGCCGTGCCGATTGAACGCGACGACGCACGCGTCTGGCTGGTCGGCATTGAGGACGTTGCATTGGGCAGACATGATCTCGCGCGCGCGCTGCGCAGTGTGCCGCGTGACGAAACCACGATCCTGCTCGCGCACGAACCCGATTTCGCCGACGAAGCCTCGCGCTATCCGATTGACTTGCAACTGTCGGGTCACTCGCATGGGGGCCAAGTGCGGCTGCCGTTGGTTGGGCCCCTGGTGCTGCCATCTCTCGGCGAGAAGTATGCGATGGGTTATTATCGCGTCGGCAACTTGCAGTTGTACACGACGCGCGGCATTGGCATGATCGCACCGCCACTGCGCATGAACTGTCCACCTGAAGTAACCGAGATCACGCTGCGCGCAATACCAATCTGCTCTCACGCTAAAATGCACGGATAAGCAAAAGACTTTACACCTTCGCATCTTGGCGTGAGCCAATGGAATCGCATGACTGAAACGCTTGCTCGTATTCAAGAATTATGGGTCTATCCCGTGAAGTCCATGCGCGGCGTGCCGATGGACGAAGCGTTCGTCAGTCTGAACGGCATTTACGGCGACCGACGCTATGCGTTCGTGCAGTCGCAACGCGCGAGCACGGATGGCTTTCCTTGGCTGACGGGCCGCGAGCAGCCGCGCATGATTACGTATCAGCCGCGCTTAGTGCGCCAGCCCACACGCGCCGACGGCGACCCGCCGATCCGCGTCAGCACACCCGATGGCGACGAGTTCGACGTGAGCGATCCACAACTGCGCGCGCAACTAGAAGCCGATGCGGGTCGTGAGGTGTTCCTCATCAAGAACGGACGCGGCAATTACGACACGCAGCATCTGTCACTGTTCAATCTTGTCACACTGCGCGCGCTCGAACTTGAAAGCGAATCGCAAATTGATCCGCGCCAGTTTCGAGCGAACTGTTACGTCGAGCCAAGCGATGGCATGCCGTTCAGCGAAGAGCAGTGGCTCGGTCATGTCTTGCAGATTGGCGAAGCAGTCGTCGCCGTCACGAAGAAAGACACGCGCTGCATGATGATCAATCTCGATCCAGCGAGTGGCCGGCAGCACCCCGAAGTGCTGCGCACGGTCACGCGCCTACACCATCAGCAGGCGGGCATCTACGCGAACGTGCTCGCGCCGGGCGTCGTGCGCGTCGGCGACGCGATTCGCGTGCTGGCTGTCACGCACACAAGCGGACGCGACGAGGATTGAGCGAAACTGATAGGAATTGTGAAATGAACCTGCGAAACCTTTTGGAGTAACCGTGTCGCTTGCCATCACGTCCGACGAAGTGAACGCGCTCATGCAGGATGCGCCGTTTGCACACTTATACGGATTCCGCCTCAATGCGCTCGACGATGGCGCATGCGTGCTCGACGTGCCCTATCAATCGAAATTTGATCGGCCCGACGGCTTGATCAGCGGGCCCGTCTATATGTGCGCGGCGGACATCGCCGTGTGGTTTGCCATCATGACACGCTTGGGCGTGCGCGGCGGTGCGCCGACCGTCACCGTGCAGATGCAGACGGCGTTCTTGCGCGGCGCGGTACGTGAGGACGTTCAGTGCCGCGCGAAGGTGTTGAAGTGGGGCAAGCGACTCATCTATGGGACCGCCGAGTGCGTGAACGCGAAGGGCAATCTGCTCACGCATCACACGCTGACGTACATCCGCCCGCAAGAAGGAGTGCCCGATGCGCGGCTCGCAGCCTCGTAAGCGCCACACGCGTGACGACGTGCGTCTCGCCGCGTTCGTGAACCGCGCCTATCGCAACGCACCCGCCGTCAAGCAGATGTTCGATGGCGTCGGACTGAAGCCCACGCTCATCAAGGGCGTTGCCGATCTGGAGCGTGTGCCCATCTTGCGCAAGGATGCGTTGATCCAATTGCAGCGCGAGCAGCCACCGTTCGGCGGTTTGCTGGCCAAGCCCGCACAGAAAAAGTTGCGGCATATCTTTCAGTCACCCGGCCCGCTCAATGAACCGGATGCAGGTGACGAAGCGATCATCCTCACGGCGGCGGCGGCGTTCAAAGACATGGGCATCACGAAAAGTGATGTGGTGCTGAACACGTTTTCGTATCACCTCTCGCCTGCGGGACTGCATTTGGTGGATGAGCCACTGATGCGCATCGGCGCGGTGGTCGTGCCAAGCGGCGTGGGCAACACCGATTTGCAAGTGCAGTTGATGCATGAATTGCAGGCGACGGCGTTCATGGGCACGCCATCATTTTTGATGACACTGCTGCGCCGCGCCGAAGAGTTGAGTTTGTGTGAGGGACTCGCGCTGCACACCGCGGTGTTCATGGCGGAGCCCTATCCGCCTTCGCTGCGCCATCAGTTTGAAACGGGCTATGGCTTGCGCACGAACGATGCGTACGGCACGGCTGAGTTGGGTGTCGTCGCGTACAGTTGTGAGGCGAAGTCGGGTTGGCACGTCGCCGCAAACATTATCGTCGAGATCGTTGATCCGACGACGGGTCAGCAAGTCGAGCGCGGCGCTCAAGGCGAAGTCGTCGTGACGACGTTCAACGAATCGTATCCGCTCATTCGCTTTGGCACCGGCGACCTGTCTGCGTTTGCGACCGAGCCATGCTCCTGTGGACGTATGTCACTCAAATTGGTGGGCTGGCTGGGCCGCGCGGGTGAAGCGGTAAAGGTGCGCGGCATGTTCGTGCATCCGAATCAATTGAAGCAAGCCGCCGCGCGCTTTCCGTCCATCGCCAAGATTCAAGGCGTGGTCACGCGCCCAGACGTGCGCGATTATTTTGTAGTGCGCGTCGAGAGCTCGGAGCGCAACATTGAGAGCGACTTGAAAGATGCCGTGCAGAATTTGTGTCGCGTCAGTGTGGACGAGGTGCAGTTCGTGCGCGCAGGTGGGCTTGGCGACGGCACGCGCGGGATGTTGGACGAACGCAAGTGGGAGTGAAGGAATTGCAATTTTTCGCCGCGTGCTGATTAAGCGCGCGGCACCGTGTCAGAGCGCGAAACGCGCTCTGACGAGATTTCAAATTTCAAATTTGAAACGCATAGCACTGCTGATCGTTTTCGCGTTCATCAGCGCGTACAGTGCGTTGTTCACGTTCCTCGCCGTCGCACAGCACGAGGCGCATCACACCTCAGTCTTCGATCTCGGCGTTTACGATCAAATCATTTGGAATACTGCGCACGGACGCATCCTCACCTATTGCGCCGAACCAGACTTCGGCGACAACTTCCTCGCCACGCACTTGCAGCCGATTCTGATTTTGCTCGCACCGCTGTATTGGATTTGGGACGACGTGCGCGTGCTGTTCAACGTTGGCATTCGCTTGCGTTTTGGGTGTGCGTCGTGCTCACGCTCGCCGTCAAAGAGGACATGGCGCTGATCGTTGCGATGCTTGGACTGTACGTGAGCGTAATATGTCGCATGTGGCGACTCGGGGCGAGTCTCGTCGTCGTCGCTGCGCTGTAGTTCGGCGTCGGCGTGTACGTCGTGATGCCACACTTTCATCACGGCGCGCTGTCACCTTTTCTCAGTTACTATGCGCCGCTCGGCGATTCGCCGCAGCAAATCGTCTGGAACGCATTGACCCAACCGAGTCTCACCGCGTCGCTGCTGTTCACGCGCGAAAACCTGAACGCGCTGCTCGCGTTCCTGCTGCTGCTGGACCTGCCGCTGTTCTTGATCGCCGCGCCGTCGCTGCTGCTCAATGGCCTGAGCGAGAATCCCCTGATGCATCTGATGGAAGACAAACACTACGCCGCGCCGATCATTCCGTTCGCGCTGCTCGCCACGATTGGCGGATTGGCACGCCTGCGCGCACTGGCATCGCACTTGCGACTGAATCCCGCGCACGTCGTGCGTGTTGCGACCATCATTTTGATCGCCTGCACATTGCTCTATCACACCTTTCGCGGCTTCACGCCGTTGAGTCGGCTATTCGTCGTGCCCCAAGTGGACGAGCATGATCACGTCTCGACACTGATCGAATCGCGCATCCAACATGATGCGTCGCTCGTCGCGCAAGACCGTTTGTATCCGCATCTGTCGCAGCGAGAGTCGCTGTCGTACATCGTGCGCACGGACGACCAAGCCGACTACATTTTTTTGGATGTGGCGCACGAGCAATTGAACAACACGGATAATCTGCACGACTGGCTCAAGCAGCAGATCACGCAGCGCATGGACTACGGCATCGTCGCCAGTCAGCACGGCTATGTGCTGTAGCAGCGCGGCGCACGCCGATTTTTCGCCAGAGTTCTTCTCGTTCGCGCAACCAAGCGAAACGCGCGTCGAGCATCCACTGCATGCGACATTCGGCGACGAACTCGAATTGCTCGGTTTCAACTATGTTGCGCCGCGCGATCAAGAACTGAAACTCGAATTGTTTTGGCGCGCGTTGAAAGATGCTGTGTCCGCGCGCGACATCAAATTGTATTTACTCGACACGGTAGGCAAACCGATAGGCGAGACGCGCTTCACGCAGCCGACGCTCGTCTGGTATCCGACGACGCAATGGCGCGTGGGACAGACCCGTACGCGTGCTGGCCAACACCCTCACGTGGTCAACTGATAATGTGGAGCATTACTCCCTTGCGCTGTCTGTTACTGATTTGACGGATACCCGCAAGAACAAACGCGCGCTGCCGATTCACGCTGACGAGACGGAACGCATATTGCAGAACGGTGTGCTACTGAGGCTCGGCGACTTCGAGCGGCAGTTTGGGTGGACGCGGCTGCTGCGTTGACCGCGTGATAAGCCAATGCTAGAATGCTCATCAATACGCGATGGAGGTCAGCATGTCCGAACGCAAAGCAACATTGAAGCGCGAATTGCAGGAAGCGCGCGACGCGCTGTTGGCTGAAGTAGATCAGATAATTGAAGGCGAGTGGGCAGCGCCGACACCCGTGGAAGGCTGGACGGTGCGCGATCAGTTGGCGCATCTCGCGTACAATCAACCGGGTCAGCCGAAAGTCGTGCGCAGCATCCTCGAAGGCAAAGGCGGCACATCGTCCAACTTCGATCTGAACTATTTCAATAAACGCGGATTGGAGAAGCAGAAGGATAAGAGCGTCGAGCAGCTGAAAGCCGAACTCGCGGCAGGACATGCGGAGACGCTACGCGCGCTCGACGAGCTGGATGAGGCTGATCTCGATAAGCGCGGCAATCACGCCTCAGCGGGCGAGGCAACGATTGAAAATATCTTCCGCACCATCGCGCGCCACGACCGCGAGCACACGGGGTACATTCGTGACGCGCTGAAGCGTTGAGTTCGCTGAGTCTATAATTGCACGCCATGTGAATCTGAAATATAGAACCCCGTTTTCTTGAAGAAAACGGGGTTCTGACATTCATTTAGATACTTGGCAGACTACATTGATCAAATCACTTTGGCGGCGACGATCACTGGCTTGTTTGCAGTTCATCTGCAAATGTTGCGAATCCCAGTTGAATAATCTCGACTGGTTTGTCTTCAAACGTGCGTGGTAAGCCCAGTTGAAAGAGGTCAGCACCATCCCATTCAGTCACTGAAATGATGAATTTGGGCGATGCAGCAACCGCCGCCGGGTCTCCGCCGGTAAAACCAGTGATTAAAGCATGAGTTCCGACTTTCCGCTGCCAATCGAGCCACCGTCGCAATTGGGGATGCAAATTTTTTTCCCAATCTGGTCCATGAGTCCGTGCAAGGGCAGCAAAGAGTGGATGGCGTAATGCCGGGTCACTCAATGCTTCAGCTGTGAATTGAGCAGTCAGTTTAGGGGGTATTGTAGTGGAAGCAGTTGATCCGCGTGTGGGAATGGCTCCTTCAAGGTGCAAGGCGAATGCCGCACCGATTATGATGAATACCAATAGCCCTTCCGCGACTATGATCTTGGATTTAGTCGTCATATCTTTTTGTAGAAGATGTCAGCGAGTAAATGCAATCCGTCGTCTATCGGACGAGGGTATCATAGATTTTGTGTAAATGGTCATCACTCAGATAATCCGAAAGAAGGAGAATAGCGATGACCATCCGACCGGAACTGTTAGACGAACTACTGAAAGAGTATCAGAAGCCTGAAGATCTGTTGGGCGAAAC
>JBBPZQ010000167.1:0-12925 GCA_038198935.1 Anaerolineae bacterium
CAGCAATGGTTTCGCTGAAGGTGTCAATTTGAAAATCAAACTGCTCAATCGCCGTGCTTTTGGCTATCGCAGCTTCGACAGCTTTCGTTTACACGTCTTGGTCGCTTTTGAGCCGCGTTCCCGTCAAAGTCGGTAGAGCCCTCTTTTCTGACCGAGCGCCATTTTGTCTCCTCCGTAATAGTCTAAATCATGCTGATGATTTTCATCACTTCATTCCCCCGATGGTCAATGACCTTCACCGCCGCGCGCCGATGCTCGCCCGCGATGAACGGCAGCGACTCGGTGCCCGTCAATTTGTCGAACAGGTCTTCGTCCAGCGTGCCCTTCAACGCGCGCTGCAATTTCTCCCATGCCGACTTGTTCGGGAAGAACGCTTGCACGATGCAGAACGTGCGCCCGTCATAGTCCGTGTCGAGGAACCACGCGGCGATTTGCTCGGCGCGCGCCGACGAGACTTCACCCGTCAGCGGGTTGTACACGTCTACGCCGCGGACGGTGACGGTGAAGTTACGGGACTCGCCCTCACCCCCAACTCCTCTCCCGCTGGGCGAGGGGCGCACGGTGATGTCAGGTTCGCCGAAGACGGTGAACAGTTGGCTGGTTGCGGTCGTCTTGAGCAAGTCGCTCATCAGCACGTCGGGGCGAATGTGCGCCATGAACGCGCGCACGCGCGGATGCGGGTCACGCTGAATCGTCGTGTGCGCGCCGCCATCAAACGCGAAGCCGCAGAACACGACTGCATCGAATCCGCCGCGATGCGCCTCGCTCAAGCCGTCCTCGACCTGACGCGCGGTGACGGGGCCGTGCTGGGGGCCGAACGACACGGCCACGCGCTGTGTCTTCCCGTTTGCGACTTCGCCCTCGGCGTGCAGGATGCCGCCGTTGAGCGCGGTCAGACTGGCGAAGGTCATCTTCTTGTTGTTGGGGAACGTCACGCCGTCTTTGCGGAGCAAGGCAATGAGGTTGGTGATGTGGTCGCCTACCGATTCGCGTCGCCCATGGGCGGATGTAGGCGCATCGCTCGGCGCGGGGACTTCTTCAACAGGCGGCGCAATCGCTTCGACGGTGAACGGACCGCTGACGCGCGCGCGTTTGTGGTTCACTGCGGGCTGGTCGTAGAGCGTTTCGGTTTCGGCGGGTTCGTTCTGCGCGATGGATTTGAGCGTGATGTGTGGCACGGTTTTGTAGATGAAGCCGCGCGCGGGGTTGTTGGATTCAATCGGTAGGGGCGATTCAATCAGTAGGGGCGATTCATGAATCGCCCCTACGCCACCGTCCGCGAGTTTGTAGTAGGGGAATGACGCGGTGAGCAGGCGTTGCCGCGCAAGCGACAAGGCGACGCGCGAGGTGTCGCACGTTATCCAGCGCCGCCCCCACTGTTCCGCGACGAATGCCGTTGTGCCGCTGCCACACGTCGGGTCGAGCACGAGGTCGCCGGGGTCGGTGGTCATTAACATGCAGCGTTGAATTACCTTTGTCGTTGTTTGAACAACATAGTAACGGTCTTCTGCGTAACCGCCAGTCAGAGTATCAACCCATTGGTTACTCAGAGGTATATATGGGAAATCTGCCGCAAATCGTCTATACGCAAGAGTTACGCCATACGCTTCCAATCGTTGTGCGGCGGCGAGATGATTTAGCCCATTTAGGTCTGTCTTGAAAGTGCCCTTACCTGGATGGTAGGTACGTCCTTCAAAAACATATGAGCGCACGTCACCGTCTTGCGCAGGTCTTTGGCTAGTCAAATTGTCACGACGATAAACCTTCGCGTTAGCAGGGAGACTACTCCAATCATTTCGTTCGTCAACTGTCATGCGCCGATAAGTTCCATCTAGCAATCTAACATAGTCATAATTCACCCACCCTTCTCCTAATCGTTCAAGAAAGAGTGGTCTGAATTTCAATTGCCTGACATCTTTGGCATACCAAAGGAGGAAATCACAAACTGAAGATAGATTGTTCCCCGACGAACTGCTGGTTTTCGTGAAGACAATTATCGAGACATAGTTCTCCGCGCCAAACACCTCATCCATCAACAACCGCACGCGATGCACATTCTCGTCGCTGATTTGCACAAAGATGCTGCCCGACTCGGTGAGCAGGTCGCGCGCGACGAGCAGGCGGTCGCGTAGATATGTCAGATAGGAATGCACGCCCAGTTGCCACGTATCGCGGTACGCCTGAATCTGTTCGGGTTCGCGCGTCAACGATTCGTCATCGTCCTTCACGTCGCGGCGGTCAATGCGCGGCTGAAAGTTCGAGGAGAACTTCACGCCATACGGCGGGTCAACATAAATCATCTGCACCTTGCCCGCCATCCGCTCGCGCTGCAACAGCGAATTCATCACGAGCAGCGAGTCGCCCAATATCAAACGGTTCGCCCAATCCATCTCGTGCTGATAAAACTCGACCGCCTCATGCAGCGGCGTGGCGCGGTCGGCAAAGAGCGAGAGTTGTTTCGTTTCGGGGCGCGTCACCGCGCGCACAATCGCCTGCGTCGAAACGCGCTCGTGGATGTAGAGCGGCACGGTGTCCACTTCGCAGTAAGCCGCTTCTTCAACCTCGATACGCTTCAAGCCCGCCTTGCCCGCCCAAACCAATTGCGGCGATAGGTGCGGGTCATAAGCATACGCCTGTTTCGGTTTGTCTTTGGTGACCTTCTCGTAGGACGCGAGCGCGGCGGGGGGATTGTTGACGCGCTTCGCTTCGTCGTGGCGGTAGTCGTCCACTTGGTAGGAAGCCGTTGCTCGCTTGCGGCTGGCTTTGGTCGGGGTGGATTTCTTGCGAGCCATAGGGCGGACTCCCAGATAGGGTAACTGCTTCTTCGGTAGGGCGCAATGATAGCATCTATTCCCCATCCGATGCAACAGAACAAACGAGCGCACCCTCGATGCTACGGTATCCTTGCCTCAACGACTTTCAGGGTTTTGCGTTTCAGCGAGCGAAGTAATCATCCGATCATCTCAATCCCTCGCATTCAGCCACCCTCGCCCACCCGTACCTTGCTGCCGTAACCGACGCCAGCGACGTGCTACGCGATTTGTAACACAACAAAGGCGACGCGCAGACAAACAAATCGGGCCGTGAAGGTATGAGACCTTCACTGCCCGTATGTCACGTCGCCTTGCGCCACGCGCGCCAATCGTCGTGCAGGGCTTCTGCCATCGCGTTCGCATGGGCGTGCAGCCAGTCCGCGCCGCGCGCTTGCACATCGGCGAGCACGCTGGCGATCACAGCGCGGCTGCCCATGTGCACGTTCGCCGTTTCGCGAGCCATGGCGCGCAGCAGGTGCGCATCGTCCTTCGCCGCCTTCAACATCGCCAGTTCGATGCGCGCGCAGTCGGGCGCGAGCCGCCGCACGATCCAGTTCCCGTGTTGTCTCAGCAGTGGATCGGGCACGCGCACCGCGCGCTCCAGTATCGTCGTGTACAGAATCTCGCTCGCGCCCACATCGCCTGTCGCCCATGCCGCCGCCGAGGCGACGAGCGGCTTCGCCTCGCGCGCAATCTTGCCACCGCGCCAATCGGCAATGGCTGTCCAGCGCTCGCGTCCCAAACTGCCCAAACCCGCGACGCGATGCACCACACGATACGCCAAGGACGGATCGGGGAGCAGCGCCTTCAGCGCGTCGCGGGCATCGCTGGGCAATGGCTGCGTGCTTGTCGGCAGCGCGTCCAGCTTGCTCCAGAACGGCGCAGGCTCGCGCAGCTCGTTGCTGGCGAGCGCGCGCAGCCACGCATGCGCTTCAGCCAACACGAATGGCTTGCCGCCGCTCGTCAGATGTTCGACGTAACCCTGCAAAATCGCGTGGCACGCTGCGTCGAGCGCGAGCGTCAACTGGTTCGCGTCAATGGCGAGTTTGGCGCTGACCGCGAGACGCACAAGGTCGTTGGCGTATGGCAGCAGCGCGGCTTCGTCAAAATCGTTCACGCCCCACACCAGTCGGCCTTCGCTGTCGCGCCAGGTGCCGAAGTTTTCGACGTGCAGGTCGCCAACCGCGAGCACGCGCGGCGCTGTCGCCAATTCAGGACACACTTGCGGGAAGCGCTGTGCCCAGCGATAGAACGTCGCCCGTAAAAACGCGAACTCGTCGGCAGCCATCTGCCGATGCTTGAGCGCGAGATCGTCGCGCACGAGTGTCAGTCGCTCACCCAGCCACTGCTCGTATTGCTGTGTCGCTTCGAGAATGTTCATCGGTCACCGCGATAAAGAATGGAGTTTGCCCTTGCCGTGTGTCGAGCGGCTGCGTCACGCGCGCAGAATGGCACACGTTCGTTGACCACCGCGGGGTAACCATAGCCCATTATCGTACCCGTGGCGCGCAGGCCCAGCATAGCCAAGTGATGCTGCCATGTCAACCTGCGCCAGCACAGTCGGTTGCACGCTCGGCGTGGGCCGCCTATAATCCGCTTGAACGTCACACGCACTGCACCCTCGTTCCCGTTCCGCGCCCAATCACGAAGCCCGTATGGCTGCATCGGCATGACTACTCTGCACGTCCAACTACTCGGCGAATTTCGACTGCTGGCTGACGATTGTCCGTTGACGACAGTCAACACGCCGCGCGTGCAGGCGCTGCTGACGTATCTGGTTTTACATCGCGGCGTGCCGCAAGCGCGCCAGCACATTGCGTTCCAGTTCTGGCCCGATTCTACGGAAGCGCAGGCGCGCACGAACTTGCGCAACCTGTTCCACTCGCTGCGGCGCGCGCTGCCCGACGCCGAAGCATTCCTCGACGCCGATGCCAAGTCGCTGCTGTGGCGCGCGGATGCGCCGTTCACGCTGGATGTGCAGGCATTCGAAAACGCGGCGAGCCGCGGCTTGCAACTCGCAGCAGCCGACGACCCTGCCGCCATTCGCCATCTGCAATCTGCCGCCACGCGGTACCGTGGCGACTTGCTGCCCAGTTGCTACGACGAGTGGATTGCGCCGGAGCGAGAGCGGCTGCGCCAATTACTCATCACCACTTTCGAGCGCTTGTCGGAGTTGCTCACGCAGCAGCACGACTGGCAACGCGCGATTCACGCCGCCGAGCAACGACTGCGCCACGATCCACTGCATGAAGAGACCTATCGCCGCCTGCTCAATCTCCACACTCAAAACGCTGATCGCGTTGGCGTGCTGCGCACCTATCGCACATGTGCTGCCGTGCTCGCGTCCGAACTGGGAGTGGAGCCGAGCGCGAGCACTCAGCGCGCTTATGAGCAATCGCTGAAGGCGGTTGCGCGCTCAGCGGCAACGCCTCCAAGCGCAGCGCTCGATGGCACGGTAGCGGTCGCCAGCCACTTGCCCAATCCATTGACAAGTTTTGTTGGACGCGCACGCGAGCTGGACGCGGTGAAGATGCTGCTCGCCCGCACGCGTCTGCTCACACTCACGGGCGTCGGCGGCGTCGGCAAGACGCGCCTCGCGCTCGCCGTCGCGCACGACCTCGCGGCGACATTTCGGGATGGCGTGTGCTGGGTTGAACTCGCTCCGTTGTCGGACGATGAGTCCGTGTTAAGAGCCGTGGCATCGGCACTGCGCGTGCGCGAGCAGACTGAGCGCACGCTGCTGGAGAGTGTCGGCGAGGCGCTGCACGACCAGCACGTGCTGCTTGTGCTGGATAACTGTGAACATCTGATCGAGGCATGCGCGCAACTCGCACAGCGACTGCTGACGGTGGCGCTGCCACTGCGCATTCTCGCCACCAGCCGCGAGGCGTTGAACGTGCTGGGTGAAACCACGTGGCTGGTACCGCCGTTGGGAGTTCCAAGTGCTGAGTTCCCTGTACTGAGTCAACCCGCTCTAGACTCAGGACGCAGCACTGAGCACTCTGAGCCAGTGGCGTTGTTCGTCGCGCGCGCGCAGTCGGTCATGCCGACGTTCCATCTCACGGCGCAGAACGCTGGCATCATCGCCGAAATCTGCCAAGCGCTCGACGGCATCCCACTCGCCATCGAACTGGCTGCCGCGCGCGTGCGCACATTAAGCGTCGCCGACATCGCTGCGCGCCTGGACGACCGTTTTCAACTGCTGCGCGCGGGCAATCGCGCCGCGTTGCCGCGTCATCAATCGCTGCGCGCCGCGCTCGATTGGAGTTATGACCTGCTTGGCGACGATGAGCGTGTGCTGCTCCGACGGCTGTCGGTGTTTCACGGCGGCTTCACGCTGGCTGCGGCCGAAGCGGTGTGCTGCACGGACGAAGGACGAATGACGATAGACGACCACGCCGTTCGTCCTTCGCCCTTCCTGCTTCGTTCGTCCGAAGTTCTCGACGTGCTTACGCACCTCGTTGACAAATCGCTGCTGGTCGCCGAAACGAGCGAGGGCGAAACACGTTTCGATTGCTTGGAGACGATTCGACAGTATGCGCTCGACCAATTGCGCGCGTCGGACGAGGAGCCGCGCGTCGCACAAAGGCACGCGCAGTTCTTTACGGCGTTCGCCGAACAAGCCGCGCCACAGTTGATTGGGGCGCAGCAGACGGCATGGCTGAAGCGCCTGCGCGCCGACGAGGCGAACCTGCGCGCGGCGCTGGATTGGTGCTTTGCGCAGCAGGACACGGAGTCCGGTCTGCGGCTCACGCTTGCGCTGAACGGATACTGGCGCGCGCACTCGGCCTATCGCGAGGGCGTCGAACGCCTGCGCCAGTCGCTCGCACTGCCGTGGGCCAACACGCATTTGGCATTGCGTGCGCGGGCACTGGGCGCACTGCAACTGCTGCTGGGGCGCATGGGCGACTACACGACCGCACGCGCCCACGCCGAAGCGTGTCTGCACATCGAGCGTCAGTTGGGCGATCCGCAACGGATTGCCACCGCGCTCTGCAATCTGGCGAGTGTGGTTGGCGCGCAGGGTGATGAAGAGAGCGCGCGCGCGCTGCAAGCGGAGAGCCTCGCCATGTTCCGCCAGATGGGTGACGCGCACGGGCAGGCGATGCTGTGTACCAACATGGGCGAGTCGGAACGTCTGCACGGGCGTCATACGAACGCGCTCGCACTGTATGCCGAAGCACTCGCGCTTTATCGCGAGTTGGGCAATCGCGGCGGCATCGCGCTCGTGATGCACAACATGGCGCAGTCGTACTTGGCGCAAGGCGACACCCAGCGCGCCGCACGGGGCTTTGCCGAGAGCCTGAGCATCTACGAGGAGATGAACAACCCCGAAGGCATCGCGATGTGTCTGGCGGGTTTCGCTGCACATGCGACGCTTGAGGCGAAGCCACAGGTAGCGGCGCGTTGGTTTGGCGCAAGCGACGCCATCTACGAGCGCATTAGCGCGCGCATGGATGCCGTCGACCGCGCGGCGATGGACGGCTACGTCGAGCAACTGCGCGCCACGTTGGATGCGGACGAATTCAAGCGCGCTTGGGATGAAGGACGCGCGCTGAGTGTAGCGGAGGCGATGCAGTCCATCCGAGAATGAGTTCATTCATTTGCACTTGCCGAACGGGGCGAATCCACTCGCGCCGTTTTTTTGTGCCTCGCATCAAACGTTTTATAAACGCCGTGTGTGCCATACTGCCATGAGTGAATCAACATCTGCTGCAAACACACCTCGCTGCGCCAACGCATCTGTTCGTCCTGCGCATCTGGTGGGAATGGTTGGACACCGACCGCAGCGAGTGGCGCGGCGAACTGAAGTGCCTTGCCAATGGCGAGGTGTGTTACTTCCGTGATTGGCAGATGCTTATCACGCATCTGAACACGTTGCTGTCGGATTCATCGAAGAGAGCGCGACTATGAAAATGTCATACCGTGTGAGTCTATGTATGCTAACGCTTACATTGCTGGCTTTGTCCGGTGCGCCGCGCGCGTTCGCGGACACGTGCACCTGGAACGGCAAGAACAGCAATTATTGGAGCGACCCCGGCAACTGGGATGCCTGCCCGAACGGCGTGCCCGGTCCGATGGACGACGTGGTCATTCCCGGCTTCACCCCGCCGCGTCTGTCGTCGGTGGATGGCAGCTACACCATTGGCAATCTCAGCCTGCAGGGTGGCTATCTGACGGTCTTCTCGACAGCCACGCTCAATGGCGGCACGCTGACCGCCTCGGGCAGCAGCACGGTTCAGAACTTTAACGTGATCAACATGAACGTCATCGTCTCGGACGGAACGCTTAGCACCAATGGCGGCACGTTCAACGGCCCGCTCACCATCGGCTTGTTCGCCACGCTGCGGGTCGTCGGCGGTGGCGCGAACTTCACGGACAATGTGACGGTGAACGGCACGCTGGCGGACAACAACACGGGACAAACGTTTGCGTTCGGCGGCTCGCAGTTCGCCAACAATGGCACGGTCAGCGTGCCCAACCTCAACTTCAACCGCAGCGGTACGCAAACGCTGTCGGGTTTCGGTGCGTGGACCGGCAGCGGCACGTTCTACATTGCGCCGGGTTCGACGACCGCACTCGCCAATGACATGACCATGCAAACGAACGTGACCGTTGGCGGCGGCGGGACGCTGGCACTGCTCAACCACGCGCTCACGCTGAACGGCACGCAGTCGTTCAACACGATGTGCACGGGCGCGGGTCACGTCACCGGCAGTGGCGCCTTCCACACGCAGGGCAATGTATCGCTCACAAACTGCGGCACGTTCCAGCCGCCCGTCGAAATCACTTCGGGGACGGCGACCGTCAACGGCGTGTACAGCGGTACACTGACCATCTTGAACGGCGCGACCGACAATGCCGGTACGCAGACCGTGCTCGGCGATGTGAGCGTGAGCGGCACGCTGGCAGGCACGACCTTTGTGTTTGACGGGACGACGTTCAGCAACAACGGCAGCGTCACGACAGCGGTCGTCAACTTCGCGAGCACGGGTCAGACACTCACAGGCAGCGGCTACTTCGTCAATAACACCGTGCAGGTGCTCGCCAACGCGAGCGTCGGCTTGGGCAGCGACCAGCGCCTGAGCAAGTTGAATGTCGGCACGCTCGGCACACTCAACCTCAACGCGCACACGCTCACGCTCACGGGCGGCGGCGCGCCGCTCGCGGCGTCGGGCACGCTCAACACGATGGGCAGCAACATCGTCTATGCAGGCACGACCACGCAGACGATTGCGTACTTCAATATCAACTACTTCGGGCTGACCATCAGCAACTCCGTCGCCGCCATCGCGCCGATGCAAAACGTGAATGTCGCGGGCGACTTCAGCAACACGAGTGGCTTCCAACACGGCAACGGCACGTTGAACTTCGTCGGCAGTGCCACGCAAACGGTGCGCGGACTCGCGACTACCTTTGCCAACGTCATCATCAGCAACACGATGGGCGTAAGCCTCACGACGAGCGCAAGCATCACGGGCGCGCTCACGCTGAACGGCGACTTGTTCACGGGCGCGAACGTGCTCACGCAGAGCGGCACGTCGTCGGGCGATGGCGACGTGTTCGGCAACGTCAAGCGCAGTGGGTTCGCGCTGGGCACGGCGTACAGTTTCGGCAGTCCCTACGTGAGCGTCGCGTTCACGTCGGGCACGCCGCCGACGGACATCGCGCTCACGCTGAGCAAAGGCGCGCCGAGCGATTTGAACTTCGCGGTACAGCGCACGTACGCGGTCACGCCGACAGGCGGCAGCGGCTACGTCGCTACGTTGCGCTTGCACTATCGCGACGGCGAGTTGCCCAGCGCCGGTGAGCTGCCGCTGCAAGTGTGGCGGCGCGACGACGCGCTCGCGCGCTGGAGCGTGCAGCCGAAGACGGCTGCGAACACGACGCAGAACTGGCTGGCGCGCAGCGGCGTGACGAGTTTCTCGCGCTGGGCGCTGGCGGTCGGCAACGCGGTTTTTCTGCCGATGAGCATTCGATAAGGGACAATGCGCGATGGAGGCAACGATGAAGTCTCAGTCAAGCTCGATCAAATTGGTTTTGGTGGTCGTGTGTGGATTGCTCGCGCTGCTCGGCTCCGTTGCCTGGCAGCCGACGCTTGCGGCACAGAGCGCGTCCGCACCCGCCGCGCCCGCGAGCATCACGGGCACCATTGCCTTTCTCACTGGCTCGGAAATCCATCTCATTGAGATGGACGGCAGCAATGACCGACTCGTCTGGAGCGTGCCCGACCCGCAGTACAACACCATCACCAATCTGGCGTGGCGGCCTGACGCCACCGAGATTGCGTTCGCGAGCGACCACGAGCAAACGAAGTCGCGCTTCGAGTCCGACCTGTACGCGATCCGTCCCGACGGCAGCGGCTTGCGCAAATTGACCAACCTGCAGAGCGCGACGGCGCTGTCCAGTTATCCGAAGGGCAACGTTACCCTCAACATTGGCAACGGCACCGCCGATGCAGGTCCGTTCATCATTTACATTCATGGCGCAGCCGTCGCGCAGAGTGTTAACATTCCGCCCGGCACGGTAAAAGTAGTTACCTTTAACGATGTCGCCGATTTTGGAAACGTGGGTCAATCCGTCGTGGCGATTGATGGGGTGTTTCGCTGGGTAATGCCGTCGGGGGTTGACGTGCAAGCCGGCACAACCGTGAACCGCTCGTGGACGATGTCGGGCGCTGGCTACCGCAATTTCGGGGCATACAATCCAACGTGGCGCAGCGACGGCAGCAAAGTTGGCTTCATGTTTGGTGGCTGTGTCGCGCTCTATCAAGTGCCTGCGGATCCGCCGATCGGCATCGCCGAGTCGCCGCTACTCAACACGACGAGCGCGCCGCCGCCGTGTTTGCTGGATTGGTCGCCGCAAGCGTCATCTGCCGATCAGATCTTGTACGGCGTGTTCGGCTCGCCTGGCGACGACGGCGTGTGGCAGGTGAGCGAAGGCAGCAGCGTGGCGGGCACACAGGTGTATAGCTACACCACACCCGACCTGCTGTACGGGCTGACCTGGCTGCCCGATGCTTCCGGCTTTCTGTTCGCGCAGACGACCAACTTCGACGCGAACTCCAACATCTACGCGTATGATTTCGCAGCGGGCACTGTCACGGCGCTGACGCAGTTTGCCACCGAATTCGCGGGTCATATGAGCGTCTCGCCCGACGGGCAGTGGATCGTCTTCGAGCGTGCGGCTTCGAATACGGCTTCGCCAGATTTGTGGCTGATGCGGCGCGACGGCAGTGAGATGCGTTTGCTCGTGCGCAACGCGGTGCGCCCGTCGTGGAGTCGGCGCGTACCGCCGCAAGCCAATGCCTTCCGCTTGATGCTGCCGCTGATCCGACGCTGAAAATGGGCGGGCAAAGGATGCGCATAAACAAGGAGCATTCGCATGTCAAACCTCATCCGTCTTACTGGACTGGCCACGTTGCTCGGCGGCGCCGTGGTTATCAGCGTAGTGGTGTTAACCATCGCAATGCGAGCCGAGTTCGCCTTCCTCCTGACGCTTGGGATAGCGCTCATCGCGATGGGCATGTTGGGCATCCGTATCGAATATTCTGAGCAGCTCGGCGTGCTGGCGAAGTTCGCATTGCTCGTCGGCGCGCTGGGCGCTCTGCTCGCAGCAGCATGTACAATCGTGCTCACACTGGGTGACAACGACGCGCTGTGGTGGATTGCAGTGGCTGGACTGTTTGCTTGGACGCTTGGCTCGGCGCTGTTCGGATTGAGCATCTTCCGTGCGCGCAGCGTGCCCGTCAGCTGGGCTGGAGCCTTGCTGTGTGCGGGTATCGTCGGGCTATTCGTGTTCAACACCCAACCCGAGGTGGGCATCGTACGCCAAGTGCTTGGCGGTCTGCTGCTCGGACTGTTTGCAGTGGGCTGGATGGCGCTGGGCTACGCGTTGTGGTCGGATAAGACGGTGAAGCGTCCCACACTGGCGGCGTCGTAGCCCAGCATGATGCCAATCAGGAACACGAGCACGTCATCGCGCGCGTGAAGCCCACAGCATTTACCCGCGCGATGACGTGCTCATACTCTCTGAGTGGCGGCATCACTTCGTCGCGCGACAAGCCGAGCAACTCTGACACGCTCACCAACTGATAGCCCTTCGCCTGCAACGCTGCGATCACGCGCGGCAGCGCCGCCAGCGTTTGCGAGCGGTCACCGCCGAAGGGCGAACGCATCTTAATGGCGCAAGACGTTGAGCAAATAGGCGTCATCCCAAGCGGCACGGAGCCGTTTATTCTTGATGCCCATTTTCTCGGACGTTTCTTGTTTCAGCAGATTGAGCGCGATGGGACGCAGGACGGACAAGTTGGCGGCACCATGGCCTTTGCGTAGACGGCAGCCGTCTTCACGAAAAGAAATATCCAACGTCCAATGCGGTTGGTTGTCAAGGTGCCAGTGTCCGCACACGGCATGCAGGGCCAACTGCGCATCATTCGCAATGCTGCCAATAAAGTAGCGCGTCTCCACGGTGGTGTCAGTGCTGGTGCGCCGTTCGCATTGCACTTTGATGAGTGTACGCAAGTTGGGCCACTCGGCGAGCTGTGTAATGCACGCCAGGTAGTCGGGATCGGCTATCGTCCAGTAGTAGCGAATTTCCAGTCGCTCAGGGTCTTTGTCCGTATGCTTCAAGTGGTTATGCACCACCGGCTTGAACTGTTGCGCTTCGGCGTCCGCATACAGGTCTTGCACTTCGCGAAACAAGACATCCTGCTTGCCTTTGACCGCCAGGACGTAATCGCTGCCGCGTTCGACAATCGTTTCGGCAATCGCCGTCTGACAGCCGAGCGCGTCAATGGTGACGATGCAGTCGTGCAAGGCCTTCAAATGGAGTCGCGCGTTACGCGTCGGCAACGTCAGTCGGTCATGCTGCAAAAGCAAAGAGGCGATCAAGGTCTCGCTAACCTTGACCGCCTCATCACATCGCGCCGTACTACGATGGATGCGACAACACCCTCGCGCAACACTAGCCTAAGTACAACCAACAAAGTCTTGACGGATTGAAGTACACTGGGAGGCATGCAAGCAATCCACGTGCCTCCGTTGAATGAACAGCAGCGTCGAGAGCTCGATGAACTCTATCGCAAGAGCAAAGACCCGAGACTGCGCACC
>JBBPZQ010000168.1:0-18695 GCA_038198935.1 Anaerolineae bacterium
ATTTCATTCTCTTTACGACCGACGAGCACTTGCATCAACACGAAGCCTTCGGCAGGCAGATAGGCGGCCAACAGATGCACACCCTGTGTCGCACCGCTGGCAATCGTCCCGCGCAGCGTTTTGCCATCCATGGCGATCAAAACGCCGGCACCGGCCGGTGCCTGAGCGTGCAAGACGCGCGTCACCAGTTGTTGCACGGCGGCGACCAGCACACTAGACCTCTTGCAAAAGTCGCTTAGGGGCATGATGGAGTTCCAAGTTGTATATAGCGGCAATCTGGTTGAAGCGTAGTCCAAAGCGCTTACGCCGATTGCGATAGCGCTCACTCAAAATGCGAAAGATTTTCAATTTACGAATGATGTGCTCGATCACAATGCGTTTGCGTGACAAGGCGCGATTGGCCGATTTTTGTTCAGCGGTCAACGGATGCAATTTGGATTTCTTGGCAGGTGTTTGACTGTTGGCATGAAGCTCGGCTAAACCTTGATAACCCGCATCGGCTAAAACGCAGGCTTGAGCGCAGAGCGTGCACTGACTTGCTTTGAACAATTGAAAATCATGCTTACTCCCCTGACCGAAGTCGGTGGCCAAGATTTCGCTCGTAAGCAAGTTCGCCATCACTTGTGCTTTCTGGCTATGACGCCTCTTTTTGCCGCTATAGTGTCGCCGTTGGTTTTTTTGGACGTTCAATCGGTTGTTCGGTCGCATCTACCACCACAACTTCAATGACTGTATCACTGGCGGTTAGCTTTTTCTTGCCCGACAAGTGAAATGGCTGCGACTTGAGCAGGGCCGCTTCGACTTTTTGGATCGTGCGACACACCGCCGACTCGCTCAGACCATAGCTCAGCCCAATGTGAAATTCTGTGCGATACTCACGCCAATACATCAAGGTCAGCAATAACTGATCGGCGCGACTTAATTTGGGTGGTCTGCCGAAATTGCGTAGCCCGTTTTCAACGATGGCCAACATCTGCTCAAAGGTGCTACGCTGTATGCCGGTGGAGCGTTTGAATGCTTCCGCACTTAGGCTTTTGACGGTTTCGTATCGCATGTGCTTATGATGGCACACTTATGCAAGAGGTCTGTTGTACACGCCGCAAGCACATCGCCAACGCAAACGACGGCACCTGCCACCAGTGTGCAAGCCCCCAGAATTGCTGTACGTAACGCGGGTAGTCCGCCATTTGCCAATATGGCGAGCGCCCTTGCGTGAGTCGCTGATGTGCGCACCACGAGCGGACGAACGGCGCCCACACGACGCTGCGATGCACCTTGCCCGCATACTCGACCCGCTCAACGAGGGACGACGGCTGCGCCGCTAAAGCCCTTAGCACCTCAGAAGGCACCGGCGCATCGAGCACGCTCACTAAATAGTGCAGGGCGTTGTGCAGCACCAAGACCAGTCGCCGCTCCGCAGCATGCCTCACCAACCGCTCCCAATCGATGCTCGCCGTCTGCAACAATACGAACGCATCGGCCACCCAGCGCAGCGGCGGCACCGGGTTGTAGAGCACGCCGTGCACACACGTGTGCAGCAAGTGATCGGTTGGATTCGGTGTGCGCGTCAGCACGCCATTGATGTTGAGCGGAACTGCGCCGCTCCAGAACGGCTCGTCGTCCTCCGTGTGCAGACATTCGAGCAGGACATGCCAGTGCAAATCGAGCGATGCACCGTCTGCCCGCTCAAAAGGCACAGAGTGCTTGACGGGCACGAGCTGCTCGACCGAGCGCCAAGACGTATGCCAGCCAAGTTCACGCAGCGCGCGCAGCACCGTCGGCACGGCAGACGATGGCACCAGCACGTCCACGTCGTCCATCGGACGCAGCGCGACCTCGGCATAGTTCAGCAAGGCAAGCGCGGCGCCTTTCAAGACGAGCACTGGCACCCCTGCCCCATCCAGCGAGCGCAGCAATGTGCCGAGGTATTGCAATTGCAATTGATTGCGGAGCCAGTGGTAGCGATGCACACCTCGCAGGCGGCCAAGCAGTGAGTCGTCCACGCCGAGTGCAAGCAGGTTGCGGTACAGCAGCGGCAGCAGTCGCCGCGAGCCATTATCCAGATGGTCGAGGTCGAACGTCGGGCGATAGGCGAACCATGCTGCACGCGCCGGATCGCCGTCGAGCAGTGCAGCGCGCAGCAAATCTTCTTGATGCGGCGTGGGCCAGCAGTCGCCGCGCGGGCGCGCACTAGACGCCATGGCTCAGTTCACTCTCGAGCAGCCGGCTCGGCGCGAGGGACATGTCCATCGTCTCGCCGTTCAAAGTCAGGCATCCATCGTGCAGCCGATAGATGCGATCAGCCACCGCCGCCACCTCGGGCGCGTGGCTGATGAGTAAGATCGCTGGTGACTCGTCCAGCGTGCGCAGATGCCCCACCAACTCGGAGACCGCATCCGCATCGAGATGATTGGTCGGCTCGTCGAGGATCAGCAGCGGCGGACGGCGCAGCACCGCACGCGCCAGCGCCACTCGCTGGCGCTGGCCGCCCGACAGCAGCACGCCGTGCTCGCCGACCAGCGTCTCATAGCCTTGCGGCAGCTGCGAGATGAACTCGTGTGCCAGCGCCGCACGCGCGGCGCGCTCGACATCGGTCGGGTGAGCCTCTGGATTGCCATAGGTGATGTTCTCACGCACAGTCGCAGGGAAAATGACCGGGTCCTGCACGAGCGTACCGATCTGTCGCCGCAGGCTGATGAGATCGAGTTCGGCGAGCGGCACGCCATCCACGCGTACCTCGCCGCGCGTCGGACGATAGAAGCCCAAGAGCAGATGCGCGAGCGTGCTCTTGCCGCTCCCATTGGCGCCGACGATGGCGACGATCTCGCCGCGCTGCAGCCTCAGATCAACATCACACAAGAGGTGCTCGCCCGCATACCCGAATGACACGCGGTCGAACTCGACGTCGCCTGTAAATACAATCTGCCGTGTGCCAGCATATGGCAGCGGCGCCTCGCTCTGCATAAAACGATAAAGGCTGAGCAGCGATTCCTGCCACCAGATCACCAATGGCACATTGCTCACTACCGTGCCGAGTTGGCTCGTCAGTGCCGTCAGCGCGAGGAAAAACGAGAGCAGTGCACCGATGGACAGGGCAGCCTGCGCAACCAACACGCCGCCGACGATCAGCACACACATACCGATCGTGCTGAGCATGATGTTTTGCACGACGCCGTACGCCAGCTGCTGCCACGCCATGCGCGCGCTCACCACGCGCAGTTGATCGTGAGCGCGCAACTGGCGCGCGCGCTCGAACGGTTCAGCCGCTTGCAGCCGTGTGAGATCAATTTGCTGGAGCGCGAACAGCACGCCTTCGCTGAAGCGCGCATACGCGCGATGAAATGTCTGCACTTGCGCACGCACGGACTTGCCCATTCGGCGGCTGAACAGCCACACGCACGGCAGCACGAGCAGCGCAAGCACGCACAGCAGCGGATGCAGATAGAACAACACGCCGACCAGCAGCGTGCTCACCATCGCGCTGGGCAGCACCTGCGCGATGAGCGCGTTGCTCATCATGTCGAGCCGTTCACTGTCCTGCACGATCAACGTGTGCAGCGCGCTCGATTCGTGCCGTGTCAGGTATTCGCGCGAAAGCTGATAGAGCTTGTCCAGCAGCTGCCCGCGCAGTTCGCAGATGGCGAATTTGGTCGTGCGCAGCGTGATGTAACGCGCCGACAAATTCGCGCCCATGCTTAGCACGTTCAACAGGACAAGCGCAAGCCCACACGCCATCAGCGCTGACGTGTCTTTGGCAGGAATGGCCGTGTCAAAGGCGAAGCGCACGATGAGCGCCACAGGGATGACGAGCAGCGACTGCAGCGCGGAGACCAGTACACTGAGCAGCAACCACGGGTAGGTCGAGCGATAGAAGCGCGCGTAGAAGCGCCATGCGCCAATCTGGACGGAGTTCATCACTGAGCGGTTAGTAACTCAGATAGCACCACTGAAGGCGCCGAGGTGCGCGAAGCATACACTGGATTCAGAACCCACGCAAATGGACAATCCATGCGCGCGATCACGTCGGTGCTCGGCCGCAGCGCGCTATTTGGATGTCGTGCTCGCATCAGCGCGCCGGCGGTCGAGCATTGCCTTCAATACTCGCGGGTACTCCACTCGCCGCTCGCGGTGCAGCACACCCTGATTGGAGCGATGAATGCGGCGGAGCATGACGACTTCCGCCAGCATCAGCACACTCAGTCGCATCTCGCGAGCGCGCGCGTACCAGTCCAGGAACTCCGCCGTGTGCAGGTGCTCCGCGAACGGACCGATGCGACGAAATGTGTCGAGCCTGAGCAGCATCGTGCCCACGACGGGGCCGGGCAAGGGGTCGGTTGGGCAGTGAAGCCTCGCCTTTGCCGATTCGTCCAGTTCGGGGCTGATAAATTGCTGCACATGTCCGAAGAGGATATCCAACTCAGGCTGAGCGCGGAACGCATGCAGCTGCGCCGACAACTTGTGACTCGTCCACAGATCGTCGGCGTCGAGGAACGCGAGAAAATCTCCGTGCGCCAATTCTGCCCCACGATTGCGCGCGGTGGCCGCCCCGCGATGCGGCTGCACGTAATAGTGCAGCGGTGGCGGAAACGCTTGTGCAACTTGCGCGGTGTGATCGGTCGAACCATCGTCCACAACGATGAGCTCAATCGGCCGATGATCCTGCGCGAAAACGCTCTCGATAGATTGCCTCAGGTGCCGTTCGCCGTTGAAGGCTGGAATGACAACGCTGATCAATGGATTATCCGTCGTGTGCTTCCACCGCGCAATTTGTGAAGTCATATCATTTGGCCGATTCCGCTTTTGACCAAGGTGGATTGGCTGGGATCGGTCCTTCTTGAAGTTCGACGACCCGTGCGATGATCCGATTTAGAGCGATGCGCTCGATACGAATCTCGTCCAGATAGCGATAGAATGCGCGGTTCTTGATCGCTATGAAAGCCCGATTGTTGACCACGCCATCCAAGTTGACAATCGTGCATTCGGCAAAGTAGCCCTCGAATCCACTGTCGGAGAACCCGATACGGCTCAGTCCGCCGCAGTAGTCGCGGGACACAACCACGCGCTGCCCAGGGTAGATACCGCCGCGCTGCACGATGTCGAGAGCGGCTGAAGCATACAGCGCGAGCACGCACACTAGCGCCAGCCCCAACGCCTGTGGGTGCCGTGATTCGTGCAGCGCGGCAAGTGCAACCGTCAGCCACAGCGCCAGCAAAAAGTTTAGCGGCATCGCATACCACGGCTGGAAAAACCACCGATACGCGATGTGATACATTAATGGGATGCACGCCAACAGCGACGGCCAGAGCAGGCGCTTGAGCGCGCGCCTGCTAGTCGCCGTGCGCGTGCGCCAGATAGCCAGTGCAATCGCGGCAGCGACGACTGGCAAGGTCCTACCGAGGCCGAGCACATGCGAGAGCGTGCCCACATCGCGATAGATGATGTCGGCTTCTGTTTGCAACAGCCGCCCGAGGTCATTGCCATTGTCTGCCAACCAGAGGGTGTGAAGGTAAAACGGATAGGCGTCATGACTGACCTGCGTCGCCGTCCCGAACATGCTCAGGTTCCATCCGACCCAAGGCAACAGCGGCAACGCACAGCCGATGCCGAGCGCGATGGCTTGCCGCCAGAATGATTGCCAGTCGTTTAGATGTCGGCCGCACAGATACACGCACATCCCGCACGCAACAAAAACGAAATCGGTGCGCGCGGTCATCAGCAAGCCCCACAGGCATCCGACCACGAAGAACTTTCGTGTGGAACTCGTGGTGTGGACGTCGTCGAGCAGCCGCCAACTCACGAGCAACGCAGAGCCAAACAGGCAGACCGCCAGCGAGGTTTCCAAGCCATCCACACCCAGCGCGATACCGTAAGGATTCGACCAGTAAAGCGCGGGAGCCAGCAGCGCAAGTCGCACATCGGACACCAGCCGCAGCGCCAGCCGGTAGAGCATGACTCCCGCGAGCGTATCAAAGACCGCGCTTGCCGCCAGCGAGAGTTGGATCGGTAGAATGGCCGCGCCCGGCACGAGCAGCCAGAACGGCACGATGAACGACAACCACAAGGGGTGAAAACCATTGGTCGGCGAAAAGCCATCCACGGTGAGCCCATGCCCCGCCGTCACGTTGCGTGCCAGTGAGAAATAGTAGTACGCGTCGTCGGGTACGCTGATGCGGAAACTGCGCTCGACGGGCAGGAACGCGATCCACGATCGCACTGAAAGTGCGGCCAGCATCAGGGCGAGCAGCAGCCAGTTGAGGCGAAACCGTCCTGAATGTGTTAGAGCCATCAGCTGTTAGTCCGTCGCCGTCACTCGATAGAATCCAATCGGCACTCGCGTCTTCTCAACCGGAGGCGGCATGGCGACAGTGATCAATTGGAAAGCGTGTTCGCGCGCGGGCAGCAAATCATCTTGAGGGACGATGAGCCACCCCAACCGACAACGCGTACGCAGGCATTCGATGACGTCCGCGGGCGACAGCATCGTGTGCTGACAGGCTTCGAGCGTGAGCACATAATCCACCACGTGCAGCATGTACCATGTCTGTATCGTCTGCGGGCTTGAAAAGTCGCGCACTGAATCTTCGACGTACAGGTCCAAACCGCACGCCTCCGACGCCGCAACCTCACGCGCCAGGCGGAAATATTCTTCATTCGTTCGTCCCTGTGCGAACGCGTTCTGATAGACCGCACGAATCGTCAGCAGCGGAACAATCACTAGTGCAGCCATCAGCACGAGCAGCGGGACCGAAGCCCATTGACGTGGGGTTGCCAAGTGTCTGTCGGCGACGACGCGGAACGCTTCGGAAGCCACCACACCCAACAGGACAAATGCGAGCGGTATCGGCGGCATGAAGTAGCGTATCGGGAACTCTCGCAAGAACAGTGGAAACAACATCAGGCTGGCTAGCAGCACGACAGCGACGAAGCGACTCTCTCGGCGCGACACCGCGATACAGCCGACGACCAGCAGCAAGGCGGCGGCAGCCGCCGTCAGCAGCAGGAGCACGTCGGCGCCCTCGTATCCACCCGCTACGACGAACAAAACAACTTTTGCCAGCGCGAACGCTCTCATCACATATTCGATTGGATCGAGCGTTGGAGACAGGATGCCCGAAACGTCATTGAACTTTTGCGCGATCGGACTATCCAGCCGGACATTGGCGACGAGCATGGGCATGTAGCAGATGAAAAACAAGACGACGGCCAGATACGGCGAGCGCCGTCTGAGCCACCGCCGCGCATCGTGCCGGATCAAAAAAGCGATGCCTGCCGCCAGCAGCACGATCAGCCCGGTCGGATGCGTGTGCAGCGTCAGCGCCGCGAACGCGCCGCTCAGCACAACGAGCCAGCCCATCTGTCGGGTCAGTCCGCTGAACAGTGTCAGCAGTGTGAGTATTGCGAAAAATGGCGTGAGCGAGTTTGACCAACCGTAATGACTCGTATAGATGACCAGCGCCGGCGAGGTCAGCGCCAGTCCTGCTGCCCACACACCCGTCGTCCGATTCCACACGACGCGCCCGAGCGCGTATGTGACGGACACGAGCAGCGCACCGAACACGGTCGTCGTGAGGCGCGGAATAAATAGGCTCACGCCAAACCAATGGAAGAGCGCTGCAATCAGATACCAATAGAAGGGCCCATAGAATCCATTGATGCCTGTCAATGGCATCTGGCCCGTCCGAAGAATGTCCAGCGCGCCGAGTACCTCTGCGCCCTCGTCGGTGTATCTGGGGACGAACATGAGGTTCGGCAGCCGCACGACGAGTGCGATCACAAACAATCCGAACATCCACGCCACATCAAGGCGATGCTCGCTCGACCACCGCACAACACTTCGCACACGCGCGCTCATGGATTATCGCCACTGCGATAGATGCTGATCGGCACGACGGTCGAGAACACCGGGACGTTAATGGTGGTCAGCCGTTGCGCGTCGCGAGAAGCCGGCGGGCTGATCGGCGATAGCACTATCCAGTTCATTGGACCTTTGGCGTCGAACAATTCAGTGGGGGCAGTCGGCACTGAGACGTGCTCGCATCCATCCATCGTCATCAAGTAGTGAACCGTGTTCATCACAAAGTTGGGCGAGTCGAACGGTTTTTGCGGCACAGGAACCTGCTCTAGCGTAAGACGCGGCCCGCAGGCATGCTGCTCGTGCAGCACGCGGAGCAGTTGATAATAGTTTTCGTTCGTCTCTCCCGCTGCCCACGCAAACTGATAATGCTGAAAGATAGTGAGCAGGGGCAAACTCACGATGAGGATAACCGACAAGCAGGCAACGGTGAAAGTGGGCAGCTGTAACCGTGGACGTTCGTCCAGCCACGCTACCTGTCCATGACGAAGGCGCGACAACACTTCGGAGAGCACGATGCCAATCGCGACGTATCCTGCGGGGACGAGATAAATAAAGTAGCGGTTCGAGAATCCCAGAACGAAGATTGGCAGCATGACGAGCGTTGTCATGAACAATAGTCCTAACAGACGACGCTGCGCGCGCCACGCAAACGCCAGTCCGGCGACGGTTGCAAGCGTTGTGAGTGACGCCACCATCAACTGCGCAATGGTCAAGGGCCGCAATATGCCAGCAACGGTCGCGACCAGCGCCCGCAGGAGTGAGCCGATGCGCAGCAGGTATTCAGTCGCACTGCCGACAATGCCGAACGCATAGGCACGTTCTTGTGCGTCCGCAAACACAGGAGGACTGCCGCGCGCGTTGGATAGCAGCATCGGCGCATAACCTAAGACGAACACCGCGCACGCCGCATATAGGGCAGGTTGCTTGAGCCACGCACGTGTGCTGCGGCTCGACAACATCCACACGCCCAGTCCGATCAGCATGACCATCGTCGTCGGGTGCAGTTGCAGGCTGAGTGCCGCGAGCAGAGCGCCAAGCACCAGCAGCCTGCCACTGCCGCGAGTCACGCCCGCATAGACACTGGCGAGCGTTGCGGTGGTGAAGAATGGCACCCATGCACTAGCCCACGCGTAATGACTGTTCCAGACGACCAGCGTCGGCGAGGTGAGCGCCAGACCGGCGGCGATGAGCGCCGCGCGGCGATTCCATATCACGCAACCCAACCAATACACCGCAGACACGGCCAGTGCACCGAACAGCACCGATACCATGCGCGGCATTTCGATACTCGCGCCGAATAATCGAAATAGAGCGGCAAGCGTGTGGTGAAAGAATGGACCCGTGAAGTCCTCGATGAGACTCAGCAGCGGACGCCGACCGAGTGCAATATCCAGCGCCCACAAGCCCTCCTGTCCCTCGTCGGTATACGCAGGAATGTACAGCATGTTGGGCAAGCGAATGGCGAGCGCCAGCACAAAGAGCACCGCCGAGATTGCGATGTTCGATGTGAATACTTTCAGGGCAGGCGACTGGCTCGGGATCATTTCGACTTCAGCATACGACGGTAAATGTCCTCGTACTGCGCGACCAACCGTTCGAGCGTGAAGCGAGACTGCGCACGCTGCCGCGCGGCACAGCCCATTTGCCGCGCCGTGTGCGGGTGCTCAAGCAAAAACGTGATCGCGTCCGCCAGCGCGGCGCTGTCTTCGTTGGCGACGAGCAGCCCAGTTTCGCCGTCTGCGACGATTTCGGGCAACCCGCCAACGCGCGTCGCGACCACTGCACGTGCCATCTGTGCAGCTTGCAGCGCGACGAGTCCGAATGGCTCGCGCCAGCGCGAAGGCATGATGACCAGCGTCGCGCCGTTCATGAGCGCCGGCACGTCGTCGGGCGGCACCCATCCCATAAATTCAACCGCATGGCTCACGCCCAATTCGACGGCCAGCCGCTGCAAACCGTCACGCGCATCGCCGTCGCCGGCGATGATCAAGCGTGCATGTGGAAATCGTCGCGCGACGGCGGCGAATGCCGTTAAGGCAACGTCGAATCCCTTATCGTGCACGACGCGTCCGACGCACAGCAGGCGTGGAGCTTCGAAGGCTTCGTCGGGCAGTGACACTGGCTGAAGTGTCGGCAACGTCAGTCCATTGTAGGTTAATGACGAGCGCGCGCGGACCTGCGGCGACAGCGCATGCACGTCATCCAACATCGCTTGGGAAACGGCGCCGACCCAATCCGCCGCGCGCAGCATCTGCACCAGCAAACCATCACGCCGTGTCGTCTGTGGCAAGATGGAATGGATGGTCACCACGGTTGGCACCCGATGCGCGACAGCCGTCAATTGGTGAAAGAAGATGCTCGGTCCGCACTCGTTGAAGTGAATCAAGTCGGGCGCGAACTCGCGCTTGAGCGCGAGTATCTGTGCGCGCACTCGCCGCACGGAACGCAAATCACGTCGCTCCAGCACTTGCGAAAACGGGAAGCGGTCAATGGGAATCCCGTGATAATCGTCTTGCGCGGCGATGTCGTTACGATGGCGCGAGGTCACGACCCTGCACTCGTAACCGCGCGCTTGCAGAGCAACGATGTATTGTGAGCTGATGACGGAAACGCCGCCGATGTGGGGCCAAAAACCTTCTGACCATAATAAAACTCTCATGCGGGCCAATCTTTAGAGGCGGTGTATACTTGGTGTATGGGATCCACCTGCTCCATTCCGAAAATCATCCATCAGACTTGGAAGACGCGCGAGGTGCCGGAACGCTGGAAACCATTGCAGCACACGTGGCTTGAGATGCATCCAAATTGGGAATACCGCCTTTGGACGGATGAGGACAATCGGGCATTCATTCAATCGTGCTACCCTCGGTTCCTGTCGGTTTATGATGCATATCCGCACGGTATCAATCGCGCCGACGCATTCCGATATTTTGTGATGGCGCATCACGGCGGCGTGTACGTGGACCTTGACTGCGAGTGCCTGCGCCCGCTCGACACGCTGCTGGATGGACATGAGTTGGTGCTCGGCTGCGAGCCAGACGTACATGCGGCAGTCCAACCGGTGCGCGAACGTGGACTGAAGCAAATCGTCTGCAATGCGTTTATCGCGTCCGTGCCTTCACACCCATTCTGGGAACACGTGAGCGCGCGCCTCATCGAGTGCCAGCACGCAGATGGCATCCTCGACGCCACGGGCACACTCTTCTTCAGTCACGCATACAACAGTTACCCCGACCCATCACGCATCACCGTGCTCCCGTCCGAATCGCTGTACCCGCTCAGCAATCGCGACTCACATCGCGCACTCACACCCGAGCAGATTCGCGAACAAGTCCCCACCAACGCATACGCCGTTCACTACTGGCACGGCAGTTGGTGGCGTGAGGCGGCGCTGCACTCCATTCACCAGCGTGTGCGCAGAGCACACGATCGGGATTAGGGCACTAAAATGTTCGTGTGTCGAACCGCTCCAGGCCGAACGGAGGTTTGTAACGATGGTAACGGTTTGCTTCGCGGACGGGTCTGACGAAAAGCATTACACGGTCTCTTGGCTCGGCGGATGTCGGTGGCGCTGTATCATGTTCCTGTTTCGTTTTGAGCGCCCGCTTGGCCAGTTGCAGCACTTCGCTTGGCGGCGCGAGTGCAAGTCGCTCGGCAATGCTCACCTCGCTGAGGAATGCCATCCGTTCTACCTTGAAGTAGCACGCCTCCAGCATCTCCCGCAAGAGCCGTGTTGTTGGAATGAATTTTTCGCCGGGATTATCCAGACTGTAGCGCGCGTGTGATTGCTCCTCGTCGCGAATGCATGCGCCTTCGATTAACGCAAGGCTGTCGTCGTGACACAATGCGCGCATGCCCGCGACCGCCGCGAGCGGGGCGTGCAAATGATAATAGACGCCGAACAGCAGAACGACGTCGAACTGCTGCTGGATGCGTTCGAGTTCATAGACCGAAACATCGGGCCGCAGTTCGACCGACGAGTTCTTGAGCGCCTTCACCAGTCGGAACGCATCTGGTGTGCCCCAGTTTTGGGAATAGTCGTCCACCGCGAGAACACTTTTCGCCCCCTGCTCCTCCGCGAAGAAGCTGAAGTATCCATCCCAGCAGCCAATGTCAATCACGGATTTGCCAGCCAAGTCAATCTGAGCCAGTTGGTCGCGGATGAACGCGCAGAGCGTTCTATAGAATATCACATTGCTGCGGTCGCTTGGCGTTGCCTTCAAGCCATCAGCAAATTTGAATTCGTGGTACCATGGCAGGCTGTCAATCTGCGCTTGTGTCACCATTCGACGTGTGAAGCCCTTCTATCTCGTGGATCAATGTAATCTCACGAATGGCCGCCGTTGGTAAGCCATTGGTGGATGACGATCGGTATCTGGGCGAGGTCAGTGCCGACCTGAAGGTAAAAGCATGGCACCTGCCTGACCATTTCCGAAAGTGCATGAAAGGTCTCGCGTGCGGCGTGAGGCAGGAGCAGCAACGTTCCCGACGTGAGTGCGGAGAGGGCTGCCGCGGGAGATGCGGGTTGGAGTTGCGTCTGTGCGCGGTGCGTGACGCGCGGGATGAAGATGGCTTTGAGTGGAAAGTGATTGAGCAGTTTTTCACGGCGCTGCTCGCCGAGATAGACGATCGCTTTCTCGCCGTCGCGCGGCTCGGCATCGGCGGCCAGCGATGCGATTTGCGGAAGACGTTGCAAACCCGGTTGGTGAAGTTTCGCCGTGCTGTACAGGCTGAAGACTGTCAGTGGGCACTCACGATTCACGAGACAAAAATCGTCCGCCGTGTAAAACAGATCGGAAGTCAGGCAGGCGAGCGCCGTCGAGGACTTGCCACTCCCACTGGGACCAGCCAGCAGCACGCCCCCTTCAGGCAGGCCGACCGCACCCGCGTGAATGGCCAAGGTGTGGTGGGCGTGCAGCCATGGATAGAGCACCAGGCGCAGAGGCGCTGCGCTCTCATACGCTGGAACTTGAGCGGCGGATCTAATCCAATAAAATCCGAGTCCGCGTTCTAAGTCCACCATGCCCAAGATTCCGGCACCCAATTGAAAACCCGTGAAGAAACGCTCGGTCGTAAACTCACGAATTTCACCGCTCGAGCGATAACTGTCCAGCCCCCATGCAGGTGACGGAATGGGCGTGTGCGTAGAGCAGCTGTCCCAGATGCAAATGGTCAGCGCCGGCTTGCGCACTGGCGCGGTGGCCAGATGTGTAATGGCCCGCGTCACATGCGTCAGCAGTGCGGGGCCCGCAAAGCGCAAACGAATGGAGTGGCCAGCAATCGCATAGACGCGTTCTAGTGGTTTGCTTGAGGCCGCTACGGCTTTTTCGAACGCTTGACCCAGCTGCGCAAAAAACGTGTGGGGTGAGCCGCTACTCATGCGTGCGGGAATGTGCGCTGGGCCAACCCATGTCGTCCACTTCGTGAATGGGGTCTATCAGTAAAAGTTCTTCCATGTCCGTGTACTTGTGGAGAATGGGTATCGAGAAAGTTGGCCTGTCAGCAACGGGATTGGGTCGTGCTGTGAGTTGAGCTGTGGCGGTTTCGCCGCCGTCACGGATATCCGCCGTGACCAGTCCCTCGAGTTGCAACTCGGCTAAGAACGGTCTGACGGTGCGTTCAATCTCCGGGTGCGACGCCTCATAACGCAGCTCAACCTGCTTGAGCAGTTCGATCTCAGTGCATCCCTGCGCGAGCAACGTCCAGATAAACGCCGCTTCGTTTTCGAGCGTATAGTAGCTGCCTGTGCTGAGGTTCACGGCGACCACTTCGTCATCAAACGTCTCGGAGATCACCGTGGGCTGATTCGTGCAAAGTACTGGAAGCGAGATCATAGCGACTCAGTTCGTGATAGAAATTTATCGCGTATTATATCAACGGGACTGGTGAGCGTCAACCGTCATGTGCTGAGTGCTGAGAGCGAAACCCCCGTGCGTTGTGGTTAGTGTTCGGAGATAAGGTATAATGAGTGGTACGGCAGTGCCATATTTAGTAGTAGATTAAAGCAGTAATTCTCATTTTGACGGACGGTTTGCACTCGGCTGACCGCGCGGCGATGAAGTCGCCGCGCTACGATACGACGCCCCGTGAACGGGGCTTGCATTCAGCCCGTTTCAACGGGCGTCGGCTTCTAGCCCGCCGCTTGAGCGGCGGGCGTTGCGCCAAATTGAGAATTGCTGGATTAAAGTCCCCGTTGACGCTCAAGGCGAATCGTGGTATAAGTGCCCCAATTTAGTCCAAGAAAGAATGATGATGAAGCAACCTGTGAAGACCCCAAAGCGCGCGCTCAGCAGCAAAGGCGCGGCGAAGAACGGCGGCAGCAAGACCGGAAACGGCAAAGCGGCGCGCAAGGCAGAAGTTAAGCCTGAGCCAAAGGCTGAAACGAAAAAGGAAAAGCGCGACCGGCTGCTTGCCGAGCGCGAAGTCACCGTGCTCGAACTGGGGCGCTTGCGCGAGCAGATGAAGACCGAGATCGAACACGACACCGAAGACGGCGACCCTGAAGTCTATGAGCGCGAGAAGTTGATGGCGATCATTCGCACGCTTGAGGAAAAGCTCACCTCGATTGATTACGCACAGAAGGCGCTCGAACAAGGCGTATATGGCATCTGCGAGCGCTGTGGCAATGAGATCGGTTCCGAGCGGCTGAAAGCCATTCCAGACACCACGCTCTGCGTGAAGTGCAAAGCCGAAACGGAGAAATTGCTCAAGCGCGGCTTCGCTCCAGCGTGAGCCGTCACGAGTGAATTGACGACAGCCCATCAGGAGTCCTGATGGGCTGTTTGTTATCTGACGGGATACGGGCGACCGATGACCGAAGCCAACTTCCGTCGCCCGTATTCCGTCAGAATGCGTCTTCCGTCCGCTGTCGAATCGCAGTATAATCGCCACATCATGCCACGTTCGCGTCCGCTGATCTTCATCCTATTCGCGCTGCTCCTGCTCCTGTCGAGCACGCCGTCGCTGGACGCTGCGCCGCCGCCACCAGAGCGGCGTCCGAGCACGCCGACGGTGCAAGGCGAACTGCTGGTCGGCATCAAGCCGAACGTCGTGAGCGTGGACGCAGTTCACGTGCAGACGGGTGCGGTCGTCGTGCAGGTCATTCGCGCGACGCACATCATCCATCGCGTGAAGTTGCCGAACGCCGATGTGAGCGCGGCACTTACGCAGTACAAAAGAGACGCGCGCGTGCTCTACGCCGAGCCGAATTATCTCGCGCGCGTGCTGCTGCCGCCTCCAAACGATCCATCGTTCACGGATGGCACGCAGTGGGCTTTGCAGAAAATTCAGGCGCCCGAAGCATGGGCGCTATTCCCAAACACGTATTACACCTCTGCCACCAAACCGTCGAACGCGATCAAAGTCGCCGTCGTGGACACCGGCATTGACTACAACCACAACGATTTTGTAAACGACGGCGGTTCAAGCAGCAATGCAGCACAGGGCGGACAAATTGATTTGGCTGACGCTTTCAACTTCGTCGCCAACACGAGCGATCCATTCGACGATCACGGACATGGCACGCACGTGTCGGGCATTCTCGGCGCGGCGGCGAACAACGGCACGAGCTATGTCATCAACCGCGTGCCGCTCGGCATCGCAGGCGTCGGCTATAACGCGCAGATCATCCCGCTCAAGGTGCTGGACGCGACGGGCTTCGGCAGTTACGGCGCGATTGCGAGCGGCATCATCCGTGCGGCTGATCGCGGCGCGGTGGTCATCAACCTCAATTTGGGCGGGACGGCGTTCTCGCAGACGCTGCAAGACGCGGTGAACTATGCGTGGCGCAAAGGCAGCGTCGTCGTCGCGGCGGCAGGCAATAGCGGCGACAACACGCCGCTCTATCCGGCTGCCAACAACTTTGCGCTCGGCGTCGCCGCGACGGATCAAAATGATACGCGCGCGGTGTTCTCGTCGTTCGGCAGTTGGGTCGGCGTCGCCGCGCCGGGCGTGAACATCTTCTCGACGCTGCCGACCACGCCGCCAATCAGTTCGGGACTGGGGACATTTTACGGCGCGCTCAACGGCACTTCGATGGCTACGCCACACGTGGCCGGACTGGCTGCGCTCTACGCAGCTCAACACGGCATTACGCAGTCCACGCCGAACGGCAATGCGCAAATCGTACGCGCGATCCAGCAGGGCGCGGACAGCGTGGCGAACACGGCGTTTGGCGGATGGTCGCAGGAGTTCGGTTACGGGCGCATCAACGCGCTGAAGACGCTCGGCGGCGCTCCGCTGCGTACGGCGCTGGTCGGCTCGATTGTCGGCGCGGTCAACGACGAAAACAATCAGATCATAGCGGGCGCGACCATCACTGTCGGCGGACTGACGTTCACGACGGGCAGCGATGGAACGTATCGCGTCGCCAACATCGCGGCGGGTAGTTATCAAGTCACGGCGAGCGCGGCGAGTCACACCTTCGCGCCCATCACCGTGATCGTGCCGCCGGGCGCGGACGTGAACGCGACGTTCATCGCGGGCGTCACGCCGTCACCGACGCCCACCATCACGCCGACCGCTTCATCTACGCCAACGCAAACATCAACACCGCAGCCCACCAACACAGCAACGCTCACGCCCACAGCATCGAATACGGCAACGAGTCAACCATCCAACACAGCAACACCGACGCCGACGAGCACAGCCACGAATCAGCCATCCAACACGCCGACGCTCACTGCGACCTCAACCCAAACCCCGACACCCATCGCGAGCAATACGCCGATGCAAACAGCCACGCCGACTGCAACCAATCAGGCGACGGGCACGCCTACCAGCACGCCATCACCGACGAGCACACCAAACGCTCCACCCAGCAACACACCAACAGCGACGCAATCGGCAACGTCAACCCAAACACCAACCAACCAACCCACAACCCAACCGACCAGCACTCCCACGCGCACGCCAACGCAAACACCGACACCCATCGTCAACCCCGTCTCGACGTGGTACTTCGCCGAAGGCAGCACGCAGCCCGGCTTCTCGACGTTCCTGCTGTTGGAAAATCCGAACTCAGCGGCAGTCAATGCGACCGTAACGTACTACCGCGAGAGCGGCGCGACGTTCGTGAAGACGTACTTCCTTCGCGCGCTCAGTCGCTTCAACATCTTCGTCAACTACGAAGTGCCGAACGCCGCGCTCGCGATGAAAGTTGAGTCGGCGAGCGTCATGTACGCCGAACGCGCGATGTACACCAGCCTCGACGGCTCTGCCTCGCACGGCATCCCGAATTTGTCGCGCACATGGTACTTCGCCGAAGGCGCAACCGTTTCGCCGTTCCAGACGTGGATATTGTTGCTGAACCCGAACGCGAGCAGTGCGCGCGTCACGCTGTCGTTTATGAAGGAGAGCGGCGGCACGCCCATCGCGCGCACGTTCACGCTCGCGCCGACCAGCCGCATGAACGTCTATGTGAACGGCATCGCGCCGAACGCGGCTGTGGCAACCACCGTCAGTAGCGATATCGCGATTGCCGCCGAACGCTCGATGTATTTCGGCACGGGCAGTCACGGCGCGACGGGCGTAACGCAGCCGAGCACGCGATGGTACTTGGCGGAAGGCTACACGGGCGGCGGCGACGATACGTGGGTGCTGCTCGACAACCCGAACGACGTCGCGACGCAAGCGACGGTGACGTTCATGAAAGACGACGGCGCACAGGTCGCGCGCGCGATCACGATTCCCGCACACGCGCGCTACAACCTATGGGCCAATTTGTATGTGCCGAACGCAGCGTTCGGTACGCAGGTAATATCCGCGCTGCCCATCGTCGTCGAGCGCTCGATGTATTTTGGTCCTCAAGGCGCACGCGGCGGCCACAACTCAGAAGCGGCGGCGCAGCCAGCGCAGCAATGGAACTTCGCTGAAGGCAGCACCCAGCCGCCATTCAATACGTTCCTGCTCGTGCTGAACCCGAACAACACGACGGCGACGGTGACGCTGCGCGTGCTGTTGGAGACGACGCCCGCGATGATACAGTCGTACACGCTTGCGCCGCACAGCCGCCTGACGCTGCACATGAATCAAATTGTCAAAGGCGTTGCATTCTCCAGCATCATCACGTCCGATCAGCCTATCGTCGCCGAGCGTGCGATGTACTTCAACAACATGAGCGGCGGCACGGATGCGCTCGGCATTCCCGCCGTCGGCGCGGTGAAGAAACGCTAAAGGCCGAGGGACAAACGGTGAAAGGCCAATCCTGTCCGCGTGTTGCGCTTAAGCAACCGCAAATGTGACGCTCACAGGCGCGGGCGCGGCGAGCGCGACGTGCGCGGCGTTGGCGGCCACTACCGTGATGGTGTGCTGACCCTTCGCCAACTCGAGTTCGCGATTGGTGTAGGGCGCTTTGCCGGCGTGAACGAATTTCGTCGGCTGGTCGAGCGGGATGACTTGTCCGACAGGCACTGCCGAGGCGGGCGTGTCAATGAAGAAGTGCAAGTGACCTTCGCCGTCCTTCGGCGCGATGTTGGCATCCACCAGAGTGAGACCGGTCACCTCGACCTCGACCTTGACCTTCGGGCCCGTTAAGGTCGCGTTGGCGGCAGGCGACACAATCTTGATGCTCGCTCCCGGCGCAGATGCGGGTGCGCACGAGACGAGCGCGCCGCTCGCCAGCACGCCCGCGGTCAACACGGAGAGCTTCACGAACTCACGACGCGACAATGGCTGATGACTCATAGGTTTCTCCCTTTCTGTACTTAAGGTTCGCTCATTTTTAGAGCGGTTAGGAGGAATCAAAGATCAGGTTTGAATACAGGCTCGGCGAGAGACCGAGCAAGTCCAGCACCCGTTGCTGGAGAGATGACAGCGACGTCAGATATCGGCGCACATGCAC
>JBBPZQ010000169.1:0-11173 GCA_038198935.1 Anaerolineae bacterium
CGCGGCGAAGCCAGCCATGTCGTGCAGTATTTGGCGGTCAACGCCGATTGGTTGGGCATCGTCAAACGCAAACGCAAACCAAAAACACGCGCCGCTCCGGAGTTGACATATTCAAGCAACCCCTAACTTGTGACCAATGCAATTAGCCCACCAATTAGCCCACCAAACAGCCCAACACTCAGCCCAACTTCCAGCCCACCAAACAGCCCAACACTCAGCCCAACATACAGCCCAGCAATCAGCCCAAAAAGCAGCCCACTAAGCAGCCCAAAAAGCAGCCCAGAAGCACAGCCTTTGCCAGCGGTACGCCACGACCAGTTTATGGCTTCGACGGTTCGGATGTCGGTAGTTGGATTTTGCCAACGACCTCTTAGCCCATAAATCAGCCCAACAATCAGCCCAACAATCAGCCCACCAAGCAGCCCAACAAGCAGCCCAACAAGCAGCCCAGCACTCAGCCCAACAAGCAGCCCAACAATCAGCCCACCAAGCAGCCCAACGCTCAGCCCATAAATCAGAAAAAAAATTAAACTGGTGCTCGCTGACTGCAAGTAGGAAGGTGCCGCTTTGACTGTTCTATGTTTACTCCTTCGTTCGGACCGTAAAGCATCAATCAGCCCAATAGTCAGCCCACCAAGCAGCCCAACAAGCAGCCCAACAAGCAGCCCGCCACTCAGCGCACCACTCAGCCCAACAAGCAGCCCACCAAGCAGCCCAACGCTCATCCCCAAAATCAATCCGCCCATCAATCGGGAACCTAGCAGATATGTCCAGCGCCAGATGCGGCGCGACAACCAACTCGGCTGCAGTTGCTCAATCAAGAAAACAGTTTGTTTCTGTTGGGTCATCTGTCGGGCAAGCCAGGCAAGCCACTGCAAGGTTTGCGCAGCAGAGTACAGTTGGCTGCCCTGCCCTTTGCGCTTGAACATGCGCTCGATGTAGTTGTTGAACAGATGCCGACGACGCTCTTCAACTGTGTCAGAGATTGGGCCAACCAATGCTTCGGCTGATGCATCTTGATAGGCCAGGCTCATGATGCTCAACATCAGTGGGGACTGTGCGAGCTCGCGTAGCGTCTCGTCTGTCTGCAACGTGGCACGCAACGCGCCGAGTTTGGAGCCAGCCGATGTAAGATAGCCGTCTATCTGCTGGTGCGTGAGCGGTTGCACCACGATGGCAGCATTCAGTTTGAGGCGCACGGGCAGTTGCGTGTACTGTTCAAGACGGCAACAGACGACCAGACCTGACAAGCCAACCTGTTCGCCAAATGTGTTGATGGCTTCCACACAGGCCGCGCGCTGCTCCGCCCGCACCTCATCTAAACCGTCCAACAGTGGCGTCAGCCGATTCTGTTCCAGCCATTCACGCCCAATCTTTTTGGGAATCTGATATTTGGCGCTAAGTTCGGCGATCAGCCACTCCATGAGCGGTTGATGAATTTCCGCCCACGACGACAGATTGAAAACAACTGGAATGGGTTGCCGACAGTCCGGGTCTTGCTCGGCGCGCGTGGCGAGGTCGCGCGCCAATTCGAGCAGCGTGATCGTTTTGCCCGAGCCAGGCTCGCCCAAAATCAACAAGGCGCGATTCATCTGATTGAACAGCGTGCCCATGTTCGTATCACGCGGCAATGACCGGGTCGCGTTCGGTAGTTCCAGCACGCTTTCCCACGGATGTTCAACAGCATCCGCACGCACCTCTTTGCCTAACTCCAACAACACCGCGTTGTAAAGCGATTTTTCGAGAACGCCTTCAATCCAAAACTGCTTGACTTTGTTTAATAAGATACGAAGGTTAGCGCACTCTCTGGCATCGCCGGGGGCGACGAGCACGTCCGCGCGAATGAGCGTAGCCCCCGCTTCAACGCGAATGATGTCGCGGCCCGCTTTGTCTCCCCCGACGATGTCACCCTCAACTACGGTATGACCGCCGCTGATGCGCACGCCACCCGATTGCTCGACCGTCAAGCCTTTGACCGCCTCACGCCACAAGTTGCCGCTTTTCAAGCGCATGAACAGCGCGAGCATCCAGGCGTCGGGCTGCTCGCGCACCGCGCCGCGTGCCGTGGCAACGGCGCGGTCAATCACGCCGTCGCGCTGCAGCTCGCGGAAGAACGTTGGCATGAATGTTTCGAGTGTGCGAAGGGTGATGTTGCCCTGCATGGCGACAACGGCCGCCACGCCACTTGCCGCGAGTCGCGGACCGAGTGCCGCCAACACGCCGTCGCCCGTCATCTCCATCTTCGCGCTCTGGCACGAGGCGAGCACGACGAGGCGCGGCGGCTCTGGCAGTTCGGCGAGGCGCGTGACGAGCATGTTGCCCTCTATGACATCAGCTGTACCATCGGGTTTCTCCAGCCAGAGGTTTGCGCTGTCGCCGTGAAGTCTGCCGTGCGCGACGAGATACAAGATGTCGCAGCCGTCGCGCAACTGCTGCGTGAGGTTGTTGAGCGAGGCTTGGCCGTTCGTCTTGAGTGCGCTAATGGAAATCGTCGCGAGCGCGCTTGCGATGTGTTCGTATTCGGCTTGCGTGTCGAACGTCGTGAGGTTGTACTTGGCGAGGTCTGTCGGATTGGCGATGACGACGAGTGCGCGCAACTGGCTCTGCGGCTTGGCGGCGATGGCACGCCAATCTTGCGAACTCAAGTAACGCGAGAAGAGAATGCGCTCGCTGGTGCTGAGCGGTGCGCCGGTGAGTGGATGGCGCAGCAGTTCCCAACGCAGTGAGTGGAGTTCAGGCGCGTTCGCGTCAATCGCCAAGCGCAGCCGTAGCGATACGTTCTTCGTTTCAGTGTGGGCGAGGGCTTGCGCGAAGATGTTGCGCACGGCAGCGTCGGCGAACAAGCTGTCGCTCAATGCTTTGCCGTATGCGTCGCTGTCGAGGCTGAGCGCGCGCAGTTGCGTGAAGTCAAACGAGGCGAGGTGTTGACCTACGGGCGAGCGGATGTCGCCGTCGCCGTCAGACAGCGTGCAGCGCGCATCAAGCGCATAGGTGGATGCGTCGAGATGACGGATTGAGAGTGCGAGGTCGGCGCTGTTCATAGGCGGCGATGGTGGACACAGGGTGTGTCTGTTGGCGCAACGACGAAACTGAGCACATCACTGAACACCGTTGCACGGAATCATACTGCTTTTCGTGTGTAGTGGCAACATCAACTTGCAAAGTCGGGCCAACGTCGGCAATTCGCGGCGTTGCATCAAGCCGGTCACCGCTGCCGGTGCTGCGCCACGTCGAGTAACCGCCGCACGCGCGTGTAACGCAGCAGCGCGAGCACGCTGACGAGCGACCACATCAGCGCCAGAGCATCTGCCATGATGCTGATGCTCAGTTGTAACAATTCACCAGAGATCGCCGCAATCAGGCCGGCGGCAATCGCGCTCACAGCATCGTGCGTCAGGTTGCGCGTCCACCCAAAAATGAGCGGCGCAATCAACGCGCCGCTCACGATGCTGATTCCCTGCGCTGCCAACGGTGTGACGCCGACAAGGTTGAACGCGAACGAGACCAGCGCGGGATAGCCGAGGGGTCACCACAACGGCGCGGGTGCTTTCACGTCGCGCGCACTGCCACACATCGCGCGCATACTCGTAAAAGGCGAACGCATCTTGGCCGCACAAGCCATCGAAGTGCGTGAGCGCGACGACGAGCACGCGCGAACAGCGCAACGGCGAACGTGATGGTGCGTCTTAGCGCGCTTGCAGTTCCATGACGAAAAAATCGCCCGCGCTCGGAATGAGCCGGCCCAACATGCGATCGGTCTTAAACAGCAGCGCGCTCAGGCGCGGCGCGCGCACGATGAGCGCAGGCGCGGCGATCAGCGACAACCCGTACACTCGACGCAACGCGAACTGCTGCGCGAAGTGTGCGCGCCACAATGCGAATGGATCGAAGTATTGATGCGCCACACATTCGCCGCCGATGTGAACGTGTGCGGCGCGCGTCGGTCGTCGCAATGCGCGGTGCGCCGCTTGCTCCCACCAGCAGAAGCGATTGAGCGCGTGCAGGACGACGCGCGCATCGGTCTTGAGGTGTGCGCGCAGATCGCGAGATAGTTGGGTCAAGTTCGTCAGCGTGTTGAGTCCCGCAAACGTCGAGAACGCGCCGTCGAAGTCGCGCGCGTCCAATTCATTCAATCGTTCGGCGGCCAACACCCACGCGTCAATCGCAAGCTGTTGGCGTGCGGCGCTCGCACGCAACTCGGCGATCATGCCAGCGGAGATGTCGAGTGCAGTCATGCGCACGCCACGCGCGGCGAGATGCAGCGCATCACTGCCCGTGCCCGCCGTCAGATCGAGCACGCGCGCACGTGCTGGAAAGAGCGCGTCCAGATGCTGCCACAGCACCGCACGCATCCAAAGCGTGACGGGTTGCGCCGCCAATGTCGCATCGTAGCTCGGCGCAAGCACATCGTAGGCGCGCGCTACACTCATGCGCGCCTCACCATCCCCCCGCGCGACAATAGGTGCTAAGAGGCGATTGATTTCTGAATGCCATGCGTTGCAATAGAACAGCGACAGCACGAGCAGCTACGCCTTGCGCGCGATCTAAAGCGCGTGCACTCAACGCATCCAGCCACTCGAATAGCAGCAGGATGATAAGTATTGTCGGCGGGTTACACGAGGCCGTCTCGCGGAGGACGCCGTCGCTGTATGCAAGCGTTTGCGACTCAAACCAATCGTCGTCATACATGCGCGCGCGCTAGTGGCCCTGACACCACAAGTGCGCGAGGAACGCGCCCGTGTGCAGCCGCCCGCCGTCGAACACCTTGGGCAACACAATTAACGACACGCCATCCACATGCCCGACACGGACACGATCCAAGTCGCGCACGGTGAGGCGCGTCCACCATCACAAGACGCTGCGATAGAGCGAGCACACCAGCATGAGGGTAAGAATGTGAAGCGTTGAACTCTTTTGCACGTTAGATTTGTTCGATCACGATCAACGGAAAGCGCGCAGGCTCGCGTCCGATGCGACGTTGCGTCCACGCGCGGCGCAAACGCTGCTGTACAGTGTTGCCCTCTACCAATCGTGCGGTGCGCAAATGTACCCGGTCAGCCGCGCTCTGCAAGTCGGTGCCCGTCAAAAATCCAACCGTGCGCGTCGGCACCGTAATGTGATACGCCCGAGCGAATGCTTGCTCGCGCTCGTGAATCATCGCTTGGCCACTGGCCGCGTCGTCGTAGCACGGCGAGTCCATCACGACGATACGGCCAGATGGGCGCAGCACGCGCCGCGCTTCGGCGAGTGTCGGAGCGAGCGCGTCCGCGTAATGCAGTGCTGCATTGAAGATGACGAGATCGTACTGAGCATCGGTAAATGGCAGTTGCGTGAACTCGGCTTGATAACACGCGAAGCGCGTCTGGTAAAAAACATGCGCGCCTAAGCCATCGCGTGCATCATCCGACAGGTCGAGCGCGGCAACCGCGTGACCGCGCTTCGTGAGTTGATGCGTGAGCCAACCGTTGCCCGCGCCTGCATCGAGGATGCGCAATGACACATTCGGCAGCTGACGCAGCAATACACAAAAATGTCGCTCGCGCCTGCGCCAGATCGCGCACTGCGGATCGTCAGGCCGCACGTGCGGCAGCGCGCGATAGTAACTCGCGTCTGCACTGCCCCAGCCTTCGGCGGCGCGCACGGCGCGATACTGCTGCATGAATTCGTCGTGCGCTGAACCCATCAGCATTCGCCAGATGCCGCACTGACGATTGAACACGCGGCCGCACGCGTCGCAACTAGCACGGTCGGCGTTGACGCACAATGCCACGCGGCACGCTGGACAAGCGAGCGCGAATGTCTGACGCTCACTCACGTTTGCGCAGCACCATCAGGAATTGATCGCCCATTTCATGCAGCAGCGGCAGCGCATACAGATGCTCATGGAGCCAAGCGAGCGTTGCACTCAGGCGCGGCGCACGCTTGTGAACGCGAATGAGATACTGCGGCTGCAAAAATAGATTCAGCGCGCGATAATAGACCTCTTGCATAACTCAGCAAGACGATGCGTAGTAACGACTTCAGTCGTTGATGTCATCGCAAACAGCGACTAAAGTCGCCACTACGAAATACTTTTGCAAGAGGTCTAATGATCGAGGGTGAACGCGGCGGCAAATACAAGATAGAATTGGCGCGGCACGTAGTAACGCGTCCAGACCGTGTGCTGATTGAGCGTGACGGGCACGATATCATGCGCGCCGCGCACGGTCGCGCGCGAGCAGTTCCCGTGCAAGACGTAATGGACGAACTCCCCATGCATTGACGCCAAGCGCGCCGTCGTACTCGGCTGCCACGCTATCGAATGCGCGCTGCGTGTCGAGCAAGCGTGCTTCGCACGTGTCAAGTGTCAGGTGTCAGGTGTCACCTTTCCCTTGACACCTGACACCTGACACTTGACACTTGACACCTGTCACTTGCCACTCGTCACTTCCCCAACGTGAGCCACACCGTTCCGGCTGCACTCACCGCCGGCGGCGCGGCATGATAGATCACGATCAGCGCATCGGGGTCGTCGCCGAGTTGCTCGATAGGTCCGTCGGCTTGCGCGCCGTTCCAGTTCTGCAAAATGATTTTGTTCTTCGGACCATACGAACTACTCTTCCAGCGCGCCCAATCGTCGGATGTGAGGCGCGCCGCACTCCAGCGGCCGTTGCTGCCGCCGCTCTGCCACGTCATGTCGGCGCGCAATTCGAGCGCGGCAATCTTGTCGGTGTTCATTGGGTTCGTGCCGCCCTGATCGTAGTAGATGCGCGCGAACGCGATGTTCCACTTGCCGATCAGTTTCGGCGCGAACTGCTCGACCGTCAGCGTTGGCACGGGCGTGGGCGTCGGTGTGCTCGTGGGCGTGGCGGTTGGCGCGGGCGTGGGCGTGATAGTCGGCGTCGGCGTTTCAGTCGGCGTGTTTGTTGGAACGGGCGTGCCGAGCAGCGGGATGGACACGGCGGTAGTGTCGCACGCGGCTGCGAGCAGCAACAGGCTCAACATGAATAAGCTGAACGCCGTTCGGCAGATCATGAGGGCTAATGTGACGGGGCGGTATGCTCGACACGAAAGAAATCGTGCGTGCCCGCTTCGACTGCGTTCACCAATTGCACGAACCAGACTTGGAACTCTGGCCCTTTGAACAACTCGCGCCGCTGTGCTTCCCACGCGGCTAGGCTTTCGGTTTCGATTTCGATGACCGCGCGAAACATCTCGCCGCTCGCGTCGGTGAGGATGCGCGGGCGCTGACCGACGGCGCGATCGGCGAGCAGCGCGCCGTAGCGCTGCAACAACGACACCGCTTGCTGGATTTGCCACTTGTGCGCGCGATACGATTCGCGCACGACGATCACGCCGGCGCGCGACCAGTCTTGATAGTCACCTTCGACGTGATAGTATTCGCGCCGTCCGCCCTCGATGAATAATTGAAATTGTTTGAACCACGCCGCGAAGTCAGGTGCGGCGAATTGCTGCGTCTGCATGCGCTCCCACTCGCCGAGATCGGAAACCACCGACTCATTGATGATCGTGTACATCTCGCCCGAAATATCGGTGAGCACGCTGAAGTGCATGGGTGCCGCCGCGTAGGATGCAGGCAGGTGTCTGAACAGGTCTATCGCTTGATCAATTTTCCCGAATCGCGCTTGCAGCACATCACGCACTTGGATCATCGTCGTCTCCTCTGAGGGATTCACCAACCGAAAGTGTCGAACCACGCGCCGCGCTGGACGTTTTCCAGTGCGCGTCTCACGTATGGTATCACGTTCGCGGGCAGCGCGTCGAGTGCGCACCAACGCAACTCGGTGCATTTGTGCGGCTCGCAGTTCGTAACCTCGCCTGACCAGTGCGATGCGCTCACAAAGAAGTCAATGCGCTCGTCGCTCTCGTTGCGGTGCATCACGCCGACCACGCGCAGAGCGTCGGGCGCGATCTCGATCCCGACTTCCTCGCGCGCTTCGCGCAACGCTGCTGCGCTCACCGTCTCGCCACCGTCGAGATGGCCCGCGGGCACGCTGTAGTTGCCGTCTTCGTAGCCCGTATTGAAGCGGCGCAGCAAGAGAACATGATCGTCGCGCATGAGGAACAGATGGACGGCGACGGGGAGCGTGAAACGAGTCATCACATGGATTGATTCACCCTATTCAACCTCGTTCGATTGACTTGCCAACCAGCCCAGTGATATGGAATCGCAGCCGCGCGTTTGAGATGTCTCACTCGAAATATGCTCGGCGCGTGCAGCGCGTGATTCACCTCGCGCAGCGCGCGCCTCATGCGGAACTCGCGGTGCACGACAGTGTGCAGCGTGCGATAGAACGTCTGCGGGAATGGCGCACGATACAAAGTGGCCAAGTCGTTCGAGTCCGTCCAATTCTGCTTATCGCCCAACTCGGTTTTGACGCGCTCGTAAAATTTTGTGCCCGGCAACGGATAGGAGACAGAGATGCCGATATCGTCGGGCAGACACTCGCGCACCATCTTAAGCGTGAGTTCGATGTCGTCCCGCGTCTCGCCCGGATACCCGAACTGCAAGAAGAAGCCGACCGCGATGCCCGCGCCTTGCAGCAATTTCGTCGCGTTGTAAATGTCCTGAACCGTCGTGCCTTTATCCATCGCGTCGAGAATTTTCTGTGAGCCCGACTCCGCGCCGATCCACACCGTTTGGCATTGTGCCATCCTCAAGGCTACGACGACCGAGGGTTTCACGAGATCGGCGCGCAGCAGACATTTGAACGGCACCGCGCAGTCGTGCGCGCTCACCAGCTGCGCGAAGCGTTCGAGCCAGCGCGGTTTGAGTCCCAAAATATCGTCGGCAAACCAAATGTGATCGGGCTGATACGTCTGCTTCAACCATTTCAATTCGGCGACGACATTCTCTGGCGAGCGCGAGTTGTAGCGCTGTCCCCAGATCGGCTTCGCGCACCAATTGCAGTGATAAGGACAGCCGCGCGTCGTGACCATGTTCATCGAAAAGTAGCCATGCCGCGCGCGCCAAATGCTCTTGTAGCGCTCCACGTCCACCAAGTCCCACGCGGGGAATGGCAGTGCGTCGAGATGGGTGAGGTCGGGGCGGCGAGCAGTGGCGGCGGAAGATCGGAGACTGGAAACGCGAGACGCGAGTCCGAGAATTTGGTCCAGTGGCTTCGCCGAGCGACCTTCATGACTGTCGAGCAATTCGCCGAGCGTTTCTTCGCCTTCGCCGATGAGCGCGTGGTCTGCGCCGTGTGCAAAATATGTTTCGGCGTGATCCGTTGCATCAGCACCGCACACAATGGTGATGCATTCGCGCGCCTTCGCCATATCGAGCATCGTGAACGCGGCTTCGCGCATCCGCAGCAGACACATCTTGCTTAGATAGTTGAAGTTGTCCTCGAATAGCACCGCGTACTTCGGCTGATGCTCGTCGAGTGCGCGTGCCCATTCGTCTTCCGATTGCGCGAGCATCGCGTCGAACAGCGCAACCGTGTAGCCGCGCGCGCGCATATAACTTGCGGCATAGAGTGTGCCGAGCGGCGGGTACGGCTGCATCGCCGCCCACAATTTCGGATCGAAGCGCAAGTAATACGATTGCCCGAAGAGGATGTCGCTGCGGTAGTTGGTTGACTGGATAGTTGGTTGGTTGGTTGTCACGTCAGTGGATTCAGAAATAAACTTCGCGGACTGCGAAAGGCAGAACACACGCAGCGCTGGCATTCGTCGCGTTCGCCAGAACTGATCGCATGACGCTGACGGGATAGTTCTGGCGCATTCAATTGCTCAAATAACGACCGAATCTCCGTCGTCCCGCGTGTGTGCCCTCTAAGTTCAATGAAAAAATCAGCTGCACGGAGCCATCGGTGCGAATCACGCACGACCAGCGCGGTGCGCTGCAACGCACGGGCAGGAACGCGCTTTTGCCGAGCAGCGCGGCGCAGTTTGTCAGGCGGCTCCGCGATGAATCCGCTTGCAAACTTCGACGCAAACTCATGTTCAATGGCGTCGAGCGCCCGATCAAAAGCTGGCGAGCCTTCTTCCGTAAGCGCGAGCGTGCGATTGAAATCGTCATCTTATGCTCCGCGCGAGCGATTGGGGCGATTATAGCACGCGCGCATGACGGCATACAATCCGCGAGTATAATCCGCCCATGCTGCGCAGAAATGTCGGGTGGCTCATGTTTGTGCTGCTCGTCGCGTGCGAGGCAGCACCCACGCCTGCGCCATCGGTTGTGGCTATCGTGGCGACGCCGCGCCCGCTTGCCTCGCCGACTAACACGCCGCGTCCGACGGCGACACCGCCGCCGCGCCCCGCGCGCATGAGCGATGTACCACCAGCCGTCGCCGCGTTTCTCAATGCCGCGCCTCAGAACCTCGATTGGCTGCGTCCCGCGTTGGCTGCGTGGGGTGTGAACACGAGCGCGAAGCCGCTCGCCAATATGGGCGACGTGCTGCTCACGGCCGACGTGGACGGAGATGGTCAGCTCGACCTGCTGCTCGCGCTTGCGCCGGCCGAACCCGGCGATTGTGAACTTGGCGCAGTTGCACTGTACCTGCATCAAGCGACCGGCTATCGCCTTGCACAGCAGATCGGCTTGCTCGATGAAACGCCGATTGATCCTGCCGTGAGTCACATCCCGTGCCCGAAGCTATTCGCCGCGCGCGATTTGTTGCACGACGGTCACAATGAAATCATCCTCACCGCAACACGCTGCACCACGCTGACCTGCATCGTCAGGGTGGATGTGCTGCGCTGGCGCAACGACACCTTGGAATCGTTGATGCCGACACCTCGGCCAAGCATGGCGTATCCTGAAATCGTCGTGCAGGAGCGAAGCGAGGGCGCCGCGGAGGTGGTGCTGGTTGGTGGTGTGGTCGGCGGCATGGGCGCGGGGCCACAACGCGAGCGCCGCGAACTGTATCGCTGGAACGGTTCGTGGTTTGCAGTCGCTGAGGCGCAATACGCTGCGTCGAATTATTTGTATTTCAAGATGGCTTTGGTGCATGAATCGAAAAATAGACGCAGTGCGCCCATTCAAAATGGATCGCTTAGGCAACTTTAAAACTCTGCGGCATGCCCACATGCGTCATGCGATTGAGCGCCGCACAGCGAATCAAGGCTTGCGTGGTTTGCGTTTCCAGCAAACGCGCAGACAACTCGTCACCGAATATCGTTTTCATCCGAAACATCGCCGTTTCCGCCAACGAACGCACATGATAGC
>JBBPZQ010000170.1:0-18548 GCA_038198935.1 Anaerolineae bacterium
ATGTTCTTGATCGGGTCGCGCAGCGGCGACATCCAGATACTCTCACCTTCCCAAATGACGAGGTCAGCCTTCGCGCCCGCCGCGATGCGGCCCAAGTCATCGCGCCCGATCGCCTTCGCGCCGCCGAGTGTCGCCGCGTTGAACACGTCCGCCGCCGTTGCGACTTCCGTCTGCCGATCCATAATCTTGCTGATGACCGCCGCGAACTTCATCGCCTCGATCATGGATTGTGGCGCGGTGTCCGTGCCGAGCGTCATGTTGATGCCCGCCTTGAGACAACGAGAGAAACTTTCCAGCGCGATGCCGCGCCGCGCGAACACCCAGGGCGCGTGCGCGACCGAGCATTCCGCGTCTGCCATCACGCTGAGGTCGTCGCCCGCGTACTGCGCCCAACTGCCGCCCGCGAGGATGATCGCGTGACCGAGGATCACGTCGGGACCCAAGAAGCCGATGTCGCGCAGCCACTCGATGGGCGACTTGCCGTGACGGTTCACCATCTCGCGGAACTCGTTGACCGACTGTGAGGTATGAAGCGTGATCGGCACGTGCAGCTCGTTCGCCGCGTCGCGCGTGCGACGCAGCAAGTCTTCGCTGCACGTGTCCACCTGTGACGGCGACAAGAAGCCTTTGACCAGTCCGCCATGCGACCCGTCGTTCTGCTCGATCCATTTCACTGCGCGCTCGAACGCCGCATTGCCCGCTGCCTCGTCCCAGTGATACTTGACGGTCTTGCCGTCGTCGGTGTACCAGCGGCCACTGCGGTACATGGGGCCGACGTAGGCGCGGAAGCCGAAGCGCGCGGCTTGCTCGGCGGTGTAGTCGTGGACGGGCCCCATCTCGAGCGCGGTGGTCGTGCCCGTGTGCAGCAACTCCATCAGCGAGAACTCGACGCACACGTGGTTCGCGTCCATGTCTTGCGCGGCGCTGCGCGCGGGCAGCATCTCGAACAAACCGCTGTTGAAGAAGTTGCGCTTGCCGTGATCCTCGATGAATGACTTGTCAAGCGGCGAGCCTGCCATGTGGATGTGCGTGTCAATGAAGCCGGGGGTCACGACTTTGTTGCTCGCGTCTATCAGGTGATGAATCTCGCCCTCAAACTTTTTGCCGACAAAGATAATCGTGTCGCCTTCATACACGACCACGCCGTCTTTCAAATAGCGATGCTGCTTGCCGTCGTAGGCGATGATGTGCGAGGCACGGATGAGGGTGCGATCAGGCATACCCTGGCTCCATCTCAAATCTAGAGCAATTCCCTAGTCTACACGCTTGATCGTGACAGCGCAGCGTACAAGGATGTCTATCGGCAGCGCACGGCCATTGAGCGCATCAACTCACAAGCGGTTGCGTTGGGCATCGAGCGGCCGCACCTACGCAATGGCCAAGCCATTACCAACCAAAACACGCTCATCGGCACGCTGACCGTGCTCGCGCCTGCGAGCGGTAGCCAGCCGACGCAAACGCTAAACATTCCCGTCAGCATCGCCGTCGGCGTCTCGTTCACCGACCCAACAGGCTATCGGCCACCCAGTAACATCTATTTGCCGTTGATCGTGCGCTAGCCGAGACCTGTCTCGCCGCTGATCGTTCGGTAATCGAGACCTGCCAGGTTTCCAAAGCCTGGCAGGTCTGCCTGATTGAAAGCATAAACCATGATGCGCACTGTCCCAACTCGCCGTAACATTCTCATCACGACACTCGCGCTCCCCACGCTGCGCGCGGGGCAGGTCGTCATTCTGGACAACTTGAGCGTAGATCGTCGTGCGCGCGTCGCCCAACTCATTCCGGCGCGCGACTGGGAATTGTGGTTTCTGCCCGGTGACTCGCCCGCTTGGTCGCCGATTGAGCACGCCTTTGCCAAGTTCAAGCAGGCGTTGCGTCGTGTCGGCGCGCGCACGCTCGACGTGCTCTACGAGGCCATTGACCAAGCATTGCCGAGCATCTCGCCGCACGACGCCCTGGGTTTCTTTCTCGCCTGTAGCTACCCACCACGTGCCGCTCGTGCTACTTCTTTATGCACTCCGCTCCAAAAAAAACGTCCTCGCACGGAAGCCTGTGTGAGGACGTTGAAATACAGAATGGAACTGTTGCTCAGCGGCGTTACTTGACGCCCTTCAGCACCATGTTCAAGTACATGCGCCCGTCGCCGCGCGCGCTGAAGTCCAAGCGCTGCGAAATGCCATACAGCGCCGGCTCAGTGAACAGCCAGACCACCGGGGCCTGCTCCGCGACATAGGCTTGCAGCTCGTAACACATCTTCTGCCATTTCGACTGATCGAATTCCTGCGTGAAGGCTTTGAACATTTGCTCGAATTTGTCGTCAGACCAGCTCATCCGATTCGAGCCTGAGTCTTTCTGCACCAACAGCGCGTCACCCTGGCAGGTATAGTCCGGACCCGACGAACTCATCATCAGGTCACGGTAGCCCGCACCCTGTTTCTCGCGCATCTTGGAATTGGTCGCGCTATCAATCACGCGCAGGTCGCTGATCTCAATGCCCACTGCTTTCCACGCGGCTGCCATCACCTGAGCCATTTCTTTGTCCGCCAGGAATGATCCGCCCGGCGTATCCATCTGTAAAGACAGGCGAGTGCCGTCCTTGACGCGAATACCGTCCGCGCCCACCTTCCAACCTGCATCGTCCAGCAACTGTTTAGCCTTAGCCGGGTTATAGGCATAAGGCTTCAAGTTCGGGTCCTGATACGGCGAGTTGATCAAGTCGATTGTGCACTTGGCCATGCCGCCCAGTAGTGTCTTGGCAATTTCATCGCAGTTCACTGCATAGTTCATCGCCTGCCGCACGCGCACGTCAGCCAATGCCGGGTGGCGGCCCTGCTTGATCGCCACGAAGCCGCGCCTGAAACTGGGAGCCACGATCACCCTAACGCCGGGTGTGGCTTCCAGGCTTGCCTTCACGTCAGACGGAACGCCCATCATTAGATCTGCCGTGCCGGCTTTCAACTCCGCAAGACGTGTGGCAACGTCCGGCACAGCCTTGACGATGATGTCCTCAACCGGCGGCTTGCCGAGACGGTACTTGTCAAATGCTTTGAGCACCGTGCCTTCGCCGGCCTTGTAAGACACGACCTTGTAACCACCCGCACCAACCGGCTTGAATGTCACCGCCTCTGGGCTGTTATCGCTGTAATATTTCGGTGGTAGAATCGAGAACTCCGGATTGACCAGGTGCGAAGTGATGATGGGATCGGGCACCTTCATCTTGAACTGCACCGTGTAATCGTCGATCTTCGTAACCTGGTCGTAGAGCAACGCGCCCATAGCAAAGGTCAGGTCGCCCTTCTTTGCCGCAAACAAGTCTTGCGCGCGCTTGAACGTAAAGACAACCGCATCCGCATTAATGGGTTCATCGTTCTGGAAGACCAGTCCTTTGCGAATCTTCACCTCCCACGTCAGCGGGTCGATATTCTTGATGGACTCGGCGATGGCCGGCACGATGTTGCCATCGTTATCCAGTCGGAACAGCCCTTCGTGGATCGTCAGACCCATGTGCGCATCAGACTGCGTGAACATGTTGTCATAACTGACCGGCTCCGCGCTCAGCAGCACGACCACCGGCTTGGCTGGGGCCGACGACGAACCAGGGAGTCCCGGCGCACAGGCGGCGAGCAGGCCTGCCCAAACAAACAGTACAACGAACATCAGCAATGAACGATGTTTCATTTTCTCCCCTTTCGATTAGAAAAACGGTTTATAGTCTGATCAAGCCCGCTTCTTCCCAGCCTGCAAACACCGGCAGCCAGGTCTCGGGCTTGACCCGCAGGTTGAATTCCAGCGCTGTATACATCACGATCTCGGCGATGCTCCGCTTGCCATCGCACAGGTTCCACATTTCGTCGGTGGCCGGCTTCAACACATAGTCGGTGAAATGCGGATCCTGTTGTTCCAACGCATGACACAAGTCCAATTCGTCCAGGTACTGCATACCAGCCAGCCCCGGCGTCGAAATCTGCTTCAGTTTGCGCGGCGTCGCTGCCATGCGCAGATCATCCTCGGCTTTTGGCTGCGCATTGAATGACTCGGCGCGCATCGCTGCCCCTAGCAAATGCGCCGTGGCTGTCGCCAACTGTCCTTGCAGCAGCGCGACCTTTGCTTCCAACGCCGCCTGCTCGCTCGGCTCCACAAGTTCCGCCAAGGAGTTCAAGGCAGCACAGTCACGCTTGTAAAGAAATTCCAGCCGCCGAGTCGTCCATGCCTCGTCCACACTTTCGGGCGCTTGCCATAGCGCGCGCTGATGCTCCAGATGAAGCCGCGCCGCGCTGCGCGCACTCATCCACTCTGCCAGCCAGAGAGATTCTTTAAGCCCCATGCTCGCCATTTCATAGGCCGACGCGGCGACGAGCGCGCCCGCATACGCAAAAACTGAGGGATCGGTAATGTCCGCCGTGAGCAGTTGCGAATGGAAATATTCGTCGGGCCACGACATGAACAGTGCGCTGGGGATGCCGTGCGCCGTCCAAGTGCTGTTATCGCTCCATGGCGTATACGGAACTTGTGAGACCACAATCGGTGAAATGTTTGCTTCGTTGCGGCCAACCCAACCCCACTGCTTTGGCAGCCGCTCCAGCACGGCATCAAAATGGTCGTTGATAAAAGAAGGCGTCGAGTCGGGTGCACGACTGAAGTAGAGCGTAGTGTTCAGCTTGCGCTGGCTATGCCCGACGCTTTCGAGACAGTATGAGGCTTTCACGCGCGCGCGCTCGTCAGGATGGGCGCTCAGGTAGTTGTACGATCCGAGCCCCTCGGACACGAGCAGGAACTTCAGCGAGCGCCGAGGTCTCGCAATCGCTCCGCGCATGATGAGCGTGTTCAATGCCCGCGCGGTCTCCACGAGCAGTGACGTGCCGGAGGCGCAGTTCGCGCCCGGCCGCGAGCCCGCCGACGAGTGCGCCAGCACAAACACGGAGTCCTGCGGATGCGTCTCGCCCGCAATGGTCGCTAAAATGTTTTGCCCATAATCGACAAACGTATCGCACTGAATGTCTGCGTGCACCCGCACGGGCCCGAGTCGCAGCCACTGCTCGATTCGCTTGCCCGTTGGATAATCAACAGAGCACGCCCAGAAGTCGAACTTCTTCGCCGCGTTGAATTCCAGGCGCAGTAATTGCACCGCCTCTGGCACACGCTCGCGGGTGCGAATCGGCGGTGTCGGGTACAGAAAGAAATCGGTGATGATGCCTTTCGCGCCGCGCCGTGCAATTGATTCCGAGACTTTCGACCACGTGACATGCCAGTTGGCGTTGTGAACGTAGGCGATGTTGCCGACCAGATTCTTGCCGACGAAATCTTCGTCACGCTCGCCCGTGCCGACATCAATCAACTCCGCTTCGATGCCGCCGCGCGGCGTCGGACGCGACCACCACGCCAAGCAAGAAGCGGCCTTGTCGAAATCAATGATGAGATCCTGCGCCGGGCTGATGACGCGAACCTTTGCGTCGTGCGGCTCCCACGCCATCGGCATGACACGGTCGAGCACGACCGTCTGGCCGTCCAAAGGATAATGCGATTCCTCTACCTGTAAGCCCGCCGCTAGCAGCCGTTCTCGCGCCAGTCCTGTGGCGGCGTGATAGCCGACCGAGCCCGGCGAGCGGTAGAACTTTGTAATTTCACCGGTGAGATCGAAAGCATTTTGTCCCGAAATCTCTTGTGTGATCGCGTCAAACACTTTCACTGCTATTGTACTCCCGATATGATCTTCCTGGTCATGTTGGCAATGGCTGATTTTATAAAATGTTCTTCAAGCGTGGATCCAAAAAATCCCGCAGCCAATCTCCCAGAATATTGATGGCGAGCACCGTCAGCGAAATGGCGATGCCCGGCGGGATGGTTAGCCATTCAGCCACGCCGATGAACTGCCTGCCCTCGGCCAGCATGACGCCCCAACTCGGGATCGCCGGCGGCACCCCGACGCCCAGAAAACTGAGCGACGCCTCCGACACGATATTGCTCGCCACCGAGAAACTTGCAATGACGATCACCGGACTCCAGATGTTCGGCAAGATATGCTGGAGGATGATGCGCCAGTCGCGCTGCCCGATAGCGCGCGCCGCCGTCACGAACTCCTCCTCCTTGATCGACAGTACTTGCCCGCGCACGATCCGCCCGTACTGTACCCAACCCGTTAGCCCCAGCACGATGATAATCTTATCCAGCCCAGGCCCCAATACCGCCATGATGGCTAGCGCCAGCAAGATGGTCGGAAACGACAACTGGATGTCAGCGATGCGCATGATAGCGTCGTCTACACGCCCGCCGTAATACCCGGACAACAGCCCCAACACGATTCCCACAGTGCCCGAAAGCAACACCGCCGACAACCCGACCACTAAAGAGATGCGTGCGCCATAGACCATGCGACTATAAACATCGCGACCGATCGTGTCGGTGCCGAGAATGTAATAGCTTCCACTCTCGTCAACATAGCCGGGCGCTTTCAGTCGGCGCAACAGCGCCAGATTGGCCGGGTCGTTGCTGGTCACTTGCTGCGCGAAGATCGCCACCAGTGTCACCGCCAGTAATAGGATTGCCGAGATCAACGCAAGCTTGCTGCGAAACAGTCGCGCGAAAAACTGGCTCTTGGCCGGCAGCGGCATCGCCATCTCAATCATACCGTATCCGCGGATCGATCCACCCGTATAGCAAATCAACCATCAGATTGACGCCAGTAAAAATAAGCGCCAGCATGATAACGCCGGTCTGCACCACATAAAAGTCTTTCGAGCCGATCGCGGCGATAATCTCGCGGCCCACGCCCGGCCAGCCAAAAATCGTCTCCGTGATGACCGAGCCGCCTAACAAGAAGCCCATTTGCAAGCCAATCGCCGTGACGATGGGCAGCATCGAATTGCGTAGCACGTGGTTATAAATCACGCGATTTTCGGACAACCCCTTGCCGCGCGCCGTACGCACGAAATCTTTCTGCATGACCTCCAGCATTGACGAGCGCGTCAGGCGCATGTTCCGCGCGATGGAAAACGCGGCCAGCGTAATGCTCGGCATAATGAAGTGCTGCCACGTACCGCTGCCGGAGATGGGCAACCAGTGCAGATAGACGCCGAAGAACAAGATCAGCAGTATACCCAGCCAGAAACTTGGCACCGATTGGCCGACCAGTGCGATCAGTGTCACCGCATAGTCGAGTGGAGAGTGCGGCTTGGTCGCGGATATCACGCCCAACGGGATCGAGAACACGATAGAAATGATCAACGCAACCGCCGATAATTGAATCGTCGCGGGCAAGCGCTGTGTGATCACGTCGAAGGCCGGCTGGTGGCGAATAAATGAATAGCCAAAATCGCCACGTATTGCTTTCGACAAAAAATCGGCGTACTGAATATACCAGGGTCGGTCAAATCCCATCTGGTGGCGAAACTCGTTGATCTGCTGCACGCTCATCTGGTCGGCGCCTGCACCTAAGATGACCTCGGTCGGGTCGCCGGTCAGAAACGTCAGTCCAAATGCGACGATGCTGACGCCAAAGACGACGAACACCGCTTGCAGAAGCCGCCGTATCAAAAATCGCATTACACCTCCACCGCCAGCACGCGCGCTGGATTTTCTACCAGTATCTTCTGGATCGACCGCTCATCAAAGCCAGCCTCACGCATCTTCGGCACGAAATCGCGGATGACGTAGTCGTAGCCCGGCCCATGTTTTATATGCAGCTCTGAAACACGGTTGCGGTCTGTTGATAATAGCAATTGGTCGAGGTATCCCTTGTCCGCCAGCCTTGCCAGCAGTTCGATGCGGGTTTCATCCAACAGCCAATGCAGTTTGCCAATCACGTCGAACTGGATAGTCGCACCCCGCGCCGCCAGCGCGCTCAGTTGACGGATGTCGGCATTCTCGTCTGTATGGCCGATAATCACACGCGACGGGTCAACGCCCTCTGCCTCAAACAGATCCAGATGCTGGGTGCCCAGGTTGCCGCCGCGAATCTCGAAGCGACTGCTACCCGATGTATGCGTCGTAATCACGACGCCCGTCATCTTCTGCGCGCGGGCTACGGCAATGGCGCAGCGTCGCTCGACACCTTCGATCACGGGCCGCCCCACGCCGGACTTCAGAATGCCGGGGCGGATATCGGTGCCGTCAGCGCCTTCGGTCAATTCCTTCACGAGAAAGAAAGTCAGTTCATCAATGGTCGCGTCGCGCGTGAAATTCGGGTGGCAGGCTTCGATGTAGTATCCTGACGTGGCGATGACGTGGACACCGGCTTTCCTCGATATTTCGCGCAGCATACCCACGTCGCGCCCCCAGCCACTGACGGTCATTTCCGCGATGGCTCGCCCACCTGCGGCGACAAAGTGACTGACCTCGCTCACGACGATATTCACGTCCTGCAAGACCATGGGATCCGCGGCGGATGGGAACTTCCCTTGCGAGCGGCATTGCCGCTGGTCGCACCATAGGTGTTCGTGCGTCAGCGTGATGCCCAGTTCAGTGGGCGCAACGTCCCCGTTGACCGTGCGCACGACCTTCATGTCCGCGTGCCTTCCAGCATCTCGATCACTTCACTCGTAGAGCGATGGCGTATCAGTCCGCCGACGATACCGTTCAGCAGTTGCTGATGCCACTCGAACGTTTCGCTCGCAGATGCATCGCCGACTACGACGACGCCAAAGTCGCGGTCCGCCGCCTCGCGCGCAGTCATCCCAACCGAATAGTTAGCCAGCATCCCCGCGACGAGGAGCGTGTCCACTCCGGCCGCTTGCAGCAGGCGCTGCAACTCTGTGCCCGCAAACGGGCTGTAGGTCACACGCGGTAATATCAATTCTCCGGATTGTGGCATGACTTCCGAACGAATTTCGGCGCGTGGGTCGCCATTGGGGATGGGCAGTTCGCTCACGCGCATCTGCCACGACAGGTCGCTACCGTCAGCCTTTGTGCCGTTCAGGACAGTGTAGATGATTCGCACGTCATGTGCGCGGCAGGCCGCCAACAGTCGCGCCATATTCTTCAACGCCGCGTCTACTTGCAGATAGTATTCGTCAAATTCACGGTTGATACCGCGCTCACTCGCCGCCCATCCGAGCCCGCGCGTGCGGGTGGTCGTGAAGTGTTGCGCGTCAATCAGCAGCAACGCCGTATTGGCGCCGGAGAGGTGAAACGGCGGCACCGGCGCGGATAGCATCTTGTAAGGAACGCGTAATAGCGGCATACGTCTTGACTTGAAAAGTTCTTACGCAATGGCCTTCGCGTAATTAAACAGCAAATCGACCATGAACTTCTCGGCGTCGGCGAGTCCCGCCATCTTGCCATCGCCTTCGATGACCAGATATTCATCCACCGCGCGACCTGAGCCGCCGCCAATTACGCTCCCACGTATACACGGCACGCCGAATTTGTTTGGCACCACCGTCCATGGTCCGCCGCCGCCCTGGATGGGCCACACCTCGCGATCAACCTTCCACGCGTCGAGCGTCTTCAGCACCGACTTCACGCCCTTGTCGTTTACTGGAGTCTGCGAATGACTGAATGCAGCCAGCACGTCGATTTGGATGTCCGTAAAGCCGTGCTTGTCGAGCTGTCGGCGAATGCTGTCGCTAATCTCTTCCGGGGTCAGGTCAACCACCATGCGGATATCAAGCGTAGCTGTCGCCGTGCCCGGCACGATGAAGGGGATTGTGCCTGTCTCTGCGCCCAGAAAGCCGCTGCGCAATCCGGCGATGTTGAACGTGGGTCCGTACAAATTGTTGATGAGCGGGTTCATCCCTTCCAGCCCGCCGTGCACGTGCGGCACATTCTTCGGTCCGCCCAGCGCAAGTGCATCGCGCCAGTCCTTGCCCTGCGAGCGCGCGGCAATATCTTCCAGTAGTTTTTTTTCCTTTGCATTTAGCCGCTTGCGCTTCTTCCAAACCTGCTTGAGTTCTGGCACTTCGCAGCCTTCGCCGTTCTTGTCTACCAAGCACGCGAGCGCCTTCGCCAAACGGAAGGGCGGCGACGAAACGAGCGATGCCATTGAACTGTGGATGGTCGTCGCCGGTCCGCGTCCCCACGCCTCACCACTGGCCGTCAGTTCGAGCACGACCATCCCTTTCAAGCCCAGCCCCACGGAAACTGTACCGCCAGCACTCTGCGACATGGCCGGCACAAAACTCGCTTTGACGTCTTTCAGCCGCTCCGCTTTCTGGTCAACAAACTGCTGGTACGTGGCGCTTCCCAGAATTTCTTCACCCTCGGCGAGGAACATGATGTTGACGGGCAGCGTTCCTTCGACCGCGATGATCGACGCCAGCGCGTTGAGCCACGCCACATAGGGTCCCTTCGCGCCCATGGCGCCGCGCCCGACCATAACTTTGGGATAGTTTCGCATGGGCATGAGTTCGCCGCCCCAGGGGTCATGCTTCCACTGCTTGGGATTCACGGTGCGCGTGTCGAACATGCAATAGTTGTGGATCGTCACCGGTGCGCCAGCATCATATACGGCCCAGACACCTGGATGAAAGCGGCCAGGCAGGATTTCGACTTCCTGGCAGCCCAGCCGCCGATGCGAATCGGCTACCAGCTCAGCACACTCTTCGACGCCCAGGTTATCCCAGCTCACACTCTGTTGCTGCACCCATTGCTGGATATGTGCAACATGTTCGTCGAGGTGCTCATCGATGTGACGGAAAATCTTTTCGCGGTTCAAGGTCAAATCCCTCTTTCTGTATGTATCGGGAGCGCGCGAGGTGAGTTACGGATGGACTCCTCTACCAACTTTCGGATAGCACGCAGCATCCTGAGCCTGTCGAAATGCGGGCAACTGGTCAAACCCTAAAGGGTTTGACGAGGCTTTATCAACGCCGCCTATAAGGTTAATCTTCACTTGATTGCGTACTACGCGGTTACGGCCAACGCTGCGAATCAATACAACCGCTCCGTGTCGAGCACGTTGCGCAGCGGCTCGCCGCGCAAGTATCGTTTGAGGTTGTCGCAGAACAGCGCCGTGAGGTGCGCGTTTTCCTGCATGACCGTGCTGGCGGAGTGCGGGCTCATGATGACGTTCGGCATCTCCCACAACGGCGAGCCGGCGGGCGGTGGCTCTTGTCGAAAGACGTCGAGCGCCACGCCTGCAAGCCGTTTTTCTTGCAGAGCGCGCAGCAGCGCATCTTCGTCTACCAGCGTACCGCGCGCGATATTGATGAGCACGGCGCTCGGTTTCATCACCGCCAACTCGCGCGCGCCAATCATGCCTTCGGTGTCTGGCGTGTGCGGCGCGATGAGCACAAGGAAATCCGCTTCAGCCAACATCGCGTGCAGCTCGTCACGCGCATAAATTCGCTCGACGTTCGGCGCGGGTTCGGCGGTGCGCTTCATGCCGACCACGCGCATCTGCATGTAGTGGCCGTGCCGCGCGACCGCTTGCCCGACTCGCCCGAGTCCCACAATCGCCAGCGTCTTGCCCGTCAACTCCTCGCCGCAATAGCGCTGCCAGCGCTTCGCGCGCTTGTCGCGCTCCATCCACTCATAGTTCTTGGCGAACATCAGCATCGCCACCAGGCAAAAATCGGCCAGCGGGCGCGCGTGCACGCCGCTGGCGGTGGTGAAGATAATACCCGACTGGTCGAGTCCGTTGCGCTGAATCATCTGGCCGATGCCCGCGCTCGTCGCCTGCACCCACTTCAGGCGCGGCGCGACCAAGGGCAAATCGTGCAGGTGCGTGCGGTCAAAGTCAAAACACACTTCCGCGCGTTGGAACAGCGACACGAACTGCGCTTCTTGTTCGGGCGTGCGCTTCCAGTGCGGGTCGCCCGTGTGGTCGGCGGTGTAGCGCGGCGTCGGCAGTAGCGTTGGGTCGTGCACGACTTCAATGCGCGCATCCACTGCGCGAATCTGCGCGACGTATTCTGGTTCCAGTGGCGAGGCGATGAGGACGAGGAGGGGCTCTCGCATCGGCTATCGCTCCAGCGGCAGGTCAACCCAACGCCGCTCGCGGAATGAACGCTCGACCGCGTTGATAGCTTCTTGCACCCACGCGCCATCCACAAAGTTGCCCTGGTTGCGCTCGCCGCCGTCTCTGATTTCGTCAATGTAATCTTTGATGAGGTTGGCATAGAACAATGAGCGCCACGATTCGCGCGGATGGCCGCCTGTCGGATAGAAGCGCTGTGGAATCTCCAACTGCTTGAACTCGACCGCATCGGGGGTTGCGACCTTGATCGTTTCGGCCACGCCGAACTCCTCGACCAGTCGGCAAATGATCGCGCCCTGCTGGCCGTAGATGCGCGCCTCGATGCCTGGGTAATTGCCGATGGTCACGAAACTTGTCTGGATGGAACCGATGACGCCGTTGGTGTACTCGCCGATGTAGATGTCGCCGTCGTCAATGTTCATGCGCCTCATGCGGCCCGTCGCGCGCACCATGCGCTCGGGGATGAAGTTGCGCATGGTGCCGACCACGCGCGCATAATCCGCGCCGACCCACCAGTGGCCGATGTCAATCACGGGCGCGCCGTAGCCTTCGAGCGACGAGGTCTGGATGACGGACTGGTCGGCATTGGGGTCCACCTGCCGCAATGGAACCTGCGGGTCGAGCCACTGCGAATTTTGCTCGTAGCCGTTGAAGATGAACGGCGCGCCGACGAACCCTTCATCAATCAGGGACTTGGCATATTGGACGCCTGGGCTGTAGCGAAAGGTGAAACCGAGTTTGGTATTGACCTTTTTCTGCTTAGCGAGGTCGGCAGCGCGCAGGGTGTCACGAAAATCATACGCGACCGGCTTTTCACACAGCACATGCTTGCCCGCTTCGAGCGCTGCCCACGCCAACTCGAAATGCGTGTGCGACGGCGTCACCACATCCACTACGTCAATGTCGCGCCGCGCGACAACGGCTTGCCAGTCGCTTGACGATTCGGCGATGTTGAAATGCTGGGCGTAATCGCGCGCCTTGTCGCCGTCCACGTCGCACATCACCACGACCTCACAGCGCGGGTCGCGCTGCCAGCCGGGGATGTGCGCGAACTACGCCCATGCACCTGCGCCGAGCACCGCCACCCTCAGTTTATTCTCCGTCATTCCATACACCTCGGTGACTAAACATTACGAGATCGGTCGCAGTGGAACGAATCATACAACGGCGGCAAACGAATGGCAATACAAAATTGCTTGGTCTTGTGATGGGAGGAGATTCGGCCGCAGGGCACCATTGTGTAGCCAGCACAGTTCTTTGCTTGCGACTGTTTAGCACACGGTCTTCGATCAATTACCCCAACGCGGTAGAGCCGCGTCTGAGCAGTCGTCGCAGCAAATCGGCGGTCCTTTCAAGTCGCTTGACTAGCGCACGATGATGGGCAGGTAAATCGGGCGCGCGATCAGGATCGAAGCGGGGTCGGTGTGATCCGAAACGTTGCCATACGGGTCGCGGTATTCGACATACACGAACGCCGCGCCGCCCGGCGGAACGTTCGGGTCAAGGTCCCACTCCAGCATCGCGGTCACGGGCTGCCACGGCCGACTACTCAAGTCGGGCGAGTTGCCGAAGCGCATCTGGATCGCGGACGACTGCCACCGGAACGTGAGCGTCACGTGACGGTTGAATGTGCTGCCCGCGCCGCCGTTGATGCGCACCGATCCGTTCGGCGGCTCGGTGAGCGGCTTGGGCGTGGTGTTCGTGCTTTCGAGCACGGCGCTTTCCGAGCCGTCGCCCGTCACGCCGATCACGCGATACTGGTAGACCACGCCGTTGACGACTTGTGTATCGGTGTACTCGCCCGTCGGCGGCGCGGAGGTCGTGACCGTCACCCAGTCGCTCGCCGCGATAGCGTTCACACATGGAGGCGAGCAGCCATCGAACGAGATGATGCGGCGGAAGATTTGGAAGTGATTGAAAATTTGTGACGTGCTGTAATCCAGCACGACGTAACTATTGAAGGCGTGCGGGTTGATATGGTAAATTTTCGAGATCACGTCATCGCCGCCGTCGTTCGGATCGCGGCCGTGCTTCACTTCCGAGCCGTCGTTCTCGCCGCCGCCGTCCGTGTCGGCGTTGAACGGATCAGTGCCATTGAGAAACTCGTCGTAGTTCGACAGGTGATCGCCGTCGGGGTCGAGTGCGCCATCTTTGAAGTCGTTCGGGTTCAAGCCGTTCGCGCGTTCCCACTCGTCGGGGATGCCGTCCTGATCTGAATCCACCCCTTGCTGGATAGAGAAGCCGGTCTGGCCTTCGCGTCGAATGTTGTCCTTGATGGCAAGCGCATACACTTGGTAGGCATTGTCACACACGGTCGCTTTGGGGAACACGTCTTCGGTGTCCTGATGGCACGGCGCAGTCGTCGCGCGCGTGAACCAGTTGCCATATACGCCGTCGTTCGCGCGGCCGTCGCCGTGATTGCCGTCGTCGTACAAGTGCACGTGCCAGACATCACCTTGCGCCGACTGCACGTCGGCGGTGACGTTTGCGCCAGCGATCGTCTGCGTCGCATCGTGCAGCACCGCGATGATCGGCACGCGATGACCCGCGTGCGGCATGAACTCAGGCGGGCGCGCAAACACGTCGAGCGCGATCGGCGTGATGCCGCTGGTCATGGCGATGTAGCCGCCGCTCGATCCTTGATCGCTGAAAACGATTTTCCAATTGCCGCGCTTCGGCGCGCCGATGCGGATCACCCAATGCAGTGGCGGCATGTCGTAAATCTTTGCGTTCGGATAACCCAAGACGACGAGCACGCCATCGGGGTCGTACAGTCCGACGCCTTTGTTGTAGCCATTCGTACCGTTGACGGCGAACACGGCTTCGGTCACCGAGTCGTCAACGGGAATGATTTCCGGTGACGGAATGCCGGGCGACATCGTCGCGCCGACGAAGATGCGGTTGCGTCCGGCCTGTCGCGCGGCGATGTCGTCGTAGATGCTGGCGAGACGATACTGCCATGAAGCGTTGAGCGCCCCGCCGCTGCTGACGCTCGCGGGACTGCGCGCGCTCAACACCGTCGTCGGCGTGGTAAGCGTCGCCGCATAGACGATGCCGCCGCTCGCATCCGCGAACTGCTGCAAGAAGTTTTTGTCCGCATCGGGTCCGAGCGCAATCGCGTAGATCGGACACGGACGCGGATACGTTTGCAGCCGCGTGATCAACGCGCTGCGCTGCGCGGCGGTGGACTGATTGTCCATGCCATCAGTCAGCAGCGTGATGCCGCAGGAGTTCGCAACGTCGCCGCGCAAGTCGAGATTGTCCAAGCCTTTATTGATGCCATCCACAATCGCGGTGAAGCCCGTCGGCGCGAGTGCGTTGACCGCGTTGCGTAAGTTGGTGCGCGGCGGGTCAACCGTGATGTTGGTCAGGCTCAACACGAGCGTTGCCATCGTGTCGAACTTCACCAAGCCGCCGCGTGCGTTGCTATCCATCTCCGTGATCTGCAACTGCGCCGCGTCCTTCGCCGCCTGCATCTTGCTGGCATATGCCATGCTGCCCGACTGATCAATCACGAGCATGTTCTCGTCGGTGACGGACGTGTAGCGCACCGAGAGTGTTTGCGTCGCACTGATGGTGTTGTCGAGCGTGACGCGCAGATCGTAATCGCCAATCGTCTCTTGACGCGGTGCGGCGATCACGAGCGCGAACAAATCTTCGAGGTCGCTGCCCATCGTGAGCGTCGCGGTGATGCCGCCGACGCGCGAGGCGAATTGGCTATACAGCAAACCGCGCACGGGCCCGCCAGCAGCCGTGACCGAGACATACGAGACGAACGCGCCGGGGTTGTCGGTCGCGGCGGGTCCGGCCATCGCCTTCTGGATCGTGTTCGGGCGAATGATCGTCATGATCGGATCTACGCAGCGCGTGCCGAGCGTGACGTTGGCTTGCGTGGTCAACCCCGTGAGGATCACGCCCATCGCATCGCTGCTGCCATACGCGCCGCCGACGCGCAGCGTGATGATGCGCCGATTGCCGTAGAACGTTTCGGGCGCGCGCACCATTGCGCCTGCGCGATGATCGGCGAGCGTGAAGCCGACGCGTACATCGCTGCGCAGATCGAACGTGACGTATTTGCACGCTGCGCCGCTCGGCACGATCTCGATGTACGACGCGGCATACGCCGAGATCGCTTGCGTGAAGGTGATGGGCGACGCGCCGAGTGTCTGCCGATTGACGGGCACGCTCATGTACGGCGTGGACGATTCATCGAGATACGAGTAGCGCGCGCCCGCGCCGCTGATGCGCTTGGTATAATTCGCAACGGTGAAGTCGGCCCAGAATGTTTCAAAGTTGCGCGTGCCGCTGCTCAACGAGAGGATTTGGCTGTTGACCGCATCAATGCCGTGAATGGATCCGCCGCGCGTCGTCTCGACGTATTGGCGCACCGCCGACATGCCGTAGCCGGGATCGGGCGGTGTCGCAGCGCCGAGTTGTTCTTCAAAGTACGTCCAGAACAGCGCGAACGGATACGCGATGGGGCGGAAATCTGCGGTCGAGCGATTCACGAGGAAGTCGTTGACGAGTCCCCCGTAGCGGCTGCCCGTGTTGCTGTCAATGTTGGTCGCCACTTTGTCTTGCGCGTTGCCCGCGCCGCCCTCGACCGCCCAGCCGGGCTCGGCGTTGGTGAACGCGCCGTTCTGCACGTTGTGGAACATCTCGTGGATGGCGACTTCGCCCACGCCGCGATCTTCGCCGCTGTCAATCTGTCCGACGATGTACGCGGAATTGATCTCGTAGTGATTCCAGCCGCAGCACCAGCCATCGAGTCCGACTCGTCCGATGTCGAACGCCATCACCTCTTGCTCTTTGCCGGTGAATCCGCCGCCGAGACCAACACCCGTGTAGAGATAGATGGGCTCGCTGAAGTTGTAATTGAAGTACGTCTGCCACGCGGTCTGCGTCCACTCCGCAACTTTCTTGGCGTAGATGTTGTTGCCGCTGCCGTCGTTGGTGTTGCGGAAGCGATTGTTCGGCAAGCCGTTGTTGAGCGTGTAGAAAACGGTGACGCGCCGCTTCTGTCCCGCCGTGATGAAGAAGTCGGTCACGTAGCATTGATCGAGATTCACGCCGCCGAGATCGGCTGCGATCTGCGTCGCGCCGCTGAACTGGCCCGTGCCCGATCCGCCGCCGCCGAACGTGCTGCCCGACGTGCCGTCGTAGGCGAAGCGTTTGATTTGATTGTTGTTCGAGTCCATCACGAACACACCGTTGCGCGCGCCGACGGCGATGCCGCGCGGCTGGTTGAAGCCGCCCCACTGGCGAATGAACGTGCCGCCGCCGTTGAATTGCTGTACGCGACTGTTGCCCGTGTCCGCAACATACACATCGCCATTCAACGGATTGACCGCCAGCGCGGACGGTGAGTTGAACTGTCCGTTACTGCTGCCCATGCTGCCCCACGCCGTCACGAACGCGCCCGCGCTCGTGAACTTTTGGATGCGATGATTGTTCGTGTCGGCGACATAGACCGTGCCATCGCTCCAATTGATCGCGATGCCGCGCGGCGCATTGAACTGGGAATTGCTCGAACCCAACGCGCCCCACTGCGATTGATAAGTGCCATCGCCCGCGAACACCTGCACGCGATGGTTGCCCGTGTCGAGCACGAAGATGTTGCCCATGTTGTTGACGGCGACGCCGCGCGGCGCGTTGAACTGGGAATTGCCGCTGCCGCTCGCGCCGAACGCCATCACGAAATTGCTGCCGCGATCGAACAACTGCACGCGATTGTTATTCGTGTCGGCGACGTAGGTGGTTGCCCATGGCACGTAGGCGATGCCGCTCGCGCCGCTGAACTGGGAATTGCCGCTGCCGGCCGATCCGAACGGCGTGCCGAACGTGCCGTCGCCGCCGTTCATCCATTGCACGCGATTGTTGCCCGTGTCCATGATACGCACGCCGTCAACGGGTCCGCTCGCTTCGGGCGTGTGCGCGCACGCAGCGCTCGGCGCGAGCGGCGGCGACGCATCCACATGCTGCGGCGCAAGTGCGATCATCACCGCGCACAGGATCGCCATCAGGCTCACAACCATTGCCCCGAACAGCCAACGCGGATGAAGAATGATAGAGGTCAATTTATCACATTCCTTTCTTTCATCGGCAAGAGTGCAGCGTTCGACGGTAGGGTCACATTGTGAGTGCGCTATGACTACGACAGATCGTTGGCGTAGAACGTTGGAAGCAACTTGCTTAGTAAACGATTCGATTATACTGGATGAATACAAACCGAGAAGATCGTAATGCGAGGAGAGCAAATAGCAGAACGACTTCGCATACAATTCATTGTTCGTCCTGGTGTGGGTGATAGCACTGAGTGCATGGTTCGTGTCTCTGCGCTTCCTGAGGGACACACGGACAGCATATTCGCGCCAGGTGACGGCGAGATCCAGCACTCATTAAGCGCGAGTGTTGAATATCTCTTGCAGTTGAAAAGCAAACGTGTAGTGTATGGGAATGAGTCGTCTAGACAGGAGAGACGAGATGAAAGGTGGAGCTATTTAACGTCAGTTCGGTTTAAGCCGGCAGCACGGGTCGAGCAGCCAAGTGCAAGGACGGCTTCTTGGGCTGATGACAGTAGGCAATCAGCCCACAGAGCACATTGACCAGGAAGTTGAATGGGCTGCGATGGCGCGTG
>JBBPZQ010000171.1:0-8509 GCA_038198935.1 Anaerolineae bacterium
GCAACGCCAGTAGTGAGTTCGTGCGCTCGCGTGCGGCTTGGTCATTGGGTCAGTTGGGCGAGCAGTCCGAAGCGGCACAACTGCTGCTCGACTTGGCGTGCAACGCCAGTAGTGAGTTCGTGCGCTCGCGTGCGGCTTGGTCATTGGGTCAGTTGGGCGAGCAGTCCGAAGCGGCACAACTGCTGCTCGACTTGGCGTGCAACGCCAGTGCTGAGAACGTGCGCTTGCGTGCGGCTGAGTCGTTGGGTCAGTTGGGCGAGCAATCCGAAGCGGCACAACTACTGCTCGACTTGGCGCGCAACACCGCCGATGAGAACGTGCGCATGAGCGCGGCTGGGTCATTGGGTCGGTTGGGCGAGAAGTCTGAAGCGGTCATCAATGGGCTGCTCGACTTGGCGCGCAACGCCAGTGATGAGTTCGTGCGCATGAGCGCGGCTGGGTCATTGGGTCGGTTGGGCGAGAAGTCTGAAGCGGTCATCAATGGGCTGCTCGACTTGGCGCGCAACGCCAGTGATGAGCAGGTGCGCTTGAGTGCGGCTGTGTCGTTGGGTCAGTTGGGTGAGAAGTCCGAAGCGGCACAACTACTGCTCGACTTGGCGCGCAACGCCAGTGATAAGGACGTGCGCGACCAAGCATACGGAGCATTAAAGCGATTGCTCGCTCAAGAGGAGGGCGCAACAGCACAAGCATGAACCCACTCCTCGCCGCGCTCGACTGCTTCGCGCCGCGCTGCGTGCTGGTCGTCGGCGACAATTCAGACTTAGTTATCCAGCACATCAATGCTCTTGTCCAGCAATTTGGAAACGGCTTTGGCGTGCGCGACGATGTGCTCTACGGCGACTTGAATCTCGACTAGCTCATCCAACACCGAATCGTTCGCACCGTTCGCGCCATGCCCACCGTCGGCGCGCAGCGAGTCGAGCAGGTCTGCATAACGCTTGCTCGCTTCTTCAATTTCGGCAAGGTGCATGGCGAGCAGCGAGGTCTGGCTGCCTGGCAAACCTGCTTGCTTCAGCACCGCCTCGATTTGTTTCATCGTGGAGAAATAGTCGGTGACGGCAGCGGTAGGTTTGCGAATGAGTTTTGCGTGTGCCATGCTCGTTCCTTTTGCGCTTGTGGCGATGCTTGGTCAATTGACGTTCGCCGTGCGCCATCGCTTGCTCGAACTTTGCGATTTCACTTTGCCAATATTCAATCAGGGCTGCTCACGGCACAGACGACGACTGTTCACGAGCAAGCTTGAGCCGATGTTCCTCGATGACTTTTTGCAGGCTGGCGATGCGTTTACGTTTGCTGCGATTGCCCACGTGGATTCAATCGCCATCATAGCATACGCAACATGACTCAGCAACTGCCCGCCGCGCTCGACTACTTCGCGCCGCGCTGTGTGCTGGTGGTCGGCGACTTGGCGCTCGACGAGTACCTGATCGGGCGCGCGACGCGGCTCTCGCGCGAGGCGGCGATTCCGGTGCTGGAGTTCGCGCGCGAGTTCAGCGTGCCCGGCGGCGCAGGCAACCCCGCGCACAACCTCGTCGCGCTCGGCGCGCACGCGATTGCCGTCGGCGTGATCGGCGAGGACAAGAACGGCGAGCGGCTGCTGGCAAAGTTCCGCGAACTGCGCGTGGACATCGGCGGCATCGTCAGCGACCCGTCGCGCCCGACGACGACCAAGACGCGCATTATGGCAGAAGGCATGATGCCGACGTTCGCCCAGCAGGTCGCGCGCCTCGACCGTATCGAGCGCCGCCCGTTGAGCCAGCCAATCGAGCGCGCGCTTATCCAGCGCATCGAAGATTGCGCCGAGCAAGCCGACGCGATTCTTGTCTCCGATTATCGCAGCGGACTGGTCACGCCCGACGTGATTGACACGTGTGTGCGTGTGGCGCACGCGCGGCGCATCCTGCTCACGGTGGATTCGCAGGGCGACCTGCTGCGCTTCAAAGGTTTCGAACTCGTGCGCGCCAATCGGCAGGAGACCGAAGCGACGCTCGGGCGCACACTCGTGAGCGAAGATGATTTCCAATCGGCGTGCAATGAATTGTTGCGGCGCTTGGATAGCAAAATCGTCGTCGTCACGCGCGCCGACGACGGCATGTCCATCGGCGTGAACGACAGCCGCTACGCGCACGTGCCCGCCATCAATCGCAGCGAAGTGTTCGACGTGACGGGCGCGGGCGACACTGTCATCGCCGTGCTCACGCTCGCGCTCACCTGTGGCGTGGACCCGCTCGACGCGGCGCAACTGGCCACCTATGCGGCTGGCATTGTCGTGAAGCACATCGGCGTGGCGGTGACGAGTGTGGAGGAGCTGCGCAAGGTAATTGGTGCCGCATAGTGTCATGTGTCAAGTATCAGGTGACACATGACACATGACACATGACACATGAAAAAACTCATCTCGCTTGCCGACGCCACTCTCCTCAGCGGCACGCACGTGTTCACCAACGGCGTGTTCGACATCCTGCACGCCGGTCACGTGCGCTATTTACAGGCGGCGCGCGCGCTGGGCGATTGTCTCATCGTCGGATTGAACAGCGATACGTCGGCGCGCGCGCTCAAAGGCGAGCAGCATCCGATTGTGCCGCAAGTCGAGCGCGCGGAAGTGCTGGCGGCACTTGCGTGCGTGGATTACATTATCGTCTTCGATGACGTGACAGCGGAGCAGCTCGTCGAAATGCTTCGACCTGAGGTGTACGTGAAGGGCGGCGACTACTCGCGAGGCGATAGCGAACAGCGAACAGCGAACAGCAAAGTTCCGCCCGAAGCGAAGATTGTCGAGCGTTACGGCGGGCGCGTCGAGTTATTTCCATTGGTCGAAGGCATGTCCACCACGAACATCATCGCCGAAATAGTGATGCGCTATTGCAAATGAATACCCTCGCATATCCTCTATCTCCGGCAACTCCACCCATGCCCCGTAGTAGTGCATGACCGCGAGCACTCGCCGAACCATCGTCAAAGCCGCAACGATCATCATGGTTGGCAACATCGCCAGCCGTGTGCTGGGCCTCGTGCGCGAGCAAGTGATCGCCGCGCTGTTCGGCGCGACGGGACTAACTGACGCGTTCCAAGTTGCCTCAACGGTGCCGACGACGATCTATGATTTCCTGATTGGCGGTGCGATCTCAGCCGCGCTTATCCCTGTCTTCAGCGATTACGCCGACGATCCTGCGCACGCCGACGATCTGTCACGGATGATCTCGACGTTGCTCACGCTTGCCTCGATCGTGCTCGCCGTCGTGATCGTGATTCTGGTTGCATTCGCGCCGCAGTTGGTCGAAGTGCTCGGCATCGGTTTGCGTCCCGAAAACCGCGACGAAGCGATCACGCTCGTGCGCATCATGCTGCCCGCGACGTTCTTCATGGCAATCTCTGGCGTGCTCACGGCGCTGCTCTACGCGCGTCAGAAGTTCGTGCTGCCCGCGTTCGTCAACGCCGCGTACAACGCGAGCATCATCATCATCGCGCTGCTGCTCACCGGCGTGTTCGGCGTGCAGAGTTTGGTCGTCGGCGTGATCGTCGGCGCACTCACGCAAGTCGCGCTGCAACTGTCGGCGCTGCGCGGCTTGCGCGTGCGGCCCTCGCTCGACTTCACGCATCCGGGTCTGCGCCGCGCGCTAAAGTTGTACGTGCCCGTCGCGTTCGGATTCGTCATCACCATCAGCGGTATCGTGCTCGACCGCAACCTCGCCTCGCGCACGGGCGAAGGCAACTTGGCCGCTATGCGTTTCGCGACGACGCTCATTCAATTTCCACTCGGCTTGATCGCCGTCGCGCTCTCGTCGGCAATATTGCCCACGCTGTCGCGACAAGCGACGGAGGACGGAAGGCGGGAGACCGAAGACGGCTTAGTCCTCCGTCCTCCGTCCTCCGTCGCATTCAAGTCCACGCTCGCGCTCGGCATCAAGTTGGCGATGATCGCGATGATTCCCGCGATGGTCGGCTTGATCGTGCTGCGCGAACCATTGGTGCGCTTGCTGTTCGAGCGCGGCCAGTTCAGCGACTTCGACACGCAGCGCACTGCGCTCGCGTTTCTCGCTTATGCGCCGCAGTTGCCGTTCGTCGCGCTCGACCAGTTGCTCATCTTCGCGTTCTACGCGCGCAAGAACACAATCACTCCGGTCGTGATCAATGTGGTGACGGTTGCGCTGTATGCCATCACCGCGTTCACGTTGCTGGGCCCGTGGGGAATGCCGGGGCTGGCATTCGCCAACGCCGTGCAGAACTCGGCGCACGCGCTCATCCTGCTCCTGCTGATGTGGCTGGCGATTGGGGGGCTGACAGGCTTCGGCATCGGACGTACCGTATTGAAAGTGAGCGTTGCGTCGGTGATGATGGGGTTGGTCGGTGGTTGGATAGTTGGCTGGTGGGGCGGTTCATTGATAGGTGTATTGATTGCCGTCGTCGCTTCCGTGACCGTATACCTCGCGCTCGTGGTGTCGCTACGCGTCGAAGAAGTGCATCTGTTCGGCGCGCTCATACGCGAACGATTACAGCGCACGTCCTCGCCGTGACCAAACCCGTACACGAAACTTCGCAGCATCGAATCAGTGAACCTATAGTTGCACAGCAGAACATTAACACAAAGGCGCAGAAAACGCAGCGTTGACAATTTGATTTTCCCTACGCGCGCTGTGTGTTCTGCCTATGCCGCAACTGTACAGTTGCGACGGAGCGCATGTGGTGAAGGGATAATGGGCAGAGGATTGCCCGTTCATCTGATTAGTGGCATAATCAGCCAGAGGTGGAAGATGGCGGAAAGTGAACGCAAATTTACTCGCCTGCCGACGCATGTCGCCATCATCATGGATGGCAACGGACGCTGGGCGCAGCAGCGCGGCTGGGTGCGCGTGCGCGGCCATCATGCGGGCACGGAAAACATCCGCCGCATTCTCGAATGCTGCGCCGACCACGGCGTGAAAGTGCTGACACTGTACGCCTTCTCGACTGAGAACTGGAGTCGCCCATCGGACGAAGTACAGGGCTTGATGGGCATTCTGGAAATGATGCTCAAGCGCGAGGTAAAGGAACTGCACAAGAACGGCGTGCAGTTGCGCCATATCGGACGGCTGCATGGCATCGCGCCGAACTTGCAGCAGCAGGTGCGCGACGCTATTGAGCTGACGAAGAACAACACGCGCATCGTTTTGAATGTCGCCTTCAACTATGGCGGTCGCGCCGAAATTGTGGACGCGGTGCGGCGCATCATCGCCGACGGCGTGAAGCCCGACGCCGTAGACGAGCAACTTATTGGTCGCTACCTTTACACGGCGGACGCGCCCGATCCTGATCTGGTCATCCGCACGGCCGGCGAAATGCGTGTCAGCAATTTCTTGATCTGGCAAGGCGCGTACGCCGAGTATTTCTGCACGCCCGTCTTTTGGCCCGACTTCGACTGCACCGAGCTATTGCGCGCGTTCGAGGCATATGATCAGCGTGAGCGCAAGTTCGGCAAAACGCGCGAGCAGCTCAAAGCCGATGCCGCACTTGCCGCACCCGTTGGTTGAATCGGATTGTCCTAGCCCGCTCGCCGCTCATCTCCGCCGTGTGACCACCACTGTCAATCGAGGTGTCTGTTGATCCTCCGCCGATTTGTGAGCGGCACCATTCTCATCCCTCTCGTCTCGATTCCGGCTTATTATGGTGGTGCGCTATATTTTGCACTGATCTTGCTCGTCGCATCGCTCGCCGCTTACGAATACGACGACTTGATGCGGCGCGGCGGCTATCGCCCTGAACGCCTGTGGGGCTTCACGCTCATCTTGCTCTTGCTCGCGGACGCAGCCTTTCCTAATAATCGCATCATGCAGAGTGGTTTGCCGCTGTTCGTGATGCTGACGCTCGCGGTGCCGCTTAGCTGGCGCAACTTGGATGGCGCGCTCCTCAATTGGGCGCTCACGCTTGCGGGCGCGCTGTACATCGGCGTGCTGCTCGCGCAGTGCATTGTGCTGCGCGAGTTGCCGAATGGATTGCCGCTCTCGGCGCTCGCAGCATTCGTGACGTGGGCGAGTGACACGGGCGCGTACTTCGTCGGCACGCGCTTTGGGCGGCATCCTATGGCTCCGCGCATCAGTCCGAAAAAATCGTGGGAGGGCGCGATCGGCGGCGGGTTGATCGCCGTGCTAGTCGGCGTTGCGTGGGGCTGGTACACGATGCCGACTATTGCGCTCATTCACATCGTCATCCTGAGTGCGGTCATTGTCATCGCCGGCATGATCGGCGACCTTGCCGAGAGTTTGATCAAGCGGCAAGTCGGCGCGAAAGACGCGGGCGAATTCATCCCGGGTCATGGCGGTGTGCTAGACCGCATTGACAGCCTGATGTTCGCCTTCGCCGCGACCGCTCTGTACGCGGTGTGGATTCTAAACTTGAAGTGAGACGGCGGACAGTAGACGGCAGTTTAGTTCCGTTCGCCCTCCACCGTCCGCCGTCTGTCGTCTTATGTCCGAAATCACCTTAACGTCCGTCCTCTTCATTCTCAACCTGCTCACATCCTCCGCGAACGTGATCATCGCGTTTGCGCTGCTGGTGTATATCGGCGCGCGCAATCCGCGCAACCCGGTCGCGCGCGGTTTCGCGGCGCTGATGCTGTTCGTGGCGATTGTGTCGGCAGGCGACGTGCTGCTCTCGCGCGTGCGCGATTTGCGCGCGGCGGTATTCTGGCTGCGCTTCCAATGGATTGGTATCGCGCTGATGCCCGCCGCGTATTTGCATTTCTCTGACGCGCTGCTGCGCACGACGAACGTGTTCGCGTGGTGGCGGCGCGTCGTCACGCTCGTCGGCTACCTCATCGGCTTCGCCTTCTTCTGGCTCGCACTGCAAACGGATCTCATTGTGCGCGACGAAATTTATTTTCCGTTCGCGCCGCAGTTCGCGGCGGGCCCATACTTCTGGGTGTTTGGACTTTACTTCTTCGTCACCGTCGCGTGGGGCTTGCTCAATACACTGTGGGCGCGGCATCGCTGTCTCACGTCCACCTCGCGCCGCCGCCTGACGTATCTGCTCATCTCGTTTGCCGCGCCCGCCGTTGGCGTCTTTCCGTATCTGCTACTAGCCAATTCGCAGACGAATCTGATCACCGCCGACGCGGTGCTCGCGCTATCGGTCGTCGGCAATTCCGGCGTCGCGCTGATGATGATCGTGATGGCGTACGCGGTCTCGTACTACGGTGCGATTGAACCCGACCGCGTGGTGAAGCGCAACCTTATCAAATATCTGATCCAAGCGCCGCTGATGGGCACAGCCGCCATCGGTCTCATTCTCATCGTGCCGCGCTTCGAGCAGTTGTTCAATCTGCCGCAGGATTCACTCGTCATCTTCGCAGCCATCATCAGCATCGTGCTCTTTCAAGTCATCGTCTCGCTGGCGAAGCCGATCCTCGACGTGCTCTCCGATTGGGAAGACCGCCGTGAGGTCGCGTGGCTGCAACGATTGGATGAACGGTTGTTGACCCACAGCGACGAAGTGCAGTTGCTCGAAAACATATTGGCTGCGCTCTGCGATTTACTGCGCGCGCGCGAAGGCTATGTGCTCATCGCGCAAGCTGACCAACTGAAACTCGAATCGTTCGTGGGCGCGCGCGGTGCGGTGCTCGCGCTCGTCCACGATGGCGACGTGCAGACGGTCGTTCGATCACCCCAGAAGGACTTCGTAGTCTTGAGCGACGTGTGGCTGCGTCCGCTGTTCAATCGTGAGAACGGCGATACGACGGGCGTGCTCGGCATCGCCAGCACACTGGCGCCCGCCGACCTGAGTGAGCGCGAGCGCGAGGTGATCGAACAACTGACGCATCAAGCCGAGCGCACGCTCGCAGATCGTCAACTGCAAGCGGTCATCTTTGGCGCGCTGCAAGAACTGCGTCCCGAAATCGAATCGCTGCAGCGCTACCGCAGCCTCACGCCATACGTCGGCTCGGCACGCACAGCCAGCGACGGCGACAACAAAATTAGCGCGCCCGAATTTCCGCAGTGGGTGCACGAGGCGCTCAAGCACTACTGGGGCGGACCGAAACTCAGCGAGTCGCCGCTGCTCGACCTAAAAATCGTGCACGAGGCGTTGAGCGAGCACGAGCAGTCGCCGACCCAAGCCTTGCGCTCGGTACTGCTCGAAGCGATCGAGTTGATGCGCCCGGCGGGTGAGCCTGACCTGAACGCGCGCGAGTGGGTGATGTATAACATCCTGCACATGAAATTTATCGAGGGCAAGCGCATCCGCGAAGTCGCCGAGCGTCTCGCCATGTCCGAGTCCGACCTGTATCGCAAGCAGCGCGTCGCCATTGACGAGGTGGCGCGCACGCTGGCGACGATGGAGCAGAAGGTGAGCGCGAATGGGAATGGGTCGGGAGAGAAGGCGACGGAGAAGTAGAGTGGATTAGTACTACTCTGTTAGATTGAGGGAAAATCGGCTAGACTGGGGCGCATGGAAAAAGCCGTGCGCATCCCGCAAGTACCAACGGAGCCGATTGCCGAACTGGACGAGTTTCTGGAGCCATTTCGGGTTAAGTTTTGCC
>JBBPZQ010000172.1:0-28153 GCA_038198935.1 Anaerolineae bacterium
ACCTGTGGCAGACCCAGTAATTCGGTTAGCAGTTGATCATCTGGCATGGAGGCTCCACCTGAAAGAAGATGCAGCCATCTTACCAGACTATGGCACCCTGTCTATTACCTGATTTTCCCGTCAAAGTCGGGAGAGCCGAAATTTCATGATGCATCTCCTTGTCGATTTAATGAGGGCCGAAAGGCTCCTCCAGCTCGAATTGCAAGACAGTCAAAGTTTCCAGTAAGGAGAGAAGATACCATTTCTCGTCAGAAATCCTTTCTTTGCTATGTCTGCCGCCCGACGATGGCTTAAAGTTAAAAATTCCGTATAAGATCGCGCACAGGGATGTTATACGGAATTTTTCTGCATAACAACCTATATCTGGAAATCTCTTGCGCACGAGTATAGCCCATACATTTACCATATCAAGTAACAAAACGAGGTACACAAAATGAACAAGCGTCCGCCATCTTTGCTTGAGAAGACCCGCGAGGTGCTACGCCTCAAACACTACGCGCAGACCACTGAAGTATCGTACACGCATTGAATTAAGCAACTTATTCGCTATGCCCAACCGCGCCATCCCTCGCCTCATGGGATAGAGCCGGGGTGAGGGATGCCTCGCTCAAAGTTTCAATCCACGCACAAACTCCCCCGCCCGCTCCGCCTCGTGCCCTGCCTCCGCCTTCGCAATCGCATCCACCAGCGCGCTGCCGACCACCGTGCCGTCGGCGAACTGTGCGACCTGCCGCACGTGCGCCGCGCTGGCGATGCCGAAGCCAATCGCAATCGGCAAGTCGCTGTGCGCGCGAATACGCGCGACGAGCGATTGCACCTCACCGGACAGATCGCGGCGCGCGCCCGTGATGCCGACGACGGACACGCAATAGATGAAGCCGCTCGCCTGCTGCGTCATTGCGGCAATGCGTTCGTCACTGCTCGTCGGCGCGATCAGCGGGATGAGGTCAAGCCTGTGCGCGCGGCACGCGGCGAGCAACTCGGCCGATTCTTCAAGCGGCAGATCGGGCACGATCAACCCATCCACTCCCGCCGCCGCGCACGCATGCGCGTAAGCCTCAACGCCGAAGCGCATGATGGGATTGAAGTAGCCCATGAAGATGAGCGGCGTCTCGGCATGCTGCGCGCGAATCTGCTGCGCGACCTGCAAGCACGCGCGCGGCGTCGTGCCGTTCAGCAGCGCGTGGTGCGTCGCGCGCTGGATGACGGGCCCATCCGCGAGTGGATCGGAGAACGGCACGCCGAGTTCCACGATGTCCGCGCCCGCCTCAATCAGCGCGGAGACAATTGCGGGCGTGGCGGCGAGCGATGGATGCCCAACGCAGACGTACGGGATGAGCGCGGTGCGCTGCACGGAGCGAAGTTTGGCGAATGTGGTTGTAATGCGAGTCATATCAAGTCCTGAGTCCTGAGTGAAAAAAGCTTGGTAGCGGGTAGGGGCGAAGCATTGTCAAGCGAACGTCTGCCTCATCAAAGCGTCGTGTGACGAATGCTTCCCCCAACCCAGATTAGGCAGATGATTCGAGCAGGCTCTTCAGTCTATCGAAACCCGTTTCCGCTTTACTCGCAAAGATGCGAGACGCAATCGGCTCCAGCAACGATAACCCGCGGATGTGCAGATCGAGCAGGTAGGTGAACTTCGTTCCTGTGTCGAGTGGCTCAACCCGACAACTGCCCGTGAAGTTGAAGGGGCCCGATACACTTTTGAACGCTATCTTTTTGTTGGATTCGTATTCGGTAATTTCGTAGACCTCTTTGGCGCGCACGAGCGGAAGGACGCTGCTCACTTCCAGGTACCGGGTGCCCACGCCGACAGAGCCCTCGGAAATTTGTGTGGTCTGCAATACGCCCGGCATCCATTTCGATTCATTCTCAAAATGAGAGAGGTAGGCGAAAACGGTCCCAATCGGCCGATTGATGATGATACTTTTCTCGAATCTCCTCACGTCTGAGATCTCCTTACTTGTGATGCACGAGACTGCCAGAGCATGACCAACCCCGCGAGCAGCAGTGCCGTGAAGCCGCCGACCCAGAACCAGCCACCCAGCAGCGACCAATTCACCTGATGGAGCGCAGCATCGGCGATGACCAGTCCGCTGATCGCGCAAAAGCCGAACGCAATCTGCGCCACACCTAGCGCGCGCATTTCGACCGCAGCCGCAGACTTCCAGATGAGAAACGAGCCGGTCGCGCCCGTCAGGAAAATGGCGCTGTATATACGCCCGTGAAACTCATCAATGCGCCAGGGCCAGAACTGCGTGAATACGGTGGGAGCCAGCAGCAGCCCGATGCCGTACCCACCTAACACAATCCCTTGTGCCAGCAAAAAGCTGCGCCACGCCGCAGACATGTTGCTCTGTTGCGCCGGCGGCAAGCGGCGGTACCGCCACAGGAAGTATGCCGATGCGCCTGCGGAAATGAAGTACAGGATAAACCATAACCACGTGGTGCTCCTCTGCCAATCAAAACGGCTCAAATAAAACAGAGAGATGATAGAGACAATGAGCGTGAAGCTCAAAGCCATCGGGAGAATGATGCGACCGGGCGCCCAGCGATTACTGACAACCAGCATGACCACAATGGTCAGTTCTGCGAGGTACACCGAGCCGAGGAAGCGGGCGTTGAACGGCGCGAGCGGCCACGGCCAAAATGAACCCACGAAGCCCGGCAGAAAGAAAAGCGCACCCCCAAATAGAACGACGACGACGACAATGCACATGAAATACCGGACGAGCGGCGATAGAACGGGATTGCTGTCTTGCTTCTCCATAGGTGAACTCCTCTTAATGTTTCAGCTGCCGCTTGCGTCGGGAAGTTATCGTTTGACGCACCCTTAAGGCGTGGTTGCAAACGCGCACGAGAGCTAAACATTCAACACTCTCCTCACCGTATCAAGGTCTTTGTCGCCGCGCCCCGACAAGTTGATGAGAATGATTTGATCCGCGCGCATGGTCGGCGCGAGTTTGATCGCCTCCGCGACGGCGTGCGACGATTCGAGCGCGGGGATGATGCCTTCCTGCTTGCACAGCAGATCGAACGCGCGCAGCGCTTCGTCGTCGGTCGCGTAGGTGTAGTGCGCGCGCTCATCTTCAAACAAGTTCGCGTGCTCGGGTCCCACCGACGGGTAATCGAGCCCTGCGCTGATCGAATGCGTCTCGCGGATCTGTCCGTGCTCGTCCTGCAAGACGAACGTCTGCGTGCCATGCAGCACACCCAGTGCGCGTTCCGCGAAGCGCGCGGCATGTCTGCCCGACGCGATGCCTTCGCCGCCCGCCTCGACGCCAATCAAATCAACCTGCTCGTCCGCGATGAAGCCGCTGAAGATGCCGATGGCGTTCGAGCCGCCGCCGACACAGGCGACGATCACATCGGGCAAGCGTCCCGCCTGTTCCATGATTTGCGCGCGCGCCTCGCGTCCAATCACACTCTGGAAGTCGCGCACCATCGTCGGATACGGATGCGGCCCCAGCACCGAGCCAAGCAGGTAGTGAGTCGTGCGCACGTTCGTGACCCAATCGCGAATCGCTTCGTTGATGGCGTCCTTCAACGTGCGGCTGCCGCCCTCCACTGGCTCGACGCGCGCGCCGAGCAGTTTCATGCGCGCGACGTTCGGCGCTTGCCGCGCGATGTCGTCGGTGCCCATATAGACGATGCACTCGAAGCCAAGCAGCGCGCACACGGTCGCCGTCGCGACGCCGTGCTGACCCGCGCCCGTCTCCGCGACGACGCGCTGCTTGCCCATGCGCTCGACAAGCAGCGCTTGACCAAGCGCGTTGTTGATTTTGTGCGCGCCCGTGTGCGCGAGGTCTTCACGCTTGAGATAAATTTGTGCCCCGCCGAGATGCGCGCTCAATCGCCGCGCGTGATATACGGGCGTCGCGCGTCCGACGAAGTGTTCGAGCAAGTCCGCGAAGCGCGCTTGAAACGCCGCATCATGTTTCGCTTCGTCATAGACGCGCTCCAACTCCGCGAGCGCGGGCATCAGCGTCTCGGGCACGAACTGTCCGCCGAAGCGGCCGAAGTATCCTTTGCGAGTCATGTTCTTTGTCCCATGTAGTGAACGGTGAACAGTAACCGTTGACCGTTGACTGTTCACCGTTCACTGTTCACCACTCACCATTGACTGTTCACCGCTTCAATAAACGCTCTCACCTTCCCCCCATCCTTCAAGCCCGGCGCGCGCTCGACGCCGCTTGCCACATCCACGCCCCACGGACGCACTTGCGCGATGGCGTCCGCGACGTTCGCGGGGTTCAAGCCGCCCGCCAGCAATATCGGGTGCTGCGCCGCGATGTCGCGCGCGAGCGCCCAGTCGCCCGTCGCGCCCGTGCCGCCATACAGTTGCGAATGCGATGTGTCGAGCAGGAAGGAGGGAAGCTCTACCTCACCCCCTACCCCTCTCCTTGCAGGAGAGGGGCGACCCTCGCGCACGGTGGGAGAGTATCGCTCTATCAGCTCTCGTGCCTCACTCGCCGTCTGCGGTCGCAGCGCCTTGTACGCACGCACGCCCAGCGCGCGCACGTACTCTGCCCATTCATCGCCGTGCAGTTGCACGAGGTCGAGCGCGCACTGCTGCTGAATCGCTTGCACGCGCTCAAGCGATTCATTCACGAACACGCCAACCACCTTGAACGCCGCGAACTCCGCGCGCAGCGTTGCGATGATCGCAGCGGCGCTGTCGGGCGCAACGTAGCGCGGACTCGGTTTGTAAAAGTTGAAGCCAAGCAAATCCGCGCCCGCGTCGAGCGCGACGTGCGCGTCATCTAAGTTGGTGATGCCGCAGATTTTGATGTGCATAACACAGTACACAGTAGCCAGTAGCCAGTAGCCAGATTGATTTGTCTAACTACTGACTACTGGCTACTGACTACTCCTACTAATTCTCTCACCTTCGCTCCCACATCCGCCGCCAGCACGAGCGACTCGCCAACCAGTATAGCCTGCACACCTGCGCGCTGCAATCGTTCGATATCGGCGCGCGTGTGGATGCCGCTCTCGCCGACGACGATGCAATCGTGCGTGATGAGCGGACGCAATCGCTCGCTCACGGTGAGGTCGGTGCGAAAAGTTTTCAGGTCGCGGTTGTTGATTCCGATGAGCGATGGATGCAATGGCAGCACACGGCGCAACTCGTCCTCGTCGTGAATCTCGATCAGCGCCGCCATGCCGAGCTGTTGCGCGCGTTGCGCGAAAGCCGACAGTTGCTCGTCACTCAGAATCGCGGCGATGAGCAGGATCGCATCCGCGCCACTGGCGCGCGCTTCGTAAATTTGAGACTCATCAATCGTAAAGTCTTTGCGCAGGATTGGGACGCTCACGGTGGCATGCACCGCACGCAGGTCGTCGAGCGTGCCCGCGAAAAATTTTTCGTCGGTCAGCACCGAGATGCACGCCGCGCCGCTCGCCGCATAGGTGCGCGCCAGTTGCGCCGCGTCGAGGTCGGCGCGGAACACGCCTTTCGAAGGCGACTTGCGTTTCACTTCGGCGATTAAGCGCATCGCGCCATCGCTTGCACGCAGCGCGCCGACAAAATCGCGCGGCGGCGGTGCTGCCTCTGCCTGTGCGCGTAACGCAGCCAGCGTCATTCGCGCGCACAGTGCGGCGACTTCGATTTTCTTGTGTGCAACAATCTGGTCGAGAATCATTACAGAAAAAATCTCAAATCCCAATAACCAAATCCCAACGCAATACTCCTTTGGCTCTTGGGATTTGGGATTTGGGATTTACGAAAATCGCTGCGTGTGTTCAATCAACCTATCGAGTTTCGCCAGCGCCTTGCTCGCATCAATCGTCTCAGCGGCGAGGCGAATGCCATCGCGCAAGTTGCTAACGACGCCCGCCGCGCTCAACGCCGCGCTCGCATTGAGCAGCACGGTGTCGCGCCGCGCGCCGCGCTCGCCGCCGAGGATGTTCCGCAGAATCGCGGCGTTCTCTTCGGGCGTGCCGCCGCGCAAATCCTCGATGGTCGCGCGCGGCAGGTCGTAGTCTTGCGGATCGAGATCGTAATGCTTCATGCCCGCGCCATTAAACTCGCTCACCTTGTTGAGCCCCAGCGTATTCAACTCATCCAGTCCGCCCGCGCCATGTACGACCACCGCCGCTTTGCCGCCCAACGTTTGCAGCACGTCTGCCATCAAGTTGGTGAGGTGCGGATCATACACACCCACCAGCTGCACGTTTGCATTCGCGGGATTGGACAGCGGGCCGAGAATGTTGAAGACGGTGCGGATGCCCAGTTCGCGGCGGGGCCCAATCGCGTGCTTCATCGCGGGATGCAATGCGGGCGCGAACAAGAAGCCGATGCCGACGTCGTCAATGCACTGCGCCGCTTGCTCTGGCGTGAGGTTGATGTTGACGCCCAGCGCCATCAGCACATCCGCGCTGCCCGCTTTGGATGAGACCGCGCGGTTGCCGTGCTTGGCGACATGCACACCCGCGCCCGCAATGACGAACGCAGCAGTCGTCGAGATGTTGAACGTGTGCGCGCCATCGCCGCCCGTGCCAGCCGTATCCACCAGCAAGGTCGCGCGTGGTTGCACGTGGATTGCGTTGGCGCGCATGGCTTTCACGCAGCCTGCAATCTCCTCGACCGTTTCGCCTTTGACCCGCAGGGCTGTGAGGAACGAGCCGATCTGCGCGGGCGTCGCTTCGCCCGTCATGATTTCATTCATCACTGCTTCGGCTTCTGCCGACGTCAGGTGTTTGCCCGTAACTAACTGTGCGATTGCTTCGCGGATCATCGTTCCTCCCGCTGAATGGACGAATGACGGAGGACGGAAGACGGATGCCATTCGTCGTTTGTCGTTCGTTATAAAACAAAAAAAACCCCTCATCCGTCGGGACGAGAGGTTCTCGTGGTACCACCCTGTTTTGGTAGGGACGAGCTTTGCGCTCGCCGCATGAGCAACTGCAAGCGTTGCCTCTACCCTTAAATCCGTTTAACGGTGGAACGCCGTGTTGGATAATCGTTTGTTTGTTGGTTTGTGCGTTGGTTTTCATCGGAGCCAACCAACAAACCATCCAACCAACAAACCATCCAACCAACAAACCATCCAACCAACAAACTTTCTCCACTAAGCTCGCAGACCCATTCGCTATCCGTATCACCATCGGACTCGCACCACTGCATCCGACTCTCTGAGGCGTTCCTTGATAGTTACTTGTTCTGGTCACAGCCTGTCGCGTATGAAGTTGCGGTCATTATAATTTGATCAATCGAAATGTCAACTTCAACTTTTAGCGCGCACCGAGCGCAATCATGCGCGGCAAAAAAATGATGATGCCGACCAGCACCGCGAAGACAGCGAGCAGCAGCACCGCGCCGGCCGATGCATCTTTTGCGGTCTTCGCGAGCGGATGCTGTCCGGGACTGGCCAAGTCCACCGCGCTCTCGACGACGGTGTTCATCATCTCTGCGGCGAAGACCACGCCCATCGTCAGCGCGAGCAGTGCCCACTCGACGCTCGTAATATTCAACCACCAACCCAATGCGACGACGGCGGCGCTAATCAATAGATGCACCCACATGTTGCGCTGCGTGCGGAAGACATGTGCGATGCCCTCGCTTGCGAACACGAAACTGCGCACGAACGAGACGAGCCAATCCCTCATCGGTGCTTCAAGACCATCTGCTCGATCTGCTCGAACAGACTGTCGGAGTCCACGAACATCTCCATTGCCTTCACGCTCTCTTCGTCGTCGTCCTGCAAACCCAGGTGCTTTTCGATGCGATGCACAATGCGCAGCACCTGTGTCAATTCCTGCTCTTGATACAGATTGATTTGCGTTTCAATCTCGTCGCGGATACCGTTCACTTTTTGTTCGCGGTTCTGCGAGATGAGCACGAACGTCGAGAGGAAGATCGCTTCGAGCGAAACGATCATCGTGAGCAGACCGAACGGAAACGGATCGAACGGCGGCAAGCCGAGCAGTCCGGTGTTCCACGTAACCCAGATCAGGAACCATGCGATGTGAAGATAAACGAATACCATGCTGCCGCTAAACGCGGTGAATATGTCGGCGATGCGCTCGCTGAAGTTCTCGTAGCGGTGCGCTTCTTGCTTGATTGTCTGCAAATCCTGATAGCCGCGCCGAAAGCCGGGCAAACTGTCGAATTGCCCGTTCGGTCCTCCGTCGCTCGTTGACTGTGCCATGTGTGTCCTCCATGATATTTGAGAGCCCCCGATGGGTCGTCTCTACGAATTTAATATCTGCTGTTCGAGCGCGCGCATCTGTTGATTCTCGCGCTCCGTCGCGTGATCGTAGCCGAGCAGGTGCAAGATGCCGTGTGTCAGCAGCCAATCCACTTCGCGCGCGAGCGAATGCCTCGCCGCGCGCGCTTGCCGCATCGCCTGCGGCAAACAGATCGCGATGTCGCCAAGAAATGTTGCGTTTGACGACTGGTGCTGAATTTGGCGCGTGACCTCACGCGCAGCAAATGATAACACATCCGTCACGTAATCGTTGCCCGCGAACTCGCGATTCAAGCGCCGCATCGCCGCGTCGCTTACGAACGCGAGCGAGATGACGATCGTGCCGCGCTGCTGTGCCGTCAGCGAGGTGGAACGCACCACGTGTTTAAGGTGTGCATCACGCAACTGCGCGCGTGAGGCAGCGGAGTGCGCGATGGCGAGTCGCACGCGCAGGCTGCCCTTATGCAAGACAGGAAAGTAAGAAGTTTGCGCGCGTGCGCTGTTCGATCTTTGCTTATTTTTCTTTTTCGGGGATGGTTGCGCCTTCAAGCCACACGCCTCGCGAAGGTTCAGGCAACGTGTTGCCCGGATAAACGATGCGGGGATGGAACTGCCCTTGCAGAATTTCGAGGAATGCTTTGCGGATCTGATCGAGGTCGCGCAAATGCAACGCGCTCTCGTCGAGTTCGCCGCTCAACAAACGGTCGCGGAAAATTCTTTGGATCACGCCGTCGAGTTCTTCAACGGTCGCAGGGCGCGTCGCGCGCACGGTGGCTTCGGTGCCGTCGGCGAGCATGATGATGGCTGCCTCCGCTGACTGCGGCCGGGGACCCGGATAACGGAAAAACTTGTCGTCCACCTCGCCGGTTGCTTGCTCCTTCGCTTGATGATAGAAATACGCGACAAGCATTGTGCCGTGATGCTGTGGGATCACGTCGGCGATTTGGTGCGGCAACCGATGCTTCTGCGCAAGCGCCATGCCGTCGTATACATGATTGATGACGATGCGCGCACTCTCGAATGGATCGTGCAGGTCGTCGTGTGGGTTGTGATGGTCGGTCTGGTTCTCGATGAAAAAGTATGGCTGCATCGTCTTGCCGATGTCGTGATAGTATGCCGCCACGCGCGCGAGCAGTGCGTCCGCGCCGATGGCTTCGGCGGCGCGCTCCGCCATGTTCGCCAGCAGCAGCGTGTGATGATAAGTGCCCGGCGCTTTCAGCAATAATTGCCGCAACAATGGGTGCGTCGGACGCGACAGGTCGAGCAGTTGCAGCGGCGTGATGATGCCCAGGTAATGCGCTGTGAGCGAGTACGTGGCTAATGCAAGGCTGACTGAAATGGTCGCGTTCACAATGGCGGCCGCGAAGCGTGCGAGCAACTCCACGGGTTGCGGCGGCTGCTGCGCGAGCAAGACGAACATTAGGATCGCGAACATCTGCGTCAGCGCGATCAGCACGCCCGCGCGCGCAAACGAATTGATGCGCTCGATGCGCTGCACGCTCAACGCAGCAACGACAGAGCCGACGAACATATACACGAGCAATTCCAGATTGCGAGTGTCGCCGGCGTTGATGGCAATAATTAAACTGAGACAAACGGTGATCAGAATCGCGCTCGGTGCGCCGAACACGAGCGCGAGGATCATCGCGACAGCGGGCAGCGGCAGGAGGTATGGCTGTAGCATGTGCTGCGGCACCATCAACTTCGTCGCGAGCACGCTGACGGCAACCAGCACCAGCAATAGCAAGATGCGCCGCCACTGTGTCCAACTGCGCGCGGGCTGAGTCGAAAAGTGGATGGCGATCAACGCCGCGAGCAGCGCCGCGAACAGCCACAAGCCGCCTACCTCGCGGATGTCGCGCTGTGTTTCGAGCAAGCCCAGCGCGTCGAGGGCTTCGATCTCGAGCGGCGTGATCACCTCGCCTTCGCGGATAATAGTTTCATCTTGGCGAATCGTGACGCGCACCGCTGCGACCGAGCGACGCGCTTCGTCGCGCAATGCGGCGGTGCGCTGTGGATTGGGCAGGCTATTGGCGACGACGAAGCCTTGCGCCAATTCACCTGCGAGCATGGTCTCATCCGTGCTTAACTCGCGCGAGACGAATCGCGGCAGCACGCGCCGCGCATCTGCCACTTGCTCTGGCCGAATCTCGGTGCGCAGCGTTTGCTCCAGCGCCGTCAGCACCTCGCGCGTCAGCAGTGACCAGCGCGCGTCGTCGAACGCCACGGTTTGACTGAGCACGGCTGACGGGATATTCAGTTCGGGAATCTGCGCCAGCGTTTGTTGCTTTTGCTCGAAGGTTGCGTACGGATCGTGCCGCAGTGCGTCGAGATAATTCAACACCGCTTGTGCGCGGCCGATTTGCGCGCGGCCGATTTGCAAGTCAGGCGCATCGTACACGTCGGCGATGGCGGCAGCGGCTTTGGCTTGCGCGTCTTTGGATTTGGATGATGAGTCGAACGTGACCGCGCGGGGCGCGCTGACGCGGAAGAGGCTCACTTGTCCGGCGCGAAGCGAATACTGCTTCGGAGGAAAGTCCCACCAGAACAACGCGCCGAGGACGATGACGAGCGCGAGTCCAAGCACAACAGCGCGGCCGTTGGCGATGGACAAGGACGGATGGGGTATTCGCTTGAGCGCGCTCATGGTCAGTCGTTAGACGCTGGTCGTTAGACTTTCGTCACGAGACAAATGGCGAATGTCTAACGACTACTCAGTAGTTCTCTCACGACTTGATTGACAAGCTTGCCGTCGGCTTTGCCCTTCACCTGCGGCATCAGTTTCTGCATGATGGCACCCATCTGCGTGGCGGAGGTTGCGCCGCTGTCGGCGATGGCTTGGCGCGCGAGCGTCTCGATTTCGGCACGGCTCAGCTGCGGCGGCAAATACGATTCGATCAGGTGCAACTCGCTCTGCTCTTTGGCGACCAGATCGCTGCGGCCGCCTTTCTCGAATCCTTCAATGGATTCGCGGCGGCGCTTCGCCTCGCGCGTGAGGATTTGCTCGATGTCGGCATCGCTCAAGTCTTTACGCGTGTCCACCTCGACTTGCTTGACTGCGGCGAGCAGATGACGCAGCGTGTCACGCCGCGTCGCATTGCCCGCACGCATCGCGTTCTTGAGATCGTCGTTGAGTTTTTCTTTGAGAGTCATAGTTTCAGTCGTCAGTGGCCAGTCATCAGATGGCACTCACCTGATTAAGCCCGGCTGCCAACTCAGTTCTTGTGCCGCGAGTAGATGAACATGTAGATGCTCGACGGCTTAGCGGCCGTCGCCGCCTTCGATGGCAACGAAGAAGTCCCGAGTCGCTCAGAATGTCGCCATACACGATTTTGTAGAAGCTACAATTTGGTTCACGACTCATGGGTCACAACGTCGCCAATCGTGTAGTCGTCGCGCAAAGCCATGATCCGCGTGGGCGTGATCTGGTTGCGCAGGTTGGCGTCGTTCGCGCACAAGACGCGCACGTAGTTGTCGGTCAGCCCCGACCAGTACTCGCCGTCATGCTGTTCCCAAAGCACATAGAGCGTCTGCCCCATTAGCGATTCGCGGAATGCGCGCGCCGAAGTGGTGGTCAGGTCACGCATGGCTTCACTGCGCGCGTGCTTCACGCGATCAGCGACTGCGCCACCCATCGTCGCCGCTTCGGTGCCGTCGCGCGGTGAAAACGGAAAGACGTGCGTTTGCGCGAATTGCATTCGGTTAACAAACGCGAGTGATTCGGCAAACTCAGACTCACTCTCACCCGGAAATCCGACAATGACATCCGTGCTGATCGCGATGCCTGCGATCTTCGCGCGCGCCGATTCGATGCGCTTCGCATATTGGCGAGTGTTATAGCCGCGCCGCATTTGCCGCAGCGTCGCATTGCAGCCCGACTGCAACGGCAGATGCAGATGGCGGCACAGGCGCGTATCGCTCCACAGGTCGAGCAACTCGTCGGACGCGCCCCAGGGTTCGAGCGAAGACAGATGAACGCGGGCGACGCTCGTCTGTGCAAGCACGGCGCGCACGAGCGCGGCCAAGTTCGTGTGCAAGTCATGCCCGTAGGATGCCGCGTGCAATCCCGTGAGCACGACTTCTTGAAAACCTTCGCTCGCCAGCAGGTTGACCTCACGCACAATGGCGTTGATCGGGCGGCTGCGCTCTTCGCCGCGCGCGAGACGCGAGACGCAGTACGCGCACTTATTGCCGCAGCCATCTTGAATTTTCACAAAAGCGCGCGTGCGTGTGTGCGGCAGCGGAAAGACTTCGCTGACCGTTGCATCCGGTTCAGGCAGCAGCCCGCGCTCGATCAACAGCGGAATGAGCTGCTCCTTTTCAGCGTGACCGGTCACAAGTGCGACGCCGTTAGTACCAGCAAAATAATCTGGCTCAATTTCCGAGGCACAGCCTGTGACTACCGTGAGCGCGTCGGGCGCGAGCCTATGCTCGTGGCGCGCGACTTGGCGCGACTCGCGTGTCGCCTTGTGCGTGACCGCGCAGGTATTGACGACATGCAATTGCGCCGCGCTTGCATCCGTCACGACCTCATGACCGATGGCGGCGAACTCGCGTGCCAAGCGATCCGATTCGCTCTGATTGAGCCGACAGCCGAGCGTGGTGATATGAACTCGCATAGGTTTACGAGTGATGATAACACAAATCAATGTTGATTTCAGACTTTTGATCTTTGAGTTGTAATCAAAACTCTGAAATCAAAGATCAAGAATTCAGTAGTAGGGCCATTGCAGCACGTCCTCGTACGCCGACGGGTGAACGTACGGATCGAAGTCGTAATACACAATGAAGTGTGCGAGTTCTTGTTTCTTGAACGTCACGCCCAGTTGCTGCAGCTTGGAATCAATTGGGTTCGGCTCGTAATGCGGGTTGAAAACGACCAACGCGGGCGTGGACGACAGTTGCACTCGCTGTCCGTACTCCGGAAAGCGATCCATGCCAAACTTCACGTCGGGGTAATCGAATGTGGCGATCTGCTCGTGCGTCTCCAGCATCAGCGGGTAGCCAATCCAATGATTGGTAAACACGGCGTGCAGGTCGTTTGCGCGCAAGAAATCAAGCAAGTCCGCATCGCTCGCGGGCAGCGGTTGATTGCTGAATTCGTTTTGCGCGAACTGCGCGAGGTCGCGCACGCCGAACAGACTCCACACGTTCGCCGCGAGCAAGATGCCGAGCGCGCCAAGCATAATGGCGTTGCGCATGCGCGCAAGCAGCAAGCCCAAAGCAAGCGTGAACAGAATGTAGAGCGGCAGCAAGTAGCGCGTGAGCAGCCCGGCGTCGGGGATGATGACCGCGAAGTTGCCGCCCGTGATGGAGCCGAAAGCGAAGAGGGGGAATGCGACACACGCCATCAGCGCCAGCACGAGTGCGCCGCGCGTTGGGCGCGCGCGCCACAACAGCCAGAGCAGTGCGCCCACGTACAATGGAAGGATCACCATGCGCCAGTCGGGCACGAACGTTGCGCGCGGCTCGCGTAGTCCAAGCAGCGTCGTCACGCCGTCCTGCCAGAAGTATTGCCACGCTCGCGTCGTCAAATCACGCCACGCGCTCGTCGGGGGAACCTTCTCCTCGACACGATTCAACAGGTCGCGCCCGCTGCCGACTCGATACAGCAGCAGCGGCAGCCAACCGATGAAGACGCCCAGCCCCGCGCCGACGACACCAGGGATGGCATTGCGCCATGCGCGACGATTCCTCGCAGCGTGCACCAGCGCGACAACTGCGAGTGGGGCGAGCAGATAGAGGCTGAGCGGATTCATCCACGCGACGTAGCCCGCGACGACGCCGAACACCAGACCACTCAAACGGCGCGGCGGCAGCATGTCGGACTTCGGTGAGAGCCACCGATGGAACCACAGCCACGCGAGTTGTGCGTACACGAGTGCTTCGATGAATCCGCCGCGTGCTTTTAGACTCCACAGCACAAAGTACGCGGGCGCAATTGCCGCGACCAATGCCGCAAGCAAGCCCGCGCGCTCATCTTGAAAAATCTCTCTGCCGATGTGAAAGCACAAGCAGATGAACGCAAGTGCGAAGATGAAGGGCACGATCTTCAGTGCGTAGCGCGAGGGACCAACGAGCGAGAAAACGGCGGCGACGACATAACTTTCGAGATTGCCGAGATACGCTTGACCGGGGAAGAAAATGGGCCGCTCGCCACGCAGGATGTGCAGCGCCTGCAAGCCCACGGCTGCCTCGTCGCCTTCGATTAGCCACTGCGTTGCAAACAGAAAGTACATGCGCAGCGCGGCGCCGAGCAGCACGATCACGTCGAGCCAGATGTTGGCGTCCGGTACCCGCACAATGGTTGAAGATGATTGCGTGGCTTGCGTCATACAAAAACAATCCGCGAGTCACCCGATGGATGCTCGCGGACAGAAGAGGCGCCGAGCGGATTTGAACCGCTGATCAGGCTTTTGCAGAGCCTTGCCTTGCCACTTGGCCACGGCGCCGCGGATGACGCAATTGGCGACGTGTGCAAGGCGTCGCCAACATGCCGAGACACAGACTTGAACTGTGGACCCTGCGATTTTCAGTCGCATGCTCTACCAACTGAGCTATCTCGGCGAACGTGAACTATTCTAAATGACGCGGCATGAATTGTCAAAGTACCAGCGCTAATAATTGCGCGCACGTCAGCGTCAGTGGCAAACGCAATCTGACGCGTTTTCAAACCCCGTGCAGTGTTGGACAGGTGAATATTCAGCAGTTCGAACCCGATTACCGCAGCGTAACGCGGTGGTATAATGAGGTCGCACGCCGATTCTATTCCTCGAGGTCCATATGACCACTGCAACTACCACGCAGCAACAACAGGCTTCGACTGCGCTCAGGACAGCCGCCAAGCGCGACCCTTACGAAACTGCGCTCGAGCAGTTCGACAAGGCGCTAAAATACCTCGACATCTCGCCGTGGACGGCTGAGGTGATGCGCCACCCACATCGCGAGCTGACCGTGTACTTTCCGGTGGAGATGGACGATGGCCACCTCGAAGTATATACGGGCTATCGCGTGCATCACTCGTCCGTGTTGGGACCGACGAAGGGCGGCATCCGCTTTCATCCCGATGTGACCTTGAACGAAGTGCGTGCGCTCGCCATGTGGATGACGTGGAAGTGCGCGGTGGCCGGCTTGCCGTACGGCGGCGCGAAGGGCGGTGTGATCGTTGACCCCAAGCAGTTGTCACTGCGCGAGTTAGAACGACTGACGCGGCGCTATGCCACCGAAATTTCCGTGCTTATCTCGCCGCACGGCGATATCCCCGCGCCCGACGTGAACACGAACCCGCAAGTGATGGCGTGGATCATGGACACGTATTCGATGCATCACGGTTACTCGGTGCTTGGCGTCGTGACCGGCAAGCCAATCGAGGTTGGCGGCTCGCTGGGTCGCAGCGACGCGACTGGCCGCGGCGTCATGTTCACGGCGCGCGAGACAATGGTAAAGTTGGGCATCAAGCCAAGCGATGCGACGTGTGTGGTGCAAGGCTTCGGCAACGTCGGCTCGGTCAGCGCGCGTCTGCTGCACGAACTCGGCTGCAAAGTGATCGGCGTCAGCGATGTGGCGGGCGGCTACTACAACCAGAATGGCATTGACATCGCTGATGCGCTGCAATATGCGCGCGACCATCCGTCGTTGGCTGGCTACGCGCACGCACAGCAGATTAGCAACGACGAATTGCTCGAACTGAAATGCGACTTGCTCGTGCCTGCCGCGCTCGAAAACCAACTTACATCCGCGAACGCGCCGCGCGTGCAAGCCAAATTTATCGTCGAAGGCGCGAATGGGCCCACGACGCCTGAGGCTGATGAGATTTTCAAACAGCGCGGCATTCTCGTCGTGCCCGACGTGCTCGCCAATGCAGGCGGCGTGATCGTTTCGTATTTTGAATGGGTACAAGGCTTGCAGTCGTTTTTCTGGGATGAACGCGAAATCAACGACCGCCTCGAAAAATTGATGGTCAACAACTTCGCGCGCGTGTGGAAGGTTTCGCAGGACAAGCAGGTTGACATGCGTGCGGCGGCATACATCCTCGCCATCGAGCGCGTCGCGCGCGCGGCGGAACTGCGCGGGCTGTATCCGTAGTACAGACGACAGACGGCAGACGACGGACGGCGGTCTGTACCCTGCCGTCCATCGTCTGCCATCTTATGTCCCACTTTACCACTCTCCTCATTGCATCTCCCTCAGCCATCGTTCGCGAAGGTTTGAAAGCGCTGCTGCAAGCCGAAGCCGACCTATATTGGGTCGGCGATGCCACGAGCGGCGACGATTTGCTCGCGCGCGTGCGCGACGTGCGCGTTGACTTACTCGTGCTCGATCTCGACCTGCTGCAAGATGCTAGGCGCGACCCTTCGACAGGCTCAGGGCAGGTCGCGCTGACTCGCTTGCGTCACGATGTGCCAGAAACGAAAATCGTGGTGCTGGCGGAGGCGTGGAACGACCTGCGCATCGTGAGCGCGCTGCGAGCGGGCGTGCAGGGTGTGATTGTGCGCCGCTCGGGCGCGAGCGAGATCATGGACGCGCTGCGTGCGGCGCAGAGCGGCTCGCTGGTGTTGAATCCATCTACCACTGAACTACTGATGCAGCAATTGCAGCCGCAAACCGACCAACTCAGCGCGCGCGAACTCGACGTGCTGCGTGCGCTTGCGCGCGGTCTGCCGAACAAGCTGATCGCGCAAGAATTGTTCATCAGCGAGCACACGGTCAAGTTTCACATCCGCTCCATCCTCGACAAACTCAACGCGGGCAACCGCACCGAAGCCGTGCGCATCGGACTCGAGCGCGGGCTGATTTCGATTTGAGTGCACCGATAGTCATTTTCAAGCAGGGGCGAGCCGACGGCTCGCCCCTGCTTTGTTTGATCCTCGTTTAATTTCGCCGCACGTTACTACTCAGGCACCTTCCCGCAGGTTGATAAATGGGGCGCTCGCGACAACCAGCCGGTCAAGCCCATAGATAATTGCCTGCAATGCACCGAAAAACCTGCGGGAGGCTGAGTAGTTACCGCCGCACACCTATCCATCTGAGCAGGTCAAAGACTACTCGCTCGCGTGATGCATGTGCGCGCATTGTGGTGTATTCTGTCAGCATCAGTTGAGTACGTTCGGCGCGCGTGCCATCTGACCCTGCGTCAATCGCGCGCCGATCCACATCTAAATTTTTTTATCTGGGGAGCCAATATGCCATTCACAAACCTGCAATCAATTTCAGATGAGTACGCCGCCGTCGTCGAGCAGGCGAGCGCGTCGGTCGTGCGTGTGGACGCGCGTCATCGCGTCGCGGGCACGGGCATCGTATGGAGTGCGGACGGCATCATCGTCACCGCCGATCACGTCGTCGAGAAGGAAGAAGGCATCGAGGTTTTGCTCGCCAACGGCAACTCGGCAAAGGCGGAGTTGATTGGGCGCGATCCATCCACCGATGTGGCGGCCCTGCGCGTGAGCGGCGCAGCGGGATTGACGGTGGCCGATTGGACGGAGCCAGCGCAATTGAAAGCGGGCCATCTGTGCTTTGCGCTTGGCAAGCCGTGGGACAACACAGCCATCGTAAGCAGCGGCATCATCAATGCGGTCGGCGTCGGCATGCGCGGTCATGGACGCAACGGCTTCGTGCAGTCGGACGTCGTGATGCTGCCGGGCTTTTCGGGCGGACCGCTGGTGGATGCAAGCGCGCGCGTGATCGGAATGAACTCGTCGGTGTTGGGGCGCGGTGTGTCGCTTGCTATACCGGTCGAAGTGATGCGGCGCGTGGTGAACGACTTGCTCAAGGAAGGACGCGTCAAGCGCGCATACCTCGGCGTCGGCTTGCAGCCGGTGCCCCTCGCTTCTTCATTGAGTGACAAGGCAGGCGGCCAAGAGCGCGGCTTGATGGTGCTCACCATCGAGAGTGGCGGACCCGCCGAGCAGAGCGGCTTGCTGCCGGGCGACATCTTGCTCGCGCTCAACGGCACCGCGTTGAGCGAGATCGAATCACTGCAGAAGAGTCTCACGCCTGATCGCGTGGGACAGAACGTGAAGGCGCGCGTCGTGCGCGGCGGCGAGGTGCGCGAGGTTACCGTGAAGGTCGGCTCGCGCTAGTGAAAGTGACGAATGACGAGCGACACGCCAGAACGCGAATTGCGTTCTGGCACTGTGTCAATTGCGGGCATAGCAATTGGCGAGTGACAGGAGGCGGGCTTTCCTGTCACTTGTTTTTCTATCATGACGATGGAGAACAGCATGAAGCTTGGCGTCGTCGGGGCGGGCATCGCGGTACGTTGGGCCGCCTTATGGGCGAAGCGCGGTCACGCGAACATATTCAGTGTGCGCGACCTGTTGCGCGAACAAGTTCGCGCAACTTACGCAGTCTCCTCAACCCATTGAAGACTGCTCAGACCTAGGCGCTGAGCAACTCAGGTTTGAAGAGCCGACTCTGCCAAGGCAAGCGGTGCTCATGCGCCGTGTCAAAAGGCGGCGCGTGCGGTCTCTTTCAAGGTCTATTGCATGGCTGAGTAGCGAGTCGGCGTGAGTATCAAGTTCGTGATCTGCGTAGTGAGGGATCCATCCTTCTCAGTTTCGCCGCGCGCCTTAATCCATTCAGGGTCCGTCGCGAACGCAGTCCACGTTCGTTCGCGCTCCGCCAGACTTTCCCATGCGAGCAGGTAATACAAATCGTTGTTGCTTTCGCCGATGACGGTTGTCCAGAATCCGACAGGTCGGATGCCGTACTGTTGCCAAAACTTGAGCGTGATCGTTTCAAAGCGATTGTGCAGCGCGCTCAGTTTGCCCGGCGTGGCGTGATAGATGCGCAGCTCGTACAGCATTGACCATCTCCTATTTTTCAACTCGCTCCACAAGCGATCGTACTCGGCGTGCGCCGTGCCCACGTCGGTGACAAACTCGGAGCGTTTGAATGTTTCGTCGTCGGGGATGTAGCCGCTTCGATACAGATTGGCGAGATTCGCGTCCATCTTATGATACGCGTCGGGCACGCTCGGGAGGGAGTACGTGTATGTCGAAACTTGTGCGACGATGTCGGCGCGGAGCAGAAAGTTGGCGAGCGCTTCAGCCAGCGCTTGATGCGCACTGTTATTTGGAACGGCGATGCACATCATCCACAGCGGCGCGCCTTCGCGCGGAATCACGTAGCGCAAGTTGGCACTTGCCGACTGCGCGAACGCCGCGTCGTCTGAGCGCGCCTGCGCGATGCCGACCTCGCCTGTCAGCAGTGCGTCCGACCACGCGGCCGAATCAATTCGTATAGTCCCATGCTGCTTCAACATCAAATCGCGCGCGCGCATCAGTTCGAGCTGTGACGTGCTGTTCAGCGAGAAACCGAGCCACTTCAATCCTGTGCCAATGCCGAGTCGCGGGTCGTCGAGCAGTGCCACCTTCGCTGCGCGCTGCGCGTTCCACAGCACCGCCCATGAGGCATCGGCTTTCGCTAGATCGGTGCGGAACAACAAGCCGACGGTGCCCCACACCAGCGGCACGCTCACGCGATTGTCCGCATCGAACGCGAGATGTTTCAAGCGCGCTTCGACGTATTGAAAGTTCGGAATATTGGCAGCATTGAGCGGCGCAAGTTGCTCGCGTAGCGCGCTGATGTTGCGCTCAGTCGTGATGAGCAGGTCGGCCTGCGCAAGTTGCTCGTGCAGTTCCGCATCGCTGCGATAGGGTTGCTCGACGATCTGGATTTGGGTTTCGCGCGTGAACATATCGTACAGGTTGGGGTCGAGCGCGTTGGGTGGAATGAGGACGTGGAGTGTGGTCGGCGTGAGTGGAGACGAGTTGGTTGATTGAGTGGATTGTTGAACCGTCGGCGTCGCGCTGTCGCACGCGGCGCAGATAAGTGCACCGGCTAACACACACAGGATGAACGCGCACTTACCCATCGCGCACCAGCAGCGCACATAGCGCACCGACCGTGAGTGCGAACGCCGACGCGAGGAACGGCGCGAAGTGTGAGACGCTCTCCCAGAGCGCGCCACCGACTGTCGGCCCAATCACCAAGCCGACACCTTGCAATGCGGCGACCACGCCCAGCAGCGTGCCGCGCGCGCCCTGCGGAATGCGCTCCATCGTGAGCGCGTTCCATGCGGGCACGGCGAGCGCGTAGCCGAGTCCGCCGATCGTTGCGCCGAGCGACACGACGAGCGGTGCAGTGCTGATCGGCGCGAGCCACAGACACAATGCAAACACCGCAAGCCCAATCACGAGCGGCCACTTGCGCCCGAAGCGATCCACCCAATGCCCAAACGGAATCAATGCGACGGCGGTCGCGATGGCAGGCAGGGCGAGCGTGAGCGCGAATTGCTGCGGCAGCAAGCCCAGCACGTCGCGTCCATAAAACGTGAGAATGGGCACGAGGATGGCGATGCCGAGCGTGAGGCAGAACACGATGACGAACAACAGCATCAGTTGAGCGTTGAGCGTGAAACGAACGGTCGTGATTGCATCGCTATGAGTGAAAGCGATCTTGCTCTCGTGTGCGAACGCGGCGATGATGACGAAGGCAAGCGTGATCAGCGCGAAGCAGAAGAGGAACGAAAACGTGAACGAGTTTGTCAAGCCGATGAGCAAGCCGCCGCTGATGGGCCCACTCGCCAGCCCGCCGAGCATCACCGTGTTGACCAGACCAAAGATCAAGCCGCGCTGACCTTTGCCGTAACGGTCGGCGATGCTCGCATAGATGGCGGGCCAGATGCAGCCTGCGCCGATGCCGTTGATGGCGTTGAGCGCAAGAAAGAAATTCTGGTCTTGCGTTTGCATCATCACGGGCAAAGGCAGCGCCGACAGCGCGATACCCGCGAGCAGCGTCGGTTTCCGGCCGACGCGATCCGCGAGCCAACCGGCCGGCGTGCGAGTCAGAATATCCACCACCAGATAGACGCTGATGGTCAACGCGACCAGCGATGCGGACTCGTGCTCGACGTCGGCGAGGTACAACGGAAACAATGCGAGCATCTCGATGCCGTGCACGAGTTCCATCAAGACAATCGTGACAAGCAGTGACGCGAGTAGCGGATGCGCGCGCACGACCGCAAACGTTTTGCTCAGATCGAAACGCCGCAAGTCGAGCGACGGACTGCGGCGTTCGGTTCCAACCGGCGATGTGTCCATGTGCGATTAGTTTGCTTGTCTCAGTCTTAAAGTTTCGCGCTTTCAATCGGCAACGGTATCGCGTCCATCATGCAAGCGGGCATCGTAACAGACTGGCCCGTCATCAAGCCGTACCCTGTGAGGATGAGATGCGCCCAACCCGTTAGTTTACGAGAGCGCGAGTTCAGCGTGCGCATTATACATCAGCAACGGAGGAAGCGACCTGCTGCGCGAATGAGCGTGCGCCATTCGCGCAGCAGGTCGCCGATGGCTTGCATGCTCACGCCCATGCTCGCGTAGCGCCGCGCGTTCTCAGCGTCGCCTGAGTAGATACCGACGAGCCTGTTCGCTTGTCTGCACGCAGCGACTACGCGCGCGATCGCGTCTTGCACTTCGGGTGCACCGAACTGCGCCGGTTTGCCAAGTGATTGCGATAAATCGCCGGGCCCAATGAAGACCATGTCAACACCGCGCGTCGTTGCAATCTCCTCAATACGTTCAACCCCATCGCGATGTTCGAGTTGCACAATGACCAAGACTTCGCGATTTACATCAGCCAGCGCGTCTTTCAATTCCTGCTTCAGTCCATAGTCCACCGCGCGGTTCGGCGCGAATCCCCGTTGCCCGTCCGGGAAATATTTGCACGCGCTCGCGGCACGCTCCGCGTCCGCACGCGAATTGACTTGCGGCACCATGATGCCTTGCGCGCCGCGATCCAGATAGCGCAATATCGTCGGAGCTTCATTGCGCGGCGCGCGTACGATGGGCGTGATCTCCGCCGCGTCGGCAGCGCGGATCATGTGCGCTGCTGTATCCTCGCTGATCGCGCCGTGCTCGCAATCAATCACAACAAAGTTGTAGCCACGTAGCGCGGCGACCTCGACCAGTTCGGGCGAGGGTAGTTGCATGAACACGCCCCACACAGACTGACGCTCCGACAGTTTGTGCTTTGTTCGATTCGAGTGCATGGCCACCTCACTCACGAAATTACGTGCAAGGCATTGTAGCACTACCACGTAGTACTAACGCCATAAGTGATTCAGGAGGTGCTGACAATAATAATGTGGTAATCTAAATAATTGCACAATGTTGTAAATAATTTGCAAAAATATGAGATATTTTTGAAACATCGTTGACATTTAGTAAAACTTTGTTATAATGTTGTTAAGAATTTTGAACCCAGGAGTCAAGTTTATGTATCAGGCACGAAGTAGCTGTCCCGTCTGCGGCGAACCGATGCATGTCACTAAGCTGGACTGTCGCAACTGCGGCTCCCAACTGAGCGGCTCGTTCGAGTTGCCACTGCTCTCGCGGCTTAGTGAAGAGCAATTACACTTCGTTGAGGTGATGATCAAGCATCGCGGCAGCATCAATCGTGTCAGCGATGAATTGGGTATTTCTTATTCGGCAGGTCGTGGTCAGCTCGACCAAATCATTGGCACGCTTGGTTTTGAGACCGACAGTGACGCCGACGAAGAGCCAACCGTCTCGACCGACGAGCGACAGCGAATTCTGAAAGAGTTGGCAGAGGGTAAGTTGACATCTGAGCAGGCGATCAAGAAATTACGCGCTCGTTAATCTTCATGCTGGTCTGTGGGGCGACAAAGCTGCCGCCCCGCAGACCCCTCCAAGGAATGTTATGACCGCACACAGCAAACGTCAATCACACTTCAACCTTTTCTCGCTAATTTGGTTTCGGTTCGTCGCGCTCTGGCACGTGCTCGCGTTCATTGTCGGCTTGGTTGGGCGCGTGCTCGCCATTGTGCTCGGTCTGGTGCTGATGGTCGCGGGCGTGCTCGTCAGTCTTACCATAATCGGCGCGATCCTCGGTATCCCCTTGCTGATCGTCGGATTCATGCTAGTGCTGCGCGGAATTTTTTAGATTCATATTCGTCGTAGCATTCCGAGCGGCATTGATAAATCGCCGGCAAAGTATAAGGTCACGTCAAAAGATGCATGGTTCGACGACGCAATAATAATGTCGCTCACCATACTGCAACGTACACACAGGAGGAGTTTATGGCAATGAAAGAAGAACGAATGCAAATCCTGCGGATGATCCAGAACGGACAGATCAGCGCAGAGGAAGGCGCGAAGTTGTTGGCCGCACTAGACGAAGGCAAGCGCTCCGAGGCAGCCGCCAACGCCGCTGCGACGCAGGGCAAGTTCCTGCGCGTGCGCGTAACCGATATGTCATCGGGACGCACCAAAGTCAACGTGAACGTGCCGCTTGCGCTCGTGAACGTCGGCTTGAAAATGGGCGCGCGCTTCATGCCCGACCTCGAAGGCATGGACTCGGGCGAGATTATGAGCGCGATCCGCTCCGGCATGCAGGGCAAGATCGTGGATGTCGAAGATGCGGAAGACGGCGAAAAGGTCGAAGTCTATATTGAGTAGCGCCGTCGCGCCGCGCACGGCCCCAGTTGAGGGAGAAGGAGCATGTTAGACCCATACAGTGATCTCAGCGTCGCGAATTCGCGCCAGCGTTATCACGAGATGCTGGCCGAAATTGAGCAGGAGCGGCTGTTTGCAGACCCGCAGGCGCGCCGTGAGGAGGTGCACAAGCGCGTGTTGTTCGGCGCAGGCAATTTGTTCGTCGCGCTCGGCAAACGTTTGCAGCAATTGAGCCGCCTCGAAGCAACCACGACGCCCGCGCTGCGGTGAGAATATCGAGCCGTCGGTTTCAATCCGACGGTTGACATCTAAAATCCCGCGAGGCGGGTTTAAATCCAACGTAGCTGTCTGAGTTGTCGGCTGGCGTACTGATGAGGAGGAGCCACGATGTTTCAACAATCATATTCGATTGGCGCTGAGAACGAAATTCATTTGCACTTCGCGCACGGCGGCGGTGACGTGCACTTGCTCGGCACAGATGAGACGTATCTGCGTATTCAAGGCGAAGGCGCGAAAGACGAGTATCAGTCGGATTGGAATAATGGCACGCTCACCATGAACTTGCACGAAGATGCCGCGTTCTTCATGCCGCGCCGTCTCAATGTGCGCGTGAGTGGAAACTTTGGCGATGTAAACGCGGCGGAGTTGGCTGGCAACCTGAGCATCGAAGGCGGCCAAGGCGATATGAGCCTGAACGCGATTGAAGGTGCGGTGGCTTTGCAAGGTGTGATGGGCGACCTGCGCGCCGTGCAGCTCGGCTCACTCGTCGTCACCGAAGCGATTCATGGCGACGCTGCCCTCACCGAAATAGGCGATGTGAAACTCGCGGATGTGATGGGCGACTTTCGTGTGAACGATAGCGGGTCACTGCTGGTGGATGGCGATATCGCCGGCAGCGCGAAATTGACGGACGCGAATGGCGATGTGTCGCTGAACGAAGTGGGCGGCGACCTAGTTGCCCGCAACGTCGGCACGCTCAAGGTGGATGCGGTGCGCGGCGATGTGCGCATCTCCGACGTGGACGGCGACGTGCGCCTGAGCGACGTGAGTGGCGATGCCAAGATCGAATCCGTGTCCGGCGGGCTGTCGCTCGCGAGTATCTCTAGCAGTGCACGACTGCAAAACATCGAAGGCAGCATACCGTCATTCACAGCCGGTGGCGACCTCTACGTGCAGACCGAACTTTCTCCTGAGCAGTCCTACGAGTTCTCCGCGGGCGGCGATTTGACGCTCGCATTGCCCGGCGATTCGGCGGCCAAGTTCGAGTGTCACGCGGGCGGTGAGATTCACAACCGTTTCAGCGGAGATCGCATTGAGCAAGAGTGGTCCGGCGAAATCGGCCAAGGGGGACCCACCGTTCGCTTGAATGCAGGCGGCGACATTCGTATCAAACCCGAGGAGGGGAACAACATGGAGTTCCGCGTCGAGATCAATAAGGAAGAGATGAAGCGTGCGCAGGACGAGATCAAGCGCGCGCGTGAAGAGATGAAGCGGCTCAAGCACGAACTGAAAGATCAAATGCGCGACCAGAAGCACAAAATCAAGCACAAGGTACGCGACGACGTGGAGGGCAGTTTGCGCGAAAGCGGACTGCACATGCACCATCGCGGTCCGCGCCCACCGCGTCCGCCTCGTCCGTCGCGCACTCCCGGTCATGGCTTCTCTTTCGATCCATTTCGCTTTAATTGGGACTTTGGCAAGTCGCGCGACGAGTCCGCGCAGCGCCGCAGCGAAGCCAGCACGGAAGAGCGCATGACGATCCTGAAGATGCTTGAGGAGAAAAAGATTTCACCCGAGCAGGCCGAGATGCTGCTCAAGGCGTTGGGTGACGAATAGTTAAAAGTGCTGAGTGCTAAGTCCGGAGTAGTTGGTTTCAACTCAGGATTCAGCACTCCGCACTCAGGACCGTCCCCATGTTCGACGTGCTTCGCCAGCGCAACTTCGCGCTGCTCTGGTTCGGACAACTCATTTCGATCACCGGCGATTGGGTGCTGTTCGTCGCGCTGCCGTTCTATGTGTACGACATGACCGGCTCCGCGCTGGCGACCGGCGCGATGTTTGTCGCGCAATTGCTGCCGAGCCTGTTGCTGGGATCGGTGGCGGGCGTGTTTGTAGATCGCTGGAACCGCAAGCGCATCATGATCGCCGCCGACGTGCTGCGCGGGCTCGTGCTGCTCCTGCTCTTGTTCGTGCAGTCGCCAGAACACCTGTGGCTCGTGTACGTCGTGGCGTTCGCGCAATCGCTCATTGGACAATTCTTTGTGCCCGCGAAGAATGCGGTCATTCCGCAATTGGTGAGTGAGCGAGAATTGCTCGACGCGAACTCGCTCAACGCCGTCAGCGATTCGCTCACGCGACTGATTGGGCCCTCGCTCGGCGGTGTGCTGATGGCGTGGCTCGGTCTGACGAGCGTGGTGCTAGTGGACGCGGCTTCTTTCTTTATCTCGGCGCTGATGATTCTGCTGATCGTGATGCCGAAGCTTGCATCCAAAGCCGTCGAATCAGCCGCTGTCCAATCGCTGCGCACGCAGGTTGCAAAATTCTGGCACGACTGGCTGGCTGGTTTGCGGCTGATCAAACGAGATCAGCTATTGTCGGTGCTGTTCGTGGTGATGGCAATCTCGGCGGTCGCAGATGCCATCGTGTCTGGACTATTCGTGGTGCTTGTCAAAGAGTTTCTGCACGGCACGTCGCGAGAATTGGGCTGGCTGATGGCCAGTCAAGGCGTTGGTGGTCTGATCGGCGGCTTACTCATCGCACGCATGAGCAAGCGAATCGGAACCGTGCGGGTGATCGCGCTGGGATTTTTCACGATCGGCGTGATAGATCCCATCATCTTCTTGTCGCAATCGTTGCCTGTCGCGCTCGCGCTGATTGTGCCGCTGGGTGTCATGATCGTCGGCTCGATGGTGGGACTCAACACATTGCTACAGAGCAGCAGCCGTGACGAATTTCGTGGTCGCGTGTTCGGCGCGCTGTTCACCACTACCGCCCTGATGCGCCTGATCGGCATTGTGATCGCATCGGCGTTGGCGGATGCGATCGGTGCGATGCCACTGCTGATTGTCAGCGGCATGTTGTGGATCGCGGGTGGTGCGGTTGCATGGCTGATGTTGGCGCAGCCGACTGAATCCGCTGCGCCGACGATTTCAGATCACATTCGCGCGGAACCCATCGCGTAAATCATGTAGCGTCGGGCGCGGTTTTACCCCGCATCCATATCAGAATGGAGTTCAACGTGTCAGATCAACAACGTGAAATGGTTGCAGTATCGTCGTCGGAGTTCGTGGACGAAATGGACAAGACGTTTGAGCTTGCCGATACGAACGCGGTCGTCGTCTCGATTGCGAACATCACGGGTGCAATTGTAGTCGAAGCGGCTGAGCAAGCGAACGTCACGATTCATGTCGTGAAGCGCGCACGCTCGCAGCGAGCATTCGAACGCACGCGCGTCGAGTTCGCGCAAGAGGGCGATCAGATCAGCGCGCGCACCGTCGTGGACGAAGATGTGTTTGTGAAGGGCGTGCTCGACTGGATCAAAGGCGACAAGTCGGTCGCCGACGTGCACTACACGGTGCGTGTGCCGGCGGCTTGTGCCGTGCGCGCGAAGACCGTGAATGGCTCCGTGCGGATGAATGGACTGAGCAACAAGTCAGAAGCTACAGCGGTCAACGGCTCGGTGCATCTCGCTCAGTTGAGCGGCCGCATAGAAGCGTCCGCCGTGAATGGTTCGCTGCACGCCGACGGCATCGCAGGCGACGCAGACCTGAGCACGGTCAACGGCTCCCTCGATTTGCGCGACACGCGCGTGCACACGCTTGATGCGCGCACGGTCAGTGGCAGTCTGCGCGCCGCGCTGGTCGTCAATCCCGAAGGCACGTATGCGTTCAGCAGCACCAACGGCAACTGCGACGTGATCATTGCTGCCGACAGTCGCTGCACCGTTTCCATGCAAGCGGTCAACGGCGGCGTGAAGGTTGACCTGCCACACCACACGATCTCGTCGGAGATGCGGCCCGCGTTCAGCCGTTGGCAGGGCGAAGTGAATGGCGGCGGTGCGCCGATCAGTTTTAAGACGGTCAATGGTCGCCTGCGCGTCAGTAGCGACGGACAGCACGGCGATGCTGAACCGCAACGCGAGGCGTGCGCCGCCGATGCGCAACCTTCGCCGCAGGCGGCGCGCGCCGAACCGCAAGCGGCAGCCAACACGATGGACATCCTACGCGCCGTCGAGCGCGGCGAGTTGAGCGTTGAGTCCGCGATGCAAAAGATCAAGGCAAGCAAAGCTCGCTGAACGGTTAGGCTTCGCTGGGCTTACAGGCTCGCGAGGTTTTGGCCGTCATCACTTAGAGCCTGTTTGGAAAGTCGAACATAAGCACTACATCGCAGGTTGATGAGTCACGCGCCTGAGCATGAGACGAACCATCGCTGCATAAATGAACGATTCACTCGTCTCCGGCAAGCTTTCATAATCCTTGCTTAAGC
>JBBPZQ010000173.1:0-42805 GCA_038198935.1 Anaerolineae bacterium
GATGCGGGCTTTGGAAAGTTTACGCCGTTTCAGGAGGCGACCGCCTGCCAAGCGTCGTTCTTCCATTTGTGCGCGTGTGAGTTTCGTTGGTTTCCATGTCATGCCACTATTGTAAAGCAACTTTAGCTAAAGGGAATAAAGGTGCTAAATAAGAACACCTGATGCGATTATAGTGCAGTCACTTCACGGTGCAAGTCCGATAATGGCGCGCTCACATCGAGCACAAAATTCATCTCCGTGCTATCACGCTGGAACTCGACGGGGTAGCCACAGCCGCGCAAGAAGCGCAGCATGTTCTGATTGTCGGCCAGCGCGCTGCCGGCCAGATCATGAATGCCGTTCGCACGCGCCGCATCTGCCAGCGTACACAGCAGCACTTTGCCGAGTCCGCGCCCCTGAAAACGATCCTCGACGACGATGGCGAACTCGGCTGTTGCTCCCTCCCCTGTGAAGCGGGGCAGAGTCGGGGCGCGGGTTTGAGTTGCATCGTAGCGCGCAACGCCGATCAGTTCCACTTGGCCCGCTGCATCGCATTCAGCCACTATCGCGTTCCGTTGGCGATAATCCACGTTTGCGAAACGCTCTGCCTCGCTCGGCAGCAAGTCCTTCTTGGCGATGAAGAAGCGATAACGGATTGTTTCGTCGGAGAGGCGATGGAACAGCGCGATCAAGCGCGGCGCATCGTCGGGGCGAATCGGGCGCAGCTGTGCCACACATTCATCCGACAACGAGTACGCGAGCGCAGTCATGTTCGACATCGCTTACATCATAACACGCGCGCAGTTGGCGTAAAAGACCGGTGTGATCATTTACGCTTACGCTGTTCGAGCAGCGCGCGGATGACCGACAGCGCGATCATCAGCGCGGCGACGAGCGCACAGATGACCATCTCCGAAAAGCCGACGTTTGGCAGCATAGAACTCCTTTCGATGATTGTGCTAGAATTTTAACGTACTCGCTTCCCCACCATCGAAGCGATGTGGCTGTGCGCTGAAATATGATGAATGGAATTTTTTGGAATGACTGATCAGAGAATCGAACGAGTCGGCGTGCGTGCAGGTTATGACTTGTGGGCGGACACTTACGAACAGACGCCAAATCCCGTCGTGCGCATGGACGCTCGGCACACTATCCACCTGCTCGCGCCGCGCGCCGACGAGCGCATCCTCGACGCGGGCTGCGGCACGGGCCGCAACTTCGCGCCCATCTTGCGCGCGGGCAGCCAGTTGATCGGCACGGATTTTTCGCGCGGCATGATGCAGGTCGCGCAGCGCGCGCAGCCCAACGTGCCGCTGGTGCAGTCCGACTTACAGCAGCCACTTCCGTTCCGCGCGCACTCATTCGACGCGGTGCTGTGCGCGCTCATCGGCGAGCACCTAACGGACCTAAGCGCGGTGTTCGCCAATTTTCACGCGCTGTTGCAGCAGGGCGGCCGGCTCGTGTTCTCGGTATACCATCCCGCGATGGCGGAGGCCGGCAAAGAGGCGCACTTCGAGCGTGAGGGTGTGGAGTATCGCTTGGGCGCGGAGCGACATCGCGTGGACGATTATCGCCGACTGCTGACCGTGGCCGGGTTCGCCGCTGTGCGCCAGCACGAGTTCAACGGCGACGAGCAGTTGGCGACTGACGTGCCGAGCAAGGCGCGGCGATTGATCGGCTTTCCGGTGCTGCTCGTGTTTGAAGCGACGCGCGGCTCGGGTTCGTACGGAAGCGATTCCAACGATTCTATGGGCAACCTACACCTCTTCTCATAATTTGCTAAAGTTTTCGACGTAAGAAATGCTTGTTTTTGCGGCAACTTCTCATCACGAAAGTTTAGTGATTAATGAGAAGGGGTGTAATGCATGTTTAACAAACTCATTGTGCATCGGGTAGTAGCCCAGCCGTGCTGGGCGGATACGGGCAGTACGGCTGGGCTACTACCCTTAATCACAACAACCATGTTGAAGATGCACTAATGCTCGAATCAATATTGATCGTCGCCATTGGCGGTGTCGTGCTCGTCACGAGTAGCATTGTGCTCGGACTCGTCGATCTGGTTATCGGCGTGATGGACGACGGCGTCAAATTGATCCCGAACACAACCCGCTAATCAATTGACATCGAAATCGGCGATGGATGATCTTGATCGGCTCACGGCAAAAGTTCCGACCATCTGTCAGAGCGTTGGAACTTCGGCGGCTCCCTCTGGTCGCGCCTCCGAACTCATCTGCGGCATGTTATTTTCCGTTACTACTCAGGCACCCTCCCGCAGGTTGATAAATGGGGCGCTCGCGACAACCAGCCGATCAAGCCCCTAGATAATTGCCTGCAATGCACCGAAAAACCTGCGGGAGGCTGAGTAGTTACTATTTTCCTCTCATTACAATAGCCCGCTAATAAACTGAGGTGGATCAATTCTTGGACTTTTGGACTTCTAACCATATATAATGGACGCAAGCGAATATGCACATCGCTGTAGTTGAGTTGCACGCAGCGAATTCTCTGCGGCTCAATGACGAACCCTTTGTCTGACAGCGCATGAAGTTGGAAAAGCGTTTTGTCTCCGTGACTGATTGAAAGGAGCGCGCGCATGACACAGCGGGAGTTTACCCCGCCAGAATCACCGCTGGCTATAGAGACAGTTGAGGCGCGCGTCGGCTTTCCCGACCTACTCACGTCGAGCGCCGAGCGCGAAAACCAGAAAGACCCGGCCGACGAGCGCAAGGGCGCATTGCTTGGGCCCATTCGCTTAGTCCACGCATATTGGCTCGCGGGCATGAGCTGCGACGGCTGCTCGGTCGCGGTCACCGGCGCGACCTCGCCGAGCGTCGAAGACTTGCTGACGGGACGCATCCCCGGCGTCCCACGCCTCGTGCTGCATCACTCGGTCCTTTCGACGGAATCGGGTGAAGCATTTATCAATAACTACGAACTCGCCGCCGAAGGCAAACTAAACGCACCCTATGTCGTCATCTACGAAGGCTCGATTGCGGACGAGCGATTGTCATCAGCCACGGGTGGCTATTGGTCGGCGATGGGTGCGGGTGAAAACCACCAGCCGATTCCGACGGCGACGTGGCTGAAGCGCATGGCACCGGGCGCGGCGGCAGTCATCGCCATCGGCACCTGCGCGACGTGGGGCGGCATTCCCGCTGCCATTGGCAACCCGACCGGCTCGATGAGCGTGATGGATTTTCTCGGCGCGGACTATCGCAGTGCGCTCGGTCTGCCCGTCGTCAATATCCCCGGCTGCTCGCCCATTGGCGACAACTTCACCGAAGTCGTCGCCGCGGTGCTGCTGTTCCTGAACGGCATGGGTCCGTTGCCGGAGTTCGACGAGCTTGGCAGACCCGCCTGGCTATTTGGCGAGACGGTGCATCGCCGCTGTGTGCGCGCAGGTTGGTACGAAGAAGGCACGTTTGCCAAGCACTACGGCGACCAAGAATGTCTGGTCGAGATCGGCTGCTGGGGTCCCGTCGTGCAGTGCAACATCACCTCGCGCGGCGCGATCAATCACCTCGGCGGCTGCATGAACACGGGCGGCATCTGCATCGGCTGTACGATGCCCGGCTTCCCCGACCGCTTCGCGCCATTCTATAATCGTCCGCCCGGCACCATCGTGTCCTCGACCGCGTCGCGCACCGTCGGCTCGTTCATCCGTCCATTGCGCCGCATCACGATGCACTTCAACAATCGTGAGACGCGCTGGGATCGCGAGCAGCACGTGCCGAGCGGCTGGGCGCACGTGCGTGCTCCAAGCACCGTCGAAAAGACCATTCACTACTTTTACGAGAAGTGGCAATTCCTGAACGGCGAGCGGCCCGGACGCACCAAGCCTGCAGAAAAATACGCGGGCGGTTACGAAGTGCCCGGCGTCGAAGCGGGCGTGAGTGACGCGAAGGAACATCGCACATGATCACGACGACAGACCGCAGACGATGGACGGTTGCGCTTGCGCTTAGTCGTCCACCGTGCGCCGTCTGGAGGTTGTATGACTGATCAGGCAATTCTCTCGTACTGGCTTATCGGACTCGGCATATTTGCGCTCGTCATTCTGATCGCCGCCGCGCTGCTCATCACGATCCTCATGACGGCGCGCAGCATCGAGCGCGGCGCAACCGTCGCGCTTGGGGTCGTCAAGCAGATTCGTCAGAACACCGATGTGATCTGGAAATTGCAGGACACCAACAGCGTCGCTCAACAATTGCTCGGCGGCGCGAACGCGATTCTGAAAGATGCGGGCGAGATTGCGACGGCGCTGCACGAAGGCGACGTGCGGCAAGGGAGGGTGCGATGAGCGAAGGCATGGTCTATACGCTCTGGTGGATATCACTGGTGGTGTTGCTCGTCGTCACAGGTGTCGTCGCGCTGCTGCTCACGCTCGTGCTGCGTACGGTGATAAGCATTAACGTCGTGGCGGGCGACATCTGGACGAACGGTAAGTTAGTGGCAAACAACACGATACATATTCCATTGCTGATCGAAACCAATCGCTATGCGGGCGCAATTTTAGAAACGGCGAAAAAAATTGTGGCCGGTTCCGAGGCGATTGAGCAACATGCCTCGGGCTGCCCCGGCTGACCGTGGTGCGCGCTGTCGTGAACAGCGAACGGTGACCACGTCTTTGCCATACACCCTTTGCTCGAATAGGTACTGCGATGATAATTCTCCTGACACTTCTATCCGCGCTCGTCGTCGTGATTTTCTTCGTCGTGCTGCTCGCATATGTGCATGCCATCGCCAATACGCTCGATTCAATCGGCGGCGCAGGCGATAGTTATCTTGCGAAGCTGCGGCTTGGTCTGCGCGCCATTGAGCAGGAGACAGGACACCTCGCGCCGCAAGTCACGCAACTCAACGCGGGCTTGACGCAAGTGGCCGGCGGTTTGCAAGCGGTGGACGAGCATCTCGTCAATACGATTGATGCAGTCGTGAAGCAGAGAGGAGCGGCGCACTGATGGACGTGCCTGATATCGTCTATTGGATTTGGGGTATCGTGCTCGCGGTGGCGGTGTTCGTCATCCTTCCGATTGCGGTCTATCTGCTACAGCGTACGCTGCGCGCTGCGCGCAACATCGAGCGCTACCTCGCAGATATGCGCGACGCCGGCGTCGGCATTGCCCAGAATACGAGCAACATCAAAGCGCTCGACGACACCATCGGCGTCGCCACGCAAATTCTCGGCGTCGCGGCGAACATCAAGGATTACTCCGCGACCATTGAGAAGACCTTGGTCACGCGCGCGGGCGGCAACGGGCACGCCTAAGAATTTTAGATTTCAGATTGCGGACTTTCTACCAGCCTGAAATTTGAAATGGAGATTGTATGGGGTCCATTCTTGCAATCATCACGCTTGTCGTCGTGCTCATCGTCGTGCTCGCACTGGTGGTGTATTTACTCGGCATAATCTTCGCGCTGCGCGGTGCGAATCGCAATCTGTATCAACTGGCGGACGGACTGGTTGCAGTCGAGAAGGACACGCAGCCGCTCGCGCAGAAATTGACGACGATCAACGGTGCGCTGGGCCAATTGCTCGCAGGCTTGCTCGCCGTCGAGGGGCATCTGGCGGCGGTTGCGAAATTATTAAGAAGGTAACCAGTAGTCAATCACTAGTAGTCAGTGGGTTTCGTCGGACTACTCGCGATTGACTACTCCTCCGAAGGAGAGATATGTGTTTTAAGAACCTCCCGATTGAATTCGACGCAAGTGGCAAAGCGCATTTGCGCGAAGGGGTGCGCGACCCGTACGCCTATCAGTCGCTGTCACTGCACGAGCAAGCGGACAAGGTCAAGGAACTGCTCGCGCGTAACGGTCATATCAAGAGTGTGGACTTTGATCCGGTGACGCGCGTGGCGGGCGCGTTGGCATTTCACTCGGTTGTGGATTTGAAAGAGCGCAAGGTGATCGAAACCAATTCGATGGCGACGCTCTTTCGCGGCTATGAGGTCATTCTCAAAGGACGCGACCCGCGCGACGCGGCGTTCATTAGCAGCCGCGCGTGCGGCGTGTGCGGCGGTGTACACTCGACTGCATCGGCGCTCGCGTTGGAAATGGCGTTTCCCGTCAAGCCGCCGCCACTCGGCATCGCCGTGCGCAACCTGATGCTTGCGCTGGAGTTCTGGTACGATAATCCGCTGCACTTGTTCTTGCTGGCCGGCCCTGATTACTCCGAGTCCATCGTGCGTACGACCAATCCCGAAATTTGGGAGCGCGCAACGCGCACGGCCGCGCCGTACGCGAAAGTGCATGGCTACCGCACCATCGCCGAAATCATGACAGACCTCAATCCGTTAAGCGGCTCGCTCTATCTCGAAGGCTTAGCGATGACGCGCACCGCGCGCGAGGCTTACGTCCTCGTCGGCGCGAAGTATCCGCACCCGGAAACGGTCATCCCCGGCGGCATGAGCACGACGGTGACCATCACAACTTTTAACGAAATCTACTCGCGCCTGTCGCAGCTGTTCGACTACTGCAAAAAGACGGCACTCATCTGGGACGACATTTGCGATTTCTTCTATGATGCGAATCCGGAATACAAGAAGGTCGGCGCGCGGCCCGCAAACTTGATTGACCCCGGCATCTGGGACGACCCGTTCGCATACGATGCGTCGTATGAAAATTGCAATGAGTGGGGCGACCGACGCTGGGCAACGCCGGGTGTGATTGTGGATGGCGAACTGGTGACGACGCAGCTACAGGCGCTGAACTTCGGCATCGAAGAGTTCGTCGAGCATTCGTATTATGAGCAGTGGGGCGGACATCGCTACCGCACCGACCCGTCCGGCAACCCGCTCAGCCCATATCACATGTGGAACAAGGAAACGAAGCCCGCACCGAGCGGACAGAACTGGCGCGAGAAATATTCGTGGGCGACCGCGCCGCGCTGGGATCGCAAGGCGATGGAATCCGAATGCGCCACGCGCCTGTGGACGATTGCTGCCAGCAAGAAGATGCCGCACACTCGCTTCATCGAAGGCACGGGGCACAGCGTGAAAATGCATGTGCCCGAAAGCACACTGCCCGATATGGACTTAGAATGGAAGATCCCTCAAGTGTGGAATACGTTCGAGCGCAATCGCGGACGCGCCTATCATCTCGTGCTCACGACCTGCGTCGCGTTCGATAACTGGCTGATTGGTCTCGACCTGCTGAAGCAGGGACACACGAAAGTGCACACCGAGTTTGAGGTGCCGCGCAAAGGCGAGCACATCGGGGCAGGCTTCTGGGGCGCGGGGCGCGGCTTCCTCACCCACCACTGCACGATTGATAACGGCGCGATTAGCAACTATCAGATTCTGACACCTTCAACGTGGAACGCCAGCCCACGCGACCCGTGGGGCAATCCGGGCCCATACGAAGAAGCAGTGCTCAACACGCCCATCCTCGAAACCTTCAAGGATGCCAAAGACTACAAAGGCATTGACATTCTGCGCACCATCCGCTCGTTCGACCCGTGCATGCCATGCACGACGCACATCGCCGTAGAAGGCAGCGATCACGTCATTATGCGCGAGGTGAACACCTGCGCGTGCGGAATTGAAGATTGACGGCGGACGACGCACGGCAGACGGCGGCTGATTGATTTTTACGATCAGCCGCCCATCGTCTGCCGTTTTGTTTTCGCGGGAATTATGAGCACACTAATTGCCGGCGTCGGCTATCACAACTTGCGTGATTTGTCGTTTGGGCCCGTACTGGTCACGCTGTTGCAAAAGATGAATTGGCCCCCGTATGTCGAGATTGACGATTGGAGTTGGGGACCGATTGCGATTGTGCAGCAACTAGAGACTCAGCCGAATCATTACGAGCGCATGGTGTTCATCGGTGCCGTCGAACGTGGTCGCGAGCATGGACAGGTCTATCCGTACCGTTGGGACAAACCGCTGCCAAGTGCGGACGAAATCCAGCAGCGCATCGGCGAAGCAATCATGGGTGTCGTCAGCCTCGACAGTCTGCTGATCATCATGCAGCATTTCAAAGTCATGCCGCGCGAGGTGTTCGTCGTCGAAGTCGAGCCGGAAGATTGCGAGTTCGGCGATGGCTTCTCGCAGGGAGTCGCGGCACTGCGCGATGAGGTGATTGCCGAAGTGCGGCAGTGGGTAGTTGAAAGCGTAGTCAGTAACCCGTAGTCATTCACATGCGCTCAGTCTGACTACTGACTACTGGCTACTGAAATCTGATATGAGCAACGGTCAACGTGCCCGCCTTAGCGACGCCGAGTTCAACGCCGCTGCCCAGCGCCTCGACGAACTGATTCAGGAGTTCGAGTCACTGCCGTATCCCGTCGTCAAAGAAAAAATTTTCGAGGCGCTGCAAGCGATTGACGCGATTCACCGCGAAGCGGTCGGCCGCTTGATCGGTGCCATCATCGAGCAAGGGCACACGGATGTGATTGCGCGCGCGGTGCAAGACCCCGTGATGCACACGCTGCTCGTGTTGTATGATCTTGTTGCCAGCGATGAGCTGCCCGAAATCCCGACGCCTGAGAATACAAAGAACTTCGTGGCACTCGACGACCTCGTACCTGTGCAGCGGCACGTGAATACTCCTGTGTTCAGCGAGGTCGCAAGCGTCGCGGATGTGCCCGCAGGCACCATGAAGAATTTCCAAGTATCGGACACGATGGTGCTTATCGCGAACGTAAACGGGGAATTCTATGCCGTGCGCGACACATGTCCGGGCAGTGTCGCGCCGCTGCACTTGGGCGCGTTCACGGCGCCTATCGTCGTGTGTCCATGGCACAACGAAGCGTTTGATGTGCGTACCGGTAAGCGCGCCGACGGCACGGCGGGGCCCAATCTAAGTGTGCTGCCTTTAAGTGTTAAAGATGACGTGATCAAGGTAGCCATCGGCACCAGGTCCACAACTGTGCCGCTCAGATCATGAAACGAATTCTGGTTGCAGGCATGGGCAACGTGTTGCGCCATGACGACGGATTGGGCGTCGAAGCGGCCAAGCGATTGAGTGCAAGCGGCACGTTGCCCGAGCATGTTAAGGTGATCGAGGTAGGCATTGGCGGCATCCACCTCGTGCAGGAGTTAATGGCGGGCTATGATGCGTTGATTATCATTGATGCGCTCGAACGCGGCAGCGCGCCCGGCACACTGCATGTGCTCGAAGCGGAAGTGCCTGACCTGCACACGTGGAGCGAAAACCAGCGCGGCGACTTTCTCGCCGACATGCACTACACGACGCCGACCAAAGCGATGACCCTTGCCAAGGCGCTCGGCGTGCTGCCGCCACAAGTTTACCTCGTTGGTTGTCAGCCGGCCGAGGTCAATGAGTTTGGCATTGGCTTGAGTGAGCACATCGAGCCGCGAATCGGAGTCATCACGCGCGCGATTGAAGATCTGGTGTACCACTTGTCCAAAGCCCCTGTGGAGCAGCGAGCATGATGCAGCGACCAGACCCTAACGATTCGTCGCCGCTTAATCACATTTATTGGCGCGACGAAATCTTGCAGGTCATGTTTTGGATGCATGGCGAAGGTTTGAGCGACGCGCCTCGCGCCGACGAAGTAGCGCCGTTCCTGACGACGGACGCCGATTCGCTGCGTGTGCATTTACAGCGCATGGTTGCCGATGGATTCGTCTCGCCCTTGAGTGGCGAACACTTTGCGCTCACGGAGCGCGGACGCAGCGACGGCGGCAAGTTGTTTAAAGAAGAGTTCGACGGCTTGACGAATCAGGGACACGGCGAATGCAACAATCCCAATTGTGCGTGCAAGACGCTCGGACCCGAAGCGTGCGAGCGTCGTCAGCACGCGCACTGAGCGGAAAGGAACCGACGTATGTGTTTGGGAATACCCGGTCAGATTGTCGAAATCATTGACGTGCAAAAATTCATCGCGAAAGCCGAAGTGTCCGGCGTGCGGCGCAATATCAACGTCGGCTTGCTCACGCCCGAAGAAGCGCAGATCGGCAACTGGGTGCTGATTCACGTTGGCTTTGCGCTCAGTCAGATTGACGAGAAGGAAGCGCAGGAGACGTTTGCTTTTCTGAAAGGCATGGGCGATCAATTAGAAGACGAGATGCGAATGATGGAACAGAGCGCGCAGCTCAAGTCTATTGAGGCATGAACTGAATCACATTCCTTCACCGTTGGCTTTCGCGCCGTCGTGTGAGTTTCGATGAGTAATCCGATACTACCCAATGACGGCCTCGAACCGATCGAGCCGATGGTTGAATACTACGCGCGCGAGATGGGCCAACTCGCGGGGCGATTGATGGCGGCGCTCTCGCTGCTGACCGACCTCGAAGATGCGTACGGCTGGCGCGAGCAGAGCCAGCAAGCGCGCGAGACGGTGCATTACTCGCGGCTGCTCGTCGCTTCGGTGCTGCGCATCGTCGCCGCCGCACAAGCCGATCAGGACGATGAGACGGATTTGGGCAAAGCGATTGACGCCTATCTCCAGCAGATTGCGAGCAAGGGTGGAGGTGCGGCATGAAATTCCTCGTGCTGTGGTCGCTGGCCATCGAGCGGCTATCCGAGCCGATGCTCAAAGCCGTCATGCGCGTGCCTGACTATGCCAAGCCACTTGAAGCGAGCGGCAAAATAGAGAAGCGTTATCACGTCGTCGGCAAACATGGCGGCGCTTGGATATTCAAGGTTGAATCCAATGAAGAGTTGGAGCGGTTGCTCGCCATGTCGCCTGTCTATAACTACGCGCGCTACGAAGTGATTCCGTTGGCGGACATGGAATCGCCGACCGACGTGCTGCGCGTTGAGGAGAATCGTTCATGAGTTCGCTGGGGTATTCCATTCGCAACGCGCGGCTGCGCGCCAACCTTTCGCAGGAAGACCTTGCTAAGCGTCTCAAAATCACGCAGGGCACGATTTCATTCTGGGAGCGGGATGTCGAAACGCCGACGTTGGACAATCTGATCAAATTGTTGTCGCACTTTCCCGATTTGCTCGGCGACATCCGTGTGCATCAACAGGAAGTGATCAAGCAACTGCGGCAGATCGAGCGCGCGTTGTTCGATGGACAGTGCGCGTGCGAGAACTGCAACTGCAACGCGCACTCAGGAACGTGAGAGACGATGCTCGCCGTGACCACGCGCAACAAATTGAAGAGCGCGCGCTTTCTGCTGCCCATGCTCATCGCGCGCCGCCGTGTGCGCGAGCAACTGCAACGCACGCGCGGCCTGGTACGCTGGGCGGATGCCATCGCCAGCCCGACTGAGTTCTACACCTTCACCGTGTGGCCAAACAAGCAGGTGATGTTCAATTTCATGAGCTCGGACGAACATCGCGACCTGATGTGGCTGTTCACGAAATGGTCGGACGAGTTCTGGTCTATGCGCTGGCTGCCGAGCGAGCACGAACTGGGCGAATGGAACGGAATACATTTGGCGCGGCGCGGCGCCGTCAATAAGCCTGCGCCGCAGTCGCCGATTCCCGTCATCGCCAAGTCACCGCGGCCAGGCGCGGGTCCGATTGATCCGTCTGCGTGTCCTGTCAGTGCAGTCATGGCACAAGTGGATGCGCGCACGGTGCCGACACTGCGCTCACGCTTGCACGTACTCAATGCAGCGCAGCCCGTGCGCGCGGCACTTGGGTCACTCGGTTGGAATCAATATGTACTCATCAGTGTGTGGAAAGATTGCGAGCGCATTTGGTCGGCACTCACGGACCTGCATCCGACGTGGGCGATGCAGTGGCGGCCCGGTGATTACGAGATCGGGCATTGGGATGGTTTGAGGCTGCGGCTGTTAGCGCGCCGAGCGCAAATCGGATTAGCAGCCTGAAAAGCAAACCGCGAAGACGCGAAGAACGCAAAGTATCTTTATTTGCTCTTCGCGCCCTTTACGTCTTCGCGGTTTCGAATGGATTGAGGTGTTATGAGAGTAGCCGTTTCAGGCAAAGGTGGTTCAGGCAAGACGACGATTACAGGAATGCTCGCGCGCGTGATGGCACGCAATGGTCACAAGGTCTTGGCGATTGATGCCGACCCGAATCCGAACATGGCGGCGGCGATGGGCGTGCCACGCGAGCAAGCGATGCAACTGAAAGTGATTCCGCACGAGATGGCGGAATGGCGCGAGGACGATCTGGGTCGTGCGTACGTGCATCTGCAAGAGCCACTCGATCAGATTGCACGCGAGTATGGCTTCAACGTGCCTGATGGCGTGCGCTTGCTCGTCACGGGCCAAATCAGTCAAGCAGGTGTCGGCTGCATGTGCCAGCCGCACGCGATTGCGCGCGGCATCATGGCGAACGTGGGCGATTGGGCCGATGTGACTGTGACGGATATGGAAGCGGGGCTGGAGCATCTTAGTCGCGGCACGGCGGAAAATGCCGACGTGATGCTCGTCGTGGTCGAGCCGTACTTCCGCTCGCTCGACACGGGCGGACGTGCGGCCGAGTTAGCGAAAGAGTTGGGCATTCCAAAAATCTTTTTCGTCGCCAACAAAGTGCGGAACGAGAGCGAGCTGAATGCAGTCACCGAGTTGGCGCAGCGCAAGGGTTACGAATTGATCGCTGCGATTCCGTATGATGAGTCACTGCCTGAAGCGGATCGCCTCGGCCTATCGCCGCTCGACTTTGCACCGCACTCACAAGCGGTCGAAGCGGTTAAGCGGCTGGCGCAGGCGTTGGAAACAAGCGTTGGCTAAATTTTTTTTGGCAGCGCACATTAGCGCGTTAATGAATGACGCTCTGTGCGCGTGGGCAGCCACCATAAGCCGAGCACGCCAGCCGCGATGAGCAGTGCGCCACCTGCGACATACACGACTTGCACACCAGCAACATCATTCAACCAGCCCGCGAGCATCAGCGACAGAATCTCCATGCTGCTCCAACCCATGTCCATGAGCGTGAACGCGCGGCCCTGCCGCTCAGGCGGCACGCGGCTCTGCATCAACGATTGATAGACGACGCTGCCCGTCGAAGTACACAAGCCATAGATGAACAGAAGCACTAGCGCGATGGGCAATGGCATGAGCAGCGCAATCAGAATGTCGCCAATACCGCGAATCAGATACGGCGCGAGCAAATAGTGAGGCTTGCGAGGATCGCGCACGAACGCCGCAAAAAGAAACGGCCCGATCAGCGCACCGAAGCCGATGGCGATCAGCAGGGAAGCGAAACCCGCGGGCTCTAATTGCAGGTGCGCCGACGACAGCACGACGAGCAGCGCCGACGTGCCACCAACGGCTAGTGAAGCGAGCATCTGCACGATCAGCAATCGTCCGATGAACGGATCGTGCCGCGCAAACGATAAGCCTTCGCGCAGGTCGTTAGCAAAATTGTGTAGCGATGGGCTGTTCGTCTCGGACGCAGCGCGCAAAGAAGGAACGGCGACGGTCGCAAGCAGCGCGGCAGAGACGAAGAAACTGAGACTGTTCAGTTGGAACGCGAGCGTCGTGCCGCTAAAGGTGATCACCGCACCTGCGAGCGCAGACGCGATGATCTGCACGAGTTGCTCGCTGGACCAGCCAATCGAGTTGGCGGCGAGCAGGTCTTCTTCGGAGAGCAGCATTGGGATGACCGTGTTCTTAGTGGGATTGAAGAACGTGGTCGCCAAAGCTAACCCAAGCACGAGCAGGTACACTACGCTCATCTCTTGTGTGAGCGACAGCGCGAGTGCGAGCACGCCACGCACAACATCCGATGCGATGAGAATGTACTTGCGGTTCAAGCGATCAATCAACACGCCCGCGATGGGCGCGATGAGGATCATCGGCAGAATTTGAAATAGCGCGGTGGTCGAGAGCGCCAGCCCTGAACCTGTCAGTCGAAGGACGAGCAGCATCAGCGCGATGTAGTTGAGCGTGTCGCCCGCATTCGAAATCAATTGCGCAAGCCACAGGCGGCGATAGCGGGGATGGCGCAGCACGCGCACATAGGGTGACGCGAACTGTTTCATATTCTGCATGGCTAAATCATAGCAGACTCTTGCACACAAGGACCGCTCATTGAAAGTTGAAATCTTTCGCGCTGACGCTCCGCCCAACGCGCACGTCTATTCCGACCATCTGACTGCGGGCATCGTGCAAGGCAACATGGGCAGCCTTGTCGTCATCAAGTTGGGCGTCGGCGAGATTGAAGCGCACGCGCACGAGCAGGAGCACGTCGGCGCGGTGCTCGCAGGCGAGTTCAGTTTCACCGACGGCGAGCAGGAAACACTGCTGCGCGCGGGCGACCTCTATCGCGTGCCGCCGAACGTGACGCATGGCATCCGCTGTCGAAGCCATGCGCTGATTGTGCAAGCAAGGAACAGTAGTCAGTAGCCAGTAGTCAGTCGTCAGACAAATCAATCTGGCCACTGGCTACTTTTTAACAGAGCGTCTATTAGCAGTCTAATCACCACAGGAGGCAAGCATGAAAATCGGTGTATCAGGCAAGGGCGGCGTCGGCAAGACGACCACCGCCGCAACGCTCGCGCGACTGTTCGCCGCGCATGGCTACGACGTGCTCGGCATTGATGGCGACCCCAATCCCAATCTCGCGCTCAGTCTCGGCTTTGCGCCGGAGACGGCGAACGCGATGAAGGCGATGCCGCGCCGCGCGTTCGCGGACGATGCCGAGCACAAGTTTTCCGTTGACGAGATTCTGTCGTCGTATGGCGTGAAGGGGCCGCACAACATCTCGCTGGTGCTCAGCGCGAAAATTGAGCAAGCGGCGAGTGGTTGAACGTGCGGCAACCATGCCACCGTGCGTGGCTTGATTGGCGAACTGGTGAGCGCGCATCATCAGGTGACGATTGTGGATATGGAAGCGGGGCTGGAACACTTCTCGCGCAGCGGCGGCACGCTGCGGTACGTAGACCAACTGCTGATCGTGACCGAGATGGATCACAAGGCGCTCGAAACGGCGCGGCGCACCTTCGCGCTGGCGAAAGATTTGGGCATCGAGCGCATCGGACTGATCGGCAACAAGCTGCGCGACGACGATGCGCAAGACCTCGCGCAGTTCTGCAAACAGCAGGGCATCGAACTGGTCGCCGCGATTCCGTTCGACGACTCGGCGCGCCAAGCCGACCGCCACGGCGTCGCGCTCTACGACTTCGACCCGAATGCTGTGACCGTTCGCATTCTTGAAGAGGTAAGGCAAAGACTTGAGAAGCGATTCGAGTTGCTGCCACCGCGCACTGCGGAAATAAAGGCAGCACAGCGGCTGTCCGACGAAGAGCGCAAGAAATGTTTTCCTGAATGTAATTGAGTATTGTGGAGGCAGCGCACGCTGCTTCGCGCCGATACACGCGAAGGAGAAACGAATGCATCCAGTCACATTAAGTTTATATTGCCCAGGCTGAATGCCCGGCTTTCACCTGCCGTACTTTGGGGCGGTGGACGCTGGAGTCTTCCAGCGACACGGACTTGAGGTGGAGATTCTCGATCCGGAACCGGGTCCCGCCAACGTGCATCGCGTCGCGTCGCGCGGTGCGGACTTTTGCCTGACCAGCGTCAATCATTTTCTGCGCGCCTGGGACGAGCAGCCCGGAGTTGCCGTGCGCTTCGTGTTCATGCTGGCGCAGCGCAGTCACATGGCGGCATACGTCGTGGAGGGACGACCAACTGCAACAGGCGTCATCCCCCAGCATCCCCGTGATCTGACGGGCGCGCGCGTCGGCGGCGCGGCGAGTGACCGACTGGCGAAGGAATATCTCGGCTTCATGCGCCGCATCATCGGCGTTGACGATTTGCCACTCGCCGAGATTCCATATGCCGAAGCGCTACCTCGTTTGGGCAGTGGGCAATTCGATGTGCTGCCCGACTTCATCGATTTACTGCCGCGCGTGCGCCATAAGAACCCAGCTGCTGCGGTGCGCGCCTTCCGATTCGCGGACTACGGTCTGCCCATTTACGGCAGCGGTCTCGTCACCAGCGATGGGGTCATTCAGGAGCAACCAGAAACCGTGGAGCGCATGGTTGGCGCAATGCGCGAGGCGCTGGAGTACGCGCGCGCGCACCCTGAGGCAGGTCTGGAAAGTTTAGTGCGCCGCTACCCCGACACCATCCCTGCCGTCGCGCGGGACGGCTGGCAAGTTTCTTCGCAGCTCATTTTCGGTTGGGAAGCAGCGCAACATGGACCCGGCTGGTTCGAGCCGGCGCGTTGGGCCGATACGCTGCGCTACGAAGCCCAGGTGCAGGGCTTTCCCTTGCCGCCGATTGAGGCGACCTATGATACGCAGTTTGTGAGCGCAGCCGTGAATGCGTAAAGAAGTCCGACAGGATGTCTCCATAACAAGAGGAGGAGAAATGAACGCACGTTCGCTTCGCGTGTTCGTCGTGCTGCTCGTCGCTGTCTTCTTCGCTGCATGCAGTCCGCCGCCCGCGGTACAACCGGGCGCGGCGAATCAACCCAAGCCCGCCGAGAAGCAGGAACTCATCATCGGCGCGCCTGCCGACACCTACGTGCTCGACCCGCCCGAAAAGGCGACGCTCGGCATGTACGCCACCAACACCGGCATCTACGATAACCTCGTGCGCGTGACGCCGGATTATCAGGTCGAGCCGATGCTGGCGACCTCGTGGGAGTTCGCCGAGCCGAATACCTATCGCTTCAAACTGCGGCAGGGCATCAAGTTCCATGACGGGCAATCTTTCACCGCGCAAGCCGTCAAATACACAATGGAGCGCATTGCGAAAGCCGGCGGCGGCACGCCGGGCATCGGTCCCGATTCGGTGAAGATTGTGGACGATTACACCGTCGAGATAACGCCCACGCGTCCCAACCGCCGCCTCGTGCAACAAATCACGCATCCGCAGTACAGCATCATCGCGCCGGGTAGCGCGCCCGAAAAGAAACCCGTCGGCACGGGCCCGTTCAAGTTCGTCGAGTATGCGAAAGGGGAGCGCATCATCGTCGAGCGCAACCCGGACTATTGGGGCGATAAAGCCAAGTTGAGCAAAATCACTTTCCGTTTCTATCCCGACGACAACACGCGCGTGCTTGCGCTCAAAGCGGGCGAGGTCAATCTGGTGTATGACCCGCCGCGCGAAACTGCCAGCGACCTGAGCGCCGATAGCGGACTGAAGGTGATGACCTCGAAGGTTGGCGCGTACGAAGCCATCTACATCAACGCACACGGCGCAGCGCCGAATGACATTGGCAGCGACCCGCTCGTGCGCGAGGCGGTTGCCAGCGCCATTGACAAGACCTCCATCATCCGCGACATGTGGCGCGGCAACGCCGAAGTCAACTCGAGCATGATTCCCGTGCTCATCCTCGGCGACTCCGCCAAACTGGTCAAGGGCGTAGCGTTCGATACGAACAAAGCAAAACAACTGTTGGACCAAGCAGGCTGGACGGTAGGCGCGGATGGCATTCGCGCGAAGGGCGGGCGCAAATTGACGCTGGTGATGATTGTCGGGTTTCCCACTCCCGAAATCCATCGCCCGCTGCCTGAGTTGGTGCAAGCGCAACTCAAAGCCGTCGGCATTGACATGAAGATTGAGACGACGCCGGACTCGGCCAGTTACACGGCGCGGCTGAAGGCGGGCACGGGCGACCTGTGGGCGGAAATTGGCAATCAGAACGACGCGAACCCGTGCTTCCTGCCTGACTTGCTCTTCTATAGCAAAGGCACGGGCGACTACGCCAAGTTGTTCGCGCCGGGCGCGAAGTTTGACGGCTTCATAGATGGCTGCCGCTCGGCGGTCAGTGTGGGCGACGTGCAAAAGAACGCGACGCAGGCGATGCAGGTCATCATTGATGAGGAGCACATCGTGGTGCCCGTCGCGGGCATCTTCCGAATCTACGCGATGAAGAAGAACGTGCAAGGTTTCGAGCCGCACGCCTCACGCACGAATCAGCGTTGGGAAGGCGTGTGGCTGAGTCAATAGTTGAGTGAACCGTGAGCAGTGAACAGTGAACTTTAATTTTTACTGCTCACGGTTTACTGTTCACTATTGGAGGTTACCATGACGTGTGCTCGTCCTCGTTATATCGTGTGTCTCATCTTCGTCGTGGCGCTGCTGGTCGCCTGCGCGCCGCCTGCCGCGCCCGGCAGCAACGTGCAACCGCCCGCCGCGACCACAACCAAGGCGTTACAGCCCGCCGACAAGCAGGAACTGCTCATTGGTGCGGGCGCCGACAATTTCGAGACGGAGGTGCTGAAGTCGCGACTCGGCAATTACCCCATCAGCACCAATATGTGCGAGACGCTTGTGCGGCTCGGCGAAGACTTTTCGCTGCAGCCGTTGCTCGCCACCAAATGGGAGTTCGTCGCGCCGAACTCGTTCCGCTTCACGCTGCGTGATGGCGTGACGTTCTGGGACGGCAGCAAGATGACGGCGGAGGATGTGAAGTATTCGCTCGACCGCACGGCGAAGGCAGGCAACGGCTACTCGTCCATCGGCGAGAACTCAACCAAAGTGGTAGACGCGATGACGGTGGAGGTCACGCCGACGCAGCCGAACTTGCGACTCATTGAGCAAGTCCTGCATCCCACTTACGCCGTCATGAAGACTGGCTCCGAACTGGCAACGCAGCCGATGTGCACAGGTCCGTTCAAATATGTCGAGTACGTGAAGGGCGAGCGCATCGTGGTCGAGCGCAACGACAAGTATTGGGGCGCGAAGGCGAAGTTGCAAAAGATGACCTTCCGCTTTTTCCCCGACGCGAACACACGCCGCCTCGCGCTGGAGTCGGGACAGGTTGACCTGATGATGGATTTGCCGCCCGAGCAAGTCACGACGACCAAGGCGCGGCCAGGTCTGAAAGTGCAGAGCGCGCCCGTGGGTCGTACGATGTTGATGTACATCAACATTCACGGCAAAGAGCCATACACGTTGCTGCAAGACAAGGCGGTGCGTCAAGCCATCGGCTACGCGATTGACCGCAAGGTGATGGTGGACAAAATCTGGGAAGGCAACGCGGCGGTGATCGCGACGATGGGACCGCAGGAAGTGCTCGGCGAGTTCGCCAAGAACGTGCAGGGCTTTACCTACGACACGAAGAAAGCCAACGACCTGCTCGAGCAGGCGGGATGGAAGATGGGCGCGGACAAGGTGCGCAGCAAGGATGGCAAGCGCCTCAGCATCACACTCATCGGCTGGGCAGAGTGGGACAAGCAGTTGCTCGAATTCTTGCAGTCGCAACTCGGCGCCGTCGGCATTGACATGAAAATCAACAAATCGCCCGACCAAGCGTCGTATCAAAAACTTGCGGACGGGGGCGAGTTCGACATTGACCTTGAAGGTCCGAACCAGAACGACGGCAATCCCATTTTCTTGCCCGCGCTGCGCTTCTACTCGAAGGCAACGGGCAAGACCGTGCAATGGTTTTCATTGGGCGGGAAGTTCGACCAGGTCGTAGAGCAAGGCTCTGCCGCCACCGAGCGCGCCGAGGTGCAGAAGAAAGCCGCCGAGGCGATGCACATTCTGATTGACGAAGAGTCCAATGTCATTCCCGTCGCGGGACTATTTCGTATTTACGCGATGAAGGACACGGTGCAGGACTTCAAGCCGCACCCATCGCAGACGAACCAGTGGTGGAATACGGCGTGGCTGGCGAAATCGAATCAGTAAGTTGAACCGCGAAGGGCGCGAAGATTTTGGGTATTTGTTTACTGCATTGTCCAACCTGCGGTGCGGGTTTGGGAACACGGTAAACAAATACGATGATTGATTCTCTTTGTGTGCTTCGCGTCTTCGCGGTGAAAAGATTTTAAAGCATGACCCGCTACATTCTGCGCCGCATCTTCTATCTCGTGCCTGTGTGGATTGGCATCTCGCTGCTGGCGTATGGGCTTGCCAACCTCGCGCCGGGCGACCCGGCGCGGATTGCGTTGCAGCGCCTCACGGGCGAACCGCCGACGGAGGAAGCCGTCGAACGGATGCGGCAGCAACTCGGACTGAACGACCCGTTTCCGCTGCGCTATGGTCGTTGGTTAAGCCGTGCGGTGCAGGGAGATTTTGGCAAGTCGTATCGCACGGGTGGGCCCGTGTTGAGTGAACTGAGCGAACGCTTCCCTGCCACTTTGCAAATTGCGTTAGCTGCATTGCTGGTCGGCTTGCTCATCTCACTGCCGCTCGGCATCCTCTCCGCTGTACATCGCAACTCCGCGATTGACCATGGCTCGCGCCTCGTCGCGCTCGTCGGCGCATCCATGCCAAGTTTTTGGTTGGGCTACGTGCTCATCATCGTGTTCTCCGTGTACTTCAAGTTGCTGCCCGTCGCGGGGCGTGGCGGACTGGAGCATCTGGTCTTGCCCGCGCTGACGCTCGGTCTCGGCGCGGCGGCGAGCATGACGCGCCTCACGCGCTCCAGTTTGCTCGAGGTGCTCGCCGATGATTACGTGCGCACGGCGCGTGCGAAGGGTTTACGCGAGCGCGTGGTCGTATTGCGCCACGCGATGAGGAACGCGCTCATTCCAATTGTGACGGTTACGGGTATACGCTTCGGTCATCTGCTCGGCGGCGCGGTGATTATCGAAACAGTATTCGCGTGGCCCGGCATCGGCAAGTTCGTGGTGGATTCCATTTACGACCGCGACTACCCGACCATTCAAGGTTTCGTGTTGTTCATGGGCACCGTGTTCGTGCTCGTCAATCTCATCGTTGACCTTTCGTACTTGTGGCTCGACCCACGCGTGCGGTTGACGGGCGAGCAAGGGAGCAGTCGTGGCGCAAATTGAGCGCACCATCATCGCACCCACGTTGACCGCGCCGCTGCGCCTTGTGCCGACCGTCGTGTCCGAACGCAGGCGGGCACTGCGGCGACTCGTACAAGACCGCTTGACCATCACGGGTGCGCTGATGATTGTGTTGTTCGTTGCGCTCGCCATTGCCGCGCCACTGATTGCACCGCACGACCCGACCGATGTCAACCCCATTCATCGGCTCGAAGGTCCAAGCGTGCAATATCCGCTCGGCACCGACAACCTTGGGCGCGACATTCTGAGCCGCTTATTGTTCGGTTCACAGTGGTCGCTCGGCACCGCCGCCGCCGCCACCGTGCTCATCATGACGATTGGCTTATCCATCGGCGCGTGGTCGGGTTTTTACGGCGGCTTCATTGACGAACTGCTCATGCGCATCGTGGACGTATTGCTTGCCTTTCCCAGTCTCGTGCTCGCGCTCGCCATCGCAGGCACACTCGGTCCAGGCATCGTGAACGTGATGATTGGACTGGTGAGCGTGTGGTGGGTCGGCTACGCGCGCATCGTGCGCGGCTTGGTGCTGGCTATGCGCGAGCGTCAATTCGTCGAGGCGGCGCATTGCATCGGCGCGCGCGACCGACAGATCATCATGCGCCACCTGCTGCCCAACGTGCTGCCGCCCGTAATTGTGTTGGCGACGCTGGAGATGGGCGGATTGATTCTCGCCATCTCAGGTTTGAACTTTCTCGGACTCGGCGTGCAGCCGCCCACTCCCGAATGGGGCGCGATGCTGAACGACGGACGCGCGTTTTTGTTCAACGCGCCACAGCTGATGATTTATCCGGGTGCGGCCATCAGTCTGGTGGTCATTGCATTCAACTTACTCGGCGATGGATTGCGCGACGTGTTTGACCCGCGCACTGGTAAGGCTTCATAAAATTATCAACGAAATCCATCTTGATTTAACAGGGAGGAGAAAAATGAAAAGAGTTTTCTTACTGTTCAGCCTGCTGCTGCTTTCGCTCATGCTTATTGCCTGCTCGCCCGCGACCCCCGCCGCGCCGACGAGCGCGCCCGTGAATAACACGCCGTTCGCGACGGCAGCCGGCGCGGTGGTGCCGTCGTCCACGTCTGCGCCAACACCGACCGCCGCTGCCACTGCCAAGCGTGGTGGCACGGTCGTCGTTGGTGTGACTTCCGACCCCGGCCAACTCAATCCCGGCCTCACCACCGCCGGCGGCACGCACGCCGTCGCGGACAACATGTTCAATGGCTTGCTGCAATTCAACGATAAATTGGAGCCACAGCCCAGCCTCGCCGAAACGTGGACGGTCTCAACCGATGGCAAGACGTACACGTTCAATCTTGCCAAGGGCGTGACGTGGCACGACGGCAAGCCGTTCACTTCCGCCGACGTGAAATTCACGTTCGAGCAAATCCTGTTGCAGTTCCATTCGCGCACCAAGGCAGGTCTGGAGAATGTACTGGACGGTATTGACACGCCGAACGAGAATACGGTCGTCTTTCGCTTCAAGCAGCCGTACGCGCCGCTGCTGCGTCGCCTCGACGTGGTCGAAGCGGCGATTCTGCCCAAGCACCTCTACGATGGAACGGACATCCAGAAGAACGCGGCGAACACAGCGCCCATTGGCACGGGTCCCTACAAGTTCAAGGAATACATCAAGGGCGACCACATCACGCTGGTGCGCAACGAAAATTATTTCAAGAAGGGTTTGCCGTTGCTCGACACGGTGATTTTCAAAATCATTCCGAATTCGACGGCGGCGGCGCAGGCGCTGGAGAAGGGCGAAGTGGATTACATCACGGGCGTCAATGGGCCCGACATCGCGCGCTTGCAAGCCAACAAGGATGTCGTGTTGGTCAAAGCGCCTGCGGGTCCTGGCGGCTCGTTCTGCATTGACACGCTCATCTTCAACATGCGTAAGCCGCCGTTCGACAAGCTCGAAGCGCGGCAGGCGTTTGCGTATGGCATCAACCGTCAGCAAATTCTGGAGCAGGTGCAGTTCAATCAGGGACGCATCGCGACGGGACCCATCGCCAGCACGATGTCGTGGGCGTACAACCCGAACGTGATGAAGTATGCGTTCGATCAGGTGAAGGCGGCAGAGTTGCTCGACAAAGCAGGCTTGGCGAAGGGCGCGGATGGCAAGCGGCTCAAGGTCGTGTTCGTGCATGCGACGGGCTTCGCCAAGACCGCCGAGGTTGTGCGCGACAACATGGCACAGCTCGGCGTCGAAGTGGAACTGGCGACGCTCGAGGTGAACGCCGCGAACGAGCGCATGTTCACCAAGAACGACTTCGACATCGGCATCGGTTCGTACTGCAATGGGCCCGACCCGGAGATTGGCGTGACGCGCGCGTATGTCTCGTCCAACATCAAAGTCGGCGTGCCGTTCTCCAATGGCGCCGCGTACAGCAACAAGCAAGTGGACGATTTGTTCATTCAAGCCGCCAGCACGATTGACACGGCGCAGCGCGCCAAACTGTACGCGCAGATTCAGGAGATTCTGGTGAAGGACGTGCCGTACTGGTGGACGATTGAAACCGAGTTGTTCCGCGCGCAGCGCAAAGAAGTGCACGACCTGCGCATCTGGGCAGGCGATTTGTTGGAACGCGCGTGGACGGAACGAACTTAGTAAGCAGTGAACAGTGAACGGTGAACAGTAGGGAGACTGTTCACCGTTCACTTCTAACCGTTCACCGACACATGTCCCGCTACATCCTCCGCCGTCTCATCCAAGCGGTGCCGCTGTTGATTGGCATCCTAATCATCAACTTCGTGTTGATTCACGTCGCGCCGGGCGATCCGATCTATCTGCTGGCGGGCGACGCGGGCGATGAGAAGTATTACGCGGCGATGCGCGCGCGCTTCGGTCTCGATCAACCGCTCGCGATGCAGTTGTACCTTTATCTCGTGAATGCGGCACAAGGGCAATTCGGCTACTCGTATGCGTATGACCGCCCCGTGTTCGAAATCATCTTCGCGCGATTGCCCGCGACGCTGCTGCTGACGGGCAGCGCGCTCGTGCTCTCGACGCTCGTCGCGGTGTGGCTCGGCGTGGTCGCCGCGCGCCGTGCGCACTCGGCGGCAGACCACACCATCGCCGTGGTCACGTTGTTATTCTATGGTATGCCCGCGTTCTGGTTGGGGCAATTGCTTGTGATCGTGTTCGCCATCTGGCTCGATTGGTTTCCCGTGCAAGGCATGACCGATGTGCGCCACAGTTATCAGGGATTAGAATACGCGAGCGATGTGCTGCGCCATCTCGCGCTGCCGATGACCACGCTCGGCTTGCTGCATCTCGCGCTGGTCACACGCCTGACGCGCATGGGCATGCGCGAGCAACTTGACGAAGACTATGTGCGCACCGCGCATGCCAAAGGTTTGCCTGTTGCGCGCGTCGTCAACTATCACGCGCTGCGTAATGCGCTGCTGCCGGTCGTTACGACGGTTGGCACGCAAATCGGGACGCTGTTCACGGGCGCGGTGTTGACCGAAATCATCTTTGCGTGGCCCGGCATCGGTCGCTTGCTGTACGATGCGACGCTCGCACGCGATTATCCACTGCTGATGGCGATCTTCTTGTTCGTCGCGGTGAGCGTCGTCGTCGTCAACCTCGTCACCGATTTGACGTACGCCTTCCTCGATCCGCGCGTGCGCTTTGCGTAAAAAGCCGATGCAAGCAGACACTGTAATTGCGCGACGGCGGACGGCGGACGGCAGACGGCGAGCCTTCCTCATTCGTCTGCCGTCCACGGTCAGCCATCTTCCGTCAACTGCATGGGTTGGCATCGCGCTCGTCGTATTGCTCGCGCTCGTGGCCGCGTTCGCATCGCAGATTGCGCCGGGCAACCCGTTCCGCAGTGTGGCGCCGCCGTTGCAGCCGCCGTCCACAGCGCACTGGCTCGGCAGCGACGACCTCGGGCGCGAGGTGTTTAGCGAACTCGTGCACGGCGCGCGCGTTTCGTTGTTCGTCGGGCTTGCAGTTGCGCTCACGTCTACCGTGGTCGGTATCGTCATCGGCGGCGTCGCGGGATTTTTTGGCGGATGGATTGACGATGCGCTGATGCGGCTCACCGAATTTTTTCAAGTGCTGCCGCGTTTCTTTCTGGCGATTATCGTCACGGCGTTCTTTGGCGGGAACATCGTCAACATCGTGCTGCTGTTAGGCTTCACGTTCTGGACGGGCACCGCGCGGCTGCTGCGCGCGCAGGTCTTATCATTACGTGCGCGCGAATTTGTGGTGGCGGCGCGCGCCGTCGGCGTGAAGGAATTAACGATTCTCGCGCGACACGTCTTCCCGAACGCGCTGCCTCCTGTGCTGGTGAACGGCGCGCTGCAAGTTGGCGGTGCGATTCTCACCGAAGCAGGTTTAAGTTTTCTCGGCTTGGGCGATCGCAATCAAATCAGTTGGGGCTACATGCTCAATAACGCGCAGCCATTCATTCGCAGTGCGTGGTGGATGTCGGTCTTTCCGGGTGTGGCATTGCTCATCACAGTTGTCGCCGTCAATCTGGTCGGCGACGGCTTGAACGAGGCAATGAATCCGCGGTACTCAGTCGCCAGTCGTCGGTCGCCAGTCGTCAGAAGCCACCCACTCATTTCAATCTGACTACTGACGACTGGTGACTGCTATCTTTTCTCTGGAGGAAACATGGACACAACGATTCAGAAAGTGAAAGAGTTTCACGGGCATCTCTGCCCCGGCTTGACGATGGGCGTGCGCGCAGATTGATAGCGTGCGCGCCCGAAAGTGAAACGCCGCCCGGGCTGATTCGCTGGCGGACGAGAAGGTTGGTTGACCGTTGGCGCGGCAGATACCGTGGTTGGCGTGGCACTGAGGACCGCGCTGTCCGGTGCGGCGGTCTGCGCGTTGCGATTGTACCTCAACCGGCTTTGCACGGGCAACACCGTGTAGGGGCGAAGCATTCGCAACGCATCTGGGTCAGACTATCGCGTGCCGCGAATCCTAAAGGACCGCTTCGCTGTGCTTCGCCGCTACGAATCTGCGGTAAACGTGCACCGCGAAAAATAAGACGCGATTGCCCTAAATCAGCACGAGATTAGTTTGAACTTCAAGTGAGAGTTGGCTAGAATACGGGCATCCAAACGAGCGCATCGCATGATCGATTTTCATGAAGGAGGAGCAATGTTCGGTTCAATGTTTGCAAAACGTTCAAAATGGCTCAGACTGAGCGTATTCGGAATGATGGCGCTCATCGTGCTCGCAGGCTGCGGCACGGCGGCTACCACGGCGCCATCACAGCCACAGGCAACGTCGGCGCAGCCGCAAGCGACCACCGCGCCGCAAACATCAGGGACGCCGAAAGTGATTGTCGTCGGCAGTGGCCAGGACGTCGAAAATCTGGACCCGCACACGGGCAACTCGTATTCGATTCGCGCCATCCAGCGCAACGTGTATGACGCGCTGCTGCGCTATGAAGGCAACCCCGCCAAAATTGTGCCGCACCTCGCGGAGTCGTGGGACGTGTCGGCTAATGGCTTGGAGTACACGTTCAAGCTGGTGAAGACAGCCAAGTTCCATGACGGCACGCCCGTCACCGCCGATGCGGTGCAGTTCTCTTTCAATCGCCTGCTGAAATTGAAGAAGGGCGTCTCGTTCATGTTCACCGATGTGATGGACTTGAACAGTGTGCAGGTGGTTGACCCGTACACGGTTAAAATAAAATTGACCCAATCGTTCGCGCCATTTCTCTCGGTGGTGCCGTGGCTGTGGGTTGCCAACCCCAAGGTCGTTCAGGCGAACGCGGGCAGCGACGATGGCCAGACATGGCTGAAAGACCACGAGGCGGGCTCGGGCCCCTTCGTCATCAAACGCTGGGAGATTGGCAACCTGTATGAATTGGAGCGCAGCAAGGATTACTGGAAAACGGCCGGCGCGGGCAATCTGACGGGCGCCATCTGGAAGGTCATTCGCGAGACCTCATCGGCGCGCCTCGCCTTGCAGAAGGGCGACATTCACATCGCGACAGATTTTTCAGGGGACGACATGGACGCGCTGAAGGGACAACCCGGCGTCGTGCTGGTCGAGGAGCCGGAGTTCCGCACCTTCTCCATCAAGATGAACGTGCAGTCGGGCCCACTGGCGGACATTAACTTGCGCAAAGCCGTCTCGTATGCGTTCGATTACCAGGCGATGCTCGACGCCGAGGGCGCGGGTCACGCCGAGTTCATGATTGGGCCGCTGCCCAACGGCATCCTCGGCGCAGACCCGAAGCTGGCCGTGCCGCGCCAGGATTTGAACAAGGCGAAAGAGTTTCTGGCGAAGTCGAAGAATCCGACTGGCGGCGTCAAGCTACTGTATGTGTACGTGACGGGTCTGGAGATTGAGCGCAAGTTCGGGTTGATTCTGCTCGACAGTCTGAAGAAACTCAACATTGACCTCGAACTCAAGCAGATGGTCTTTCCGGACATGATTGGCTTGGCGAAGAAGCCTGAGACGACGCCGGACTTTTTCCCCGTCTATCAGACCGCCAACTACGCCGACCCCGACAACGTCGCCTTCGCCGCTTATCACGGCTCGCAGAACGGTAACTGGACCAACCCGACGTACAGCAACCCGGCGACGAACGCACTGATTGACAAAGCGCGCACAACGCTGGGCGACGAAGCGCGCATCAAATTGTATGTGGATTTCCAGAAACAGATAGTGGACGACGCGCCGGACATTTTCGGCGTGCTCGAAAAGCGCAAGCTCGGATTCCGAGACAGCGTGCAGAATTGGAAGTTCGTGCCCATTGCCTCCAACGCGATTGAGTTCTATCCGTTGTCGCTGAAATGAAACTCACGCGGCAAGATTCACGTCGCCTGAATCTTGCCGCGTGCCTCCTGCTCGCATGACTTACTTTATCCTCCGCCGTCTCTTGCTCATCGTTCCTATCCTCGTCGGCCTCTCGCTGCTGACGTTTGTCATCTCGCATCTGGTGCCGGGCGACCCGGTGCAATTGGCGGCGGGGCCGCAGGCATCGCGCGCGGACATCGAACGCTTGCGCGCGGAGTACGGACTCGACCAACCGCTGCCCGTCCAGTATGTCGTGTACGTCGGCAACTTGCTGCGCGGCGATTGGGGCCGCTCGGTGCTGTCGCGCCGTCCCGTCGCCGAAGATTTGCGCGTGTACTTCCCGGCCACGTTGGAGTTGGTCATCGCGGCGATGACGCTCGCCATCGCGCTCGGCATTCCGCTCGGCATCGTCTCGGCGGTCTATCGTGACCGCTGGCCCGACAATCTCTCGCGCATCTTTTCGCTGGCATCTATCTCGCTGCCGCGATTCTTTCTCGCGCTACTGCTGCAATTGGCGCTGGCGATGAGCCTCGCGTGGTTTCCGCTCGGCGGGCGCTTCCCCACTTTGGAAACGCCGCCGCCCTTACTGACGGGTTTCATCCTGCTCGACAGTCTGCTCGCGGGCAATGCGCACGCGTTTGCGCTCGCCTGGCAGCACATGGCGCTGCCAGCCTTCGCGCTGTCGCTGTCGCCGCTCGCCACCATCACGCGCATGATGCGCGCCAGCGTGCTCGAAGCGCTGCAGCAAGATTACGTGCTGACCGAACGCGCGCTCGGGTTGCCGATGCGCCTGATTCTGTTCAAGTACGTGTTCAAGAACGCATTCATCTCGACCCTGACTATCATCGGTTTGTATTTCGGATTTCTACTCGGCGGCTCGGTGCTGGTCGAGACGGTGTTCGATTGGCCGGGCATCGGATTGTATGCGACCAAGTCGGTGCTGTCGCTCGACTTCGTGCCCATCATGGGCGTGACACTTTTGATTGGTATCACGTTCGTGCTGGTGAACCTCGTGATTGATGTGTTGTACGGCGTGTTCGACCCGCGCATTCGCTACGCATGACCACACTGGCAACTGCACCCATCGCGCGCTGGCGCGAACGCAATCAGAGCCGCGTCGAGAACTGGCAGCGCGGCTGGTATCGTCTGCGCCAGAGCCGTCTCTCGCTCGTCGGTTTGTTCATCGTCGTCGCGATTATGCTCGTGACGTTGACGGGCCCTGGCTTCGTTCCTTATCCGCAGGATGCGAGCGGCGCGGTGCACGTGCGCGAAAAATTCCAAGGGCCCAGCGCGGCGCACTGGTTTGGCACCGACGAATTGGGGCGCGACATCTTCACGCTGACGGTCATCGGCGCGCAGGTCTCGCTCTCGGTCGGCGTCATCGTCTTGCTGGTCGGCGGCACCATCGGCATCGTGCTGGGCGCGCTGGCGGGTTACTTCGGCGGGCTGGTCAACGAAATCATCATGCGCGTCACGGATATTTTTCTGACCGTGCCGAGCCTCGTGCTTGCGCTGGCCATCGCCGCCGCTCTGGGCGCAAGCCTGCGCAACATGATGTTCGCGATTGCGCTGGTGTGGTGGCCGGGCTACAGTCGCCTCGTGCAAGCCGAAGTGATGTCGCGCAAACAGGACTTGTACGTGCAGGCGGCGCGCGCGCTCGGCGCGAGCCACACGCGCATCATCTTCACGCACATCCTGCCAAACCTGCTGTCGCCCATCATCGTCAAGCTGTCGCTCGACATGGGCTTCGCGATTCTGACGGCGGCGGCGCTTGGCTTCGTCGGCGTGGGCGCGCAGCCGCCGACGCCCGAATGGGGCGCGATGCTCAGTATTGCGCGCAACTACATGCCGCAATACTGGTGGTATCCGGTCTTCCCCGGCTTCGCGCTCTTCTTCACCGTCTTTGGTTTCAATTTGCTGGGCGATGGCTTGCGCGATGTGCTCGACCCGCGCGCGAGACGATAAGCGTTCGTTAAACAATGCGACTCCCATTGTGGACAGCGCGTGGCGCACGCAAACTTTAGCTCCGGCGAGATGGTGTTGCGGTACGGCGACGCGGTGTACGAGTTGGGGTTCAATCAGTAGGTGGCGACAACGGATGAGGCAACGGATAAACTGATAAAATGCGAGGCATCCGTTGTCACCGTTGTCGCCGTCAAAGGAGCAAGCACGTGGAAAAGAAATCAAGCCTCATCGCCAATGCTCCTCATGCTGACATCACTGGGGAGATATTGGGGTTCGCTATGGTATTCAACACTGATTTGGGTGGCGCACATCGTGAGGCGGTCTATCACAATGCGTTGGCTGCGCGCATGAACGACCATCTCAATTTTGCCGACGAACCAGAATTGTTTGTGCTGGATGAATTGGGAAACGTGCTCTTGGTGTTGAAACCAGATTTTGTGGTCGAGGACTGGGTGATTGTCGAAATTAAAGCGCACACGCACCCGTTGACGAATGACGAAATGGCGCAGGTCATTGACTACTTCGCCGCATCGGAATCCGTTGTCACGGTTGCGCTGTTAATCAATTTTGGCAGAAAACGACTTGAATGGAAAAGGATTTTCCCACCGAAGAAAATTATTGAACATCGGGAGAGCAAGCGGCGACAACGGTGACAACGGATGAACAGCGGATAAACGGATGTTCACATCGCGCGCGCACCATGCTTGTCGTTATTGCGAAATCTATGATCTACGGTGACAGGTTTTTAAAACCTGTCAGCTCTGCCTACTCAATCGGTGCTGCGATCCTGCTCCACGCGTGAGCGCAACGCGGCAAGCACATCGTCCTTCAATCGTTTGTAGATGGCCGGGCTCTTCATCTCGAAATCTTTGAGCGCGCTTGCGACGTGGTGCGCACTCGCTTCGAGCGTCGCCAATTGCTCGCGGTTCGGCAGCTTCTTGCTGCCCGCAACCACCTGCGCGATCTTGCCGCGCTGTTCCTCGTGATAGTAGCCGTTCTTGAGCAGCGACTGCACCGACCAATTCGCCGCGACGCTATACGGATCAACCGAGTCTCTGCCCAGCAGACGATAGACGATGTTCTTCGCGCTGTCCTTCTTCGGGTCACCCGTGATTTGTTTGAGGATTGCCTGCGAGACCGGGCCCGCCATAACGTCTTTCAATTTTTTCACGAGCACCGTCTCGGTGCTGATGAATAGCAGCTTGCTCGTGCTGATGCTCAGGTCAATCGCGCCCGCTTGCTGCAAGCCCACAAAGTCGGCGACCAAAACCATCTGCGCCAACTGATCGCGATTAATCTTCACGCTGTGCGTCGGCACTTCGAGTCCGAGCAGTTTCGCTTCGCTGGCGAATAATTGCCCGTAAGCGAACACCGCGTCGCCCCAATCCAACGTCTGCAACACCGTCTGTGTATTACTCATGCCGTACTCCCGTTTTGAAATGATCTGTCACGGCTGCGCGGCGATCGGCAGCACACTTTCGATGATAGCATGACGGCCAAGTCGCGTCGAATGGCTTTGGCGCGTGCGCGATTCGCGCTACAATGCGTGGCATGAATGAAGTCGCGCACGTTTCAACCGGGCTGGACGTGCTGGTTACAGAGCAGCTCGATGCCTTGCGGCACGCTCGCGTCGGCGTGTTGACGAACCCAACAGGCGTGACCACAGACTTGCGGCAGAATTTTCTCGTACTACGCGAGCGCGGCGTGAACATCGCCGCGCTGTTCAGTCCAGAGCATGGCATCGCAGCCAGCGCGCGCGAAGGTGAGCGTGTCACATCGGGTATGTACGCAGGTTTGCCTGTGTTTTCGTTGTACGGCGAGACGCGCAAGCCCACATGCGAAATGCTGGGCAACGTGGACGTGCTGCTGTTCGACTTGCAGGATGTCGGCGTGCGCTTCTACACGTACACCGCTACGCTCGGACTCGCGCTGGAAGCATGTGCTGAATGCGGCAAGCGGCTCATCGTGCTCGATCGTCCCAATCCGATCACGGGCATGCGCGTAGAGGGGCCGCTGCTCGACCCCGCGCTGCAATCATTCGTCGGTTACACGTCCATTCCGCTGCGTTATGGCTTGACGCTTGGCGAGCTCGCGCAATTTTACAATCGCACGTTGAACATCGGCGCGGATTTGCAAGTGATTGCGATGCATGGCTGGCGGCGCGAACTGTGGTTCGATCACACGGATCTGATTTGGGTGCCGCCGTCTCCGAACATCCCGCACTTCACGACGACGCTCGTTTACCCCGGCACGTGTTTGGTTGAAGGTACGAACCTCTCTCTCGGTCGTGGCACGCAACTGCCGTTCGAGGTCGTCGCAGCGCCGTGGGTGGATGGCGACGCGCTCGCGGAGGAATTGAACGCACTCAACGTAGCAGGCGTGCGTTTCCGCGCGTGCGCCTTCACGCCGAGCGCAAACAAATTTGCGAACGAGCCATGCTTCGGCGTGCAGGTGCACGTCACCGACCGCGATGGGCTGTGGCCCGTGGCGATGGGCTTGCAAATCATTAGTACTCTGCGCAAAATGTATCCAGCCCAGTTCGCGTGGCGCGCCGAGCACTTTGATCGGCTGGTCGGCGATGCGAGCGTGCGCGGCCATATCGAGCGCGGCGAGTCCATCGCGCACATCACTAGCCAGTGGGCTGTCGGTCAACAAGCGTTTCAAACACAACGACAGGCTGCTTGGCTTTACGAGTAGGAGTCTGCGGATGTCAGCACCGTTCATGAATGCGCGTGACCGCGCATATGCCGAGAGTGTTGCCGATGGGCGTTTGCGCGAGACCATTACCCATTCCGTGACACAGTACCGCCGCTCGGATCAACTGTCTGTCGGCGATGCGTTGCCGCCGCTCGCACTCACGCGCTTGACGGACGAAGCCGCCGCGCGGCTCGACGAACTCGGCGCGGGCAAACTGCTCGTCTTGATCTTCGGCAGTTACACCTGACCGCCGTTCCGTCGCTCGGTGAGCGAATTGATGACGTTGTACCAAACGTATCGCGAGCAGGCCAACATCTTCGTCGTATATATCGCGGAGGCACACTCGGTGGACGAATGGCAGATGGAGTCGAATGAGCAGGAAGGCATTTGCATTCGCCAGCATACGACGTTCGCCGAGCGACTTGCGGCCGCGCGCTTGTGTGAACAGCAACTTCACTTGAGCATTCCAACGTTAGTGGACGGCATGGACAATGCCGCATGCGACGCCTTCGCCGCGTGGCCCGAACGTATTTACATTGTCGGGCGTGATGGTCGTATGGCATACATCGGCGGTCCGGGCCCATACGAATTCAAGCCGCACGAAGCAAGCGAGGCACTACGCGTTCTAATTGGCAGCGAAACCTCCACGCAAGGAGAGTTAAAACCGTAATGAGACTGTTAATACTCGGCGGCACGGTCTTTCTCGGACGCGCCATTGTCGAAGCGGCGCTGGCGCGCGGACACGAGATCACGCTGTTCAATCGCGGCCAGCACAATCCCGAATTGTTCCCTGCCGTTGAAAAGTTGCGCGGTGATCGCGGCAGTGACATGAGCGCGTTGCACGGACGACGTTGGGATGCGGTGATTGACACGAGCGGCTACGTGCCGCGTATCGTGCGCGCGTCTGCGGAGTTGCTGCGCGATGCGGTGAAGCATTACACGTTCATCTCCAGCATTTCGGTCTATCGCGATTTCAAATCGCCGGATGCCGACGAACGTTATCAAGTCGGCACGCTCGAAGACCCGTCGGTCGAGCAGATCACGGGGCAAACGTACGGGCCCCTCAAGGCGCTGTGCGAACAGACGGTCGAGCAAATTTACGGCGAGCGTGCGCTCACCATTCGTCCGGGTTTAATCGTGGGCCCCCACGATCCGACCGACCGCTTCACCTATTGGCCCGTGCGCGTGGCGCGCGGCGGCGAGGTGCTCGCGCCGGGCACACCTGACATGCCCGTGCAGATCATTGACGTGCGCGACCTCGCCGAGTGGAACGTGCGCATGGTCGAGCAGCAGCAGAGCGGCACGTACAACGCGACGGGTCCCGATTACACGCTGACGATGTACAAAGTGCTGCACGAGAGCAAAGCCGTGAGCGGCAGTGATGCACGCATCACGTGGATTTCTGAAAAGTTTTTGCTGGAGCGCGGCGTGACGCCGTGGACTGAACTGCCGCTGTGGGTACCGAGCGAAGATCATGCAGGCTTCAACACAGCCAACGTTTGCAAAGCCGTTGCCGCAGGACTCACGTTCCGCCCGCTCGCCGACACGATTCGCGACACGCTCGCGTGGGCGGCGACGCGCCCAACCGATCACACGTGGCGCGCCGGTTTGAAGCCTGAGAAAGAACAAGAGTTGTTGGCCGCTTGGCACGCATCACAATGACACGCTGAGACGCCAAGCGTAGCGGCGCGCGAGCGTTGATAGCACGCTCGAATTGCGCCGTTATATTTTTGTGACAAGGATTCTCAATGCCCGACCTGATTTTGTTACCGCGACCACACGAACTCACGTTGACGAATGGCTTCTACACTATCGCGGAAGTGCGGCGCATCGTGCTCGACGGCGCGCCCGCGCAAGATTTGCTGTTCAGCGCGCAACGCTTGCAGACGGCACTGCGCGTCCACGCGAACGTCGAATGGTCGCTCGCCGCGAGCGAGGCCGGACCCGCGCAAGAGATCGGCGCGCTGCTGTGGGTGGACCCGTCTCGCGTCGCACAGCCGCAGGGCTACGAACTGACCATCACGCCAAACACCGTCAGCCTCATCGCGCACGACACAGCTGGGATTTTTTATGGCGTGTGCACACTCGTCCAAATCCTTGAACAATCTAACCAACTAACCAACCAACCAACCGCCTTGCCCTGTTTGCACATCGCCGACCACCCCGACTTCCCCGCGCGCGGCGTCATGCTCGACATCTCGCGCGACAAAGTGCCAACGATGGACACGTTGTACGCGCTGGTGGAGATGCTCGGCTCGTGGAAGATCAACCAACTGCAAATGTACACCGAGCACACCTTTAGCTATCGCAATCATCCTGACGTGTGGACTGACGCGTCGCCCATAACCGAAGAAGAAATTCTCGAACTCGATGCGTACTGCCGCCGCCGCTTCATCGAACTCGTGCCGAATCAAAATTCGTTCGGACACATGGAGCGCTGGCTCAAGCACGAGCGCTATCGTCCGCTTGGCGAGATGCAGGCGCGCGGTATGACGGAGTGGGGCGAGCGTGATCCATCTGGACTGTGTCCGACTGACCCGCGCAGCCTTGAGCTAATCCGAAGTCTTTACGACGAGTTGCTGCCGAATTTTTCAAGCCGCCTGTTCAACGTCGGCGGCGACGAGACAGTTGATCTCGGCTTCGGGCGCAGCCAAGAAGAATGCGAGCGGCGTGGCAAGGGGCGAGTCTATCTCGACTTCCTGCTGAAGATTTATGACGAGGTGAAGGGGCGTGGGCGCACGATGCAGTTCTGGGGCGACATCATCATCAAATATCCCGAGCTGATTGCCGAGTTGCCCAAAGATGCGATTGCGCTCGAATGGGGCTACGAGGCGACGCATCCGTTTGGGGAGCACGCCGCGAAGTTCGCCGCGTCAGGCGTGCCCTTTTACGTTTGTCCGGGCACGTCAACGTGGAACACGGTAGCGGGTCGCACCGACAACGCGAAAGCAAATTTGCTCAACGCAGCGGAGAATGGATTGAAGCACGGCGCGATTGGGTTCCTGAACACCGATTGGGGCGACAACGGTCATTGGCAATTCTTGCCCGTCAGTTATCTCGGCTTCGCGTATGGTGCGGCGCTGTCGTGGTGTGTCGAGGCAAACCGCGAGATTGACCTCGTCGCTGCGCTCAATCAATTCGCGTTCCGCGACCGCGCAGGCGTGATGGGCAAGGTCGCGTACGACATGGGCAACCTCTATCAATCGCTGCGCTATTTCCACAACGCGTCGGGGCTGGTCATCATGTTGTACCAGCCGCATCGGATCGGTGACAACGCGCTCGAAGCGATGCGGAATTTGCGCGACGTGGACCCGACGTCGTTCGAGCGCGCGATGGCGGCGATTGGCGATGCAATGTCGCCGATTGAGCGCGCCGACATGCAGCGCGCCGATGCCGAACTGATTCTCGACGAATTCGATTTTGCCGCGAACTTGCTGCATCATGCCAGCGGCTTGGGATTGCTCGCGTGGGAAGACGATCCGAAGGTCGCGCGCGAACTGAAAAGCAAACTGCGCGCGGATTTGAACGACCTGCTGCCGGAGTATCGGCGGTTGTGGCTTGCGCGCAACCGCGAGGGAGGGCTGAAGGATAGTGTCGCACGCTTGGAAGCGGTTCGGAACATTTACGAATAGGTGCGCTGCGGTTCAAGCAGTCGCTCGACGCGGCTGAACACATCAGCTTGTGCCGCGCTGATGCTCAACTGCCCATTACTGATATGCGCGCACCGCGCCGTGTACAATACCATCAGCCCGCGCAGCGCGCACGCAACGATTCACGCTCATACAACGCCAGCGTGCTGCCGAGCGCAACGCGGAGTTCATCGTCGGCACGACCCAAGAAGTATCGTTCAGGCAGGTTGCTGCCGCGCGTGAGTCCGTAGATCGACATCACGCGCTCGCGCATTTGCTGAAGCATCACGAGCGCGTCCCATAAGCGACCTCGCCTCAGCGCGATGGCAACGTACAGCGCGCCCGTGGGCATCTTGGCGTGCAGTAGTTCGACCATGCGCTGCGACTCCTCAATGCTGATTGCCGCTCTGCCGTCGGGCGGCAAAGCGCCGCGCTCACCGCGCAGCAAGACCAACTCGCGCAGCACTTCTGCCTTGCTCGTTTCGGGTGTATGGATCGTGAGGTCTATCCGATCCAGCATGTCGAGCAGCAGTTCGGCGCTGTTCGACGTCTTCCAGACAACCTGAAGCGTTGGAAACCCGTGCCCGTTCAGATGCTCGGCAAGGTGTTGAATCTGTGCAGGCGCATGGTGCATGTCGTCGGCGCGCCGGTTACGTCGAGGTCAATGTCCGACCACTCGTCACATTCGGGACGCGCGAGCGAGCCGAACACGCCAATGGTGATGATCGCGGGGTCTTCGGCAAACGCTTGCACGATGGCGCGCTGCAGCGATTGCTGGCGCGGCGTGCCGGGCAGCCGAGCTGCGTTCATCACTTGCTGATCGTAATGATGGGTTGAATGGAGACGTGCGGCAGGCTGGCGTTGACCGTGTCAATGCCGCGAATCGCGTTGCCCAGTGCTTGCAACGAGCCGGGCACAAGCCGCTCCAATTCGATGATGAGCACGATCACGAGCACGACGTAGAATGTCATCATCTCCTTCCGCCGCGAGGCATAGACAAATACGGCAAGTAAGATTACGACGAGCAGAATGTCAATCACGCCCAAATTGATCATGACTGGTCCTCCGTCAATGCTGACTGGTTTCTGTGCGTTCAGTTTATCATGCCCTCTGCGCGCAATCAATCGCCTGTGCGCCAGACCGCGATGTTATAATCAGCCATGACAAGGCTAGCCGTTGACGCAATCGAATCGGTGATCGGCGCACACCTCACGCGCACCTTTCCGGCCGCCGCCCTCGTCGTGAACGTCGGCGGTGCAGAAGTTTATGCGCGCGCGTTTGGTTATCTTGATCCGCCAACCAACCAACTACCCACCCAGCTCACAACGCGCTTCGACCTCGCGTCCGTCTCCAAGTTGTTCACCGTCACAGCGTTCATGACGTTCGTGGAAGAAGGCCGGGTCTCACTCGATCAACCTGTACGCTTACTCTTGCCTGAATTCGACGGCGCGCGTCCGATTGAGCCGTATCCCGATCCCGCGCAGACGGGTGCGAGCGTTGCCGTCGTGCCGCCGACGGACGAGATGACGGATGCGGGCTGCATCACGTTTCGCCATTTGCTTGCGCATAACTCCGGATTGCCCGCATGGCTGCCGTTGTTTAGGTTGGGTAGTCGTGAGCGCGCGTACGAACAAGTGCTGTCAGGCACGTTTGCTTTTCCGATGGGCACGCGCGTCGTGTACAGCGACATCGGCCTTATCTTGCTCGGATACGCGCTCGAACGTTTGGACGGCAAGCGGCTTGATCAGATCGTGCGCGAGCGCGTGACCGCGCCATTGCACCTCGACAGCATCACGTACAATCCGGCCGAGCGCGTCAACATCGCGCCGACCGAAGTGTGCCGCTGGCGTGAGCGACAACTCATAGGCGAAGTGCACGACGAGAATGCGGGGGGCATGGACGGTATCGCGGGCCATGCAGGACTGTTTGGCAGCGTGCGTGACGTGGCGGCGCTCGGCGAACTGTATCGGCGCGACGGCTCGCCGTTGCTGCAACATGAAACCGTTCACGAGATGACTCGCGTGCAAGCGCAGCAGGGCGACGTGCGGCGCGGGCTTGGCTTCGCGCTCTGGTCGCCCAACCTCGACGCGAGCAGCAACCCGCTCTCGCCACAGACATTCGGTCATCTCGGCTACACGGGCACATCATTGTGGATTGACCCTGCGCGCGATCTGGTCGTGTGCTGTCTGACCAATCGCGTTTATTACGGCCGCGACAACGCCGATGCGATGGCGCAGTTCCGCGTGCAACTGCATCAAGCAATTGCAAACAGCAACGCATTGCCAACTGAAGAAGTCACACACCCAGTCGGTATCACCGCCCAGGCGCATTGAACACAGAGGTCTAAAACATTTCTCTGCGCACCCCTCTGTGCCTATGCCGTTAAAAGATTCTGAGCATGTCTTATGTGATTGGTCTCGACGCCGGCGGCACGTCCACGCGCGCCGTCGTCATGGACGAAGCGCGCCGCGTGGTGGGACGCGGCTCTGCGGGACCCGGCAACTATCACTCGGCGGGCAAAGAGACGACGCTCGCGAACATCCAACATGCGATTGACGCCGCGCTCGCACAAGTGCAAGTCGCACGCGCGCAAATCACTCACGCGTGCTTTGCCCTGAGCGGCGTGGATCGGCCTACTGATCGGGGTGTCGCAGAATCATTCGCGCGTGTTGCGTTGCCCGATGCGCGCGTCGTGGTCTGCAACGATGCGATTGCCGCGCTGTACAGTGGCGCGGGCAAAGCGGAAGGCATCGTCGTCATCGCGGGCACGGGTTCGATCATCTATGGCTTCGCGCCCGACGGTACGAGGACGCGCGCAGGTGGTTGGGGCTACCATCTCGGTGACGAGGGCAGCGGCTGGTGGCTCGCCGAGCAGTCTTTGTTCGCCATCGCGCGCGCGCACGATGGGCGCGGTGATGCGACTGCGCTGACGGCGCGCTACTTGGCCGCTCTTAACTTGCCACAACCTGAAGACTTGATCGGCTGGGCATACAGTCCGGCGTGGACTCGCGACAACGTTGCATCACTTGCGCCACTCACGCTTGACGCGGCGCAGGCGGGCGACAAGGTTGCGCTGCACTTCGTGACGCAAGGTGTGGAGGCGCTGGCGAATGCGGTTGAGGTCGTCGCGCGCAGATTGGCGATGCACACGGCCGCGTTTAACGTCGTGCTGTTCGGCAGTTTGTTTCGCTCTGCTATGTTCGAGCACGCTATGCGCCGCGCATTGAGCGAGCACACGGCGTATGCCAAAGCCGTGCTGCCGAGCGTGGATGCGGCGACGGGCGCCGCGTGGATCGCGCTCGACGCACTGCATGGTAAAGAGTTCGCATGGATCGAGTAACGCTCGCAGGTCGTGTGCTCTTCTCCGACGGCGTGCTGCGCGCAGGCGAGGTCGCAATCGAGCATGGCGTCATCGCAGACGTGCGCGCGACGGACACGAGCGACACGCAGATCATCGCGCCGGGTTTCATTGACCTGCAAGTGAACGGCGCATTCGGCATTGATGTGACCGCCGAGCCTGAGACGGTGTATCATCTCGCGTCGGCGCTGCTGCCGACGGGCGTGACCGCATACCTGCCGACGATCATCAGCGCACCGCTCGCAACCTATCGTAAAGCCTTCGACGCGCTCTCGCCGCTGTCACTGTTCGGCAAGACTGGCCGACAAGCGCGCGTGCTCGGTCTGCACCTCGAAGGTCCGTATCTTGCGCTCGCGCGCAATGGCGCGCACAATCCCGATCACTTGCACGCACGCGCCGATCCACTCAGCGATGGACTGATTAACGAGCATGTGCGGTTGATGACGCTCGCGCCAGAATTAGACAACGCCTTGCAGGCGATCCACGATTTGCGTGAGCGCAACGTCGTCGTGAGCATCGGGCACACGGCGGCGACGTATGCGCAAACATATGCCGCGCTCAACGCCGGTGCGACGTGGGGCACGCACCTGTTCAACGCGATGAATCCGCTGCATCACCGTGAGCCGGGCGCACTTGGCGCATTGCTCGCGGATGAGCGTGCGACAGTCGGCGTGATCGCCGACGGCGTGCACGTGCACCCTTCGATTTTCACATGGCTGATCAAAGCGAAGGGCGTCGAGTGCATCACGCTCGTGAGCGATGCAATGGCGGCGGCGGGACTTGGCGCAGGCGAATACATGCTCGGCGACCGGCGCGTGATGGTTGATGAGACTTCGGCGCGCTTAGACGATCCTTCGACCCGTGCGTTACATCCCGCAGGGCAGGCAGGCTCAGGACGCGGTGCCACGCTCGCGGGCAGCATCCTCACGATGGATCAAGCGGTGCGCAACGTGGTCGCATGGGGCGCGTGCTCGCTCGCCGACGCACTGACGATGGCGAGCACGACACCCGCGAACCTACTCGGCTTGCAACAACTGGGCCGCATCGCGGTTGGCTGCGCGGCTGATCTCGTCGTGCTGGACGAAAGCTTGCGCGTCACGCACACGCTTGTGAATGGCGAAGTCGTGTATGCGACGAAATAAAGGAGCCGCGAAGGCGCGAAGCCCGTGCAGGGTTAACCAAATCTCTGCGTCCTCCGTGCCCGTGCGGTGAAAAAGATTTTGACGTCGCTGCTGCTATCAGAAATTCACGATCAACCGAACGTGCTGCGCCGACTGCTCGAACAAGAATGGGCGCACGTTCAGCAGCTCGCGTCCACCATTCGTGCGCGCAATCCACGCCTCATCCTCATCGCCGCGCGCGGCACATCAGACAATGCGGCGCGCTACGCGCTATATTTATTCGGCGTGCGCAATCGCCGCATGGTTTCGCTCGCCGCGCCGTCCTTGTTCACGCTCTATTATTCTGCACCGCAACTCGACGGTGCGTTGGTGATCGGCATCTCGCAGTCGGGCGCGTCACCCGATCTGGTCGCCGTCATCGCGGAAGGCAAACGCCAGGGCTGCGCGACGCTTGCCATCACCAACGCCGCCGATTCGCCGCTGGCGAGCGCTGCCGATCATGTCATCGGTTTGCACGCCGGCGTCGAGCACAGCATCGCGGCGACGAAGACGTACACCGCGCAGTTGCTTGCGCTGGCGATGCTGTCGTGCGCGTTAGACGATACAGATTTGGCAAGCACACAATTGGCGCGCCTGCCTGAGTTGGTGCAATTAGTTTTGCAGCGCGATAGGCAGCAAGCTATCGCGCAAGCTGCGCACTTGCTTGCGCCTGCGGAGCACTGTGTTGTGATTGGGCGCGGCTTCAATTATGCAACGGTGTTCGAGAGCGCGCTGAAGCTGAAGGAACTCGCACTGGTCGCCGCAGAGCCATACTCGGCGGCGGATTTCCTGCACGGACCGATTGCGCTAGTCGAGGAGAACTTTCCAGTGGTCGTGGTGAATCCAAGCGGCGCCGTGTTTGATGAGGTGCAAGAGGTTTTGCGTGAAGTGAAGAAGCGAGGCGCGCAGTCCGTCGTCATTTCCGATGGCGACGCAGCGCTCTCGCTTGCAGCCGCGCCGATTGCGCTGCCGCGCGACATCCCCGAATGGCTCTCGCCGATTGTCGCCATCGTGCCTGCGCAACTACTCGCGTACCAGCTTGCCCGCGCGCGCGGCTTCGATCCCGATCAGCCGAGAGGAATACAGAAAGTTACGAAGACAATCTAATGCGTGATGCGTGAATTAATCATAACGGAATACGCATCACGCATTACGGATCACATGCTTCCAGCGCCAACTCGCTCAGCGCGTGCAGCCGATTGAAGTTCACAACGTCGTTCTGCATCCCGTTGTTCAACACCACACATAGCAGGTCGCGCTCTGGGTCCGCCCACGTCATGTTCGTCCCCCAGCCATTGTGACCGAAGGTCATCGCGTTGGCGCGCTCGCCGCCCCACATGCGGCTGCCGTGGTGGCCCAAATCGAATCCATACGAGCGGTGCGACGGTGCGCCATTGTCTCGCTCGACTTCATTCGGCAGATTGGAAGGCGTGCGTGCGCGCATGATGCTTTCGGGCGCGAACACACGCGCGCCATGCAACTCGCCGCCATTCAACAGCATCTGATAGAAGCGCGCGAGGTCACGCGCCGTCGTGTGCAGTCCAGCGGCGGGGATGACGGCGCAGCGCATCTGCGGGAAGTTGAACAGCGCCGCGCCTTTGATACTATCCTCATCGTCGGGCGCGGCGACCAGTTCGACGGTGCGCGGCAATAATTCTTCGGGTAGTTTAAGGTGCGTGTTGCCCATTCGCAGCGGCAAGAAGAATTCGTCGCTCACGAAATCTTCGATGCGCCGCCCATCCGCACGGCGCACCAACTCGCCGAGCGTCCAGCCGAAGGTAAGTGCGTGATACTGCACCGCGCTGCCCGGCTCGAACTTCAATTCCGCGTCTTCCATGCCGCGCACTGCTGCGTCCCAATCGTGGTAGTCGTACCAGTGGAAGGATTCGGGGCTAATCGGAAAACCTGCGCGATGCGAGAGCACGTGCCGCACTAGCACGCGATCCTTACCATGCTTGCCGAACTCAGGCCAATGCTTCACGATGGGATCGTCGAGCGACAATTGCCCGCGCTCGATCAGCAGATGCACCGCCATCGCCGTGATTGGCTTGCCGACCGACCACGAGTAGAACAGCGTATCGTGCGTGACGGGCATGAGCGGGTCGCGCCGCGCTACGCCGAGCGCGATGTCCACGACAGGCTGGCCGTGTCGCGCGACCACGACTTGCGCACTCGGCGACAAGCCATCGGCGATTTGCGTCTCGATGGCGTGATGCAGTGCGTCAATCTTCTGCGGATTCATGCCTGCGCTTTCAGGCGCGGCGAGGCGAGTAAAGTCCATCGCAAAGAATAGGCTCCTGTTATATTGGCTCAGTGAAAGAAGGTTACGCGAGAAGCGGTGCTTCGCGGTTGACCACGAAGCTCATCAGCGGCAGAGACGAGACTTCGAGTTGCGATAGGTCAAGCAACTTGCTCGCATCTTCGACTTCGATGCCGACGATATGATTGTTCGCGTCAAAGTCAATGACGACGCCGGGCGCGACCTCCTCGGATTCAGCACTAAGTACAACCAACAAAGTCTTGACGGATTGAAGTACACTGGGAGGCATGCAAGCAATCCACGTGCCTCCGTTGAATGAACAGCAGCGTCGAGAGCTCGATGAACTCTATCGCAAGAGCAAAGACCCGAGACTGCGCAC